>JAWPMT010000004.1:1200000-1800000 GCA_033344775.1 Cytophagales bacterium | reverse complement strand
GCTTGTGGGATATATTGTATTCTTTTGATCACCTCCTCGGCAGTAAAATCCGATTTGTACCAGATGACATCTCCACTGAAGGTACCTAATCCCACCCGATGACATAGCAAATCTCTCACAGTGGTTTCTGCTGAAGCATAGGCATCGTAGAGCCTGAAATAAGGAAGATATTGGGTGACTTTATCGTCCCATGAAATTTTGCCTTCGGCGACAAGGGTGGCTAACGCTGAGGCCACGAAAGCTTTGGTGTTTGAAGCAATGGCGAACTGCGTGTCCCTATCAACATCCTGCTTGCCACCATTTTTGAGTTGCCCAAATCCTTCGCTAAATACTACATTTCCGTCTTTGACAATGGCAACAGCCATCCCAGGTACACCCCAATCTGTCCGTGCTTGCTCAAGGTATTTTCGGGTCTTTTTGAAGTTGGGCTGACCTTGTACATAAAGAACAAGGAATAAGCTGAGTACTAACAATGCGATTCTCTTCATCTGTCCAGGATTTAAAAGGCACGGAAAACTAAACATTTTAATACATCGATCCTGAAAGCAATTCCATCAAAGTTGTAATTACTAAATAAGAAATAGGATCAGGCAGGTTTTTGAAAAATTCAAGAACCCACACTGGGTTTCGGTCGGAATATTCGAGATATTCGTTCTATAACATTAAACGTATACAACCATGATTTTAGATGAAGCCCAGATTAACTGGATAGTCAAAGAAGTAAACAAGAAAGTGAACGTCCCCTTGTTAGGCGAAAAAGCCGAAGGGAAATTGATTCGGAAAGCAGTGGATTTGGTGTTGGCCAAATTAGATGATGCGCTACCGGAAGAAATTACGAAATTCATGACCGATGCTGCGGATGGTATTGAGCCCGGAGCAGATACAGCGGAAATGCAGGAAAACACCGTAGATTTCCTGAATAAGGAAATCAATCTGCCAATTTTGAATGAGAAGCAGGAAGGTGACCTGATCGGAAAGATCGTAGCCTTGTTGTTTGATGCTTTGGAGAAAGGAAAATCAGTTCCTTCTTAATCGCAAGAAAAAATATAGAGGTTGTTTTAGTAAGCACTAGAACAGCCTCTTTTTATTCCCGAATGATTTTTCTTCTCTGACGTTCTCCATTTTCCATCCACGTCAGGAAGTATATCCTGTTTTTTAGGGAGCGCAAGTCCAACTCAATTTTTTGATCACTTTTCTTATCTAGTGATATTGGCATGATTCTGCCGAGAAGATCTGTCAATTGAACACTTTTTATCTCGATCACAGATTTTTCATCCAATAGTACGACATAATCAGGTGTGGGATTTGGAAATGAAAAAGTAGAAGTGCCAACCCCTTCTGAGGATAAAACATTTTCTCCAAAAAAAATGTCATCAAGTTTCAAGCTAATTTCGCTTGATCTACCAAATTTGATTTGAAAGCTTTCACCATATTCCTGGTCATCGTTGGTCAGTGTATCACTGATATTAGGAATGGTGATATCGTATATCAGTTGATGTTCATTGTCTCTGAAATAGAACAAAGGTATCCACGGCATGTCCATGCTTCCACGGATTGAAATGGCATCGTCTTCTCTGGTCCCAAACCCGAATTCCCTGTGCCAGTACCGGAATGAAAGCTCAGGTTGGTAAGCTCCCACTGAGTGATCGGAAAGATCTATTGTAAAAATGAGATTTTCATTCCGTCCGGATCCAGTAGCATTTCGATAGTATATGTAGCTCCCGAATTCATCGTCAAATCGAAAAGAAGATCCTCTGCTAAAAGCATCGGTAAAAAAGGTGTTTTCTGTTTGTCCTTCAACGACAAGGATTTCATTATCGGTCTCGTTTTCAAAGTCCACAATAAAAGGTAAATCTCCTTGATAGGGTCGCAGTTTGCCGGTAAAATAAGGTTTTGAATAATTGTTAGTGCTATCAGAGTCGTCTGCTATGTTGCTCGAAAATTGTATTTGATATGGGCCGACTTCCGATAAATTCACCCCTTGCTGGAATGCATAATTAATGGTTTTCCCGGGAGCAATTGTATCAGTGACTACTTCCGTATGTTCGAGGACATCTCCATTAGGGAGGGTAATATGGATGGTGATGGGAATTTCTGAGAGATCATTCGTACGGCGGTTGATGATCTGTGCGGAAAAAGGATCAAGATTTTCAGTTAAGATTCCCACAGCTGGAACCTCACCCACTCCGATCGCAGCATCGATAGGTGGTCTCTCAAAAACCATGACATCATCAATGTAGAAAAGCTGAAGTTCGGGATAAAAATCTCTTAAAGACTTTGTGCGGAACAGAAGCTGAAAGGCCGTACCATAGTCCTGTCCATTTGCTCTTAAAAGTCTACTGATATCATTGATATGGATTATTCTGTCATCTATTTCATTAACTTTATCTTCCGCCCAATCATAAATTTTGATCCATGGTTGGTCCGCATTGCCCTTCATCATGATTTGCACTTGACTTGACCAATGTGGTACATTCAGGTTATGTCCGCTCAGTTTTACCTTGAAACTTAACTGATCAGATAGCGATGAGTAGTCTGATAAGTCATAGGTGAATACTAATTTGTTTTCACCCCAACCATGAAATTGTGCAAAGGTCCCTGTCAATAAACTTTGACAAGTGTAACAAGCGGGAAAACCTATCGTATTTGGTGTATCTCCACCTCCTTGAATGATGTAAAATGAAGCCTCCGGAACTCCGGGAATACTGTCCCGACTGTAGGAATAATAGGTTTCTTGAGCTGCCTCTTCAAATCCCTGTACGATCGGCAAGGAAAGCTTTGTTGTGCGTATTTTTCCGGTAAAGTTGAAACCGCTTCTGGATCGGGGATAAATATTGTGGTTGTAATTGTAACGATAGAAAACGTCGGCATTCACTTTGTATATACCGTATTTGGAAAAATCAAGCTTTGAATCCAGAAAGAGTGTGTCGATTCTCTGATTGGTGATTGTTTTTGATGTAGCCTCATGAATTTCAAACACGGAATCATTGGGATTTGTGATGGTCAGGTGAACACTGTCAAGATTGAATTCCACAATTCCTGAAGAATATCTGGTTTCAATTAATAAAGCAATTGACTCGCTTTCACCTAAAAATGGCGAAGGGTCAGGTAGGAGCACTTCTTTTACCTCTAGTTCTTAGCTAAAACACAGAAAAGGACTAAAAAATAGGATGACTGTTAGTTGCCTGGCCCATATAGATGTTTCTCTATTCAAAACTTTAGTATTGGATTGATGGTATTTTGTAGTTAGTTGATTTCAATTAATGGACGTTCCAAAAGATCAAAAGGTTGGAATTGCCGTGGTGGCTATTAAAGATAAATGGATTGATAAATTAAGAATGAATTAAAAAAGGTGCTCGGAAGGATTCCGAGCACCTAAGTTTATTTATCTATTATTCTATCAATTATATCCTGTGGCGCGCTTCAATCTTCTCACACTTGACTGGAAACTAAATGCATCAAATACCAGGTAATATTCTTCCACATTACAGACGCGTGTATAAGCGAATGTAGCCAGTTCGAGTTTCGAATCGTCAAAAGTCAACTGTTCCAGCAGGTACTGTAAGTCATAGGCGTATATGCTTGTATATCGGAGGGCATTTTTGGCCAACTGTACTTTTCTGCCATCAAAAGATTCACAATTCATCTGATTGATCAATCGATCCGCGTTAAAGTATCGGGCATCCTCACAAAAATCAACGGCATGCCCTCTGGTAGGAGGAACATCGTGCAAACGGCCTCTTCGGTTCCGTGTGTGATCAACGACGATTGGATCAAGGAACAATCCGCCTCTTCTTCCCGCCGAGCGAACCGCAAACTGATTGGCTCTTCTTGGACGAATAGATAGTACATCCCGTGTTTCTTTGGTGCGTCTGGGACCGTAGGCGACCACCCGTACCCGATGATTGCCCGGTCTCAATCGAATTTGATTCACTTGATGCTGCGGACGATAATTTACCGCCCTTCCATTGATGAAGACCTTGATCTTGAAAGGTCCTTCTGAAACGAAACTTGCGCTTGACCAACCTCGCTTGTTTCCGTTGCCATGGTTTGCTTGGGTTAGGCCAGGTGCTAATAATACGAGTAAAAGTATAAGTGTTCTCATAACCCTTTTATTTTGATTCAACCATGTCCAGCAATTTGCAAGCACTGTGCCAACTTTTGAGACGTTGACATTTTATGACAATTGAATTCCCCCGAAAATGAATGCTGAGTTGGAGTTATATGATTGAAAAAGAGCTACTTTCGGAGCTATGAAGAGCATAGCAGTTTTTTGTGGATCAAGCATGGGTAATTCTCCAGAGTTTCCGGTGGTCACTGAGCAACTAGGGGCTTTTATGGGATCAAAAGGTATAAGATTAGTTTATGGTGGTGCTCAGGTTGGCTTAATGGGTGTGGTAGCAGATGCTGTGTTGAAAGCTGGCGGTGAAGCCATTGGCGTTTTACCTGGATTTCTCGGGTCTAAGGAGATTGCTCACCATGGATTGAGTGAATTGATCATGGTAAATTCTATGCACGAACGCAAGCAAAAAATGAGCGAACTCTGTGATGGAGTGATTACCCTGCCAGGAGGCTATGGGACCATGGAAGAACTCTTTGAATTCATTACCTGGGCTCAACTTGGATTGCATAGTAAACCGATCGGGCTGTTGAATGTTGCAGGTTATTATGATGCTCTGGTGAGACTTGTGGATGACATGGTTAAGTTCGAATTACTGAAGCCGATCAATCGTGAGATGTTACTTATTTCGGATAACCCAGAAGAACTCTTGCAACTTATGCATGACTACCAGGCACCAGAAGTGCCCAAATGGATCAATCCGGAGACTACTTAAGTTGAGCAGTAATGAATTCCGGACTTTATTTGGCGACGCCTGGCCGGCCGCATCAAGTCCGGTATCTTCTATAAATCTATAAATAAAGATGCAGGCACGGAGACCGGCAAACGAATTAATTGATCATTTACTCGAAATGCTTCTTATTCAGTGTCAGTACAGGTATATCAAAATCTTTGGTGACGTGTGTTGCAAGAGAGCCTTGAACAAATCTCCACAAACCGGATTTAGCCTCAGTTAATAGTGCAATGGCACTCGCATTTTGCTCTTTTACATAGTTTTTTAAAGTGCCTTCTACATCCGTATTCTCAAGTACATGCAAGGTAGCTTCATTCAATTGCATCCTTCTTCGCAACTCTTCTAATGCCTCTTGAGCAAAATCTCTGTTTTTTGGATCCTCAATTACCGTAACCATTTGTATACGCGCGTTAAAATTCAATAGCGCGTCTTTCATTTTTACTAAGGCGGAAGGTGAATAATATTCATGAACCACATCAAAAGCCATCACTACCTTTTTGATCTCATTAAAGTGTTCTTTCTTCTGAATACTGATCACGGGGATATCCAGATGTTCAATGAGTTGTTCTGTGTGGTTCCCTGAGAAAAATTCCTGTAGATTTTGTTCGCCTGTGGTGCCTATCAGAATAGCACTCACTTCGTTTTGTCGAACAAATTCCTGTATGCCTTTTAAGAAGCCATTTCCGGCCAGATCAGCTTTTACCTTGACACTGTCGTTTTCAAAGCGATTAGTAATTTCTTGTAGTTTGTTCTTATTAGAACGCATGAGTTGAATATTGAAAAGCGTTTCGTCCGTGGTTCCCACCACCGCCGTATCTGCAGTAACGAGTGTTGCTTCCTCATGAAGGATTTCCACAAAATGGACCGCCTGTACGTCCGCCACAGCATATCTGGCCATCTCCACGGCAAATTCAAGTGCATTGTTTGATAGGTCAGAGAAATCAGTAGGTACTAAAATGGTATTCATGATTTTGGGATTTGGATAGACATAGCCAACTTCTGTTGGTCAGGATTCAATTGATTCCGAGTGAAGATAGACTTGCCTAGTACCAGGATTACTGATTTTCC
Source organism: Cytophagales bacterium (assembly GCA_033344775.1). Classification (NCBI taxonomy): domain Bacteria; kingdom Pseudomonadati; phylum Bacteroidota; class Cytophagia; order Cytophagales; species Cytophagales bacterium. Next base: position 1,794,079 of record JAWPMT010000004.1, on the reverse strand, counting down.
TTATGTCGGGAATTGATCTTTAGCAGTTGTTCGAATTTGCCTGGGAAGGAAAAAGGGCAGCTTTATCAGAGTTTCGCAAGAATTTCAGCTACCATTTCCTTAGGCGTGTTTTCAATGTTCACATCAATGGCATTGGTCGGGTTTTCCAACGCGTCAAATTGTGATTGCAGCAGACTTTCGGGCATGTAATGATTTTTGCGAGTCAGCATCCGTTCTCGAATGACTTCAAAACTCCCTACCAAATGCACCCACTTGATCGGTAGTTGATTGGATTTGCTCAAGGTCCGTCGGTATTTTTCTTTCAAGGCAGAACAAGCTAAAATGGTTCCTGTGTCTGACCAGCCTTCCAGCTTGTCGGAGAGCAACTGTAACCAGGGTTCTCGATCCTGATCATTCAATGGATTTCCTTGCTGCATCTTTTGCACATTGGCTTCAGGATGGAAATCATCCGCGTCATGATAAGGAAGTTGAAGCTTCTCGGACAGCAGTTCACCGATGGTACTTTTTCCAGTTCCGGAAACACCCATGATGATGATCAATTGAGCCATGCAGTTATTGATATTTTAACGAAGGAAAATTAGTGAAATCCTGAAATCGAGCCGCTTATTTAAACATCAGGTATAGGAAATAGGGTAATATACCCAGCACTCCAATCTCATACAATTTCAGATTTCGACGAATGATGACGAAAATACTCAGCAAGGCCAGCAACAGATGCGTAATATTCGTTAGTAACAATCCTGCTTCAAAGATCAATGGAGAATTGATGACTTCTATAAGGCTTAGATCGTGAATCGCCATGACGGTAGATATATTGATCATGGTGGCCTGAATGAGTAAAAATGTAAACAGCACGAGAAACAGTCGCAGCCTTTTTTGGAAAAACACTTTATAATCCACTGCATACTTTTCATCAGGAAAAAGAATGACGCCCACGAAAAAGAACAAGGATGGAGTGAGGATAACTATGAATAAAAAGCTACTGTAGTTGGTCACCAACTCAAAACCAGGATTGTTGAGGCCGATGTAGTATCGCTGTGTGAATCCTACGAATAAGTAGATGGTGGTCATCAGGTGCGCCCAGTAGTTTTTATTGCCCTTGGTTTTGATCATGTAATACCACCCTTGCAGAAATCGAGCAGTGACCAGCCCATAGATGATGGACTCGAAAACATGGAAGTATTCAACTTTTGACATAAAAAGGCGCTTCTCTATCTAAATTAGGAAGAAATCCGCACAAGAGATCAGGGATTGACGATAACCATTGCTGTCCGATAATAATTATGCTTATATGAAACAATTTTCGGCATTGATCCAGGCGCTGGAAAACACCTCGAAGACGAATGCTAAGATCGAACACCTGAAAAGCTATTTCGAGACAGCACCGGAAGCGGATCGCGTGTGGACCATTGCTTTATTTACCCATCGCCGGCCGAAGCGTCAGGTAAATTCCCGGATGTTGGCCGAATGGGCCATGCAGGTCGCCATGCTGGATGCCTGGTTGTTTCAGGAATCCTACGATGTGGTGGGTGATCTGGCGGAAACGATTGCGTTAGTCTTGCCTCGTCAAAAACAAGTCTGCCCTGATCGCTCTTTGACGGATTGGATCGATTTCCTGATGGATTTAGCAGGTAAAACCGATGAGGAAAAAGCGACTAAGGTCAAACAGGCCTGGAGCGAACTTCCGGAAGGAGAACGATTTGTATTCAATAAACTGATCACAGGTGGGTTTCGCGTAGGTGTTTCCCAAAACCTGATTGTAAAGGCTTTGGCAGATCTCTATGACCTGGAAGCTTCTGATGTGGCTTATGCGCTGAGTGGAAAATGGGATCCGCAGACCATCTCGTTCTCCGCTTTACTTTTTCAGGAAGGAGAGCAATCCCACTCCAAACCTTATCCATTTTATCTGGCTTATCCCATTGAAGGAGAAGTGAGTGATCTTGGTAAAGCTGAGGACTGGTCCGCAGAATGGAAATGGGATGGTATCAGAAGTCAGTTGATCATTAGGGACAATACCTTGTTTCTTTGGAGTAGGGGGGAGGAGTTGATTACAGAAAAATTCCCTGAACTACATCCTTTGGTAGGTCTGCTTCCGAACGGCACGGTGATCGATGGAGAGTTATTACCATTCAAAGAGGGTGTTCCATTATCTTTTCATTTGCTACAGACCCGAATTGGACGGAAAAATGTGACCAAAAAGCACCTCAAAGAAGCCCCGGCGGCTATTCTGGCTTATGACCTGCTGGAACACGAAGGAAAAGACATCCGCCAACTGCCCTTTGCAGAACGAAGAAAGTTGTTGGCTGAATTGATAGAACGATCCTTAAGTGATCCGCTATTAAAATATTCTGATTCCTTACATTGGTCATCCTGGGAGGAATTGACCACATTGCGAGAACAATCCCGCGAACACCATGCCGAAGGGTTCATGATCAAGCGAAAAATATCTCCTTACCTGTCGGGAAGAAAACGGGGTGACTGGTGGAAATGGAAAGTTGATCCTTACACCATTGATGCGGTGATGGTATATGCGCAAAAAGGGCACGGCAAACGGGCTGATCTCTATTCAGATTACACGTTTGCGGTATGGAAAGAAGGGGAGCTGGTTCCTTTTGCGAAAGCATATTCAGGACTCACTGACAAGGAACTATATGAAGTGACCCAGTTTGTGCGAAAGCATACTTTGGAGAAATTTGGTCCGGTTCGGACGGTAACCCCTACCTTGGTGTTTGAAATCCATTTTGAAGGGATCAACTTGTCACCCCGACACAAATCGGGAGTGGCCGTTCGGTTCCCGAGAATCCACCGGTGGCGTCGCGATAAAGTAGCTGCGGACGCCAATACCATTGAAGACTTGATGACTTTGTTGAAGTGACCGACGATAAACAACTGGTACAGGTAGCAGAAGACTGGTTCCAATCACGTGGTTGGGAGCCTTTTGAGTTTCAGCGGAATTGCTGGCAAGACTATCTGGCCGGAAACAGCGGTTTGCTCAATGCACCCACAGGAAGCGGTAAAACCTACGCCATGTGGATTCCTTGCGTATTGGAATTCCTCCGGAATAATGAGCGGCATGAAGTACTGCCGGAAGTGCAGATCCTATGGGTGACACCACTTCGTGCATTGGCGAAAGACATTCATCGGGCCATGCAGGAGTTTTGCGATGAAATTGAGTTGCCCTGGAAAGTAGGTCTGAGAACTGGCGATACTTCGAGTTCTGAACGTCAAAAGCAAAAAAAGCATGCCCCCCAGGCCCTGGTAATCACGCCAGAAAGCTTGCATATTCTGTTGAGCCAAAAAGATCATCCTAACTATTTCAAATCTTTGAAAGCGGTGGTAGTTGATGAGTGGCATGAGATCATAGGAACCAAAAGAGGTGTAGCGACTGAGCTGGCCCTATCGAGGCTAAAGAAACTGACCTTACAACCCTTGAAGATCTGGGGCATCAGCGCGACTATAGGGAACCTGAAACAAGCGGTGAGGGTGCTGCTGGGAGAGGACATGTACAAAGAGGCGGTATTCATTCGAGCAGAAATTGACAAGCGCATTGAAATCGAGTCGATCCTCCCTGATGAAGTAGAGAATTTTCCATGGTCCGGACATCTGGGGACGAAGTTGCTGCCTAAGATCATTCCGATCATTCAAGAGAATAATACCACACTGTTATTTACCAATACTCGATCTCAAACAGAGCTCTGGTATCAGGCCATATTGAAGCAATCTCCTGAACTGGCGGGAATCATTGCCATGCATCACGGAAGCATGGATCATGATGTGCGAACCTGGGTGGAAGATGCCTTGCATGCTGGAAAACTGAAGTTGGTGGTTTGTACTTCCAGTCTTGATCTTGGGGTCGATTTCCGACCGGTCGATCTGGTGATACAGGTTGGGGGACCCAAGGGCGTAGCGCGTTTTCAGCAGCGAGCAGGACGAAGCGGTCACAGGCCGGGGGAGCTTTCCAAGATCTATTTTGTGCCCACACATTCCCTTGAACTGGTGGAAGGGGCGGCCTTGAGAGAAGCCGTATCCAGAGGTCAGTTTGAGAGCCGAAAGCCCTTGGAAAAGTGCATGGATGTACTGGTGCAATACTTACTCACGCTGGCCGTGAGTGGAGGTTTTAAGCCCCTGACCATCCTGGAAGAAATTAAGCATACCTTTTGCTACCGCTTGTTGACTGCAGTCGAATGGAATTGGGCACTGGATTTCATTACCACAGGAGGAAGCACACTTGGTGAATACGATGAATATGCCAAAGTGTATCAGGAAGATGGTATTTATAAGATCATCAATCGCAAATCAGCGACACAACATCGTTTGTCCATCGGGACGATTGTAGGAGACCCTTCGATGAAAGTGCGGTTCATTACCGGTGGCTATCTGGGTACGGTGGAAGAGTATTTTGTGAGTAAACTCAATCCCGGAGATACGTTTTGGTTTGCTGGCCAAAACCTGGAATTTGTTCAGATCAAAGAACTCACCGTTTTAGTTCGGAAATCGAAAAAGAAAAGTGGTGTGACTCCTGCCTGGGGCGGTGGTAGATTGCCCTTGTCTTCCTTACTTTCAGATGTGATCCGGGAAAAGCTGGAGAAAGCCGTGATCGGTAAGGACCTGGAAGCCGAACTGCTGGCCATCAAACCAATCCTGGATCTTCAGCAGAAGTGGTCCATTGTGCCCCACCGCAAATCTCTTCTCATTGAGAAGACTACTTCGAGATTCGGCAATCACATCTTTATCTATCCTTTCGAAGGCATGTTTGTGCATGAAGTGTTAGCGGGAGTGATTGCTTATCGCATCAGTAACCTGCAGCGGATCACTTTTTCCATTTCCATGAATGATTATGGATTCGAGCTGCTTTCCGATCAGGAGATCCACATTGAAGAAGCCTTGGAGTTGGATTTGTTCAGCGAGGAAAACCTAATGGAAGACATCAATGAAAGTCTGAATAAAACGGAATTGGCTCGTAGGAAATTTCGGGATGTAGCTACGATCGCTGGATTGATTTTTCAGGGATATCCGGGAAAGAATGTCAAAGCCAAACACCTGCAAGCGTCCAGTAATATCATTTATGATGTATTTGAAACCTACGATGGGGGCAATCTGCTGCTGAAGCAATCCATGGATGAGGTCATGAGCCAGCAATTTGAACAATCGAGGATGCTGGAAGCTTTCAGAAGGATCAATCAGCAGGAAATTATTTTGAAAGAAACGCCTCAGCCGACGCCATTTGCCTTTCCGATTTTAGTGGATTCATTGAGACGGCAAAACCTGTCTTCCGAAGAGCTCAGTGATCGTATTGCGAAAATGCAGGTCCAACTGGACAGATATGCGAAAGGCCACAACTAATAAATTAAGTAACCTTCAAGCAGAAGGTCGAGTTATAAAACAATTTATAGATAGTTTTAAAACGCAATTCTTAATATAGATCAAGAAATGAGCATTAGTCGACAATCAAACCAATCAAGGATGAGTTTTGTTGATGCGAACCTGCCTGCCGGCAAGGCTGGTTCCCGCTTCGGGTGGTCTTTGAAATCAATTTTATACATATGAAACAATTATTAATCGTTGCTCTTGCACTTTTTGGAATGACTGTAGGCTTGCAGGCTCAGTCCATTGTTGGAAAATGGAAAACGGTGGATGATAACAGCGGAAAGGAACGTTCCGTAGTGGAGATATTCCAGGAGGATGATAAATACTTTGGAAAGATCATTAAGTTTATTCCGGGACCAGATGAAGATCCTGATCCGATTTGCGACGAATGTAAAGGCAAAAAGAAAGATCAAAAGATCGTAGGCCTCCAGATCATCGAAGACATGGAAAAAGAGGGTGATCAGTATGAGGGTGGCGAGATCCTTGATCCTGAGAATGGAAAAGTTTATGACTGTAAGCTTTGGATAGAAGATGGTAAGCTTAAAGTCAGAGGCTATATCATGTTTTTGTACCGAACACAAACCTGGCTGCCTTACGATGGTTGAACCATCCGTAGTAGGAGCATTCAAAATACGATTGAAAGGGGAGGAGTTGTGGTTACTCCCTGATAAAGCTTTGTATTGGCCTGCCCAAAAGGCGCTCGTAGTGTCCGATATTCATTTGGGTAAGGCGGGGCATTTTCGAAAAAACGGAATTCCAGTTCCCGCGATTGTTCATCACCATGATCTATACATCCTGACCGATCTGTGCCAGCAATATGAAGTTGAATACTTAATTTTTTTGGGGGATCTGTTTCACAGCGATCCGAATGCCCAGTGGCGTCAATTTGAAGACTGGACCCATCAATATGGAACAGCTAAAATGACCCTGGTAAAAGGGAATCATGACATTTTGCCGGACAAAAACTACACGGATTTGGGGTTGGAGGTCATCGATGAACTCATTTTGGGGCCTTTTTTGTGGACACATGAAAAAGTATTACGTGAAGGATTCTACAATATTTCCGGACATTTGCATCCGGCCATCCGATTGCGGGGCGCTGCCAAGCAAGGGCTGAAGGTTCCCTGCTTTTATTTTAGTCCGGATCATGGTTATATGCCTGCATTCGGGCAATTTACGGGGTTGTATGCGCTTAGGAAGAAAAAAGAAGATAAGGTCTTTGGGATCGCAAATGGCCAGGTATTTTCAACGGAGCGATAACCCTAAGTAACGCCAAAACTCATTTCCTATTAGCTTTGTTGTAAATTTTTTTTAGCACCTTTTGGATGTTGCTGGTTACCTATCTGGTTTTTGTCGTATTAAATAACAGGATATTTATGTCCCCGCTTGCTCCATGAAAGACAGTGAAGTGCTGAAGCGGATTGAGAATGGAGACGAGCGTGCGCTGGATTACCTCTATCAGAAACACTATCGCATGATGACGAATGTGGTCATGAAAAATAGTGGGACAGAGGTAGAAGCGCAGGACATATACCAGGAAGCATTGGTTGCATTCTGGCAAAAAGCGACAAGTGGTAAGTTGGTTTTAACTTCTAAAATCAGTACCTATTTGTATAGCATCTGTCAGAATTTGTGGCGGAAGGAACTCGATCGGAAAAGTCGTCTGTCCAATGAGGAAAAAGATGGCGAAGAGTTTCAGATGTATGAGGAGAATGAAAACCTCCAAATAGTCTTGAAATGTATCGAGGAGTTAGGGGAAACCTGCCAAAGCATCCTGACCTATTATTACTTTGACGGATTGTCCATGAATGATATTGCAGACCGAATGGGTTTTGCGAATACAGACACGGCAAAGACGAAAAAGTATAAGTGTAAAAAGAAATTAGATAGTTTAATTAAAGAACGTTATACCAGGACAGATTTCTTCGATCAATGAACGCCAGCAACCAGATAGAGACCATTGATGCCTACTTACGAGGAGAATTGACTCCTGCTGAGGTAAGTAACTTTGAAGCTCAGCTAGAGAAAGATCCCTCCCTTGCGGAAGAGCTTGCTTTTCAGAAGCAGGTAGTTTCCGGTATTCAACAGGCCCGAAAACTTCAACTTAAAAATCGATTGGCACAAGTAGATGTTGCCGGTGGTTCTGTTGCAGGTCAATCAACATGGCTAAAAGTTGCAGGAGGTGTAGTATTAGCCACATTGATTGGTGTTGTTACCTGGCAGTTGCTACCAGAAGAAGCTTCTGCCTCCGTAGCGGGAGAGATTGATGCTCCGACCTTCGAAGTGAGAGAGATTCCTGTTATCGAAGTTCCTGAAAAGACTATAATTGTTGAGGCACAACTTGATCAAGTTGCTGAGGGACCTAAAGCCATCAAGGTCATCGTACCTGAGCCAGTGCCATCAGATGAAAGCACCACTATTACTCCGGTAGAAACGGAAGAGGCGTCTGAAGATAATACTGTCTTTGCTCCTCAGGTAGATCTTCCTGCGGATGAAAGCGAACTGGATTCCAGTGAATTTGAGCCGGAAGATTTAGAAGAGACCTTCTCCAATACCGTCATCGAATCCAGTGATATCGATGCCCTAAACATTGAGCGTTTGGATCAAAAAGCCAAGTCGCTTCGTTATCGCTACTATGATGGTAAATTGGCGCTCTATGGAGATTTTGGTGATTCCCCTTATCAGATCCTTGAGATCAATCAACAGGATGGGGGCAAGCAAATTTTCCTTTTCCATGCTGATCAATACTATCGATTGGAAAGTACCAAAGAGGAGAAGAAACTTGATGCGATCAAGGATGCAGCGCTGCTAAGCGAATTACAAGTATTTCAGAACAAGAAGTAAAGCCCTTCTTCAGGGCGCTTTTATTACTTTTGGGTTGATGGAATCCCGGAAACCAAGAAAAAAGCGCAAACTCGGCAGTTACCCGTTCATGAGCGTGACATTTAGCATCACGCTGGCTTTGCTCGTGATCGGCCTTTTCGGGTTATTGTTGGTCCATACCAATCGTCTGACCACTATTATTCAGGAGAATGTCGAAGTTCAGGTTTTTCTAAAGAAAGACATTCAATCCGGTGAGCGAAACCGGATCCAACGCATCCTTACGTCCAAAAGATATGTGCCACAAACCGATGATCAGCGCCTGGTGCGGTTCGTGAGTAGAGATGAAGCTGCTGAGCAATTCATCAAAGACACAGGAGAAGATTTTACCCAATTACTGGGAGAAAACCCCTTGCGAGATCTGTTTGTGCTCAATGTCGGGCAGGACTATCAATCCGTGGATAGCCTGAAGGTGATAGAAAAAGAGCTAGAGGCATTGACAGGGGTATATGAAGTAAGTTACGTGGAATCGCTGGTACGTAGCATCAATCAGAACCTGACCAAGATCAGCGTGATTTTACTGGGTTTCGCATTGATCTTGCTGATCGTAGTGGTGATCTTGATCAATAATACCATCAAACTGGCCCTGTTTTCCCAAAGATTTCTCATTCGCAGTATGCAGCTGGTAGGTGCGACCGGGCGGTTCATAAAAAGGCCTTTTCTTAACCGCGCCGTGTTGTATGGCGCGTTGGCAGGACTATTGACCAGTGGTATTCTTTACGGATTATATCAGTCAGCGCTCAATAGGATGGAAGATTTGAAACAATTGCAGGACGAACAGAGTATTTTAATACTTTATGGCCTGCTTGTACTGCTTGGGATTATAGTTGCGTATCTTAGCACCCTGCTTGCCATAAGAAGATATTTGAAAACATCGTTAGACGAACTTTATTAAATATGTCAGAACAATCAAAATTTGCGTTTACCAAAAAGAATTACCTGATCATGTTGTTGGGTATTGCGATCCTGGCCATCGGTTTTTTCATCATGACACTGGATACAGAACCTTACGGATTTGGATTTTTGGGACTTACGCTGGGTCCAATCACCGTGATATTCGGATTTGTGATCCAATTTTTTGCCATTCTTTACAAAGACAAAAGCACCCCTACTTCCTGATCCTGAATGTCCTGGCTTGAGGCCCTTATACTTGGTATAATCCAGGGATTAACCGAGTTCTTACCCGTTAGTAGCAGCGGTCATCTAGAAATTGGCAACGTCTTGCTAAACGTCCAGACTTCTGATCATTTGCTATTTGCAGTGGTCGTTCATGCTGCTACGGCATTGAGCACCATAGTGGTCTTTGGGAAGGACATACAAGTGATTCTCAAAGATCTTCTTGCGTTCAAATGGAATGAATCCTGGTCATTTACGATCAAGATCATCATTTCTATGATCCCCGTTGGCGTAATTGGTATTCTTTATGAAGATCAAATCGAGATCTTGTTTGCAGGCAACATGTTGTTGGTCGGTTCAGCGCTCATCTTCACCAGCGTATTGCTGTTTTTCACTTATTTCAAGAAGAACACCGAGGGAGAAGTTTCTTATCTCAGCGCCTTGATCATAGGAATGGCCCAGGCGGTGGCAATCTTGCCAGGTGTTTCACGGTCTGGATCGACCATTGCTACCGCGTTGTTACTGGGGGTAGATAAAACCAAAGCAACACGGTTTTCATTTCTCATGGTGCTGATTCCCATCTTAGGCGCAAGCTTGCTCAAGGCGAAAGACTATTTCGAAGCACCGGAAGCGGCTGGTGATATCAGTGTGGTTGCGCTTGTTGTTGGATTTTTGGCAGCATTTATATCAGGCTTTTTGGCCTGTCAATGGATGATCAAGCTAGTTCGACGTGGTAAACTGACTTATTTCGCTATTTATTGTTTGATTGTCGGAGTGCTTGCTATTTTGAGTTCCCTGATTTGAAACCCTTAGAGAAATACCAGGAAGGTCAATTGTTGTTGATTGACAAACCCTACCAATGGACCTCCTTTGATGTAGTGAAAAAGCTACGTTATGCGCTGAAAGTCAAAAAGATTGGCCATGCAGGAACGCTAGACCCTTTAGCGACAGGCTTGTTGCTCATTGGGACTGGAAAGTGGACCAAAAAGCTGGAGCAATTACAAGGCCTGAACAAAACTTATGAAGGGATCATTGAAATAGGCAAGACTACACCTTCCTATGATCTGGAAACGGAATTTGATAGTCAGGCTGAAATAGATCACATTTTCGCATCGGATTTGGAAGCGGCCAGGCTAAAGTTAACGGGACCTATCGAGCAAATCCCACCGGCTCATTCGGCTGTAAAAATTGATGGTGAACGAGCCTACAAAAAAGCCCGCCGCAACGAAACTGTAAAAATGAAGGTTCGGTCAGTGCAAATCCATCGTTTTGATATAGAGGCTAATTTGCCGGATGTTGCTTTTAAGATCGAATGCTCGAAAGGTACTTATATTCGAAGCATGGCTCAGGACTTTGGACAACACCTGGGCGTTGGTGGATACTTGAAAAGCTTACGAAGAACCAGTATCGGTGAATACCATGTGGATCAGGCGAAGACCGTAGAGGAATTTCTAAAAGAAGTGCAACTCGAACGCGCCCATGAAGATCATTGAGGACATTACCCAAATCGAAGGGATTCGGAATCCTGTGGTGACCAGTGGTACCTTCGACGGGGTGCATGTGGGCCATCAGAAGATTTTGAAACGGGTGACGGACCTGGCAAAGAAGCAAAACGGAGACAGTGTTGTAATCACATATTGGCCGCACCCCCGATTCGTTCTTGGTAAAGGCTGGGGCGACCTGAGATTACTCACCACCTTTTTGGAGAAGGCTACGTTTTTGGCGGATCAGGGTATTGATTACCTGATCAAAATCCCATTTACACGAGAGTTTTCTGAGATGAGTTCTACCACATTCATTCAGGACATCATCATCAATCGGATTGGGACAAAGAAGCTTGTCATTGGGTATGATCACAAGTTTGGTCGAAATCGTGAAGGGAGTTTCCAGTTTTTACAGGAACATCAGACGGATTTTGGCTTTGAAATAGAAGAGATCCCCCGACTGGATATCGATGATGTAGGCATCAGCTCCACCAAGATCCGAAACGCATTAAAGGCGGGTCAGTGTGAAGAAGCCGCCAATTTCCTCGGGCGCGTCTATTCCTTGAAAGGCATTGTCATCAAAGGAGATCAGCTTGGTAGAACGTTGGGCTATCCCACGGCCAATATTTACATCGCAGAAGAGTTTAAACTGATTCCATCCGATGGAGTATATGCCGTACATGTATTGGTTCGTGAAAAGCGCTATCAGGGAATGCTAAATATTGGTATCCGTCCTACGGTGGCAGGCACGCGCATGCAGATTGAAGTCAATCTTTTTGACTTTGAACAAGATATTTATGGTCAGAACATTCAGGTGGAATTTGTAAAGATGCTACGCAATGAAATGAAGTTTCCAAGCAAAGAAGCCCTGGCCGAACAGCTATATCATGACAAACAACATGCGTTAGCCGTTTTGAATCCTTAACTTTGAGGGATAATTGACCTTCAATTAGCTTAGTACTGCCATGAAAAACATTCGTTTCTCCCTATTTGCCATTTGTCTGGCTTCATTCACCTTTTTCATCAGCTGCGGTGAAGATGGTTCAATCATTGATCAAATTACCGGATTAACTCCTGCCAATGATGTGGAGTTGGGTAGGACTGTCGTTCAACAGATCGAATCCGATCCTACTCAGTTTCCTATTCTTTCTGCGGCTGACTACCCAGAGGCTTATGCTTACATCAGAGCGATGACCAGCAATATCCTGCAAAGCAATGATGTAGAGCACAAAGACATTTTTCAATACGATGAGGTGAAAATCATCCACAACGATGACGTGCTTAATGCTTTTGCCACACCTGGGGGTTTCATTTATGTATATACAGGTCTGATCAAGTTTTTGGATCGTGCAGATGATCTCGCCGGAGTAATGGGGCATGAAATTGCGCATGCATCCCTACGCCATTCAAAAGAACAGTTGCAGCAGCAACTTGGGCTACAGTTTTTGATTTCTATTGCATTGGGTGATGGCTCAGCAGCAGATGTTGCTGCTCTTGCCAGCAATGTGTTGAGTCTACAATTCAGTCGTAATGATGAGGCGGAATCTGATGAATATTCTGTGATCTATCTTCAAGCTACTGATTATGCCTGTAATGGAGCGGCTACCTTTTTCGAAAAAATAGAAGCGGCTGGAGGCAGCGGTGTGCCTGAGTTCTTAAGTACGCACCCATCACCAGCCACCAGAGTAGCCGATATCAATGCGAAAGCTACGGAACTGAGCTGTTCCACAGCAGCCATTACAGAGTCAGGTATGACCTATGCTGACTTCATTGCAAGTTTACCCCAATAAAACCCTATGTCAAGCCCCTTATTCGCCCCTACTACCTATCACGAACGTCGAGCTGAACTCAAATCAAAGCTAGCCGGAGGACAGATCCTCTTGCTGGGTAATGAAGAGAGCAGCATGAATTATGGTGACAATCACTATCCGTTCCGACAAGACAGTACCTTTCGGTATTTCTTCGGGTTGAATCAGCCTGGTTTAGCAGGGTTGATCGATGTGGATAAGGATGAAGTGATCCTGTTTGGGAATGATCTGAGCATGGATGATATCGTCTGGACTGGCCCACAACCAAGGATGGCTGACCTGGCCGCTTCCGTAGGGGTAGAAAAGGTATTACCTACTTCAGCAATCGGAAAGTCGCTCGGAGGTCAGGTGCATTATTTACCGCCTTATCGAGAACGAAATATTCTAAAGCTTGCTGAATGGCTTGGAAAAAGTGCCTTTGATATTCAGGAAGGTAATTCTCTTGATCTGATCCATGCGGTAATTAGCCTAAGGGCCTATAAAAGTGACGAAGAAATTGAGCAGCTACATGATGCCGTAAGTATTACCTCACTAATGCATCAGGAAGCCATGAAGATGGCGAGGCCAGGCATGGTGGAACGCGAGATTGTGGCTCATCTGAATGAAGTGGCCTTGTCTAAAGGGGCAGGAGTTTCGTTTCCACCAATCGTGACCATTAATGGCCAGACACTGCACAACCATTATTACGGCAATACCATGCAATCTGGAAGGCTCTTGTTGTGTGACAGTGGTGCCGAAAACCTGTATGGATACTCCGGGGACATGACCCGAACGTATCCGGTAGACCCGGCTTTCAGTCAGAAGCAAAAAGAAGTTTATCAGATCGTTTTGGATGCTCTGAAGTCAAGCGCGGAGATGTCTAAGCCAGGGGTGACTTATCAGCAAGTGCATTTGAATGCCGCCAGGGTGATTATCTCAGGATTGAAAGAAATTGGATTGATGTCTGGAGATGTGGATGAAGCCGTTGCGCAGGGTGCACATGCTTTATTCTTTCCGCATGGTCTGGGGCATTCGATGGGTATGGATGTACATGACATGGAAGATTTTGGAGAAAACCACGTAGGATATGATGACGTAACTCCCCGATCTACTCAGTTGGGGTTGAGTGCGCTTCGGTTTGGAAAAGCCCTTGAAGAACGCCTCGTACTGACCAACGAACCTGGTATCTATTTCATTCCTGAGCTATACGAACAATGGAAATCCGAGAAGAAACTAGCCTCTTTCATCAATTACGATAAGTTGGCAGGGTACATGGATTTTGGCGGCATTCGCATCGAAAACGACTATGTGATCACTGGTGAGGGTGCTCAATTGTTGGGAGAGCCTGCTCCGATGGAAATAGCGGATGTGGAAGCGTTAAGAAACGTATGATCGCTATATTAGGCCAATGAAAATTCCCGAAACAATTAACTTTTTTAAAAATCAAGTCGACAGTTCACTGAGTAATGCTGAAATGCGGACCTGTCTGGCTTTTCTAAAAGTACTCAATAACTTGAATGACCGGGAATGGTCTGAGGAAGACCTTCGAAAGCTAGAAGGAAAATTGAAAGAGCTGGAATTGGATGCTCAGACGGCTAATCGTAGGAAGTATTTAAGGAAGAAATACACAGCCCTCACTGCTTTTCTGCAAAAGGAATTTTCGTTAATCACCCAAGGTTCTTACACAACCATGGGAATGGTTTTTGGGATGGTCTTCGGTCAGGGTTTGGGGATGACATTTGGAGTTGCTATCGATCCCACTATGGGCATTGCTTTGGGCTTGTCTATGGGTACAGGAATGGGTATGGCGTTGGGGATAGCCATTGGAGCTTATCGAGAAGCCGCAGCCAAAAAGGAAGGCCGGGTATTGGCTTGATCTATTGCTAACTGTTATAGTTAAACAAATTTTGCTTTGTTTTATTTCCGTAATTCCTGAGTGATGGCTTCCGCATCGGGTTGATGTTGTGAACTAACAGGAATGGATTGAAGATAAAAAATAGCAGAATCCTCTTCCTGAAGTAACAAATAAGCCAGGCCTTTGTACCAGCGTACTTCTTCATTCAGGATGAAGTTGGTTTTTGGAAGCTGATCGAATAGCTGAAGCGCGCTATCTGCTTGCTGTAGCCCAAGAAAACTCAAGCCTTTAAAAAAAAGGGTGGTGTCATTTTTCACGATCACGGGAAATAAGGACAGTGCTTCCTCATACTTGCCATTTTGGTATTTGTTCACTGCTGCTGCTTCATCGGATTGGCTGGCGCTGCCAGTCCGGTCCTGGAAAAGATAAGGATAGGGCGAAAAATGTTCCTCAAATAAGGCCAAATGGGAAGGACTTTGATTTCTGTTAAAAATCACCACGCCTAATAAGATAGAAGCAGCGATACCTATAGGAATCAATCGCACAAGAATCGATTTTTTACGTTGCTCACCACCTCGGACTTCCCCTATATCGGTTATAAAACCTTCTATGTCCAGCGCGCGTCTACCCACCTTATACGCTTCATAGTCTCTGGCAAATTCATTGTCACTTGCCAATTGCTTACCAAAAGCATCCCTTTCTTCTGAGGTGGCCTGACCCTGGCTTATCCGGTCAAAAAGCTCGATATGATCTTGTTCAGAACTCATGGGTGATGAATTGGTCCATGGTCAGGTTTTTGTCCTTCACGATTTGAATCAAATGCTTCATGCAATTTCTTTTTTTATTCTTTGCTACTTGCTCACTTTTCAAACTGAAAAGGGCTTTGATCTCCGCCATCGATTGGTTATAGTAATAAAACGCCAATAGCAGTTTTTTGCATGAATTATTCAGGTGTTCGAGGAGTGTCATGAGTTTGTCCTGGTCGTAGTTTGGTTCAGATGCCTCTTCTGTTGGAGATTGGTTATCATCCCACTTTTTTATTTTATTCCAACGCTTCAACCATCGGTTTTTACAGATCGCGAAGAGATAAGTTTCCACGGAAGATTCATTCCTGAATCGGTTGTCCAGAACGGCTTCATACAACGCCACAAGCCCTTCCTGAAATATGTCTTCTGCATCTTCTGAATTCCCGCCATTATTCAGGATATACTGCTTTATTGACTTAAAATAATACCGATAAAGGTATTGGATCGCAGCCTTTCTTTCAGAGGGCGAAGATTTTAATTGATTCAGTAAAACGCGTTTTTCGATCAATGTATATGGAATTCAGTTGTTTCCTTCTGTTTGAAACACAAGGTTTTACAAAACTAATGTATCTGAATTTTATGGTGTTCCCACATCGTTGGATCAATTGATTTTTTAAAAATATATGTGGAATGGGTATTACCTCTTACCTGTCCTGGGTACTAAGGTGGAAAACGAGAATGAAGGAATCCTTATGCATCGGTATGCTAGTAATAAGATGCTGATACAGGAGTTCCGGATTCTTGGAATGAAATAAAACTTAACATCAAAATGAAATCGCAATTCAAGATCATCTTAATTTCTGCCATACTTTTTTCGGTCTGTCACCTCGGATTTGCCCAATGGGAAGGCCCGGGAGTCAACGGCTCAGGAAACATCTACATTCAAGACAGCAAAGTGGGGATTGGCGTGACCGACCCCAAGGAAACTTTACATATCAATGGCCCGATCAGAGGGAATCAGTCCGGTGCACTTAGAATACGCTCCAACTATGGATATGTAGATATTGGTTCGAAAAATTCGAATTGGGCCCATTTCCAAACGGACCGTGCCAGGATCTTTCTTCAGAGAAAAGTCGCTCTGGGTGAAGGAATTCTTGCCTCACACGATACGAAAAACTTGATTTTCAATACTGGAATGACAAGTAGTTCAACTGGCAATACCCGGATGACCATTCTGAATAGCAATGGATTTGTCGGAATTGGAACAGAGACTCCAGAAGGAACATTACACATCAATAGAAATGCGACCGTGGGCCGATGGGGGCAAATGGATCTGTCAAAAGCAGGATTGAGAGTTCAGGATAATTCATTTTCTATGTACATCGATGGAAATACCCTTTTTACAGATGGCATCATGCACATTGGCTCATTTGGGAATTATGATTTTACAATAGGCACAAATGATGTAGAAAGGGTAAAAGTATCGGCAGATGGCAATGTAGGCATAGGGACTACTACGCCCCTTGCAAAACTGCAGGTCAAACAAAGCAATGATAACGGCTTTCGATTAGAAAGAGACGGGCATGATCTCTATGAGCTGCGGTTGCAAGGAAATACCGGTCTTCAAATCCTGAACAAAACAGATAGCAGAAGAGAGATGACATTTGCCGGCAATGGAAACATTGGTATTGGAACCATGGCTCCCGATTATACGCTGGAGGTTGAAAAAAACAACGCCGGCAATAATGTAGAGTACTTGCTTGGGGCTTTTAATCATAGTGGCAATGCGGGTGGTGTTTACATGGGATATGTTGGCGATGGTACAGATGCCAAGAAGGCAGTGATAAGATCAGGAGGGAACATCAATCTGAACCTGGGAACTACCGCATATAAGACTGCCATGACCATCAGAAATTCAACCGGTGCGGTGGGAATCGGAACTGAATTGCCCAATGAGGCTTTGGACGTAATTGGCAATGTCAAGGCTACGGCATTCCTGAATTCAGCCGGCGAGTCGATCATTAATACCATTTGGAAAGGTGCTTCCAATGATAACGACCTGATCCACCGTGATGGGAGTATCATTTTGGGAGGAAACAGTGTTATGGGAAATTATGGTAGCAATTGGAAATTCCTGGAATTGCAGGATGAAGGAATCATTTCAATAGGGCCCTCCGTTACAGATCGCCTACAATTGGTTCATTCATCATTTGGGAGTTCAATTGGATCTCAGAAAACGATGGTCTTGTCAGGGAATGATGGTCTGAATTTTCAAACAAATGGTGATTGGCAAAATAACAAGATGACCATAACACAAGAGGGGAATGTTGGTATTGGTACAGAGAACCCTACGAATAAGCTTGAAGTAAATGGCATCATTCGTTCCAGAGAAGTGTTGGTACAAGCTTCGCCATGGCCTGATTACGTTTTTGCTCCTGAATACAACTTGCTGTCCTTAGAAGAAACCGCGCAATTCATTGAAGACAACCATCACCTTCCGGGTATTCCAAGTGCCGCAGAAGTAGCCGCAAATGGTGTCGCTGTTGGTGACATGAATGCCAGGTTATTGGAGAAGATTGAAGAATTGACGCTTCATCTGATCAAGCAAGAGCAACGCCTTGAACAGCTAGATCAGAACAATCTTGAACTCAGAAATACGGTAAGTGAACTACAAACTCAACTGAAGGAACAGCACAACAATGAGGACTAATTTCTATTGGCAATTGACTCATAGCGTAGCTGTGACATTGCTCTTAATACTCTTTTGCGGGTATAACCTATGGGCACAAATAGGTGAAGACAATGGGGGTGGGCAGAACACCCCAACGTTGGAGGAATTGGTGAAAATTCCACCTTCTCCGGAAGCCCAGGCATTCATTAAGTATGGAAGCACGCCTGTTTCCTTATACACAGGTTCTCCTAATATTTCCATTCCCATCCATACCATACAAGGAAAGGATATTCAGATGCCCATTAGTTTGACCTATGATGCGTCCGGAGTGAAAGTGAATCAGCTAGCCACCTGGGTGGGCTTGGGTTGGAACCTCAATGCCGGAGGTGCAGTAACTCGTCAACAGAATGGCAAAGTGGATGATTGGATTACTGCATCACCTCAATATCAAATGTACTACAGTGATGCATTTGTAGGTAGTGGCCATACCATCAATGAGGATTATGAGTTTGTAAAGCACTTTGTCGATAATGGTGCGTGGAAACCAGCTGGAGAATATGGAAGGTTTTATGATTTCATAGATAAGGTAAAAGAAGGATATTTCGAAACGCAACCGGACGTGTACTCTTTTAGTATCAACGGGCTTAGTGGGACACTCTTTATCGATTACTCCAACCTGAGCGCCCATTGCATGGAGCATCCTGGATTGCGAGTAGAAGTGTTGACCAACGGCAATACCAAGAATCTAGTCATCACAGGTTGGATCATTGATGATACACAAGGAAACCGATATACCTTCAGTCAGGTGGAAAGGACCCTTGTCCGACAAAACAATACGACGGATGATGTGCAGGTGTACAATTCCTCCTGGTTGATCACCAGTATCGTTTCTGAGCGAGATGTCATTGAGTTTGATTACACTGCTCCACAGTCATGGGAAAAGCCTCAGTATGTCGGAAGTACTGAAGTGTACATAGATCAGAATGCGAACGAGAATCTTGATCGACGTTCAGGTGGTTCACTTCCTACTTATGAGATCACCCAGTCTGAGCTGCGGGCTATTTTGTTGAATGGTAATGAAGAAATGACGCTGCTCCCAAGTGCCGAGGATCGTGCGGATCTTCGCGGGCGAAACGCCCTTGAAGCGATTCAGATCAGTGATGTCTTTGGCAATGAATTGAGGAGTTACTACTTCAATCAGTCCTACTTTGGCGATGACATGACGGATGAATATGCCGTGCGCCTGAAACTAGATGGTATTGAACTGTATGGACAGGGAAATGGGGAAGCGCCCCAGGTCTATGATTTCCATTATATCTCAGGTGATTTGCCCAGAAGAGGTTCTTTTGGCCAGGACTATTGGGGTTACTATACGGGTAGAGATACGAGCCCTACTTTGATTCCATATAATGCCTATTTTGATCAGTACAATACCACATTTCAAGGAGCAAACCGGACACCTAACTTTCAATTTGCGAAACGGGGTACGTTAAAAAAGATCACTTACCCGACAGGAGGAACATCGGAATACCATTATCAACCCCATCGATCCAAAACTTCAGTTTGGCAGGAAGGGGCAACGGAAGTCTTGTATAATGGAGTGGCAAGAGGAGGACAAAATGATACAGATCCCTACGACTTTTTTCAATGTGATGATGCGCATGGCGCATACAACACAAAACCTAATGGAACAGATAACCTATTTCTGGTAAAGGAAAGGACGCAATACTATATGGATATCCGGGCCGATGGAATTGTTGTACCTAATCAATTGGGCAACTATCAGTTTTTCGCGCTCTATCGATCCGGGGATATCATTTCCTGCGACACACCTCCAGGAAACACGTTTGACTTTTGTCACTATACCGATGAGGTTAAGCAGCCTTGCGATTTTATTGATCCGGTAAATGGTCCGTCTGCTTTCGCAGAATACCAGTTCTTTGATCAATTGCCGCAAGGATATAACGAACGATTCCCGATTACCCTGGATCCAGGTGTCTATCGTGTAGTGATGTTGAATTCGGATGAAAACATAACGCTGCAAGCTAAGGTGACCACACCTGATGTGATTGATCATCATGAAGTAGGGGGCTTAAGGGTTTTTAAAATTGTGGATAAATCCGATGCTACTGAAATGGCACAAACCCGGTTTTTCCATTACGACGCACTTTCCAGACTTCCTGTTTTTGACGAGACTTTATTTGCAGGAGAAAACGGCAAGGGCACCTTACACTTGCCTCTGAACTTTGAGTCTAGTACCAAATCCACTGGATTTGTGTCAAATGGAAGCTTTTCTGGCCCAGGAACTACTGAAACCGTAGAACGGGGCGGAAACAACAAGTCAAACGGTGATCACTACATGACCTATCCCGTGGTTACGGAGATTGCTTTTGATGGAACATTTGATCAGGGCTATGTTGAAAACTATTTTCACGATAAGCGTACCACGCATACCGCTATCTATCGAAAGTCAATTAATAATAATGGGAAACTCTACGAGCAGCGAACGTATGATGCGACCAAAGGATTAGTTCAAAAACAAACCAATCATTATTCTAATTCGACTTTAGGTAGTGAAATCGGCTTTGGGATTTCGCCTGCTTCTCTGGCTAATCCAAATAGTATTCTCGATCGATACATACATACTGAGTTGGGTAGTACGGATGAATCTGTCATATACAAGTTCCAGGCCAAAACTGCCAGTGGAACTGATTTTTGCAATTGGGATGGCCGGAACTATTGGGTATGGGAAGCCAGCAATCAAAGTCAGTTTGATGATCAAATGGTTGAGGCGCTGCAGTTGAAAAATCAATTCATTGCCCAGGGTAAATTAGATGTGAGGCTTGAATCCTGGCAAGCTGATCCTGTTTTTATCCCCAGGAGAGGCTGGATCCATGTTTCTTATCAGCAGTACAATGTGGTGAGCTGTGCTGCAGGGGTTGGAGAATTGAAGATATCCAAATTCACGCTCCCTATGTGGTGGAACCGACTAGATAGTACCACAACCGTTCAGTATTTTGAGGAAGGTTCTTTAAGAAACGTAACCCGGAACACCTACGATGCTACATATCGACATTTTCAATTGGTTCAGAGCGAGACAATTAATAGTGACGGTTCGCAATCCCTCCAGAAATTGTTTTACCCACACGACATAACCGAACTCTCCGCTTTAGCAGGATTGATAGAGAACAACAATATCTCAGAACTGATCAGGACGGAAACTTGGAGGGATGGAGCACTTCAGCAGACATCTCAGTTAGACTACAATTATTACGGTGGCAAAATCCTGGCTTCCGGTGTACGACAGTCTTTCAAGGACCATCCGCTGGAAGACGTTTTTGAAATTACTGCTTATGATAATCATGGTAATCCCACTGAAGTTATTGGCCGTAATCAAGTTCCAAAGACCTATTTATGGGCCTATGACCATACGTTACCCGTATTCCAGATTCAGAATGCTTCTTTGGATGAAGTCAATTCGGTTTTATTGGTGCACGGTGTGTCGGATGTAAATGCACAATCAGAGACACAACTCTTACAACTAGGACAATTCCTGAGAAATGATCTTCCTAAAGCCCGGGTTACGACGGTTTTGTACGATCCAGGAGTAGGCATGAAGTTGATGAAAGATGCAAACGGTCGAGCTACTGCCTATGAGTATGATGATTTTAACAGGCTTCGTCTCGTGCGTGATGGTCAGGGAACAACCGACTACAATGGTAACATCCTTCAAATGCATACCTACAATTACGATGAAGGCTATCAGCGAACATTCACCTATCGAACCCCCAGGACCACTGAGCTATCAGAAAGTGCTTCGATGGCATTGGACAAGTCACAAGTAAGCGTAACTACCCAATACGTGGATGGGCTTGGACGACTCGAGCAAACCGTGAGTAAGCAAGCTTCTCCCAATGGAAAAGACCTGGTGTCTTTTGTTGAATTTGATGGGTTTGGTCGGAATCCCGTCCAATATTTACCCTATGCCGAGGGCACTACTGGTACTAAAAAGTCCCATCCGGTAATCGAGCAGATCAATTTCTTCTATGGACAAGGATTTGGAGACGATGGAGACTTTGCCTTTAGCGAGCAAGTGTTTGATCAGTCCCCGCTCAATCGGGTATTGACACAACATGCTCCTGGTCTCTCCTGGAACAGAGAGGAGTCTCCAGATAGAGGCGTGACTTCAGTGTACCGCACAAACATGGTGTCAGATCAAGTGATTCGGTGGGGGTTGAATGACGAAGGATTTTATCACGATGGCCTCTATCCCGCTTCAAATGGAAGCAGTGAAGGATCCCTAATCGTTTCTGAGACCACTAACGAAAATGGATTTAAAACCATTGAGTTTAAGGAAAAATCAGGTCAGGTGATCCTGAAGAAAGTGCAAAAGAACACCTCGGAATACCTATCGACCTATTATTTGTACGACGATTTGAATAATCTACGATATGTAATTCAACCTGAGGGCGTTCGCCAGTTTTTGAACCAGGGGAATACGGCTGTGAGTCCGGATTGGGTTGGTCAATTCTGTTTCCAATATCAATATGACTATCGCAATCGGATGATTGTGAAAAAAGTACCTGGAGCCGAAGCCTCATATATGGTTTATGATTTGAACGACCGCTTGATACTAAGCCAGCAAGGGAATGATCACGGACTTTCAGATTCAGGTGATGCGAATTTGGAATTGATCTACGAAGACCTGGCAATTGATCAATATCAGGGGCAATCCTATGCTTTGTTGAATAACAAATCAGGAAGGTTGACAAGTGGCTTTAGTTTCACTTCTTCTGCAGGTGAATCTTTCAGGCTGACGTCCAATGAAGTGAATTACACCAGCGAATGGGATTTCACCAAGTATGATGTGTATGATCGACCCGTTCAGACCGGACGTGTTTCACTGGTGGGTAACCGCGATGCCATTCAAAGTCAGGTCAATGGTGAAAGTGTGCTGAATGAAGCGTCGCTTAGTTCAGGAGGGCTGTTGTTGTACACCAATCAGGCTTTTCCGCGAAACATCAATTCATCAAACGTTTTGACGGTCAGTTATTATGATGATTATGACTTCACGACGGAAACGCCACCTGCTGGTGCTGAGATGGGCATAAAAGGGTTGGCTACCGGAGCGAAAACGAAAGTCCTTGGTTCCAGTGATTTTATGAGTACGGTAAGCTTTTATGATGAGCAATTGCGTGTGATTAAAGCTGTCGGTGACAATCATGCCGGAGGAAATGAGGTGGTTACTAACTCCTATATTAACAAGGTGTTGCCTTCAATCGCTCAATCCGTTCGAACGCAGACAGCACATGGTTTCACAACTACTGTGGAGGAGAATTTTGCCTACGATCACGCCGATCGATTATTGTCCGTTACGCATCGCGTTGATGGTCAGGCTCCCGTGACCTTGCTTCGCAATAGCTACAATGAGAGGGGCGAACTTCAGGAGAAAGAACTCAGTAACGAAGAATTGTCTACAAGTTACCAATACAACATCCGGGGCTGGTTAACGCACATCAATGGTGGTACCACCTTTGATAGCCAGGAAGATGTATTCGGAATGGAATTGTTGTACAATGCCGCAGGTCAGTACAATGGCAATATCGGTCAAATAAAATGGAAGACTGTAGGAGGAAATGGAGTCTTCAATGGAGAACAAACTTATACCTACACCTACGATGGGGCCAACCGTTTGAAAATAGCTCGTTACACGGGTCAGTCCAATGATATGTATAATGTCGGTGGCAATGATGCTGGGATACGGTATGATAACAATGGAAACATTCTGAACCTATTCCGGCGTGGCACTGGCGGTATCTCCGACGATCTTTTATATGCCTTTACCGGGAACCGACTGATGCGGGTGGATGATCAGGCATCTGAAGATCCCAATGCCTTGTTTTTGGATGGTAACACCTCAGGAGACGATTATGCTTACGATGCCAACGGTAACATGATCCAGGACCTGAATAAGGGGATCACTGAGATCAGGTACAATCATTTGAACCTGCCAGAATTGGTGATCAAGTCCAATGGAGATCAAATTGCCTATACCTATGATGCTGCAGGAACCAAGCTGCGGAAGGTATCAACGATTGGAAATAATACTGAAGCGACCGATTACCTGAGTGGCTTTCATTACGTGAACAATGACCTGAAGTTCCTGCAACATGCCGAAGGTCGGGCCATTAGAAATGGTGCTTATTTCGCTTACGAATACAACATGACCGATCATTTGGGGAATGTCAGGGCCTCTGTGAACCGAGATGGCGTATTGAAACAGCGTGATGATTATTATCCGTTTGGGTTGAGTTTCAATTCAAGTGCAACAAGCCCCGAGAATTTGTATAAGTACAATGGGAAAGAAGAGCAACGGGGATGGGGAGTATTTGACTATCAGGCTAGATTCTATGATCCGGCACTAGGGAAATTTCTAGCGATAGATCCTCACTCAGAGAACTATCTGGCATGGTCACCTTACAATTATGTCGGAGGTAACCCGATTCTCAGAATTGATCCTGATGGTAAGGATTGGGAAGATGTAGTTAAAGGATTCAAAGCATTAGGGAATCACCTAAGTGAAACTTTTTCAAGTTCTGGTGCCAAGAATGTTGCTGATGGGTTTTCGGAAGCCGGTCAAATCATGAATTCAGGGTTAGGGGATGGTTACGGAGCCGTTTTCGGAGAAGATAGTAAAGCAGGTGTTTCTGCAGAAGGGAAAATTAACTTTGGATTACAAATTGCCGGAGAGGTTGAAAAAGGAGCAGGTTTGACAGCAAATCTTGGAGCACTCACAATAATCAAGGGTAAAATTGGAATAAGTCTGTCTTCCGAAGGCGTAAGTTTCAATTTTGATATTGATCCTATTGGTGGGGAAGGAGGAATCGAAGGTGAATCAGAATTCAGCGCGTCTTTATTAGCAGGTGGCGGTGTTAAGAATACAATAACTTTAGATGAAAATGGGTTTCAAGATAAATTTTCAGGTTCAGTTGGGGTTGCTGGAGTTTCTGCGGAGTTGGAAAATAATCTGACAACAGGTCAAGTTGATTCGAAACTCAAAGCGGGAGCTAATTTTAATATAGCACTTTTTCTTGGTATTTCTGGAGGTGTTAATGCTGAAATTGAGAAGAATGTTCGAGCAAAAAGAGAGGAATAATACTTGGCTGTTAAGTTGTTGACTATGAGCTTATATCGCTATTCGAATTTACTAATTGTTTTTATCTTCCTGGTTTCTGGTTGTATTGAAAAGAATGATCCTGTAGAGGAATTTTATAAAAATGGTAGCCTGAAATCAAGGTATATTTTGATTGAAAAAAAGCTTCAAGGGAATTATTTTGAGTTTCATGATAATGGAAATATGAAATCCTCAATTCATTATGAAAATGGTTTGATGGATGGAGAAGCTAAGGAGTACTATAAAAACGGTAAACTAAGATTTACAGGCCAGAACCAAGGTGGGAAAAGAGTAGGATCCTGGACTTACTTTGACGAAGCCGGTAAAGTGATTGCAATAGGAAAATATGAAGATGGTTTTAAAGTAGGTTTTTGGAACTATTTTCAAGAGACTAGCAAGAAAAATTATCGTATAAATTGGTACGTCCGATCTTTTCAGAATTTCAAGATAAACCTTCCGTCAAATTGGAAGGTTATTGAAAATCCAATCGACGGGATTATTGTTTCCGTCATTGATTCTAGCAACGATCGTAACAATTTCAATATCTACAGGGATGAGATTGGTAGTGAATATGCCTTACACGATTTGGTTTATTCTAATTTTAATACAAATGAAATCATAGTTGTGAGGAAAATGGGTTCCACAACAATCAATAGCCTTGAGGCGATTTGGGTTGTTGCAGGAATTAAATCAGAACCCCCACAAGATTTAATTCAATTCAATATCAAGCGAGATACGGAAGTGTATACCAGTAGCTTTTTCTGCAATCCAAACGATTTTGATCTTATGAATCAGCTTTACAGAGAAATTGCACTGAGCTTGACTTTCTGAATATTGGATTGAATTACCCTACGCTTCCCAATGTTCTATTAGGTCAACGGTAAGAGTAGATAAAACCAATTACGAGCACCCATTATTGAGCGTAGATTCCGATCTGCGCTCTTTTTGTTTTATGCAATTGGAGTATTCGAAGATATTTTGAATGGATCATAAGCTGATGCGACGAAGGATGGTGCAGTTTCACAATAAGCTAAAGAAGATGAATCCATAGATAACAACCCCTGGTAAAAAGTAAGATGTTAAGCGAAGAAGAATTGATAACAATTGAACAGAGGTGTAGTAAAACCCAAAATGGGCCGTGGAAGGCATCTATTGAGTGACGAGATCATACGAGTGGTTCAAACATGGTAATGACGGGAGAGGGTTCGAGCCGAGGAGAAGATATCGAAATGCACGGAACGACTATTAAGGATTTTGATTTCATCGCACACACAAAACAAGATATTCCAATGCTCATCGGTGAAATACGAAGACTCAATGATCAACTGGGGAAATAAGTTATGAATTTGTGTCCCAATGATGGAATGAGATTAAAGGAAGAGGGAACGCGTGTTTGTAAACCTCTGGTGATTAAATAGATCCGTAGCAGAGACTAATCATGCTAAAGTGTGTGCCCATCTCGAGAAGTAGACAAGAAGATCAAAACAGGTTTTACGACTTCTATAAAACAAAAAACCGGTACCCCATCGACTACCTTCCTTCAGGTATGTCGATAGTGGTACCGGCTCTGTCGGTTGGGTTTTTTATCCTACTGTTTTTCGTTCAATAGCCGTTTCGTGGTTACTCCATTAGGTGATTCTATGCGTAAGAAGTACAAATTGGATTCCAGTCCGAGATGTTTGAATTCGAATGATTGCTGACCAGCTTCCAGATCTTCGATCATCAGTTCTTGCTGCTGTCCGGTAAGGGCATTGACCAATACAACTCTATACTTCCCAGGGACTTCTGCATTGAAATTCAATCCTACCTGATCATGCTTCACTGGATTAGGAAAAGCGGTTGCATCTATTTCGATTGGGTCCAGTATCGCGCGGGGTATTTCCACGCATTCATTTTCGATCGACACCTGCATTTGTGTAGACCTACTTTGGCAGCTGGATTGTGCCGTTGCTTTAACCGTAAAGGAGCCTCCCGAAGGAACGAATCCGAATGGATTAGCGATGGTCGTTTGTGAGATCCTGATTCTTACAATTCTGTCCTGTGGTAATGCTGGGATGGGTGCATTGGTGGCTTTACCGGAATTGACAAGGTGACAATTGGTAAGTACATAGTTACCATTAACCTTTTTGTAACATTTAGTGATCGTACCAAAAGTTGTTGACCAGTTGAACTGATCGGCTTCTGATATCATAGCACCAGGTAAGTTGTAAAATTCGTGAGTTGTAGTACCGGGAGTGATTTCGAAGCAGTCAGAGCCACTGATTGGAGGTGCTGCCAGAGAACGTAAGGTGGCTGTGACGTATGGCGTTACATTTGGGTTGTTGAGCATCTGATTCCGCATTCTTTCGACTTGTCCTGCAGTGAATTCTTGTCTGCATTCATCTGGAAATTTTGACATCAGGTTGACTCGATTGATACTGGAAGAACTACACATGGAACAATTTCCAGCTGAATTTCCGCAATTCTCACCTGTTTCTTGTGTACGAGGCGTATCACACACCCGGTCGCCCGTAGTTTCGCAATTGCCAATAATGTGACCTTGATGGTAGGTGTGATATAAGCCCAATGCATGCCCCACTTCATGTGGAAATGTGGTGTCATGGACATTAACCCATAGGCCCTGGTAATTTCGGCCAATTACGATGGTATTGCTACCAATGGCATAAGTTATGGGCTGTGTGTTACTTCTGGGTACGATGAAGATGTTTAGTGCATTATGATCAAAATCAGCATGACTCCTTAATGCATTCATGCTTCCAGTATTGGCCAGGTTGTCATCGAAAATGTAGTTAGTCTCTTTTTTTGAAAAGAAGATTTCATGTTCAGAATAGTATGATTGCATGTCTGCAAGTGCATCATTCAGGAAGATCTCGTTATTCCCAGGATCATAAGCTTCCTCAAAGTTAAGGTGAGGAGGGTCGCACTCTCCTCCGCAGATATCCACATCGGTTTCTTCGAAAGCGACAATGTGGAATTTGATGTCTATTGCAAATCGATAGTCACAATTTGATGAACCCGTTGGAATTTGACATTGACTACTTGCAATCGTACTGACATAAATTGCTATACAAATGGCCATTTGTAGGTATTGTTTTTTCATAATTGAAATGATTATTGTGTTTGTGTGATTAGTACCCTATGATGGAAATAGGTAATAGTTTGTTCGTATATTTTTTTAGTTTGCTGGTGATCAATTCACCGTGTCATTTTGAGCTTTTTCTTTTTGCTAGAAAAAAGACGGCAAATCTATGTTACCTCCCGCTAAAGTCAGGGACTAAGTGTCGTTCGGTTTTTTGATAATCCGACAAGTCTGAGTAAGCCGAAATAGGACTGGAAAATGAGAGTAGGCAGTACATAAAATTGAATAAGTATGATTGTTTGGTCAGGAAGAGGTTTCCTTTCAGCCATTGTTTTGATTGTTGTGTTTGTGCTTTTCGTGCAGATCTTACCTTCCGCATATAGTGATTATGCCTTTGTTGTAGCCCTTTTTAGTACCGCAGGATTCAGTTGGTTCATGGGAAAGAAGTGGAACGGTGAGCCAGGAAGAATGGTGATTGATAAAGCCTCAGGGCGAGAAATTGAAATCAAGCCACACCACTCGCTTTTTTGGATCAAAATGGAATACTGGGGAGTAATCTTCGGAATCATAGGGCTGATCATATTGATCCAGCAATTTGTCTAAGTATAGCCCTGGCTGATTAACGAGTATTCGAGCAAAGCAGCAAGGTGTTTCGCCATCGAAGGCATTCGAAAAGCTTGGACATTAACCAGTCAGGGCAATATGCTTGCTCCTTAAGTTCGGGTTGATTTACATCCGGAGTTACAAATAAAGGTCGGGCGTAAGTGTAACTTGCGCTCTTCTTTTTTTGTGCTAAGGGCTATTTGTTCAATTACTACATTTACTAAAAAGTACTGCTATGAGATCAGGTGTCGTATTGTCATTGTTTTTGCTATCCTTTATGGCGTTCGGTCAGGAGAAAGATACCGTCAGGTATTCTTTGCTTTTTGGTGATACAAAGGCGGGCTTCATGAAGAAGTGGAAGAATACCGACGGGAGTTTCACCGAATGGTTTCAATACAATGATCGAGGAAGAGGAGATAGTACGGTCACACGATATCATTTGGACGATACTGGTGAAATAGTCTGGATGGAAGGGCGTGGTGTGGACTACTTCAAAAAGCCAACTTACGAGAAGTTTCGGTTAGAGAATGACACGGCTTATTGGGAAAATACCACCGAAAAAGATTCAGCTTTTACCCCTGAAAAGGGGACTTACATTCCTCTGAGTGTTGGAGCTGGTACTTCGATGAAGGCTTACTTTTTGTCCCCTGATAGTACAATTTCTTTAATTCCTTCGGGTCGATCCAAATTGGAAGTGCTTTATCATCACACACTTGATAATGGAGAGGTAATACGACTTATTTCTACAAGAGGGGCCGGGTTAGCACCTTCATTCATGTGGATCGATGAGGAAGATGAATTTTTTGGGTTTACAGGTTCCTGGATGTCGTTTTTACCGATAGGTCATGAGTCATTGAGGGAGGAACTCGATGAAATCGAAAAGAAGTATTCAAAAGGATATTTTAAGCGAGTATCGGAGCGGGTGACTCAAAACATCGGTCAGGGTCTGGTCATTTCTAATCTCAGAGTATTCGATCCTGCCACTGGTGACTTAACACCCAATACCACTATTGTCATGAATCAAGGACGTATTCTTGAGGTAACTCAAGGAGATTTTACTGTTCCTGAAGGATACCAATCCATGGATGGTCAAGGCAGGTTTGCCATGCCAGGTTTATGGGATATGCATGTGCATTATGGAGATGGGCTACCGGGATTACTTCATTTGGCCAATGGTGTGACCAGTGTTAGAGACATGGGCAATGGTACGGATCTGGTACAGATCAAAGATCAAATTGATGCCGGAGAGCTTCTGGGGCCAAGGATCCAGGCAATGAGTGGGTTCATTGATCGTGCGGGTGAATACGCAGGCCCTACAGGAGAGAAAATTGAATCACTGGAAGAGGGGATAGAGGCCATCAGGATGTATAGCGATCTAGGCTACCAACAGATCAAGTTGTACAGTTCCATCAAACCGGAATGGGTCGAACCATTGGCTGCGGAAGCACATAAATATGGGATGAGGGTCAGTGGTCATATCCCTTCATTTATGCTGGCATCAGAAGCGGTAGAGGCTGGATATGATGAGATCCAGCACATGAACATGTTGCTGTTGAATTTTTTGGGCAAAGAGATCGATACCAGAACACCGGCCCGATTCAATGAAGTGGGCAAGCAGGCCGCATCGATCGACTTTGATAGTCAGGAATTCAAAGACTTCATTGCTTTATTGAAGGCGGAAGATGTGACTATTGATCCCACTGTGACCATTTTTGAAGGGATGTTGACCGGGGAGGCTGGAAAACCAGATCCATCATACGAACGCATCGTCCATCGATTGCCAATCAATACACAGCGAGGATTCAAGACAGGCTCTGCGCTGGATATACCAGCAGGTATGGAAGACACCTATAGAGCTTCTTATGAGAAAATGCTGAAACTCATCCGTATACTCCATCAAAATGGTATTACCATGGTTGCCGGAACAGATGCGTTTGCCGGATTTACCTTACATCGGGAATTGGAAAACTACGTGAAGGCAGGGATCCCGAGTGCTGAGGTATTGAAGATAGCCACGCTAACTGCAGCAACAATCGCGAACAAATCAGAAGATTATGGCACATTAGAAAAAGGAAAAGTGTCTGACCTGATATTAATTGAGGGTAATCCACTAGAGAATATTCAGGATTTAACTCGTATATCGCTGGTGATCAAAGGTGATCTGATGTACGAAACCCGTGAGTTGCTAGAGGCTGTATCCATTGCTTATTTTCAATAGTTAATGGATACTGATATGAATAAAGCTTATCCCGCCGTGTTGACCATTGCCGGAAGCGATTCCGGAGGCGGTGCTGGTATTCAGGCGGACATCAAAAGTATCAGTGCTTGTGGTGCTTATGCAGCTTCAGTCATCACGGCTACGACTGCCCAAAATACTCAGGGTGTGACGGATATACATGCGATTCCTATCCCTCATCTCGAAATGCAACTGAATGCGGTATTGAGCGATATCGCTTTTTGCGCTATCAAAATCGGTATGCTGCATTCATGTGAAGTGATCCAAACGGTTGATGAAAAACTAAAGGAATATGGCGGTGGTAATATTGTCCTCGATCCGGTGATGGTCGCCACTTCGGGGGACAACCTGATCGATGAAGCTGCCATTGATTGTTTGAAAGCCTTTCTTCCGAAAGCGACGCTGATCACACCGAATTTACCCGAAGCTGAGATCCTGATCGGGCGGCCTATTGAACCTCATGAAGCGGCAACTGTTGCCAGAGAGCTTGGACAAGCTTTCCAAACTTCTGTTTTACTGAAAGGCGGTCACTTAGAAATTTCAGGTGACAAGATGCTGGACCATCTCTACCATTTCGCGACGGATGATATTCATGTAATAGAAAGTCCGAGGATAAATACAAATAACACCCACGGAACTGGTTGTAGTTTGTCATCAAGTATTGCTGCGTATTTGAGTCTTGGAGACGGATTGGTGGCAGCAGTTGGAAAGGGCATTCGATACGTCAATCAAGCCATTGCATCAGGGAAGGATAAGGTGCTCGGAAAAGGTCATGGTCCCATCAATCATTTTGGGATACCGTAAATTAGGGCTGGTTTTAGCTACGCAATGATGGATAAGTCGCTTGAAGCAATAGTACAGTCAACAGAATCATGGCTGGCCAATCCTGTTCAGAAAGATATTGAAGGAGCCTTACAAACTTCCAGGGAATTGGTGGTTGATCTTGTTGCGTTGATCAAAGAAGAAAATGCTCCCAAGCAACAAATAGGTCCATTGCTTGCGAAGGTCAAAGGGACGAAAAAGGCCATTGAAAACCTGGAAATGATGAACTGGGTGGAATTAGGAGGTGGCCACCTGGCTATCGGGCACCGGCCCAGTACAAAAATGGGCATTGATCTAAAACTTCAAAATGCAACCCACATCCTGACCCTACTTTCTGAAGGTGAGCAAGCAAAAACTATCCGGTCGATTGCTATCAAAAACAGCCTGGGCTGGCTGTGGTTTCCAATGGAATCCGCACAGCCTCCTGTCGAAGGACGATATCAGGAATTGGCGGAGTTATTCAAAAGTATGCAGGCAATCCTAGATGAAGGAGGTAAAATCTATTTGCATTGTTCAGCCGGCATCCATAGAACGGGCATGATCGGATTTGCTTTTCTCCGATTTCTGGGAAAGGATGCATCACAATCTATGGAGATGCTGAAAGCTTTAAGGGTAAAAACCAGTGAGGAGGTAGGGGACGAAAGGGTCGCCTGGGGCAACGATTATGCAAAACTATTCAAGAACTAAGGCAAGTTTTTCGATGAAGGATGCTGGGGTGCTTAGGTCTTGATACCTACTAGATGTTCATCCAGGCTTTGAGTAGTTGAGCTCGTCTACGGCTTACCACGATGCCTGAGAGGGATTTCGGGAAGAGGTTTATGAGCAAGCGACCATTAAAATAACGTTCGATGTGGCGTATGCTATTTCGATGAATCAGGTATTGTCGATTGGCGCGAAAAAAGAGTTTTGGATCTAATTGCTCCGACAATTCTTCGAGTGTCTCTTCCATCAAGAACATTTGGTCCTTTTTGGTAAACGCTTTCACCACCCCATGAGTTACCGTGAAATATTGAATGTCATCCACGTGTATCGGGACCAGTCGATCTCCTTGAGATAGCAGAAAGTTACTTCTGTAAATTACCTCCTTGATAGTTGGGAATTGCTCCTTAA
This sequence comes from Cytophagales bacterium, assembly GCA_033344775.1. Taxonomy (NCBI): domain Bacteria; kingdom Pseudomonadati; phylum Bacteroidota; class Cytophagia; order Cytophagales; species Cytophagales bacterium. The sequence goes on along the minus strand of JAWPMT010000004.1, from coordinate 1,761,149 downwards.
ATGAAGGTGTTGTGCCTAGTGCTCGGAGCCTCTCAAATTTTGAAAGAGATTGTTCCAGCTTTTCAGGTTTCAGCGGTTTAAGAAGATAATCGAGGCTGTTATGTTCAAAGGCTTTTATGGCATATTGATTATACCCTGTAGTAAAAATAATTGGGGTTTCTGTGCGTTCCTGTTTGAAAATTTCAAAGGATAAACCATCTGCCAGGTAGATGTCCGAAAAAATCAAATCCACTACCTGATTGTTGCGTAGGGTGTGTATTCCAGAAGCAATGGAATGAGCAGTAGCGACTACTTTATATTCCTTTGCAATCTCCTGAATCATGGTTTCTAGTTGTTCAGCAAGGAGTTCTTCATCTTCAATGATCATTACGTTCATGGTCTATCAGGGGTAGGTTCACAATGAAGCTATTCTCTAGCTTTCGAATGACTATTTCCTGCTTAGACAAATGAATGTAGCGTTGGTTTAAATTGAATAGACCTATTTCTGACGATTTTTCTACTGGTCTTGGGCGCAAACTGTTTTCAATGACCAGAAAACCATCCTGATCAAATATTTTTATGTGCAGTGGATTAGATTGATCGAACTGATTGTGCTTTACGGCATTTTCCAACAGTAACTGTATTGAGAAAGAAGGTAAGTTTTGTCGCTTTGCAATATCGGCCACAGATACTTCGAAAGTGATACTGTCAGGAAATCTGGTTTTGAATAACTTGATATACACATGGGCAAAGTTTAATTCCGATGCTAGCAAAACGAGATCTTCCTTTCCATTTTCCAGTGCATAACGAAAGACATCAGACATTTCCCGGATAAAGGATTTCGCCTCTTCAGGATTCTTATCAATCAATCCGGTAACCGCATACAGAGAGTTGAAAAAGAAATGAGGGTTGATCTGTGCTTTCAATGCCTCATATTTAGATTTTTCATTTTCCGCTTTTAGTTGTGAATTGGCAAGAGAAATTTGATGATTACGGTCAATCAGTCGGTAAATCCAACTGATCACCAGAATCCCTGCGACTAGCATCGCATTACCGATGATGCTTCTTATCAAAGACCTGGGACCTATAGGTAAATCAGCTTCAAATGCGTGAAGCAGGCTGTCCATCAACATATGTAGTACCAGAAAAGCGAATAGGTTTAGGACGATCCTAACTCCAGTACTTTCTAAGTTTATGGTCCACTGACCAATTTTGAGAAAACCATTCAATAGGTTGAGCCACAGGAAGACGTAGGTCAAAATGAATGGGAACACCATCCTTAGGACATAAGTTGAAAAACTGAAGTCCATCCACCAGCCATCCATTCGTTGCATAATGCCAATTCGGGCACCGCCTACCAGGCTCATCATCGCCACGGATATGCATACAACTATTAAATGTTTATTCGCTGGTTGTTTCATCATGCTTTAATCCGGTCTTTGTAAAATCTCGAAGTTTACTGTATCACTTGAAAAGGCAGAGAAGACCCCTACACCATTAGTAATGTTACTAAAAGGCTCATTCAAGTCCCTCGAATCTTGTTCGAGACTTTCATAAAGCAGCGCATACTCGGGATTTACTCGAAATAAAATCAGCTGATGTGATCCAAACTGAGTAAAATGAGCGAAAGCCGATAAATTGAAAAAGTCGTCCTGTGTAGGCTCGGAAGTAAAATTGAAGTTGAAGGGAATCAATTCATTCGGATCCAGAGGCAAAGGATTTTCTTCAACATTCCGTATTAAAATATAATGATACGCACCTCCAAGGTTTTCCCATTCGACGAGGAGTTGATTGTCCCCTGATTGAAAGAAGCGGATCAAATCCCTACGTTCTTCAATGGCTGGTACTTCCAGTGTGTCCGTTACCATGGTCAAGCCTATCGGGGGTGATGGAACAGTGGTTTCACCTGTAACTTGTACCGAACCAAAATCCACTGAAAATTCATAGGTTTCGCCTATTTCAATGATCAGATCTGTCCCAGAATAGAAATAGTGCCCAGGATTCCCTTCACTTTCTGTGAGTTCAAAAGCATTTTCATTCCTAAGGATTTGTGGTTGCAACCCTGTTAGAAATACTTCAGTTCCTTCCGTGGCTCCGAAAGGCTGAACTTCCTTTATTATGATGTTTTGAACGGGTTGATTGGCGTATATGAATGCCTCTATAACCGGAACAGTTTCATTCTCCCCGAATTCAGGTACATCTTCGCAAGACTGTAGTAAGGAGATAGGCAGCGCTAAAATGAATATCAATTTTTTCATCATACTTCATTTAAAATTTGATGCTCAGATTAAGATTAGGAGTAAGTCCAATCAAATTGACGCCCGTTTCAATGACCTCTTCTTCTTCGATCAAGAATTCCTTGTACCAGATATTGGTACGGTCGTAAAAATTGAATAGGGAAAGACCAATATTCCCTTCTCCCTGGCCTAGACGTATCTTATAATTTACGGACAGGTCTAATCGATGATAATCTGGTAATCGGAAAGCATTTTTTGCTCCGACGCTGATGAATTCATAGTCCGTTCCGTCCAATGTTGTAATTTGATATTCCCCATAAGGAGCGGTATATGGTTTACCTGTTCCATACACCCAGGTGGCACCAAAAATCCACTTTCCCAATTCGTAGGTGGACACCACATTAATTTCATGTCGGGAATCGTGCAAGGCGTAAAATGGATTGTCGCTGATTCCATCAATGTCATGCACAACCTCGCTTAACGTATAACTAACCCAGCCCTTTAGGTTGCCGTCTTTTTTTTGAAGTAATACTTCCAGGCCTCTGGCGACCCCAGTTCCTTCAAAGAAGAATTGACCTTCATTATTGGGATTCGCAGTAAACCGGAGACTGAATTCCGAGATTCCTTCCAATGTCTTGTCAAAGAACTCAATGTTCAACAGCCAATTAGGAATCTCATAGGCGATTCCCCCTATTAGGTGACGAGAAAAACTAATAGGACTTTGATTGTCATCCGCCAGTAACCAGAAATCACGGCTTCCTTGTGTGACATCTTCCCGGACTATTCGATTGACGAACTGATAGTAATGTCCCCATGCTCCACTTAGCCTCACCCGATCATTCAGTTCATAAGAAGCAGAGAGCCTGGGTTCAAAAAAGGTTGATTCGGTGACGTCAAAATAGGATCCACGGAGGCCGCCGGTTATTGTTAAATCTTTTTGCGGTTTCCAGCTATCCTGAAGATAAAGGGTGAACAGCGTACCGTCGTTTCTATTGTCAATTAACTGGATTGTGTCATTCAGGTTGTACTGATAGGAGATGTCATTATAGGTGATTTGAGTTCCGAAATTCAACGTGTGCGATTGGTTAAGAATGTACTCATTACCAATTGCCAGAGAATAATCCCTCAAATCATTACTTTCTACGGTTCCAAAACTTCTTAAGATTGTAGTGTCGGATCTTCCGATTTCGATGGAAGTCAGTCGGTTCCTGTCACTGAAATAGTTGGAGTATCCAATGTTCACATGACTATAGTATCGGTCATTCCATTGCCGGGCCCACCGAATACTGGATCCTATATTACCCCATTTCAGTACATCATCTATGTCACTTGCGATGTTAATTGTATCTCCGTTGTTTCGTTCAAAACTATTACTGGTAGTTCGAGAATTATCCAGGTCATCCACGCCATTATAAACAGACAGAGAAACTACATCCTTGTCTGAAGGTCGAAAGGTTAGTTTCGAATTGAGGTCATAGAAGAAAAACGAGGGTTCTGTGACTTCTTGTTGTGTTTGTCTATTTCCTTGTCTTCTTTGGATTCCCTGATTTTGATTTTGGGGTACGGTTGTCTGAGCATTAGCATCATTGTATAAATCGAAGATGTTATTGTAGACACTACTTTTGATAATGTCTGTATATGATCTTCGTCCGGCTACAAAAAAGTTAAGCTTCCTGCCAAGAGGGATTTCTAAGTATGCATTAGCCGAAATGGCTCCGATTCCTAATCCACCCGCTAGTCTGGTTTGATTACCAGATTTGCCAGTCAATTCCATTACGCTGGAGAGCCGCCCTCCATATTTTGATTCAAACCCCCCTTTATACAATTGGACATCTTTAATAGCATTTGGATTAAATGCACTGAAGAAGCCATAGAAGTGATCAACATGATAGACCGTGAAGCCATCCAGTAAGATAAGATTTTGGTCGGGCGTTCCACCACGTACATATAAGCCAGAAGATGCTTCATTCGTCCCACTGACACCAGGGAGCAATTGCAGTGCCCTAAAAATGTCTTGTTCCCCCATGCTGGGTATGGCAGCCAGTGCTTTGGGAGATAGACTAACACGACTCAATTGTCCGGAGGCCTTGATCATTTGTCGGTCCAGATTTGATCCGGTAACAACGACTTCATTCAGCATTTGACTGGAGACCTTCATCTGGATCACCGGTCGATCTAGCTTTAGGAACTCACTGATCGGGAATGTCAGCGTCTCATACCCCATGTATTGGATCTGTAAGGAACAAGTGTCTGAAGGAATCGATACGAATGAAAAGTACCCATCCATGTTACTTGTGGTCCCAAGCGATGTTCCTTCTATTGAAACTGTCGCATAAGGTAATGGTTCTCTAGAGGAAACATCGATGATCAATCCACTGAGAGATTGGATAACCTGACTTCTTCCAGAGAAGCAAACTGTGATCAACAAAAACGCGAAATAAACTCTTAATCTCAGCATGAATCTCTATCAATTACAGAGACAAGAGTCATACCTTCAGGGAAGAAACAAAAGAACAATCGGGCTCAAACTACATCAGACCAGGGTGAACTGACGAGAAAACCACTTGAAGTAAAAACTAAAATGAATAATAGTTACCCGATTTGCTTTCATTAGAAAGGTCCTTCAATTTCATTATCTTCATATTGATGAAAGGCCTGATAAAGATAGGAATCCTTCTGGGGTGTATGCTTTTAATAGCAGCCTGTAATGATGAGCCAATCAGAGTACTGGTGATCACTTCCTTTTCGCCGGAAAGTGAAGGAGTGGGGAATTTGGTCTCGATTGAAGGTTGTGGTTTTGGTGTGGAAACAGGTGCGATGAATGTTGATTTTAATGGCACCTTGGCAGAGATTATTTCCCTGAATGACTCTTTGCTGATGGTGGAGATTCCATCCGGAGCAACTACTGGACCTATTTCCATTCAGGTAAGTGATCAAATGATCCGAAGTGACCAGGATTTCACCGTTCTTGAGGGCACCTGGACTCAAAAACAGGGCATTCCCGCAGAAGTTGGTTTTGGTGCATCGGTCGGCTTTGCTTTTGGCGGATATGGATATGTAGGTGCCGGTGGGGATAATGGTCGTATTCTGGATGATTTCTGGAAGTATGATCCGAGTAGTGATTCGTGGACTGATTTACCTACAATACCCAATGGCGCCAGGCGATTCAGTTCGGGCTTTGTGATTGGCAATCAGGTATATGTTGTCTTAGGCGTAAAGGATAATGAAACGGAGATCACAAGAGAATTTTATGCTTTCGGTCTACTAACAAATACATGGAATAGGTTTAATGATTTTCCGGGTACTTTGCCTGATTTTAGGGACACTTATCCAGCTTTCATGATCGGAAATGAGGGTTACTTGTTGCTGGGGGAGGAAATATGGCATTATGATCCTGGTAAAGATGAATGGATCCTTGTAGATACTTATCCGGGGGCAGGAACTTCCAGCCACGTTACAGAAGTAATCGATAAACTGGCTTATATCGGGCTTGGCTTCAACGATGCTTTTGACTGGTGGAGCTATGATCCTGAAACCAAGGAATGGAAGGAGTTGGCCATATTTCCAGGAGATTTGACATGGGGGCTACAGAGTTTTCAATTGCGAGGTAAGATCTATGTAGTGGGAAAAACATGCTGGGAATATGATCCGATCACCAACCAATGGATTCAGAGGAATTCCCATCCGGATGGTCGAAGATTTGCAACTGCCTTCAGTATAGGAGAAAAGGGATATTTTGGTACGGGCATTTCTGAATCAGGGATGTCCCAATTTCAAAAGGATTTTTGGGATTTTTCTTTAGAATGACCGGGCCATTTTAGCTTCCTAAAGGCTTGTCCTTAAAACTTCCCAGCCATAACATCAACGCACTGGCAGCTATCCCGAAAGTTGGTGATAAAAAGATCATGTTATCATCTCCAATGATTTTGCCCACGATGGCCATGCCCCAACCGACAATGAATCCTAGTACTACTCCTATGGAAGCACGCTTGGAATATTGATGCAGCCGCTCACTCGGTAGGTAAAGTGATAGTAAAATGGGAGGGAAGAGCGCCAATGCCCCTCCATAAATGGCAAAAACAAGGTCGGAGATAGAGAAGCCAATCAGTTTTAGTCCCTCAACCAGCGCAACAGCAATGATTGTTGCAATGATGATGGTGATTCGAGCAGTGCGAAATTCTCCTTTAGCTGTGATCTTCTTTGCAACTTCTTCGGACCTGAAGTTGGCGATCACATCTTCATAAAAGGTATGCACGGTCGCTATCAATAGTGTGGAGGCAGTGGAGAGCATCGCTGCATAAAGCCCGACGGTGATGATGAAAAGTAAGATTAAACCAAAAGTAGAGCTAGAGAATACCTGTAAGAACTGATACAAATAAGTGGTGTTGTCTTCTGGATTGACGAACGCCATGCCCAAGACCGAAACGACAGCCAAAAACCCCCAGGCCATGGCAATCATCCAGGTGCTTCTTTTCAGTCCATTGTTCACCACCCCCTGATCTGAAGAGGCGCCAATGCGCTGCCAGATGCTCATGTTGCTAATGTGAGTAGGGATATTCATGATTGCGATCCCAACCAAAAACCAGATCAACCCATCTCTATTGGAAAAATCAAGCGCGGTGGTAGGGATTGCGCTAAGTTGTCCAAGATCTGCAGTGAAGATCCCGTAGCCGATGAAGACAAAAAAGGCGATGATTAGGGCCCAAATTGCATTCATCATGATGTTGTCTGTTTTGATTACGGCGCGGTACCCTCCCAGGAAAGTATATACTACAGAAACTAATGACAAAGTAAGTACGGTGATCCATTCTGGAATTGAGGGGACCAGAAAAGCCAGAAAACGGGATCCAACTAACAGCTCTGTTGCGAAGATGAGCAGGAATCCGACACTGCTACAGATTGCCCCTACAACTTTGACAATTCCTGAGGCATATTCGGAACCCAGGTATTCATGTAAGGAAGGTCGGTGATCGTAAGCTGCAAGTTTTTTGAGGATCAAAGGGCTGACTTTGGACAGCCAAAACATACCGATAGCAGTAGTGAGTACGGTCCACAAGAGCCACATCCCGAAATAACCCGCTAATTGGAAATAGGAGATAACGATAGTTGCCAGACTCACGGTGGTAGCTACCGTTGAAGCTGAGAATTCGGTACTATTCCGTACGTGGCTTTTGCCCAAAGTGATGGGGATAAAGTCGGAAAGGCTCTTGTTTTTGGAGGAAGTGGTAAAGCCGATACCAAGGAAAATCACCGATGATACGATGATAGAAGTAAGGATGACAATTTCCATGTCTCACACAGGTCTGGTTGCAAAGAGAATGGAAGATAAGATCAATTATCGATTCAAAAAAAAATGAATAAAAAGAGCGTATCTTGTGAATAGGCCCAAAAAACTCAAGTCGTGTTAATTTTCATGAAAGATCATCTGTCGGAGGTAATGTTCATCGTGATTTTATTAATCCTGATTCCTGACCGACTAATTGCTCAAAATCCCCCACCTGAAACCTTGCATTTTGATAGGATGGCGCAATACCTGACTAAAGGTACCGGTAAATGGAAGGCAGATAACCCTAATTATCAACCCAATAATCCGAGATCAGCCAAGGCCTTTGGCTTATGTTTTGAGCGTCCGATGAGGAATTACATGAGTCTGACCATTGTCAGTTATCAGAAGGATACTGTTTTGATCAATTCTGAGGGATTCTTTTCATGGCATCCAGGTAAACAGCAATATGTTCACGTCAATGGAAATCGTGGAAGCGGTTTTGCGGAAGGGATCACTACTTTTCCGAACGATTCTACTTTCATTTCGACCATGACCATCTTCAGAAGAAACGGAAGTTCATACGATCATAAAGATGAGAATTTCATCGTCAATGAGGACGTTCATCGGAATACTTCCTACAAGAAGGTTGCCGGAGATTGGGTCGCTGAAGGCGAATGGGTATGGTCAAGGGTGCCGGAGAATTGATCGAAGGATCAATAATGAATTAGGTCAAGTATTTAGTTCCAGGAATTTATTATTCTTACCGAAAGATCACAACCCGACCTCATGGACAACAATATTCAGGAAATTTTCCAGGTGGCCCATACGCACCATCAGAACAATCAATTGCCAGAAGCTGAAACTGGGTACCTGGAGGTTTTGCAACTACACGCAGATCATGTGGAGTCGCAGCTGAACCTTGCAAATATCTATTTGCTGACCAATCGCCCGAATGAAGCCCTTAATTTGCTCAAGCCTCTATCCGAACAGCTACCAGAAATAGCCTTGGTTTGGAGTAATCTTGGAGTAGCTCAGAAGTTCTTGATGAATTATGAACAGTCATTGATCGCGTATGAAAAAGCAACCACTTTGAATCCGGATTCGCCGGAAATCAAACACGACCTGAGCATGGTATTGCAATTGCTCAACCGAAATGATGAAGCGATTCAGGTGTTGCAATCACTGACGGCCACCCATCCGCAATATCTCCCTGCGCGTTTTTTTCATGTGCAGTTACTCAATTCACTATTTCATTTTGATCACGCAGAGAAGGAATTGCTTGCCATTTTGGATGATGTGCCCAGGCAACTGGATGCCTTGGTGGAACTTGGGAAACTTTATAATAGGACTGGCGCACTCCAACAGGCCACGACTTATTTCAAACAAGCCATTGATCAGAATCCTAATCACGTAGATGCTCAGATGGGGTATGGTAACCTTTTGTGTCATTTGGGAGATTTTCAGGGAGGTGCACAGCATTTACTTCATGCCACACAGCTAACTCCACAGGATTGGACGGTCCATTTTCATTTAGGCAACGCACTCTTGAAAGGTGCAAGGTTTGAAGATGCCCTAGCCCCCTTAAAAAGAGCGCTTGAGTTATCTCCGGGCAATGAATCGGTGCGAGAGGCGCTAGGTTGGATCTATAAACGATTTGTTCCGCAATGGCACATGAGTATGGTGGCTGATTCTGTCCGTAATCAAGCTTATGAACAAGCCCTGGACAAAGTGGTCAATCCTGAAAGCATCGTGTTCGATATTGGGGCTGGTTCGGGTTTGTTGTCCATGATGGCTGCCCGACAGGGTGCCCGACGAGTCTATACTTGCGAGATGTCAAAAGTGATGTCAAACATGGCGGAAGAGATCATTACTAAAAATGGATACGAAGACCAGATTACTTTATATCCATTGAAATCAACCTCGCTTACGCCAGATCAATTTGAGGGAAAACCCAATGTTCTGGTTTCTGAGATCCTGGATGCGGGGTTGATTGGTGAGCATGCGATTCCGACGCTAAGGCATGCACTGACTGAATTGTGTGATGAAGCCTGTACGATCATTCCCGCCCGGGCAAAGATCATCGGAAAGCTGGTCAGTATCCCAGCGATGCGAGCTGTGAACCCTGTCCAGGAAATTGAAGGATTTGATTTTACACCTTTTGATCAGTTTCGAGTTCCCAAAGAATATTTGGTAGATGACCTCACCAAATATGAACATCAATCACTTACCCAGTCGACCGACCTGATGGCTTATGATTTTTATGACATGGGTGATCCTATTCCTGAGCATCAATGGCGTGAAAAGTATTTTGATATGGACATTGAGGAATCGGGTTTGTTGGATGCGTGCGTATTTTGGTTTAAGCTTTGGTTGGATGATGAAATAACGATTACTACAGACCCTGATGCAGTCGTAAAACATCATTGTTGGAACCAGGCCTTATACTTTTTTGAAAATAAGATCGAAGTGAAGAGGGGTCAGAAAGTGCGAATGAAGATGATCTACAATGATATCAAGATACGATTTGAGGTGATGGCGTATTGACATGAGAATGAATCACTTTAGAGATTGTCAGAAAAGGCCTCTATTTCCCAGAGTGATGAAGTTATTGAGCGCTTCTGATTGATCATCAAGTGCCCTTTGGTAGGGCCAAATTTACTTGAAATTTAGATAGCAAAACGATGCTGACTTTTTTAGGAAGTTCAGGAAGTTGCTGGAATAATTGACTGTTTCCTTCTGTAGATAATGCGGTGGTGTCGGAACGTTGGATATTTCGAAGAGAATCTTGGTCATCTACTGAAAGTGTATCGCTCTGATGTTTAGCAGGAGCAATCATTTTAATGGGTTGTTTCATGATGGATTTAAGCTCATATTTTGAGGCAACAGTAAATGAAGCAATAATTAGAATAAAAGTGATTATAGTAGGCATGGTGAGCTGTTTTAAGTTTGGTTTTTTCATGGTTTCAATTAGGTGATTGCTACATATAGCAGCAATGCTCTTATTATTAGCACGCAATAAAATGAAAATGGTTGTTGTTTTGCTAATATTTATTTCATCTGCTAAAAAATGTAGAATAAGCAATGGATGCCTGCTATTGATTGTGTCCGGATTCACGCCGATAACCTGCATGTTTTGTTGAAGGTGAAAATGCTCTTAAGCTAAGGCTGAAATTTCTAAGCAAAGAAGTCATTCCATGGATGGAATCTTTGAAAATCAGAAAAACAATACATCCATTTAAGCAAAGACTCCTTTGGTCGTACGCTGAAGCGGAGTGAACTTAGCTTAAAAGCATTGATAGGGTGCAGAGGGGTTTTGAGAACTAAACTGAAAGCTATAAAACGCCTGGCTTGTAAAAGGAAGTTATTCTTGAATTGAATGATAACGATCAATTTCCATTCTTCATTTCTGCTTCTCCTCCAGTGCTTTCAATCGCCGTTCGATCTCCATGAGTTTGTGAATGATGATGATGTGGGTCTTCTTCGCATCGATTCCGACTACACTCTCTTCACTACTAATCATTTTTTCGATGGCTTCATATTCAGCGCTGGGTATTTCGTGATTTTCCATGTTGCGTTTTTGCTTAAACTTAGTGTTTACTGTCCAGCATTCCACTCAATGATCCCACCTTTGAAATTATACAGTGACTGAAAGCCCATGCCCGACATGATGCGGCATGCTTTAGCACTGCGCATGCCGCTTCGGCAATAGATGAGGTAGGTTTTTGATTGATCAAGTTTGGCAACTTTTTCTCTGAAGTCACTTTCGGAAATATTGATGGCCAAGTGGCCTGGAACTGCACCGGAGGCAATTTCTTTTGGATTCCGTACATCAATGACAATAGTATCCTTTTGTTGACGCATTGCATTAAATGCTTCGAGTCCTATGTTTTGGTAGGTGTCTTTTTTACGCTTGAATAAACCGAACATGCTTAAGAATGATTACCGAGCATAGTTAATCAAAATGAACAGTTTGCAGCGCAACAATTGTTACTTCCGATATTGAATTCTAATTTCCGGAAACAGGGTTTTATGATCCGGCGTACCAAAGCGCTTCCCGGTAATCTCTGTTTTTCGATTGAAATTCCCGGCTTTTGATCGTCAGATGGTGTTCATCAATGTGTCTGCTGCGATAGCCCAACAGGTGTAAAATTGGCTTTGCCATGATGCGCGCAATTCGAAGGTTCAGGACAAATTCACCGGGGTAGGTTGATGCTTGCTGTACACCTGGTAGATAAGTAACCAACCGGTCCATTTTAAATTTTCTAAGGATTTTTGAAAGCCATAGAAAAATGTCAGGGATCTTTCTGATCAGGAAATAACCATCATTTCCCTGTGCCTGATACAATGGCATGAACATGGTGCTGCTGATTTCTGCATGGATAGGATTTCCATTGCTATGAGCCAGTAAGGTACCCGCTGGAATGTGTTGAAAATTGCTGAACCCCTTTTCCATCACAAACTTTTCCTGATGTGCCACTTCATACCTTTTACGAATCTCAAAAAAGGAGTGATGTTTGCCAAAAACACGCAACCAGCTATCCATGTATTGGTCAAAGGCTACATCCTGCTTATTGATCAGTTGTGAAAATACCAGCGACAGATAAATGAAAATCCGATGATTGTCGATGGAGCTTAGTTCATCATGTTGTCCCGCTTCAAACCCAAAGGAAACATATCCCAACTCGTTGAGATAACTCAGGATGGGACCTTCCAGATGTTCTTCGATTCCCAAAATCAATGGGATAGGGAATTGCTTGGCAAATTTGCGGTTCAGCAAACTGTCATTGACGGGTATGAAAGGAATGGTTTCTCCAGAGGTGGTATGAAGATCGAAAAAGTAAAACGGACCTTTTTGTTCTTGAAAAAGCTGATCAAGTACCCGATAGATCTCCAGCTGCTCACGCTCATCTTCATTTTCGGGTTGAAAGGTTCCGGCTTCTATTTGCGCCATTTGCTTCAGTGTCCAGATGCGATTCAGGTCCACCTGATGATACCTTTCTCCCCGCTCGAGCGCCCATAAGTTGCCGGAAATACCAATGATTGTTCCTTGTACCGGGGTGTTGTTTTCACGTATTTCCTGTAAAGCCTGGTGTAAGGCGAATACACCAGAGGGTTCATTCCCGTGAATGCCAGCAAAGAATACGACACATGGGTCGTTTTTAGGTCCGTCGATCCGACCAATGATGCGGTCAATATCCAGATGTTGGTCTAAGGCTTTGCTGTAAACTTTAGGCATCCGCAAATTTCAGCACATCCTTGACAGTAATGATACCAACAAGGTGATTTTCTTCAACAACTGGCAGACATCCGATGTTTTTAGCGCGCATCAGGTTGATAGCTTCCTTGATCGGGGTAGAGGATTCGACTGAAATGACTTCTTTAATCATGATTTCTCCAGCGCTGATGACGTGATCTGCATCCATGATCTCATCCAGGTATTTGAATAAGTGTTGCCAGGTGATCAGTCCAACCAGTCTTTCGTCTTGGTCAACAACCGGCAGGTGGTGGACATTGTTCCACTTCATGTAGCGCAGCGTCATTTCGCCACTGTCGCCTGCATCGGCTGTGACCAGTGTGGTTTTCATGATGTGGCCTACCTTATTGGCTGCAGAATTGAATGTCGTCAGGTCCTGTTCTGTGGGCCATTCATTGATGGACTCATAAGACTGCTGGTTACGATGGAGCGATTCTGTCAGCGCAATAAGCGCATCATCGGTTTTGAGGCTCTTTTTGAATCTTCGATAATTCGAGACCATCCATTGAGAACCCGTATGTCCGTTCATCCGCTTTTCGATTACTTCCAGCGATTGATTGATGTCCGCTTCATCAATGTTCATTTTTTGGAGACCGGTCCTCGCGATGGGAAGTAGTTCCTCGCTGATAAGATCGGCTAATGGGATGCGTTTGCCTTTCCAGCTCATGACAGTTTCGGTACCATTGCGACAAGCTCGCAGGAAATTGGCTTTGGCATCCTGGAAATCCATGGTTTTTGGAAGGTCGTCAAATTCCGCAGGCCGTCCTACCATCAGGCCGACCCAGAATGCGAGGTTGGCCATTTCATCTTTCACGGAAGGGCCTGCAGGAATGTATCGGTTTTCAATCCGGATATGAGGTTTACCACCGCCTACGCCGTAACAAGGTCTGTTCCAGCGGTAAATAGTGCCATTGTGCAAGCTCAATGCCTGAAGTTTAGGGATTTGTCCTCCTTTCAGTGTTTCAAGAGAATTTTGTTCAATCTCACGAGTAAGTAAGGCTTTGTATTTCGAGACTTCATGTTTGAAATAATCCACCACATCGCCATGCACCCAATTGCTGCCGAAGGTGACCCGGGCTTGTTTGTCCAGATGGGCCCGTGCGATTACGCGGGTGTCCAGGGTTTGCTGAAATAGCGCAATCCGGGTTTCGCACCAAAGTTCTTTTCCTAATAGTAAGGGTGAATTCACACAGGCGGCCAAAACAGGTCCGGCGATGGCTTGTGACCAATTGTAACTCTGCACAAAGTCATCAGGACGGATTTGCAAGTGCATTTGAAAGCTGGTATTGCAAGCCTCAAACATCACCGAATTGTGATTGATCGAGAATTCATCCACACCACTGAAATGCATGCGGAAATCACCCCCGCGCGCCTTTTTGAACAGGTCATTCAAGGCATAATACCGGTCTAGAGGAGTCATGAAGTCCAACTCCATCTCATGCATAGAAATACTGGGGAGGATTCCTGTAAGAACAATCTTGCTACCATGCTTATCGGCAGCTTCATTGGCCTTCTGCATCAATTGATTCAATTGGCCTTCCATCTGACTGAAAGCCGAGCCTTTCAAGTCAACAGGATTCAGGTTGATCTCTAAATTGAAGCGCGCTAACTCTGTAGTGAAATGAGGATCATTCAACTCTTGCAGCACTTCCATGGCATTTGTAGCCGGTCGCCATTGTTCATTGACGAGGCAAAACTCTTGCTCTGCGCCTATCCGGATAGCATCATCTTCGATCATGCCTTCCTTGTGCATGCGCTCAAGTGCTTTCAGGTCGTTGAGCAGGTGTTGTAAAAATTGGAGTCGTTCTTCCCCGCTGGTATTTACATGGATATTCAGTTCACCCATACCGATAGTTTTGATCTAATCGGTCGAGAATTTAGTGATTCCCGTGTGAGCACGCAAACCAAAAAGCAAGATCATGGCTTTCCATGATAAAAATCAATGAAATTGACTCAGTCTCATTAGGCTTTATCGATGATTCCCGAGACTCGATTTCCTGAAAAATCCATCAGGTTTTTAGCCATTTGCTGTTGGACTTTACGGGCAGCTTCAGCGGCTTTTTCTGCAAAGTCTTCGCCATCTCCGGCGTAAATGATCCCGCGTGAAGAGTTGACAAGCAGGCCACATTGCTTATTCATGCCATATCGACTCACATGATTTAAATCACCGCCTTGTTCTCCGACCCCAGGTATCAATAGGAAGTGATTTGGAACAATGGATCGAACCTTAAAAAGTGATTCTTTACGTGTGGCACCTACCACATACATCAAGTTATTCGGATTACTCCAGTCCTGGCTTTTGCGGATGATGCGCTCGTACAATTTTTCACTGTTGTTATCTACCAGTAGCTCCTGGAAGTCGAAGGAACTTGCATTAGACGTAGCTGCCAATAGGATTACCCATTTACGCTCATATTCGAGAAATGGAGAAACAGAATCTTCGCCCATATATGGAGCGACAGTCACTGCATCGAAATCCATGTTTTCAAAAAATGCCTTTGCATACATTTTGGAGCTATTTCCAATGTCACCACGCTTGGCATCGGCGATGGAAAAAAACTCCTTGGGCATGTACTCCATGGTGCGCTCCAGCGATTCCCAACCTCTGGATCCCAAAGCCTCGAAAAAGGCAATGTTTGGCTTAAAGGCCACTGCATACTCTCCTGTTGCGTCGATGATCCTTTTGTTGAATTCAAAGATGGGATCATCCATTTTTTTGATATGAGCAGGAATTCTGTCCAAATCTGGATCCAGACCTACGCATAAGAACGATTCTTTTTCTTTAATCTTATCAAAAAGCTGTTGACGAGTCATGTAAAGGCTAATTAAGGCAGCCGCAAAATTAATGATTTATTGACCATGCTGAAAACGACAGATTAGCTTAAGGTCACTAAATAATGGACAACCCGGTCAATATCATATCTTTGATGACATGGTTAAAAAGTGGTCAATCAGAACATGTGCCTGGGCGCTACTGATAGGAATGTGGTTGCTTCCTGGCTTTATAACAGCTCAAAATGACCGGGATTTCTGGCAAATTTCTGATCGAGGATCCATCGTTTGGTCGGTAGGTAAGCATGGGCAATTGCCACATACGGAAAATATTGAGATGGCTGGAAAACAAGTTGCGGCCATCATCTATTATGCAATTGATTCCAGTCAGAACTTACAGTTGTCCCGAGATGTAATTTTTCCGCAACTGAGAACCTACAACAAATACGATGAACCGGACTGGAAGAAATACCGGGCATACTTTCGGAGAACTGTAGCGGATGAGGTAATGCCTTCCATTCATTTGAATGATAAAGTGATTCGTCCAAGTCGAGTTGATTCTGTGGAGATTGGAGGCTGGCTACGTTTTCATCATACCCCCCTCGAAGGATTGAAAATTACCAGAATGCTGTATCCTTCCCTGGAAGGTCGTTTTTTCGTGGAAGAATGGCAATTGATCAATTTGAGTGATCAGGTCTTGTCCATCGATTTAACCCATAATCTTTGGAGTCAGTCTGAGATGGGATATAAAGGGCTTTATACGTTCCATGCATATGGGGATCGTACAGAGAAAGTTCAACTGGCGCAAGGTGAATCCATGACTTTTCCTGTCTATTTTGGAGCGACACTTAATGAGGAATCGTCCCAGTTCAATGCTGAAGAGGCCTGGGATCAGCGGCAATCATTTCTCGATGAAATGCGATCTGGTCTTGAATTGATAACTCCCGATCCGGTTATCAATCAGCTTTTTTACTTCTCCAAGATCAGGGCTTCGGAAAGCATTTTTAAATCATCCATGGGATTGATACACTCTCCCGGTGGAGGTAATTATTATGTAGGGACCTGGGCCAATGATCAGGTTGAATACAGTGGGCCATTTTTTCCATACCTCGGATATCAGGTTGGGAATGAAGCAGCATTCAATACCTATCAAAAATTCAAAGCACACATCCCGGCAGGAGATGGTCATATTCCCTATGCGTTCGAGGTGGATGGCAATTTCACCATGGATTTTCTGGACCGGGGAGACGCAGCTATGATTGCTTATGGTACTTCAAAGTACCTCCTGGCAAGAGGTGATTTGGATGAAATGAGGACATTATGGCCGTTGGTTGAATGGAGTCTGAAGTATTGCCATGAGCATCGAAATTCTGCAGGTGCCGTCATGTCGGAATCGGATGAAATGGAAGGTAGAATATCAACAGGTAAAGCGAACCTTTCTACCTCTTCATTGTATTACGGTGGTTTAAAATACGCAACTCGACTGGCGGGCATCATGAATCAAAACAAGCTGGCTGGTCAGTATCAAAAGCGTGCTAAAGCAATGGAGAAAGTCATTGAACAATACTTTGGAGCTCGGATGGAAGGGTTAGATACGTATCGTTACTTCGATGGGAATGAATACTTGAGGCACTGGATTTGTTTGCCATTAGTAATGGGAATCACGAACCGACAGGAAGCGACACTTTCTGCTTTGTTCGAGCACCTCTGGACTGAGAATGGTGTGTTGGTTGAGAAAAAGCCAGATAGTAAAATCAACATGTTTTGGGACCGTGCAACTTTATATGCGTTGAGAGGCGCCTTTCGTGTGGGCGAAACGGAACTGGCTTTTGAGAAATTGAAGGACTATTCCAGGAAACGCTTGCTTGGAGATCATGTGCCGTACGCGATTGAGGCTTATCCGGAAAATAACATGAAGCACCTTTCGGCGGAGAGTGCCCTTTATTGCCGCATAATTACCGAAGGCATGTTGGGTATTGAACCTGTGGCATATCGTTCTTTTCAATTAACGCCTGCCTTGCCTGCGGAATGGGACTTCCTGGAATTGAAGAGTCTCTCCTTGTTCGGAAAATCAACTGATCTCTCTTTGCAAAGAATAGATAACAAAATCTTGGTTGAGGTTATGCTTGATGGAGAAACAATTCTAAAGAAGCAGGTTGCGGAAGGTAAAGAGGTATTGGTGCAGCTTCCTAATTGAATTGGGTTATATCTGTAACGGTCTAAAAAACAAAAAGGGCTTGTCCATTGCTGAACTTGCCCTTCTTAGTTCTGCAGTTGCCTTAGCATCTGCACAACTTCAAACTACTGTTCGGACTCCCGATGGTTCCGTTTCATCGAGTTGCCTCTCTGTTCGGTTTTCCATCACAACTTTTTAAGCTTCGCTGGTTTGAGTCGAAACTCACTCCAACTTCCCCTTGTCTGGTTGGAAACTTTCGTTTCAGTTTCCTATCCCTCGTTTGATGAATCTAAGGTAGACCATATTTTTGCCATTCCAAATTTTCCAACCCCCTCATTTTCAACAGGTTTTACACCAAATAATACCCGGGTTATACCATAGTTATGCACCAGGTTATCCACAAAGAGGTTGTTACCTTTATAAGCGTCTTATTTTTAGGTGGTTTCTGAGCTGTTAATCAATTAAATTGAAATATGACATTACAATTAATTCTTGGGACACTGTTGCTTTTGCATGTCTATGACGCATATACAACTCAATTAGAGCTGGATAAGACAAGCTCTTTAGGAGATCAAAAGAAACAATGGAACACAATATTGATCTGGATCATACCTTTTATTTGGCCGCTATTGGTCCGTTCAATGATCAAGAAGAAAAGATTAACAGTGATGACCAAAGGCAAGCGAAAGCCAAATCGAAGAAGAGGCACAGATGATTGGGGAAATTTGACTGGGTACGGTGGAGGAGGTAGTTTAGGGGATTGATGTCTGATACAGCTCCCATACTCACCAATATCCGTCGCTATGTCGACTTTTCCGAATCAGAAGCAGAACGATTGCAAGCAATCATTAAAACGACACGCTTCAAGAAACGACAGTTCCTGGATCAGCCCGGGTATACCAGTAATTATCGAAACTATATTCTAAAAGGAGCTTTTCGGTCCTTTTTCATAGATGAAGAGGGCAAAGACCATACCGTACAAATTGCAATAGAGGATTGGTTTGTGAGTGACTTTTACAGCTACATCACTCGTATGCCCGCGACATTGTATGTAGAGGCATTGGAAGATTCGGTTTTGCTGCAGATGCGCTATGAAGACATTGAAGGCTTGTGTAAGGAGTTGCACAGCTTGAGTGAGTACTTTCGGATCACTACAGAAAGGGCTTTTGCCTATTCGCGGATGCGTGCTTTGTCTAATCTGAGCAAATCAGCTGAAGAACGCTATTTGGAGTTCAATGAATTGTATCCGGGTATCGTGCAGCGAGTACCACAAAAGATCGTAGCCTCATACCTGGGGATGTCTCCTGAGTTTTTAAGTAAGATCCGATCGCAGTTGAGTAAGAAGGGGTGAAACTTCGAAACCTGGTAATCAATAGTATTAAATCCCCCGCCCATGCCTCGTCCGGCAGGCGGGCTTTCAGGGCACGCCCTTGTCAAGGGGGATTCTTAATCTAGTTCAAGACTTTTTCCTAATCCAGTTCATTTTTCACGCGTACAGACCCATCCAGTTTTGCATCAATAAAAATTATTTAGTCATGCAAAATTTAAAAGAAACCATTCCTGGAGTCGTACTCGGCATCCTGATGATCATATTCGGATTGAATAAATTCCTCGGCTTTATTGCGGTGGATCCACCTGCTGATCCAGTTGCTCAGTCATTTTTAGGCAACATGTTCACGACCTACCTTTTTAAAGTAGTGGCCCTGGCAGAGATTTTAGGAGGTATCCTGCTATTGGTGCCAAAATTGAGATTACTGGGATGGATGCTACTTGCACCCGTAGTATTCAATATCGCTGCTTTTCATGTAGCACATGATTTTATTGGTAATGGGATTTGGTTGCTTCCTACCGCGCTATTCGTTTGGGTGGGTATTAATTTCCGAACCTCTTTGTCTCAATTGATAAAAGTAGCCTGATCATGAAAAAGCAAATTTGGTTCATCACCGGAATCTCGAGCGGCCTCGGAAAATCATTAGCTGAAGCAGTTATAGAAGCGGGACATTACGTTATCGGCACCTTTAGGAAAGCGGATCAGGTAGCAGCTTTCAATGACACCTATGGTGGGAAAGCCGAAGGAATTCTGTTAGACATCAATTACATGAATACCAGTGCTGAAGCTGTACAGCAAGTTCAAGAAAAACATGGCAAAATTGATGTCCTGGTCAATAATGCAGGGATGGGGTTTGTAGGAGCCATTGAGGAGACTTCCATGGAAGAAGTTCGCAAAGTTTTTGAAACGAATTTTTTCGCTACCCTTGGACTCACTCAGGCGGTTTTGCCATTGATGCGTAAGCAGCGTTCAGGACATATTGTTCAGATCTCCTCTCATGGGGGTGTCAAGGCTTTTGGAGGGTTTGGGATCTACAATGCCAGCAAGTTTGCCTTGGAAGGGTTCAGTGAAGCCCTTGCCCAGGAAGTAGCTCCGCTGGGTATTCATATAAGTATCGTCGAGCCTGGTCCTTTCCGAACAGCTTTTGCTGGGAATAACCTTGGATTAGCCTCGAGTGATATTGCTGATTATCAGGATACCGCAGGAGCATTCAAAACCAAACTTCAAGGAGTAGACGGCAAACAGGAAGGTGATCCTGATAAAGCGGCTCAGGCTATTATTGATCATGTTAATCAGGAAAATCCAACCTTGAGATTACCGCTTGGGAAGGTACCGATGGTAACGATTGGTGCCAAGATTGAAAGCCTTAAGGCTGATCTGGAAGCGAATAGAGCAATTGCCGAAGGGGCGGTTTATTAGATAAACTCCAACCCTGACAGGGTTAACCGCCACGGTAATAAACCCCTGTCAGGGTTAATTTCATTCCGAAAAACCTCGTTAAGGTTATAATAAATCAACTCGTAACCTGTCAAAAGTCATGTTCAGGGGATAGGGTGCCGTGTACCTTGCTTTCAGTTTTCAAACAAATAATAAAGCGCCATGGAACACATCATCGTCCCTACCGATTTTTCAGAAGAGGCCAAATCTGCCCTGGCCTTTGCCACTGAACTAGCCAAGCGTGAAGATGCAGAGATTACGTTGTTGCACGTGGTGAACACCACCCAGGTTTTCCATCCTGTTTACATGGATCCTATCCTGACATCCCGACTATTAAAAGACCTTAAAACCAACGCCGAAAACACCTTAGAACAATGGCGGACCGAATTTGCTCCGGAAGCTAAGACGCATACTAGCGTAGAAGAGCTTTCTTTAAGTGAAGCGATCGACCTCATTGTAGAAGAAAGACCAACAGATCTCATTGTCATGGGGACCAAAGGGTCTTCCGGATTGACAGAGTTTTTTGTAGGATCTAATACAGAGAAGGTCGTGCGCTTTGCCAATGTACCTGTTCTGACTATTCCTGCCGATTCATCACCGGATGCGATCAAGAATATTCTGATCCCAGTACAATTGGATCGGGTACCAGTTCGATTCCTTGAAGAGGTGAAGCTACTAAGAACGCTATTTCAGGCGAAATTAAATTTTGTCTGGATAAAATCTCCTCATGATGTTGGGGCATTCGATCAATTACACAAGCAATTTTCGGACTACCTCAGTGCTTATTTCGAAGGAGAAGACTACAGCCTGTTCACGGGAAGAGACTTCTTACCGGAAGAAGCGATCGTCACTTTTGCAAAAGAATGTAATGCGGACATGGTAGCTATGGCAACATGTCAACGCAAGGGTATTGCCCACCTGTTTTACGGTAGTACCACGGAGAGTGTGGTCAATCACGCTAACGTACCGGTACTGGCCTTTCCTTTCAAAAAGCAAGACATCATGCTATTTGAAAAGACGAATGCCGGATTTACGGGTGTAATTATATGACGGGAGTAGCTCCCTCACCAAAGACACAAACAGATCATTGTCATTTGTGCCAACAGCCAATTGAGGATGAAGCTGTATTAGATACCCAGGGCAACGAGTTTTGTTGTTCTGGGTGTCAAACTGTATATGCCATTCTGGAGAATGATCCTGAATTGCAATTCAAAGAGATCGGGACTGCCAATCGGTTCCAATACCTGGACTTGCCCGAGATCACGGAACAATTACTGGTTTTTCAATCAGAACAATTCGGACGAGTACGATTTCACCTGCCCAATATTCATTGTAGTTCTTGCGTGTATCTGTTGGAACAGTTACCCCAGTTTTATCCTGACATTGTACAAAGCAGGATCAATTTCCCAAAGAAGGAAGCAGATATTCTCTTCAAAAAGCAGCTTCCACTCAGTCAACTGGTGCAGTTGCTTTGTGTGATGGGGTATGAACCGAGTATTAACCTGGGGATTGACAACAAAAAAAAGAAAAAACAAAACAACATCGGGAAGAAGATTGCTGTGGCTGGATTCTGTTTTGGCAATACGATGTTGCTCAGTTTGCCCGAATACCTGGACACCAATTTTCTGTTGGATCAACAATTCCAGTGGTTATTCCGTCTTCTAAATCTGGTCCTTACCTTGCCCGTTCTTTTTTATTCGGCACAAGAGTATTTTAAAAGTGCATGGGGTGGCCTGTCGAAAGGTCTCTTCACTATTGACGTGCCTATTGTACTGGGCGTACTGACTTTATTCGCGAGGACATTGTATGAAGTAGGCGCTGGAGTCGGAGCGGGCTACTCCGATTCGCTGACCGGATTGGTGTTCCTATTACTGATTGGAAAATGGTATCAACACAAGACTTATGAGGCCCTGTCTTTTGATCGGGATTTTAAATCGTACTTTCCCATAGCGGTGAGTAAGCTCATGGAGGGAAAAGAAGTGCCTACGCATGTGAAAGACCTGCATCGGGGTGATTTGGTGACGTTACATCATCAGGAACTTGTGCCTTGTGATGCTTATCTGGAGTCAGAGGTGGCAAGTCTTGATTACAGTTTTGTATCAGGTGAGTCAGAACCAGTTCAGGTTCGCAAAGGCGAATTACTGTATGCTGGCGGCCGAAATTTAGGAAGTCGCATGGAGCTGAAGGTGGAGAAGCCTGTAGATATGAGCTACCTGACTAGCCTATGGAACCATGAGGATCTACAGGAAGAAGAATCTACCTTTCAGAACCTGACCGATCGCATTTCGAGGTATTTCACGTTTGTTGTACTTGTACTGGCCAGTGCTTCGGCGGCCTACTGGTATTTTGTGGCGCCTGCCCTTGTGTGGAAAGTGGTCGCTTCGGTACTGATCGTCGCTTGCCCCTGTGCCTTAGCGTTGGCTTTACCTTTTGCTTACGGTCATGCCTTGCGTGTGCTCGGACATCACGGGATCTATCTGAAGAATGCCAATGTCGTAGAAAAATTGAGCCAAATCACCACACTGATTTTTGATAAAACCGGAACCCTGACCTATCAAACGGCCAAGCAAGTTGCGTTTATAGGTGATCTCTCAGCTTTTGAATTAGAACTGGTCGATGCGCTTATCCGACAATCTGCTCATCCGCTGAGTCGAATGATTCATGATAGCCTTAAGGGTGCCTCCGAACACCCAGTATCTGATTTTGAAGAGATCGTTGGCAAAGGGTTGAAGGGGGAGGTTTTCGATAAATCGCTCCGAATCGGTTCTGCGTCTTTTTTGGGTGTGGATGAGGCCCAGGAATCCCGACAGGCAAGGGTTTATGTTAGTGTCCAGGGGGTAGTTAGAGGCTATTTTCGCATCGATCACAACTATCGAAAGGGATTGGGAAAGGTCCTTGAGAAATTACGCAGCGGTTTCAAATTGCAATTGTTATCTGGTGACCGACCTACGGATGGAGAAGTCCTTACAGATAATTTTGATGAATTACATTTTAAGTTGAAACCCGTCGAAAAGCTGGACTTTGTACGAAGGGAACAAGCTGCTGGAAACATAGTAGCCATGGTGGGGGATGGACTTAATGATGCTGGTGCGCTCCGAAAAAGTGAAGTAGGTATTGCGGTAGCAGATGATGTCCATCAGTTTTCTCCGGCCTGTGATGCGATTTTGGATTCAGATCAATTTACAAAGCTGCCCCGGTTTTTCCAATTCGCGGGGAGGATGCAAAACGTTTTGAAAACCGCTTTCGTCTTTTCATTTCTGTACAATATCGTAGGATTAAGCTTCGCGATTTCAGGGCACCTTTCACCCTTGGTTTCTGCGATACTAATGCCAGTCAGTTCTGTTTCGGTAGTAGGACTCGTAGTTTTGATGGTCAATCATGCCGAACGTCAAATGCTTAAAACTCAAGGTTGATTATTCGAAGAAAAATATTGAGGATACTTCTCCCTCACTTCATCTACATTCTTCAGAAGGTCTGACAAAGAATAAGTGGCTTGTTTTTCAAGTACGGTAAATAACTTCCTTATTCTGACCCCTAGAAAAGACTGCACTTCATTCAATACAGTCTCAGGGTCTTGGGTCAACGATTCGTAGGATAAAGAAATCATGGAGTGCTCCTTGAAATCTTCCAGGCTTTGAGCTTGCTGTGCTTTTTGTTGATGGACATGAGCTTCAAAAGCAGCTAAGTCAAGGGTGATCTTATCTTCATTGGATGTCTCTTTTTTTGTGGTCCATTCCCGTTTTTGCCAGGCCAATACTTCTGAGATGTATTTCTCCAGCATGTTCTCACGCGTGAGATGGATCACTTTAAGGTCTTTGTCTTGGGTCAGTTTGGAATAAAGATCATCGTAAGGTGCTTGCTCTGAAAACTGGTAAAAGACTTTAAATCCGATTGCTTGAATAACGTTGGGATACGGCTTGAAATAGTCCGTATCAATTCCATTTTCTAATTCGCGCCAGGGCAGCTCGCCAAGTGAATAAATGTTCAGGTTTGAATTTAGGTAGGTGTGTAATAGAGTAGAACCGCTACGAGGGGAAGAGAGAAGAATAAATTGGCGATGAGTAGACTTCCCGGGTAAGGTATTGATGAGGAACCTCCTGTAGCGTTGTAAAACTGATGTTTTCAGGTAGGAAAAACTAAAAATGCGGAATTTATGGGGCAAGGAACGTTTGGGTATAACTAATGAACATAAACATAGAAAAATCCACGATATTCTGCAGCTTATATGCTGATTTTAATCACACATCTTTTGTAACATAAGTTGCAGATTTACAGGCTCTTAATGGGTTGTTTTGTGATATAAACCTTCGAAAAAAAGACCATGAAAATCGAGCAAATATATACCGGATGCCTGGCTGAGGCTGCCTATTACATTGAATCGGAAGGAGAAGCCGCTATCATCGATCCCCTCAGAGAGGTTTCACCTTATTTGGATATGGCTTCTGCCGACGGAGCCAACATTAAATTTGTTTTCGAGACGCATTTCCATGCAGACTTTGTTTCTGGTCACCTGGATCTGGCCAAAAAGACTGGAGCGGCGATTGTCTACGGTCCTACGGCAAAACCCGACTTTGAAGCTTATATCGCTGAAGATGGTGAGGAGTTGAAATTGGGCAAGGTGACGCTCAAAGTCCTGCATACCCCGGGTCATACCATGGAATCTTCGTGCTTCCTATTGATTGATGAATATGGCGTTCCGCATGCATTGTTCACTGGAGATACCTTGTTTATCGGAGATGTAGGCCGACCCGATCTGGCGGTCAAGTCGGATCTTTCTCGCGAAGATCTAGCGGGTCTGCTATTTGATTCACTTCGCAATAAAATCATGACTTTGTCCGATGATATCATCATTTACCCTGGGCATGGTGCAGGATCGGCTTGCGGAAAGAATATGAGTAAAGAGACGAGTGATACCCTCGGCAGACAAAGGCTATTCAACTATGCATTGGCACCCAGGATGTCACGAGAAGATTTTATTGAAAAAGTTACTTCGGGATTAGTGGCACCACCGCAGTACTTTCCCAAGAATGCAAGCATCAACAAACAAGGATATGAAAGCATAGATCATATCCTTAGAAGAGGAACCGCCGCATTGTACCCAAATCAATTTGACGAATTACAGCAGCGGCATCAGGCACTCATTTTGGATACACGTCCATCCCAGGACTATATTGAGTCCCACATTCCTGGTTCTCTGTGGATAGGGATTGACGATAATTTTGCTCCATGGGTGGGTGCACTGATTGAAGATTTGGAACGTGAAATTGTTTTCATTTCCGAACAAGGCAAAGAAGAAGAAGTGGTGACAAGATTGGCCAGGGTTGGTTACGATCATGCCATCGGGTATCTTGATGGGGGTGTGGAAGCCTGGAAACGTTCTGGTAGAAAAACGACCAGTATCAAATCAATAGGGCCGCACGATTTTGTAGGGTTATTCGATACTCAACTCCTACATGTGCTTGATGTAAGAAAAGCATCCGAATTTGATGCTCAACATGTGGAAGGGGTCGTGAATTTTCCACTGGATTTTATTTTTCAAAACCTTTCAGAGCTGAACCCCGATTTGAAGTATTATGTGCATTGTCAGGGTGGATACCGTTCGATGATCGCATGCTCCATTTTAAGTAACCATGGATTTCATGTAGTCAACATCGAAGGAGGGTTGAATGAGATTAAAAAATCTTGTGTTCAGGTCACCGCTTACAAAGAACCTGAGACCATGCTTTAATAGCATGAGGCTGTCTGACTTTGTCTAGAACAGACAGCCTATTTTCTTCTGTTGGATTAAGTCTGTGCCTTAATCCCAGAATCTATTCGAGGAACTCTTTTTTATCGATAATTAATTTGATAGGGATTGTTGAGGTCTATTTCCGAGATCAATTTCGGTTGAGTGATATTTGTTGGACTCACTTTCAGCCTGCTTCGAAGTGGATGAATGATGATCTTCCGCTCACGTTCAAAAACTTCAATTGTCATCAGGTTGTGATAAAAGACCGCACCGCATTTGAATACAGGAACATCTAATATGTTCTCACCCTTATACTGAATGTTTTGACCTGTAATACCAAAGGATTCGTGCTGGTGTCCAACGAAAATAGCCAGCACCTTAAACCGATTCATGATATCAGCAAACACTTTGTTCATGAGTTCACGTTGGTCTCTGCTCAATTTAGCCCCATTTTGAAGCTCTCCGGTTAAAGGGAGTGGGAAGTGACATTTATCGTCGCCCATCTGATGAAAGTTGACAATGATTTGTTTACCTCTGTTTCGTGCTTGCTGTAAATCTCCGTAAAGCCATACCAATGAAGGAAGGATATTGGCATCCCAGTCGTACGAATTCCTGGCTTTATGAATGTACAAAGGGTGATTATTGAGCTGCACAAAATGAATATCTCCCACTTCCCAGGAATATGCCAAACTTCCGTCTAGGCGTTTAATTGCTGGATATGGATTTTCCTTGTCTCCTGGAGGGTTATTGTCTTTGATGAGTGCGTCAAATGAGTAAGCGGGATTATTGAATTCAATGGTGTTGGCTTTACCTGTGACGACTTTTTTGATCAAATTGTGATAATCAGGAGAATAAGGAGGAATTCGATGTTTGATGACCTTTTTGCTTAAATATTGTATGCTGCGAATGGCATTTTTATCATTCTTGTTGAAATCGTGATTGCCTAACCCGGGATATAATGGGACTTTTAGGTCCTTGTAGAGCGTTTCATAGACTTTCATTTGTTCTTCACTTCCGGAGTTGGTCAGGTCTCCATTTAAGATAAGGCCTTTGACCCTGCCTCTCGTAGCTCGTTGAAGCCAATTGATGGTTCCTATGCTGGCTTTCATACTCGCCACTGAATGTAATCGCTTCCGGTCATCCGTTGCATTCTTTAGGTTTTTTGGAGGAAATGGAAATTGAGGATCCGATCCTACGACCATGTACCAATCTCCCGTGAAGCGGTGTTGCTTGATTGGTGCATAATTTGCCGGGCGCTGGATATTATCAGGCGGATCAATCTGCGCGGAGGCGGCATGTTCGCTTAGTACTAGAAACAGAATTAACAATATACTGGTCAGGTTAAATCGATTCATATTTGGAAAATAATTACCTGACAGATACAGGTCAAGTATTTTTCACTGACCCGGTGGAAAACAGCGGAATTACAAGGTTCTTGATTAAATAAAATTGCTCGATTAAGTCTGTGACTTAATCTCTATGATAAAGCCAAGTCTGAGGCTTGAGAATATGGGTAGGCCTTTGAAGCCAGTTTGGGAAGCTAGGCCTACTGATTCTTACGATTGCTTCGAGGAAATAAATAGACCTATCAATGCCAGCAAGAATGAAAGTACCGCAAACACGGACCGGATCGTGTGAAGTTTATTCCATTTCGTTTCGTAGAAAGTTCGAAAAGTAGCAAGTGCACTTTGATCCATTCCTAACAATTCCAATTCACCCAATTGATCATTCAAAGGGACATTACTCATGCCAGTGACGCCAATGGTTCCAATCAAATAGCTAATGAAAGACGCTAGTAGCAATGAAAAGGCCAATTTGCTAGCATGAAATTCGTAAATGCTAGCTATGCTCAACAGCACTGCACTTCCAAGGAAAATCACAAAGAAAGCCGGATTCAGGATCGCTCGATTGATGGATTGCATCGTTTGCAGGTAAACTTCATCAGACACTTTTTGTGTGCCAGGGATTACAGAAACTGACCATGCGTAAAATAAGCCTGCTGAAAGTCCGGTCAGGAGAACTGCCCCTAACAGGATGATTGATTTAATTGATAAGTCCATGAGTTAAAGTATTTCTTGGGTGAAAAGCCATTTTTCGAGGGTAGTGTATTCTTCATTCGTCAATTTGATCTCATTCCCTCTTGGCATTTTGCGTTCCACAAAAACCATCTGATAGATTTTTGGAGCACGTTTTTCCATGTTTTTCTCTTTGAAAACCATAAATGGGTTTTGCTTCCGGTGGCACACATTACATTTCGATTCAAGTACCTGGAAGGCCGCCCTTTTAAGTGTGTCATTATTGAAGGAAGTATTGGTAAGCAGTTGTTTACTTACTTCACCCTTAGATTGATTGATCAGGATCAAGGTAGCCAGCAGGATGCCGATCCAGATTACGACGATCGTTTTCAATTTCATTTTACTACCGTTTTGCATTCGGAGGTAAAATTGAATACTGAGATCAGCCTTTACTTGACCCTTCACGCCAATGCTTTGACAGTTTAAGCCAAAGGCGAGATTAGGCCAATTTTTTACGAAATTCTATCGGTGAGACTCCTGTCCACCGTTTAAAGGCCCTGTTAAAAGCACTTTGCTCCGAAAAGCCCGTTTGAAAGGCAATTTCAGCGACGGTTCGATCAGCGCCTTTGAGCAATTCCTTGGAGAGTCGTTCTTGTGTCTTCTGGATGAGGTCCCGAAAAGTCACCCCGTGTTCTGACAACCTTCGGGTCAGTGTACGGTTACTCATGCCCATGTGAGCACCTAATTCTTTGATGCTGGGAATACCACTCGGTAGGGCATTTTGGATCAATGATTCCACCTCCGTGGCAATTTGGTTAGGGCTTATTTCAATACCATTGGTTTCTTCTTCCACCCGTGCAACCAGAAATTGATTGATGCTGAAATCGGCTTTGGCAGTCCTTGTTTCCAGGTCGGCTGTTTTGTAGGTAATTGTATTTACTGATTGATCAAAATTTACCGGGCATTGGAATGCTGCCGTGTAATCTTTCAGATTGGAGGGAGAACGATGTTTGAAGGATACTGAGACAGGTGAGATATTTGTTTCTGTAATGGCACGAATTACTACGACTGTGGCAGAAAACGTGGATTCATTGGATCGGGCCACACCAGCACGATACGCCTCTCTATTCAGGTGAACATGCGATAACTCACCTTCTTTTTGTACCTGAAAGACATAGGTATTGGAAAGGAGTTTGAAATAGCGTTCGCATCGTTCGAAGATCTCTCCGGCTTTGGAGCATGTCCTCCATGACAACCCCAACACACCATAATCGTCCATTTTCATGGCTTGCCCTACCCGGATAGAAAAACCCGGACCTAAGCGGTCGTCCAACCATTCGTGCAATTCGAAAAACTGATCGGCAGGCACCGCCTGGATTTTACTTAGAATGTCTATAGGTGTTGCCAGCCATTTGAAGTCTGCTTCCGCCAAACCTTCATTGATACCATGATCAATGATTTTTTTGTATAAGTTGACGGAGATGTAGTTCATGAATTAGTGCCGATTTGAACACAATGATATAACCTAAAAATGTCATTCTGAACTTATCGAAGTAGGCATTTTGGTGAAGTAAATATCTGATATGATAATCACTTCAGAAACAGGTAAAATTCCCAAACTTCATCATTCCTTCACAATCAAATAGGAACGATTAAGGTTGGTCAAGTTAATTTTCCGGTCTCACATTTCCATGACCATGAAGAAGACCAACCTGATTGTTACGCTTATTTGCTGCTTCTTCGCAGCTTGCCAACCGACCTATCCTCCTTTTATTGAAGCGCTGGATCACCTGAAAGATCAGACAGAAGCACCTTTTTATCATGGGGTAGCTTCTGGGGACCCACTGCCAGATGCTGTCATCATCTGGACACGAGTGACCCCTCCATCACGGGTGCCATCTATTGCCGTAAATTGGGAAATAAGTGCAGATAAGAGTTTTTCAGAAGTGATTCAGTCAGGAGCAGTCACGACTGATTCTACCCGAGACTATACCGTAAAAGTGGATGTGAAAGCGTTGAATCCAGGAACTCCTTATTATTATCGGTTTAGCGCCCTGGAGGCATCATCTCCGATTGGGAGGACTAAAACGGCACCAAAATCGGGTGCGGTTAGTTTCGCTGTTGTCAGTTGCAGCAATTACGAATGGGGCTACTTCAATGCTTATCAGGCCATTGCTCAACGTATTGACCTGGATGCTGTTTTGCATCTTGGAGATTATATCTATGAATATGGACCAGGAAGCTACGGAGATACCACGCTGAATCGAATCAATATTCCTGCGAAAGAGATCATCACTTTAAGTGACTACAGAACCCGATATGCGCAGTATCGTCTGGATAAAGACCTGAAAGCGGCCCATGCGAGTGTCGCCTTTATCAATATCTGGGACGATCATGAGATCGCCAACGACTCTTATAAAACAGGCGCTCAAAACCATCAGGAGGACGAAGGGTCGTATGAAACAAGGAAAAGTGCTGCTGTAAAAGCTTATTATGAGTGGATGCCCATTCGGGAAAGTGAAACACTATATCGTAAGTTTGATTATGGAAATATCGCTGAAGTATTCATGATGGATGAACGCCTGGAGGGAAGAACTTCTCCGGTGGATAGCTTGAAAGATCCAAACATCAATGATGCCAGCAGAAGCATGTTGGGAGAGGGGCAGTTGAACTGGTTATTAAATGGCCTGGAAGAGTCACCCGCACGCTGGAAAGTCATCGGAAATCAGGTGATCTTTTCTTATCTGAACTGGGGCTTTGAGCCAAGCTTCACGATCAACCTCGATTCCTGGGATGGCTATCCTTATGAACAAAATAAGATTTCTAGTCACATTAAGGATAGCAACATTGATAATGTGGTTTTTGTAACTGGCGACACCCATTCTTCCTGGGCTTTCGAAGTGACAAATGATCCTTTTCAAAGCTATGACCCAGAAACTTCGGAAGGCGCGTTTGCTGTAGAATTTGGTACAACCAGCATTAATTCAGCGAACTCGAATGAACGTGCGAGTGATGAAGAAGTGTTAGAACATGAATCGAAAATCGTAAACAGCCCAGTAAATCCGCATTTGAAATATGCGAACATGCGGGATCACGGTTTTCTGGTCCTGACGTTGACGGAAGATCAGGCCAAAGCCGAATGGAACATCGTCTCGACTGTTAGAGATAAGCAATTCAATACTACGGTTGATAAGACTTTAACAGTGAATTCCGGAGAGGTGAAATTAAGAGGGGTGAATAAATAATCCTAAAAAGTTAACTATCCCGATCGATATAACCCTGTTTGGGTGCTATAATAAATAAGGAAAAATCGTCGAAGAGATACCCTAACTGGGCGTCCAGTAATTTTTCAAAATCCGTCGGAATTTATATTGAAAAAAACTAGCCGGGCACCCAGCATGATTTCATTTTATATGCGGATGAGCAGAGCCACAAATCATGTTTACTCCGATTTAGACAGGTCCTTGATGTGAATGTTTCGGAACCGGACCACATCACCGTGACCGAGGAATCCGATATGCCCCGAAGTGCGTGCAAGGCCAGGATGTTCTCTGCCATCCATCGTTCCATTTTCGCTTTGATCCAGGTAATCTCCTTCGAGGATCACGTTACCATTCAGGATCACCTGAATCCATGAGCCACGCACAGTCACCTGTTGGCGATTCCATTCTCCAACCGCTTTTTGAAAGCCACGTTTGGCTGGCATTACGCCATACAAAGAGCCATGATACTGGTAAGGTTTAAGGTTGGCGTACTTCTCCGCCGTGTTTTCCAGGATCTGAAGTTCTTTGCCCACATAAGCAGCATCTCCTTCTGGTGGTGCATGGAAACCCAATCCATTATTGGCGCCAGCCGTCAATTGAAACTCGAAACGGAAAACAAAATCGCTGTACTCCCCGGAGGTATAGAGATTGCCGCCACTGCCACCACCTTGAGGATCCACGATGATCATGCCATTTTCGGCACGGTAGGCGCTTTTGTTTCCTACCCATCCATCCAGGTTTTCTCCATTGAAGAGCACGTCAAAGCCTTTTTCTACGCGCTGGCCGTATGAAACTGTGACTAAGGATAACAACATCCCAATGATCAGTACACTGCTTTTTATTTTGATATTCATTGCTGCCTGTTTTAACTGATGACCTCCAAAGGGTTAGTATTTTTCCATTCTCCCCGTGTAAAGTCCGGGAAAGGTTGTGGTGCGCCATCGGAAGCTACAGATCGCTCACTCAATGGAGAAACTGCACTCCAGAAGCAACCTTCATACACATTTTGGTCCAATGGTAAACCTTGTCGCAGGCATTCTACAATGCGATAGACCATCAGGCCGTCCATACCTCCATGTCCGCTTTCTTTGGTCTTTTCACTCAACCTTTTGTAAAGCGGATGATCATATCGTTCATAAAGCTCCTGCAATTGTTCCCCCTGCACCCATCTGTGATGGTCTTCCGTGAGCCCGGGTACTCCTCCTTCAAAGGCCACTCGCGTAGGGAATCCGGCTAGTGTACCCATTGTTCCTTGCACCAGGTTGAGTCTCGAATACGGACGAGGGCTGGTTTCATCCCACTGGACCATAATTGTTCGTCCAAGATTCGTTTTGATGATGGACGTATTCATGTCACCTCCTTTGTAGTCCAGCTGATTCCACTGGTGATCGGGACCGTAATTGTTCTCCGCGTATTCCTTACGGCCAAGGGCAGGGGAAGAAAAAGAAACCAGATTTTTAAACGTATCTTCCGTTCGGCCGAGGTTCATGTATTGCGCAACCGGACCTAATCCATGTGTGGGATAGAGGTTGCCATTTCTTTTGGCATAGTGGAGGGTCCTCCAGGAGCCCGTACCTCGCTCCACTTCATTCATTTGCCAACGCAGCTCGTGAATGTAGGCGGCTTCGGCATGCAGCAGGTTTCCGATACGGCCCTGACGACACATGTTCAGGAACATCAACTCATCTCGACTGTAGTTGACGTTTTCCATCATCATACAGTGCTTTTGAGTGGCCTCGGAAGTATTCACAATTTCCCACATTTCTTTAAGTGTCACGGCGATCGGTACTTCCACAAAAACATGTGCCCCTTTTTTCATGGACTCTATGGCCATTGGGGCATGGTTATGCCAATTGGTACAGATAAATACCACATTCGGTTTTACTTCATCAAGCATTTTCCTCCACTCGTTCTCTGCGCCAAAATAAGTTTTGATGTTCTTGTGACGTTTGCCTTTGCCAACTTCTTCGCAATAGGCTTTTTCTTTCAGGACCAGATCTTCATAGAGATCTGAAATGGCCACAATTTCACAACCATCCAGTTTTGATAAGAACCGCAAATGACTGGGTCCTCTGGCGCCCACACCAATTACTGCGATGCGGAGTTGATCCAATTTAGGAGCAGCGAAATCTCCCATATAACTAGATTGTGAGGGGCGTGGATTCGATTCTTCCGCCTTCAAAGAATTGATAGCGGCTACTCCTGCAACAGACAAAGTGCTTTTGCGGATAAAACTTCTACGGTTGAGTTGCTTCATAGTGAGAGATGAAAAACTTTCTTTTAGGGTGAGGATTAAATATAGGCTTTCCCGGTGAAAGACAATAATCCAAATGGGATAAAGGGCGTGTCCTACACTGATCGTTAGAAAGTCTCCATTCATCGTTGAATTCAACGGGTTCAACCATCAAAAAAGGAATTTCGAAAAGGGATTTCTATCTTAGAGATATGGAAGCTAACCACTTCCGGCAAACTAAGGTCCCGGCATCGCCACTACCTGTGACTGAGCGCCTTGGCGCTCATTTCACAACCACATGGGTAGGTAAATTCTGCCAATCGAGCACTTCAAAAGGGGTGCTCTTTTTTTTTTTTTTATTGTAGGATGTTTTGAGTTGGGCGATGTGGAAGTCCGTGATAATGCAAACTTAGGTTGAGCGAAAGGTATTACTTGATTCTTTAATTGCAGTAAAATAGGGAGGATGTCCATCTTCCCCATTCATGTGACCTGATCAGATTTTGATACAAGACATTGATAGGCTTTTGGGTGCGCTTTAGCACTTTACCAATTGCCCATTGATTGTTACTAAGTTGTAAGCCCTTACTGTTAAGGTATAATGTACAGTCACCAATTCACCATCGTGTGCAAATGTTACAAATTATCGCTATATGTGTCATTTGAAACAGTATTGATAACCTGCGTTGCTCTCTGATAATCCCGAAAGGAAGAAAGGTATTCCTTCTAGACCTGTCTTAGGATAGATTGGGCAGTAGAGTGACTGAATATTCATTGTCACTATTTTTAATTCAAGGCGAACTTCAAGTGGTTCGATCCATGGTAAGTTCTGCTTCCGGTCTTCCGTTATGAATAGATAGTAATTGTCCTGGCTATTCGCAGTATTTCGCGATATAATTCTGGGAAATCTCACTGCCATGGGTAATAGCTGAATTGAAATCTTCACAGGCAGCGGCTAATTTTTTCTGTCTGAGTCTCGCCTGAGCCCGGTTATGGTAAGCCATGAAATTAGTCTCATCGATGGATAGTACTTCAGAGAAGTCCTTTTCAGCTTCTTCATATTGTCTGTTACTGAGGAAGCAATTGCCACGGTTATAATAACAGCTCAAGTCATCGATGGCTACACCACTACTGTCTTGATATTGCAGTGCCTGTGAAAAATAGTCAATGCCTTTATCGAATTGCTTGCTGCGGTAGGCGATGTTGCCAGCCATGACATGATAGGTCGCCTCAAAGGGCTGTAGCGAGAGCGACCATTGAATTTTATTCAATGCCTCGTCGTATCGCTTCAATTTATAAAGTGCATAAGCGGCGGCGTAGGTGTAATCACTGTTGCCTTTGTAAAACTCATAAGCTTGTCGCAGGTATTCGACCGCCTGGTCAAACTGCCCTTCTTCGATCAATAACTTGGACTCTTCAAAAAGCGCCATGCTGGCCTCAAAATCAGCAGCGGAATTGTCTTCTGTGTCCACTGAGTCTGACATCATGGTGTCCTGAGCCTGGCCAATCGAGGAGAGTCCACTACAAATGAGAAGGATTATAAAAAAGCGTCGCATTACTTACATAACTATTTACAGGTGAAGACGTTCCATTGAGAGGATGAAAATATTGGCCATAGTCATGACCTTAGGGCTCCTCTCTTGTCAATTCACGATTTCAGAGGATAAAGTAAAAAAGGAATTCAAAAGCAAAGAGATCGTACCGAAACTTTCTCAATTGAAGGTTGGGGAACGGACCATGAACTATGCTTTTCTGGACAGGGGCAAGGAGACCTTAGCGGTATTTATTCACGGGTCGCCGGGTTCATGGAATGCTTTCATCGACTTCTTTAAGAATGATAGCCTGATCAATGAGGTAGATATACTTTCAGTTGATCGACCGGGGTTCGGCATGTCTGATCCAGGATTACCTGAATCTAGTATGGAAAACCAGGCCTCGCTTATCCACCAGGTGCTCCAGCAGTTCGATCATGAACGCATCTTACTGATTGGACATTCACTTGGCGGTCCGGTGATCGCACGAATGGCCATGGATTATCCGGATGCGTATCATGGATTAATTTTTGTAGCTGCTTCAATAGATCCGGAAATGGAAAAGGAAGAGTGGTATCGTTCATGGATCAAAACCAAAGTAGGAGGCTGGGTCACACCTGAAGGGTTTTGGGTCAGCAATGAAGAGATTGTTACTTTGAAAGCGGAATTGCAGGAAATGATTCCATACTGGAAATACATAAAAGCGCCTTCCATCGTTATTCAGGGAACCAAGGACATGTTGGTGCCCTGGGAAAACGCGGAATTTGCAAAGAAAATGCTCAGTGATCATGCACAAGTCGATGTACGTTACCTGGAAAAGGTGAATCACTTTATTCCTTGGAGTCACCCAGAAACCATTGTTCAGGCTATCTTTGATTTTTTATAAGATATCATGCGTAAGTTCAAATTCAGCAGACAACTATTGATCGCGGCTTTTGCCCTTCCTTTGTTGGCTACCGCTCAAACCAACATCAATATTACCGTCAATGGCCTGGAAGCCTCAGAGGTCTTATTGGGGTATTACCTGGCCGAACAAAAGTATGTGGAGGATACCCTGACCGTGGGGCCAGGAGGAGAGGTTGTCCTCAACTACGAAGAATCACTGCGACCAGGATTGTATTTTCTGTTCGCTGATCCGTTTTATCAGGAGTTTGTCATCAACGAACCTTCCTTTTCCCTGACCATGGGTCGAGAAGGATTCAAAACATTTGATCCGGTTGGGTCACCGGAAAACGAACTATTCAAAAGGTTTCAGTTAGAAGGAGCAGAAATTCAAATCAAGCGCAATGAATTGATGCAGCAACTTCAAGGACTATCGGGAGAAGATTCCCTTCAGTTGGTTACGCAGATACAAGACCTGAGAGAACAAGGTGTAGCTTCCAGAAGTGCGTTGGTTACGGAAAATCCTGATCTTCTGATTTCAAAAATGCTGACACTCATGCAGCCAATTGAATTCAAAGAATTTCCAGAAATAGCCGATGAACGTGAAAGAAAGATTGCCAGTTACCTGGATTACAGGGAACAATTCAAACAGCGACTGGATTTTACAGAAACCGGACTGTTGAGAACGCCTGTCTTTAAGACAAACGTCATCAAGTATTTTAGAGATGTGGTTCGTCCACAGGTTCCTGATACGCTAAATGCTGAAATCGATGAAGTTTTGGCTACGGTCAAAGATGATCAAGTATCGTTCCGGTACTGGCTAGTGACCTTGTTGGATTTCTATCAGGCTAGTAAAACCATGGGACATGATGCGGTATTGGTGCATATTCTGGAGAAATACTACCTCTCTGGAGCCGCAGACTGGATGGAAGAAGAAGGTTTGAACAAAATGAGGGAAGAAGTGGCTTTTCTAAAACCCAATTTGATTGGGCAACCTGCTCCTGCTCTGAATTTGTTAGATACGCTCATGAGCCCGGTCAATGTGTTGAACCTTCCGGATGATTTCCTGGTACTTTTCTTTTATGATCCAGATTGCGGGGTTTGTAAAAAGAAAACGCCATTATTACTGGATGCCTACTACGATCTGAAAGATCTGGGCGCGGAAGTGGTTGCCGTTTGTGTCCCCACCGATATCGAACGATGGAAGGAGTACATCAACGAAGGCCAACTCGATTGGATCAATCTGGCTGATCCTTTCAGGAGAAGTAATTTCAGGGCAGAATATGACGTCCGCTCTTTCCCGCGGGTTTTCGTATTAGATAAGAATCGTAAGATTATTGCCAAACGCCTGGCAGTGGAGCAATTAGTTGGTTTTATTACCGACTACAAAAGACAAGCAATGCCATAAGACTCAACTACTCGTCGTGGTTGATTTTTTCACGTAATTTCCCACGACCATTGTAGTAGTTCCAATAACCAACTTTTTCGCCTTGGGAGAAACTACCATTTGATTCCGGCTTGTCATTAGTGTGCCAGTAGGTCCATTCGCCTTCTTGTAGGCCATATGCCATCTGGCCTTGCGCTTGTCGGTTTCCTGTCGAGTAGTAGATCGTATATTCTCCGTGAAAGAGTCCATCAACGAGATTAGCTGAAATATAAAGTTCTCCTTCGGGGTAGTACTCAAAGTAGGTTCCGGAACCTTCTTTCAACGTGCCCGCTTCCAGGGCCTCGCCTTTGATGGAATAGAACTCCGATGTTTCCATCAGGCTCCCGTTTTTCCAGGTTTGTTCCTGTTGTAGCTGGTCATTGGTATAAAATAGTCCCCAGAGTCCGTCTTTTTCGCCCAATCGATAGCTTCCTACCGCCGACAAGGTACCATCTTCGTAGTAGTAGATCCATTGCCCGTCTCGCAAATCATTCTTGTAACGACCTTCGCTTCGCAAGGTCCCCGTTGCAGAAAAATACTTCCAAAGCCCCGATTTCTGATCCCGAAAGTATCGTCCAATCGTTGCCAGTTCGCCTTCTTCATGAAAAGTGAGCCACTTTCCCTCCCGTTGGTCATAGCTGAAATTACCCTCTTCTTTCTTCTTTCCGTTGCGATAATATTCATTGTATACTCCCTGCAACAGCCCGTTTTCATAAGTAAAGCTCTTTTCGAGCTGTCGGTTGAAATAATAAAATCGCCATTCTCCATGTTTTACACCGTAGCGATAATTTTCAATGGCTTGGATGCGATCATAACTGTATTCCTGATCATAGTAGTAAACACTTTTACCGTGCAACTTACCCTTGGAGTAATTCTCTTCAAATCCTTTTCGCTGATAGCCGAGGTGCTCGGTCCAGGTGCTGTCCTTCAATCCGTTTGAGAAAAATCCTGACAAAGCCACAGATCCGTCATTATAAAATTCATTGTGGTGTCCTTCTTTGATCCCATTGACGAACATGGTTTCACTCACCTTGATTTCTTGTTCATCGTAATACAGCGTCGGGCCACTGATCGTATCATTGTCATATTGGACGATCGTGTTCACCGTGCCATCTTTGCGATAATAGATCCATGGGCCTTTTCTCATTCCAGCCTTCATGCGACCTTTGAACCACAACGACTTGCCGTCTTCATGGTAAACCCTCATGATGCCATCTCTGATGGTATCTTCTTGGAAGATTTTGGTAGAAGGGGACACCTCTTGAGCACTCATAGATAGTGCTAAACCGGAAAAGAACAACGTTGTTAAGTACTTTACGAGCATAGGTGATGCTATACAGGAACTTGGTGCTTCTTCGTGAAACTCAAAAATAGTACCAGAATGTCGCTTACCGGAGACTGTCAAGCATTTTTGCGAAAGTTGTTGCCGCGAAATCCGGTAAATCCTGGATTTGTTCCAGAGGAAGTCGGTCAGTCATTTTATGAAAACCAAATTGATCCATATGGGTTTTTACCTCCTCAGGGCCTATTTTAAAGGCATTCTGGTAATTATCAGGCCCGAAATGATATTCCCAGGGGGAGGAGTGCACAGAAATATATGCTGATGGGTCTTTTTGAAAATTTTTTAGAATGAAGGCTCGAAAATTTTCCAGGTCAGTGCCACCAATATGAAAAAAGCAACTGATTTCATGCCCCCACCAAACCATAGTACGGAAAGAAAAAGTGGCTTCTTTACTGAATTTTCTGGGGTAGTCCAATATCCAATAGGGTAGTCCTTGGTACTGCTCCCCTCGTGAAATCTTACCCGCTTTCAAAAAGGCCTGATCCGGAAATGGGAAATCCGATGATTGAATAATTCCTTTGAGCTTTTGCTCCGCTTCACCTAATAATGCGGTGACTTTTTGATTGATGTCCTGCTTGGTGAGGAGGAAATCCGTATCAGCAAGGAACCGGATTTCCTTTTCAGAGAAAGTCGCCAATTACCAGCGGATCAAGGCTGATGCCCAGGTAAACCCACTACCAAAGGCAGCAAAACATACCAGATCACCTTCTTTGATCTTTCCTTCCTGATGTGCTTCACTCAGAGCAATTGGAATAGAGGCGGCCGTAGTGTTGCCATACCGCATGATGTTGTTGTAGACCTTTTCAGGCCCCAGTCCCATTTTTTGCATGATGAAATGGCTGATACGCAGATTAGCCTGGTGTGGGATCAGCATGTCAATGTCTTCAGGCTTGTAACCATTGGTTGCCAGCGCTTCGTGGATCACTTCCTGAAAACGTACCACGGCATGCTTAAACACAAAGTTGCCGTTCATGTGAGGGTAGTAAGAAGCATCATCAGGGTCATTGTCTGCGATGATCTTGTCTACCCATCGGCTGGTTGCTGGTCCGATCAGCGAAAGTTCTTCAGCATGTTGTCCTTCAGAGTGCAGGTGAGTGGAGAGAATACCTCGTTTTTCTTCAGTCCGTTGTAACACTACTGCGCCGGCACCATCGCCGAAGATCACCGTTACACCACGTCCGCGGGTAGATCGCTCCAGACCTCCGGAGTGGTTTTCTGATCCGATTACCAGGATGTTTTTATACATGCCTGTTTTAATGAACTGATCAGCTACTGACAAGCTGTATACGAATCCAGAACATTGGTTCCTTACATCCAGCGCGCCAATTTCTTTGATGCCCAATTGCTGCTGCACCTGTACGCCAGGACCGGGAAAGTAATAATCAGGACTCAGTGTCGCAAACACGATGAAGTCGATATCGTCAGGGGTAAGACCTGCATTTTCAATAGCAATGCGGGCAGCTTTGGTGCCCATTACAGAAGTAGCGTCTTCCGTTGCTGGATCAATCCAGCGACGTTCTTTGATTCCGGTCCGTTCCTGGATCCATTCATCACTCGTGTCCATATATTGCTTCAGGTCATCGTTCTTAACCACATTTTCGGGTACATAGTGGCCTATCCCTGCGATTCTCGAGTTATACATGCTGTTGCTATTTTTGGGTAATCCTCCAAAGATAATAAGAGCGCAGAAGTTGAAAGGTTTAGTTTTGATCAATGGAATATGCCCAGTACAAAATCACCGGCCATCTCTTGCAATAGACGAGAAGTGATTTCCCAGGTCAATCAGTGTAGTACAAGGATGGTAAGGTGAATATTCGTGGGTTCCTTATGTATAAATTTAGCAACTCTGGGATTTAAAATAGTTA
Organism: Cytophagales bacterium; assembly: GCA_033344775.1. Taxonomy (NCBI): domain Bacteria; kingdom Pseudomonadati; phylum Bacteroidota; class Cytophagia; order Cytophagales; species Cytophagales bacterium. Next base: position 1,720,415 of record JAWPMT010000004.1, on the reverse strand, counting down.
TGTTGTAAAATGAATGGATATGTCTACTGAAATCAGACCACATCATTTAAAAGCAATTGAAAATCTGGTGTCAGCGTATAAAGGTGATCCGACATTTCAAGCCATTATCATTGGAGGTTCCGTAGCGAAGGGATGTGCCCGGGATGATTCAGATGTAGACTTTATGATTGTGGCCACTGAAAAAGAATTTCAAAAGCGATTCCAAAATAATGACTTGTTTATCAATCGGACAGATCTCACAGATTACCCGGGAGGGTTCGTAGATGGAAAGATCGTTGACATGGCCTATTTGAAAAAAGTACTTGATGATGGAAATGAACCTTCCCGGGCGGCGTTTGACGGAGCCTTCACTCCCTATTCCAAGATCGATGGACTGCAAGAGATGATTGATTCCATTGCCCGGTACCCCGAGGAGACCAGGGCTGAAAAAATGCGGACATTTTATTCCATGGCATTCATCCAAAACTGGTTGATGAATGAAGCGGATCGACACAATAATCTGTATACTAAAACGCGAGCAGCTTCCCAGTTGACCTTGTTTGCCGGCAGGTTGATCCTGGCGTATAATCGCCTTTTATTCCCTTATCATAAATGGTTCTATGAGTATCTCAGCAGATGTAAGGAGCAGCCGGTAGGTTTGATGGACCAAATGAATCAAGTATTGAACGACCCAAGTCGAGAAAATTCGGAAATCCTTTTTCATAACATTAGATCTTGGCGCGATTGGGGCGTTGAAGATCTGGATGCTTATCTGTGGTTCATGAAAGATGTGGAGTGGAGTTGGATGGACGATAAAGCGACTTTAGAAGACTGGTGAACCAACTTCAGATACGCACAAAACTGCTTAACTTCAAATTTTTATAATCTCATTCAATGAAATCTCCCTTTTATTACCCTTATCAATTCCTGTTTCCACTTGTCTGTGGATTGTTATGCGCTTGTCAGACTGGAAAAAGACAAGCATTAGCCTCGGACATCACGCGTTCTGAAATTCGACTCACGGACGATGGATATCGCATTTTTCTGAACGGGGAACCGGTTTACATCAAAGGGGCAGGAGTGGATAATGGAGACCTTGGAGCATTGGCTGCTCATGGCGCGAATGTCGTAAGGACCTGGAGTTCGGAAAACGGCAAGTATGTTTTGGATCAGGCTCATGAACTTGGGCTAAAGGTTATGATGGGTTTATGGGTGATGCCAGAACGTCATGGATTCGATTATGATGATGAGGCTGCCGTAAAAAAGCAGAATGAACGGATTCGAGAGACAGTCATGGCCTACAAAGATCACCCTGCTTTAGTGGCCTGGTTGATTGGCAATGAATTGAATCATGAATACACCAATCCCAGGGTTTGGGAGGCGGTCAACGACATTTCAAAAATGATCCACGAATTAGATCCTTACCATCTCACTACCACTCCCCTGGCGGGTCTCGACAAGCCAGAAGTCGATTGGCTCAAAAGCAAAGCGCCGGATCTGGATTTCATCAGTGCTCAGCTATATGGACCTATAGACCAGCTTCCGGAGTTAATCGAAGCTACAAATTATCAAGGCCCTCTGATGGTCACGGAGTGGGGTGCTACGGGTTATTGGGAAGTGCCTGAAACTGAATGGGGAGCTCCAATAGAAAACAATAGTTCGATAAAGGCCGATCTCTATTTGTCTCGTTACCAAAACGCCATTCTTTCGCAATCTCAACAAGTAATGGGCTCTTTCGTCTTTCTGTGGGGACAAAAGCAAGAGCGAACACCTACCTGGTTTGGGATGTTCATGCCCGAGGGAAATGAAACCGAATCAGTAGATGTGATGCACTATGCCTGGAACGGACAATGGCCTGAGAATCGATCGCCCAAATTGCTGGATTTCACCCTGGACGGTAATACAGCTTTGGATAATGTTCGATTGAAATCCGGGGAATCCTATCAGTCTTCCGTGTCTATAAATGACCCGGATGGCGATCCTTTGGTATACCAATGGGAGATCAGACAGGAAAGCCGATCCACGAAAAGTGGCGGGGACAAGGAATACATTCCGGAAGTCATTGAAGGCTTGTTTTCTGAAGGATCTGGAGACATAGCACGATTTAGCGCACCTAAAGAATCAGGAGCCTATCGCTTATTCATCTATGTCGAAGATGGCAAAGGTCACACTGCACACGCGAACATTCCTTTTTGGGTAGGGCCGTGAATATGTGACATAAAGTGTCCAGAATAACGGTAGAACAGAATGAAGAATTGAGTTCGAGTTTCACTATTTAGGAAGCTTGCCGGTATAGTATGAGGCTTTTCAATCAAAGCACTTCCTCGCCAGGCCCGTTGCGCAGGTCTGGCGAAATAGCTGGTGTGGTGGGGCGTCTTGGATGTGTGCGGAGTAACAATATGTCGTTGAAATCCACAACCCCTCATAATGCTATTAAGTAAAGAGAAATGGACCGTCATCGCGTGGTATCGAAACGATCTCAAATAAGGATTCGTAGTATAATTATTATGGACTAGACTGCTTCAATTCTTCGCAATGACGAATCTTAACTTAATAGTATTGCACCCCTCCCAGAAGGGAGAAGTATCTTGACCTGACAAAAGTCATATCCTACCCTGCAACCCATCAGCAAGGGGGCTTCGCCTGACGTCTAACATTGCTTCCAACAAAATTGATGCACATGGAAGTACTCTTCTTACTGATCGGGATCAGTCTGATCATTGCCGTATTGTTTTTGGTGGCCTTTCTTAAAGCCAGCAAAGACGGCCAGTTTGAGGATGATTATACCCCTTCTATCCGCATCCTATTTCCAGAGAACGACAATTCAAATGATCACTAAATGGAGAATCAGGAAACCTTGACCCTCACCAAGCCTACCCATGCCGAACCGGAAACGTCGGGCGTGGAGGTCTTTTACTATGACAACAAGATCGTGCGGATGTTCATCATCGCTGCGACGGTCTTCGGCATTGTAGGCATGTCAGTCGGGCTGTTGGTGGCCCTGCAATTTGTTTTTCCCGAACTGAACTTCGGTATCCAGTATACGACCTTTGGAAGGATACGGCCTTTGCATACCAATGCGGTCATTTTCGCTTTCGTAGGAAATGGCATTTTCGCCGGGGTATATTACACCCTGCAGCGGCTATGTAAGGCCCGGATGTTCAGCGACCTCTTGAGTAAAATTCACTTCTGGGGTTGGCAATTGATTATCCTGGCTGCGGCCATCACCTTACCACTTGGAATCACGACATCTAAAGAATACGCAGAACTGGAATGGCCAATTGATATTGCCATCGCATTGATCTGGGTGGTATTTGGGGTTAACATGTTCGGCACCATCCTGAAAAGAAGAGAGCGTCACTTATACGTCGCCATCTGGTTTTTCATTGCGACTTTCGTGACGGTAGCAGTATTGCACATCGTCAATTCCTTTGAGTTTCCGGTAACATTATTTAAAAGCTATAGTTTGTTTGCGGGTGTTCAGGATGCGTTGGTGCAGTGGTGGTATGGCCATAACGCAGTGGCATTCTTCCTCACTACGCCTTATTTAGGACTGATGTACTACTTCATTCCCAAAGCATCGAATCGGCCGATCTATAGCTATCGATTATCGATCATTCACTTCTGGGCGCTGATCTTTATCTACATCTGGGCTGGGCCTCACCACTTACTGTACAATGCGTTGCCTGATTGGGCACAGTCTTTAGGTGTGGTGTTTTCGGTGATGTTGATTGCACCATCATGGGGCGGTATGCTAAATGGTCTGTTCACTTTGCGCGGTGCTTGGGACCGGGTTCGCGAAGATCCTATTTTGAAGTTCATGGTAGTTGCTGTGTCTTGTTACGGTATGGCCACATTCGAAGGACCGATGCTGTCCCTGAAAAACGTGAATGCCATCGCACACTTTACCGATTGGATTGTAGCACACGTTCACGTAGGCGGATTGGGCTGGAACGGCTTCCTGACCTTCGGTATGTTGTATTACCTGATCCCAAAACTTTACGGAACACAGTTGTTCTCTAAGAAATTGGCCAATATCCATTTCTGGGTGGGCACGATGGGCATTGTCTTCTATGCACTCCCTATGTACTGGGCAGGCTTTGTACAAAGCCTAATGTGGAAAGAATTCACCGAAGCAGGTATCCTCGCTTATCCTAACTTCCTGGAAACGGTCACTCAAATCCAGCCAATGTACGCACTGCGTGCCTTTGGTGGAGCGATGTACCTTGGAGGTGTGTTTGTGATGGTTTACAATTTGGTGAAAACCGCCAAGCAAGGGAGCTTTATTCCAGAAACCAAAGATCAGGCGGCACCTTTGACGGCAGGTTATGTACCTCCTAAGAATGAGCACTGGCACAGAAGGATTTTCGAATGGAGACCCATTAACTTACTGGTTTGGTCTTTAGTGATGATTCTTATTGGAGGTCTGGTCGAATTGGTGCCTACCTTCCTGGTAAAATCTAATGTACCTACGATTGCCAGCGTACAACCTTATTCTCCCCTGGAACTAGAAGGGCGTGACATCTACATTCGTGAAGGATGTAATGCGTGTCACTCTCAAATGATCCGTCCATTCCGTTCTGAGACGGAGCGTTATGGTGAGTATGCGAAAGCAGGAGAATTTGTTTATGACCATCCCTTCCTGTGGGGATCTAAACGAACAGGTCCGGACTTGTTAAGAATTGGAGGGAAGTATCCGGATAGCTGGCACTATCATCACATGCTGGATCCAAATTCCATGTCACCAGGTTCTATCATGCCGCCTTACCCATGGTTGTTTGAGCAAGTGCTGAATACGGAAAACTCAGAAAAGAAGCTTGATGTGATGCGTCAAATGGGAGTTCCTTATCCGGAGATGACATACGGAGAGGTTTTGACATCTATCAAAGATCAATCCGATGAAATCGCCAAAACCTTGAAAGATCAGGGTATTGAGGTGAGTTCTGAGAAAGAGATCATCGCTCTCATTGCTTATCTGCAACGATTGGGTACGGACATTAGTAAAGTAGATCCTAAACTGAGCGCAAACAATTAAGATCATGCTAAAATTCATTAAACATCATTTGGAGACCATCACGGGGATTGAATTCTTTCCCCTGCTCTCCTTCATCATATTCTTCTTGTTCTTCACCATTTGCCTGATCTGGGTGATCAAAGCCGATAAGCAAAAGATGGACGAGATAGCCAGACTTCCTTTTGACCAAAACGAATCTCAGCCATGAAGAAGCCATTAGTATTTACCTTTTTGTCCGCTTTGCCAGCATGGGTATTTGGACAGTCTAGCGGAAGTTTTGTCGAGACCTATTTCTCTGAGATCGTTCTTTCCATCGCGCTTGGAGTAGCCCTGGTTGCTTTATTACTGTTGGTCGTGACCCTACAAGCCGTGGCGGTTTTCCGAAAAACAGAAGAGGGTGAAAAAGAAGTAAAAGAGACCTGGTTCAGCAAATGGTGGCAATCCATCAACAGCTTCAAGCCAATCGAACAGGAAACGGTTGTATTGACTACTCATGAGTACGATGGTATCCGGGAATTAGACAACAACTTGCCGCCCTGGTGGAAAGGAATGTTCTATGCGACCATTGTATTTGGTGTACTCTATTTGGTCAACTACCACATTATGGGATCAGGACAGTTACAGGTAGAGGAATACGAGACCGAAATGGCTGTTGCGGCCAAAGAAGTCGCAGCCTATAAAGCGGCTGTACTGGCTATGGAAGGCCCTTCAGAAGAACCTGTGACAGGACCTGAGGCCATTGCTGCCGGAAAGGTCGTCTATCAAAAATTCTGCTCTGCCTGTCATGGTGCGCAAGGTCAAGGAGGCATCGGTCCCAATTTTGTCGACCAGTATTGGATCCATGGCGGTAGTATGGCCAACATCATTACCACGATCGAGGAGGGTGTGCCAACCAAAGGGATGATCGCCTGGAAAAATCAGCTTTCCGGAGCAGAGATTCAGCAAGTAGCAGCTTTTATCTACGATTTGGAAGGCAATGATCCTGATGGCCAGAAGGAGCCCCAAGGTGAGCTTTTTGAAAGAGTAACCGAAACAGAAGTAGAAGGGGAATAAGCAAGTAAGAGGTAAGACAATGGAGACGCTGGAAGAGGTATATGATGAGGCTGGTTTTCGTGATGAAATAAGCACCATTGATAAAGAAGGGAAACGCATTTGGGTTTACCCAAAAAAGCCAAAGGGGCGTTTTCACAATTGGAGATTGGTTGTTTCCATTGCTTTACTGGCATTTCTATTCCTGGCACCGATCATTAAAATTGGAGGGCAACCGTTGTTGCTCTTCAATGTTTTCGAGAGACGCTTCGTGATCTTCGGCCAGATTTTTTGGCCACAGGATTTTCATCTTTTTGTGATAGGTATGATTACCTCCGTGGTATTCATTATTCTTTTTACCGTGGCTTATGGTCGAATATTTTGTGGCTGGGTGTGCCCACAGACCATTTTCATGGAAATGGTTTTTCGCAAAGTGGAGTATTGGATAGAGGGGGATTACATGGCGCAGAAGAAGCTGAGAAAGCAGCCTTGGGACACAGAGAAAATTCTGAAAAAAGGGGGCAAACATGCCATTTTTCTGTCGATTAGCTTCCTCATCATGCACACATTTATTTCTTACCTGATCGGGTTTGAAGATACAATCGCTCTGGTGCAAACTTCACCTACCGAAAATATGGCTGGCTTTATCGCCATGATCGGTTTCACCGGTGCGTTTTATGGGGTATTTGCCAAGCTTAGAGAACAAGTCTGTACCACCATTTGTCCCTATGGGCGATTCCAGGGTGTGATGCTAGACCGCAACAGTGTGGTTGTTGCGTATGATCATGTCCGAGGGGAAGCAAGAGGGAAATTTAGAAAAACTCAGGATCGTCCAGCAATAGGATTAGGTGATTGTATCGATTGCCATCAATGTGTGCAGGTTTGTCCAACCGGGATTGACATCAGAAACGGGACACAATTAGAATGTGTCAATTGCACCGCCTGCATTGATGCGTGTGACAACATCATGGATAAGGTAGGACTTGATCGTGGCTTGATCCGATATGCTTCTGAAGCCAATATTGCGGATGGTAAGCCTTTCGAGTTTACAACCCGGCTAAAAGCTTATACCGGGGTGTTGATTGTCCTTATGGGGGTGATGGTGGCACTATTGGTATTACGTTCAGATATCGAAGCGACGATTCTTAGAACACCAGGCATGCTCTATCAGGAGCAGGCGGAAAATAAAGTCAGCAACCTCTACAACTTCAAGGTGGTGAATAAAACTCTGGAAGAAGTACCCTTTGAATTTAGGCTGGAGAACGTAAATGGCGAGATCAAAATGGTGGGTGATCTGCTGCCAGTCGATGGACAATCCATTGGAGAAGGGGCCATGTTCATTCACCTGGACAGGTCGGCACTCACTGGCATGTCGACAAAAATTGAAATAGGCGTTTACGCCGAAGACGAAAAGCTAGAAACGATCAATACGACCTTCTTAGGTCCAAACTTATAACGATATGAATTGGGGACACGGATTGACATTATCATTCATTGGGTTTGCAGGATTCATCATTTTCATGGCGGTCAAAAGCTTCGATCAGAACATTGATCTGGTGACGGAAGATTACTACCGGGAAGAGCTGAATTATCAACAGCGCATTGATCAGATCCAACAAACCAAAGCACAGGGCATGGAGGCTAAGGTGCAACTTTCTGAAGGTTTACTGGAGCTTACGTTTCCCAGTGCGCCCGAAAAAGGAAAAGTGCATTTGTATCGACCTTCCGATAGTCAGTTTGATAAGCGTTTCGAATTAAGTAATGCTGCGACTATGTCCTTCGATCGGTCTGATCTTCTAAAAGGTTATTACATCCTGAAGATCAGCTGGGAAGCCAATGGTCAAACTTTCTATCAGGAAAAAGGCATTGTTTTATGACTGGAGCCCTGCTCATCGGATTATCCATTGGCTTTGTGGGGAGCTGGCACTGCATAGGCATGTGCGGTCCATTGGCCATGGCCTTGCCTTACCGATCTGCTAATCCTTTGGTGCGATTGCTCAAAAGTTTACTGTACACTTTGGGGCGCACGCTGACTTATGTCTTAGTGGGCTTGTTGCTGGCTTCCGTCGGAGAAGGCTTTGCCTTAGCAGGTTTTCAGCGTTCTTTATCGTTGATCGTAGGATTGGTTCTGGTAGCAATTGTCTTGTTTCCTTCCTTCAATAAACGCTTGGAGCTTTCCGTTTCCCGAACCCGGCTGGGCAGATTTGTGCAACAACGAATTGCCCGACTGTATCAATCTCAACGATCTGGTACTTTCTTTTTGGTAGGGATGCTGAATGGACTGTTGCCATGTGGTATGGTCTACATGGCGGCATTTGCTGCACTCGGTAGTGCCGATACTATTTCGGGTATCCTGATCATGACCGGTTTTGGGCTGGGTACTTTGCCTCTCATGACAAGTTTCACCCTGCTTCCGGTCCGTGAATGGCTCGCACGTTTCAGAGGCATGAAAGTAGCCAATGCGCTCATGTTAGTAGCAGGAGCGATCATGATCCTTCGAGCCACCGCCCTTGAATTACCGGATGTTCCGGTTATGGGTGTATTTAACCCTTCTCAATTGACCATCTGCAAATAAAAATATCATGTTAACCGATCTCGAACTTCTCCAGGAATACGCCATCCCCGTACCACGCTACACAAGCTATCCAACCGTGCCTTTCTGGGATCACGATAACTTTTCTATGGCTGATTGGAAAAATAGCATTCGGAATGCTTATTGGGCCAATGCCGGCGAGATCAGTCTTTACATTCACTTGCCATATTGTGAAAGTTTGTGCACTTACTGTGGTTGCAATACGATCATTACAAAAAATCATTCTGTAGAAGATTCGTATTTGAGCTACTTGCTAAGAGAGTGGATCTTGTATGTGCGTGCTTTGCCTGGCACACCAACATTGAAGGAATTACATATTGGAGGGGGGACACCTACTTTTTTTCAGCCTGAAAACCTGAAACAATTGATTGAGGGAGTCTTTGATTATTGTGAAGTAACGGAAGATACAGATTTGAGTTTCGAGGGGCATCCTGCTAATACCACGCGAGAACATTTACAAGCACTTTATGAGCTTGGCTTCCGGCGGATGAGCCTGGGTATCCAGGATTTCAATGAAGCCGTGCAAAAGCAGATCAATCGGAGACAATCTTATGATGATGTTTTGCGAGTCGCCTCCTGGGCCAGGGCCATTGGATTTAAATCCATCAATTATGACCTGATCTATGGTTTGCCGCTTCAGACTCCCGAAACAGTTGCTGATACCCTGGATAAGACCATTCAATTGCGTCCGGATCGGATTGCATTTTATAGCTATGCGCATGTGCCGTGGATGAAACCCGGACAGAAGTCCTTTGAACATCTTTTGCCCTCTTCTGAAGACAAGCTATCGTTCTTTCTTGCTGGCAAGGAGCAATTCAAAGCAAATGGCTATGAAGAAGTGGGTATGGATCATTTCGTTCTACGAGAAGATGAATTGTGCCAGGCCAAAGAAGCAGGTGACTTGCACCGTAATTTTATGGGCTACACCACACAGCGAACCGAGTTTCTGATAGGTCTGGGAGTGAGTTCTATCGGAGATAGCTGGTCCGCATTTGGGCAGAATCACAAGAACATCAAAGACTACAAAAGAGCCTTGGATGCCGGGGAGTTTCCAATTGCTAAAGGTCATTTACATACGAAGGAAGACTTATTTCTACGGGAGTTGATCCGTGACATGATGTGCAATGGAAAAGTGCAGTGGAAGTCCAGCTTCCTGGAAGAATTTGGCCTGGATATCAACTGGAGTCTCATGGATAAACTCGTCGAAGATGAAGTGATCCAGATGAATGAGACGGGCATGGAAATCCACCCGGATCGCATGATGCTGCTTAGAAATGTATGTTCTGCTTTTGACGTAAGGTTATGGCGATCAAAAGGAGGTTTTGATCAGTTCAGTAAAGCCGTTTAAGCAGATGTGATTACTTACTATTTACTTCATGGTTACATTGGAAGATAATTCCCGGATTACTTCCGGGTCAAACTCACCTGCAGTTTGAATCCCTTGAATAATGAGTATGTTTTCTTCTTTCACAATAGCGTGTACCAGGATACTTGTTTTTGCATCTCCCATTGAGCCTGTTGCCCAAATTTCATAGGCATCATACCCATTTATGGCTTCGTCGGATTCATTGACATATGCAACATCGGTTAGGCCTTTTTGCTTCAGGCCTGTGACCATGGCCTCCGCCATTGATTGGGCGGTAGTAAACATGTCTTTTGGCAAGGGTAATACCAGCGCCATTGGTTGATCTTTTTCATTGTTTTCTTTCCCGTCGACAGTATAGATAAACATGCCCGCACCAGAATGTGCAAATTTCAATTTCGTGTTCGATTCATCAATGCTGAAAAAGGCACTTGCAAATGGGTCAAGCTCAAAGTCTTTATTGTATTCAGCCTGCAGGATCGATTGCTTGATGGTTGCTTCTGCTGATTTGTCTTCAGGGAGATATGCGCCCATGATCATCACGGAAAAAGTGGAATCTCCGAAGACTGCATTGATCATGTGGGAGTCATCTGCGGCAATCACCTTTATCATTTTGGCAGGGTAATTCCCGATTTCCAGCTCCTTGTATTCCAGCACTTCAACCCCTTTCGCTTCAAAATTTTCTCGGGAGAAATTAGCGGCATTAGAATAATAGTTCCCACCATTGAGGTCCATGACGTTGATCATCGCTGTTTCACCTTTTTGATAGCCTGAGAATTGCTCACTTTTCGTGAAACCCTCAGGGGTCGGGATGGAAACCCGGGTACCTGGTACCATCACTTTTGGTTCCTGCGCGAAAACTACCGTACTCATCAGTAGTAGAATGAAAGTCATGGCTTGGTTAGTCATCTTGAAATCTTTTGGTCTCTGTATTTGTTAATATCGAGCGTTGTTTTGCCCTTGTGGTTATATCGTCGAAGGTAAATTAAATTATTGGTCCAGCAGCAATGATAAAAGCCGAAGTAAATAGCTAATTTGTATGCTCCGTTTTCAAAAATCCTCTGAAATGATCAAATACCAGTTCCTTGCCTTTCTTTTCATCCTGGCATGTACACCTGCACCGAAGCAAGCAACTTCCGAACAATTGTCCGGCTGGGAAAGCTGGAAAGTGGATCGAATGGAGGAACTGAAATCCAAAGAAGGCTTCCTGAATCTGGCGGGATTGTATTGGTTGCAGGATGGAGAACATTCCTTTGGTTCCGATAGTAGTAATGCGGTCATTTTTCCCGTGGATTTTCCTGCGAAGAGTGGCGTGTTCAAAGTGGAAGCAGGTGTAGTTTCTATTTCGGAGGTAGCTGAAGGGATTTTGATTGATTCTACTTCTCAGGAAGAAGGCCTGGTTTTTGATCTGAGTCAGGAGGTGTCGAAGGAGATGACTTACGGCAATTATGTGTGGTACATCATCGAAAGGGTAGGGAATGTCGGGATTCGATTGAAGGATCTGGATCATCCTATGCTGGCAGCAGATCCAGACATTCATTTTTACGAGTACAACCCTGATCTGGTCGTTGAAGCAATTTTCAAACCGTATTTACCTAAGAAGAAGTTAACCATAGACAATGTGCTCGGGCATCGTTTTGAAATGGAGATTGAAGGGCAATTGCAATTTCAATTCCAGGGAAAAAACTATTCACTGGAGCCACTCGACGATGTGGATTTCTTTGTCATTTTCAGTGACGAAACCAGCGCCATTGAGACTTACGGTAGCGGGCGTTATTTACACGTTCCTTTGCCAGGCCCAGATGGTAAAACCACCATTGATTTCAATCGAGCTTACAATCCACCCTGTGCTTTCACAGATTTTGCAACCTGTCTTATCCCTCCCTCCGAAAATCGCCTGGATTTTCGTGTAGATGGTGGTGAGTTGGATTTTCATATGGAATAGCATTTAAGGTGACTCGAAAATTGGGTAAAGAATTGTTCGTTGTTGATTTTTATTTCCACTTACATGCACACGTCATTTGTAAGTAATCCCATAATCTGTTATTTTGATTCTCTCTTTGTATGACTAGCTTGTGCTGGCCATTGTATGAACGATCGCTATGGAGGAAATCAAATCACTGCTTGTTGCCGCAGGATTGTTGGCTTTGTGTTCTATTTTCTTGATCAGAGCACATCAAAAAAGGAAGGCCAATCGGCCATATATCTATCATCAATTGTATGGGCCTCTCTTCTTTTTATCAGTATTGACCCCATTTGTGATGCAGTTTGCGCTGGCAAGGAAGAACATCACCTTGCCGGATGTATTGCTGATGGCTTTGACCATTCCACTCTATCTGCAATTGGTCATCGCTTTAGTGATGGTGCTACGGCTGCTATTTAATAACCATGACTATCAGGATCCGGAGTTGGTAGAACTTAAAAAGTATCCGAAGGTAGCGATCATCCTTCCCACGTATCACGAACCATTTGAAATCGCCAAAATGACGCTGGACAGCCTGATTGCGATGGAATATGAGGGGGACTGGAAGATCATTGTCGTAGATAATAGTCGCGATTTTGAAGACCTGGAAAGCTGGAGATCTTATGTGACCCATTTGAACGAATTGTTTCAGGGTAGCAATCTGGAAGTGGAATGGATTTCCAGAGATCCGGAATTGAAAGGTTTTAAACCATTGAACCTGGATGTGGCCTACGAACGCTATGTGGCGAACGATTGGGAAGTGGAATATGTGATGTATGCGGATACGGATTCCACTTTCCACGTAAATACCTTGACGGACCTAGTGAAGACATTTGCTGCGGACGAAGATGCTGCCTACATCCAGCTGATGACGGTTGCGAATAACATGGAAGTCAACAGGCTGAGTAAAGCAGTGGGTATGCAGCAGACCATCTTTCGGTACATACTGGGTGAAATCGGCAATTGGGGGATGCCTATTTTTTATGGACATAATGCGATCTACAAACGAGCTGTGATTGCGCAATTAGGTTCTTTTTTAGAAAAGGATTCCCGAGGGGAGTTCATGTTGACAGAAGATTTTTCTATGACCATTCGAGCTTATTTGCAAGGGAGTTATGGGAAAACTCATTGGATACTTAGTGGAGAAGGGGTTCCCACGTCGCTTGCTGCACTGAAAGGCATGTGGGACCGGTGGGCGGTTGGCGGCTTACAAGTGCTATTCAAATACTTCAAGCGAGTTGTAGTTTCAAACAAAATTAACTTTTATGAGAAGGTATCCTTTCTTTATCATGGACTAAGCTACCCGAGCAATGCATTGATCCCCGTATTCATTTTGCTTTCCCCTATGATTAGTTCTGTTGCTTTGATTGCTTTTGTGCTATTGCTCCTGTTTGGTAGTATTTCGGCAATCGGTTTTCGAAAGAAGTTTGGTATGCTGATCGAAGAGACCAGAACCAATCCATCTTCTTTTGTAGATTATTACTGCTCTTTTTTTGCAGTCCATAGCTATATCTTCTGGGTGATGTTCCTTTCTACCTGGAAATTTATCTATCAGATGATCGTGCCCAGGAAATATAGAGAAAAGCTATCCTGGGTGGTTACCCCTAAAGGGAAAGAGGAGAAAATGAAGTGGTCCACCGTGTTGAGGAATAATGTGTCTATTCTGGTTTTCGTTGGAACATTTTTTGCGATTTCGGGCTATTTTCTCTGGAACAGCTATGCTGGCATGAATGACTTTTTGATTCTGCTTCCCGGTGGATTCTTTTGCTTCAATTTATTGCTTACGCTATTGGTGTTTGGACGTTCGAGAAAAACCTCATCTAAACCTTCAGTCAAGTCCCCGGAGCCTTTTCAGTCTGGTGAAATGCTGGTGGATCCATGAATTACATAACATCATTCAAAGGCAATTTATAGTGATGATTCAGTATTTTATATTAATGGTTTATACCTTTTGTATGTATTTATTAAATAAAATATTGCAGCTGCTTATTTTATTTAAAGTACTGAATATCAGATTTTTAATTATCATTTAAAGTTCTTTTCTCTTTATTTTTCCATATTTATTCCTTCCAAATATTGATATTTTTTCGTATCATAGTGGAAAGGTGATCGCTTGGCTAAAAAGTTCACCTGCATAAATACATCGCTTCGAAATCAAAGCCGTAAGACCGACTTGCGTTGGGACTTCAATCGGCGGAGCCTTATCTATCTTCCAATTACATTCTTATGGAAATGCACAACGAGCCGTTGATGTGGCATGTGCTTCATGTCCAGTCTGGCTATGAAAAGCATGTTGCTTCTCAACTAAAGTACGGTGGTGTGGAATGCTATATTCCAGTGACGAAAGAAGTCAAATACTGGGGCAATCAACACAAGCAAGTCTATGTGCCCTTATTTCCCGGGATAATCTTTTGTCATATGTGTGAGGCTGACCGGATGAACATCAGGGACATTGAGGTATTGCAGTCTTATATTATCCCTGGTCAACCTGAAGGACATGTGATCCTTCCAAAGGAAGAGATAGCCATCATTAAACTTTTGGAAAAAGGAAATCCGGGACTTTGTGAGGAGCATCTTTTTAAAGGAGACGCGGTAGTGGTGATGGAAGGGCCTTTTACTGGATTTCATGGGATCATGATTGATGGCAAAGCATCGAAAAGGCTTTTGGTAAGGTTGACAGGTTTGAAGCAGATTGTCGCCGTTGATATTTCCCCATTTCAAATACAGAAAGCTAAATCGAGTCATGTCCTGGCCAGCTGAATCCTTAGTTCGATTCTAAAACACGCCTTTCAGCGCGTCACTCCAGAATTTTCGGTCAAAAATTCCTAGAAGAGCAGAAAATATCAGACGCCCAGTCCGGGGAATCTCTATCGCGCTGATGAGATTCCCGACAAAATGCTCTCTATGGAGAAATGTTGAGCCCATTTTTCTAGAGTCGAACTCAGTTTGGTGGCATTGTCTCCATTAATACGAGATAGTTGAATAATACTCACAAAATGAAAAAATCAATTTTGAAAAAGACTGTGCGAAAGTTCGTGATCATAAGCATGTTGCTTTTTGTTGGACTGTTCATAGCAGGTGAAATCTACTTTAGATTGGCTGCCCACACGGAATATGGTTATTTGTCTTCTGTGCATCGTTACGATGAAGACCTGGGGTTCACCTTTATTCCCGGAGGTGAACATTACCTGGATAACGACACAGTGAAGTTCAACAAGTACGGTTATGTGGATGATGAATGGTCGCTGGAAAAAGAGCCTTCAACTTACCGAATAGCCATGGTGGGTAGCTGTGTGCTTTCGGGAGTCTTTCATATTGTAGATACAGCCTGCTACAATTACCCAAATATGGCAGAGGCGGATTTACGCAAAAATGGATATAACGTAGAGATCATGAATTTTGGTATGCCCGGGGAAACCCGATCGTACTTTACATTTAAAAGCATAGAAAAGGATGTTCTTGACTTTAAGCCGGACCTGGTGATCATGGAAAATGTATTTCCGTATGCCAGAAAGGAATATGCAAAGGATGATTATTTGGGATATCAACTCGAATATATATTCACCTCTGCTAGGAGCAAAGCGCAGGCCATCATGTGGGCTGAACGAATGAGTGACTGGTCATTTTTCGTGACTTTGATGGACCACAGTTGGGTAATCAAAAAACTAGCCCTTAAGTATCAACAAACACATCAAAATGATATCGCAAATTTCATCAGGTTTGCTGTTAAACGACAGATTTCCTTTATCGATGATGCAGTCACCGGGTTTTATACTATGGAAAGGTCCATCGAAATGACACATGAATTGATGGCGTCTTTAGGGAAAGATTCAATCGATTTTAGGGTGCTGTATTACAAAGAAGATGGAGCCACGGATTCCTTGTTAGTGAATTCCTTTGAAAATATAGCTTTGAAGACGGACCTGACCGAAGATTTGTATTATCCCTATGACACTCATTTTAACAATCGAGGGCAACTATACCTGAAAGAGAAATTTCTTGATGAACTGATAACGATCATACCAGATCAATACAAACCACAATACATCAGCACTAACAATATTCCTGTTAATTGACTTGAGATTGAATGAGTAAAAATCTAAAAATTCGGTCAATGAAAGTTTCCAATTTACTTTTTCTAAGTCTATTCATGCTTTCTGTTGGATGCTCAGGAAGAAAAGCAAAATCTGCCATAGTGACGGTTGCTCAAGAGCGACCAATCATTGATGGGAGCATAGATGACTGTTGGAAAGGACTTCCGGAGTACCCGATCGATGGGACGCTGGGAGGAGACATCAACTGGGATGGTGAAGATGATCTGTCTGCTACCTTTCGTGTGTTGATGCATGACAATGATCTGTTTTTTCTTGTGAAAGTCACCGATGATATTGAAGGTTTTCTGGAGGAAAGCATGATGATCCAACATTGGGAGAACGATAACGTGGAGTTTTTCTTTACCAATGCAACAAAGCTGTCCGTTGGTGAGATGTCTGAGACAGATACGATCTATTTCGTCAACTATAGTGCTCCTTATGATCGCTTGCAGAAACTGGGCAATATCCCGGAATACAAATCAAAGAATATTTCATTTGGTCGTCAAAATATTGAGGGAGGCTACTTACTTGAAGTATGTTTTGAAAAGGAATTGGGTGTTTTTGATTTTGAGAAAAGCACGATCCCGTTCAATATAGGGCTAGCGGACAATGACAATGAGATCGTCGAAAAAGGCTTTATGAAAGGAAGTGAAAGTGGAATTTCCTGGGGGTATAACTCAGGATCAACTTCCTGGAAGGAATCAATCAATTATGGGGATTTAGTGATTGATCGCTGAATTTCTTATCCACAGATTTTTCTTTCCATTTTCCTGGCTTCTTCTTCCATTGGACTCAATAAATAGCCTACGGTACTACATTCCAGGATGTACTGTTTTAGAAAATTTTCAATGCCACCCAATTTTTCATATTGTGTGGTATGAGTCATTTCATGAACTAGCAAAGTCCTGGAAGCTAACCAGCCTTTTCGGACAGCAATACCATATCTAAATGATGTGCCTCTTGTGCTGTCAGAGATAAGTCCCAGAAATTCGGCAGCTTTATGCAGTTCCGTGTCTTCAGGTTTTGGCATTTCTTCAAACTCCATCAGTCGGATTCTTGATGGGTCTTTTACCCCGATTAAATGGGCATCAATGGCTTGATCGATACTCAAATCAATGCCGCACTTTAGGATGTGATTTTCTTGTTTCAGAATCCAATTTGCAGCGGCGGGGATCAATTGTTCGAGATGACTATGTAGCTCCATCACTCAAAACCTAAAATGCAATTCGAAGCTCGTTCCCTCTCCTGGAGTTGAGTGTACTTTGATGCTGCCTTTGTGCGCGCGCATGATCTGACGCGATAAGGGTAGACCAATGCCTGAACCTGTTTCCTTCGTCGTATAGAAAGGAACGAAAATGTTGTTGAGTAATTCTTTGTCCATTCCTGGCCCATTGTCGATGATCCGCACGACTGCCGCATCCGAAACTTCGTCGAGCCACACCTGAATTTCCGCGTCCTCTGTTCCTTCCAGGGCTTCAATACCATTCTTGATCAGGTTGATCAGCACTTGCTCAATCATTCCTGGATCGATCTTTCGGATCAACTTTCTTTTTGACAGACTTCTGATCAGCTTGATGTTGGCTTTTTTCATGTCAGCCGCTTCTAATTCCAACATCTGACTCACTAACTCCGTGAGGTCTACCTCCTCCAATTTTGGCTTAGGCACTTTTGCCAAATCGCCGTAAGAGTTCACAAACTTCACCAAAGACTTGCTTCTTTTCCCAATGGTGAAAAGACTCATCCGCAAGTCAGATTCTTCCTCTTCATCCAACTCTGAGATCGGTCGTTCCGAACCGTCGTTATTTTCCAGCATCTGATAGGCCACCTCTGTTAACGTAGAGATCGGGATCACGCTGTTTTTGATTTCATGTGTCAGTACTCTAATGAGCTTCTGCCAGGATTCGATTTCTTGCTGATCCAACTCGGTATTGATGTTGTGAAAAGCCAACACCTTGTATCGTCTTTCTTGTAAAATGAGCACCTTTGACAACACCGATAGGTGCAGTAGCTCGTCTCCGATCTCCGTTTTTACAAGTATTCTTTCGTCACTTCCTAATTCACGAATCTTTTCTAACAAGAGTTCGCTAGCTCGTCCGATCGAGTCAAGTCGAGTAGAGTAGGGTATGCGAAAGAGGTCCTTGGCTGATTCATTCATCAGGTGAATGCGTTCGTCCGCCAGGTCATATGAAAGTAAGGGTACTCCGCTGTATTCTACCAGTGTCTTGAAAAAATGGAAGTTGGACTCCTTTTCGCTTCTGAGCTTGGTGAATTCACGAGTGATCACATTAAAAGCATGGAATAAGGATCGTGATT
Organism: Cytophagales bacterium; assembly: GCA_033344775.1. Classification (NCBI taxonomy): domain Bacteria; kingdom Pseudomonadati; phylum Bacteroidota; class Cytophagia; order Cytophagales; species Cytophagales bacterium. The sequence continues at coordinate 1,702,067 of JAWPMT010000004.1, read as the reverse complement.
GTCGGTTGTGTTCCGGATAGATATTGGAAAAGTCATTTTGCCTGATGGCCAATAGGAAGTTTCCAAGATCGCGATTGGTTTTCTCAACATATCGGATCAAGTCGACTAAAATGATGACAGCAAATAGCGTGAGCCAAAAGACCATTAAAGAGAATGGGGTATACACACCCACATAAAAGGCGGCTGACCCAAGAGCGATCACAGCGAGGATTCGAATCACTACTTTGGTTCTGAAAATCAAGAAACCATCGTGCTGCGAGTCTTCTTTTAATGCTTCATTGGCCATGTGTTGCTTTGTGTTTGAATCATGAACAGTGCTTGATCAGATTAGTTTTTACTATCAAGTCTAAGTTATGTAAACTGATTTAGATCAGCAATTGTTGAATGTCTTACCATAGCCCTCAGAGTCATCTGAAGGGGACTCTGAGAGACCTCCGGCCCTTATAATTGTTTTGTTCAAGGCATCAACTTAGAACTTATAACCCATACTTCTTCATTTTACGGTACAAAGTGGTGCGGCCAATACCCAGCTCTTCTGAGGCTTTACTCAAATTCCCTTCAAATCGCTCGATGGCCTTTCGTATGGCTTCCTTTTCCACATCTTCGACTTTCAAGGAATTGACACTCGGCGAATGACTGACTTTGGGCATAAGAAAGTCACCTGACTTCAAGGTGCGTTCACTGCTCATGATCACGGCCCTTTCTACCGCGTGTTGTAATTCTCTGATGTTTCCAGGCCAGGGATAAGCCATCAGTTGTTTCAAGACCGCCGGGTCAATGCGCATACCAAGCTTCTGATATTTGGAAGCATAAACGCCCAGATAATGCTCGACCAATAGCGGGATGTCTTCTTTTCGTTCTCTCAGTGGAGGCAATTCAATTTCTACCGTATTGATTCGATAGAGCAAATCAAGGCGAAAACTCCCATCTGCGACCATGTCCATTAAAGGTTGGTTGGTTGCGCTAACAATGCGTACATCAAAAGGGTAGATCTTGCTAGAACCAACTCGATTGACCGTTTTGTTTTGAAGTACGGTCAACAGTTTGACTTGCATCGCTGGGCTGATGTTGCCAATCTCATCGAGAAAAATAGTGCCACCATCAGCTATTTCGAACCGGCCCTGGCGATCTTCCTTGGCATCTGTAAATGCACCCTTGACGTGGCCAAACAATTCTGATTCAAATAGTGTCTCAGGCAGCGCTCCTAAATCCACTTTAATCATCGATTCCTTCTTTCGGGGAGACATCCGGTGGATCGTACGGGCCATTACTTCCTTTCCGGTACCATTCTCTCCTGTAATAAGCACGGAAGCATCTGTGATGGCAACCTTCTCCACGATCTGCATAATCTTCTGCATGCTGGCCGAGCCGAAGATCAAATCCGAATAGGCTGAATCAATGTCCTGTGTTAGCGCAGATTCACGTCCTTCGAGCTTTTTGATTTTTTTCTTCGATTGCCGAAGATTGAACACGTTTTGGATGGTAGCCAATAACTTTTCCTTTTCCCACGGTTTGATCAGGAAATCAACAGCTCCTTGTTTCATGGATTCTACCGCCAGGTCAATATCTCCATAAGCCGTATTAAGGATTACGTGAATTTCAGGGTCGAGCTCATGGATTCTTTTCAACCAAAACAAACCTTCATTTCCTGACGTGACTCCCGCTTTGAAATTCATGTCCAGGATCACGAGATCGATCTCCTCTTTCTGCAACAGTGTTTCCAGTCGGTTAGGTGAACTTTCAGTAGTTACCTTCTCGTATTCCCGCTTGAGGATCGTTTTTGCTGTAAACAAAACGTCGTGATCATCATCGACGATCAGTATGTGCCCTTTCTTTTTCAATCGCTTAAATTTTCTGTTTCAATGCTAGTGAGTGTTTCATAATAAAACAAATAATTGTTTCATAAAGGAACAGCATGAAACACCTTGACAAAAATTAACTTTCTGTATTACAGTTAGTTAACTATTTGGCACCATCCATGCCAATAGTATGGCAACCAAATATTGGAGTCATGTTTCGCAATTACTTAACTACCGCATTTCGCAACTTTAGAAAGAACCAGTTATATCTGTTTGTCAATATTGTTGGGCTTTCTATCGGGATCTCTTGCTGTCTGGTTGTGTACAGCATCCTGAAGCACGAACTCACTTTTGATTCATGGCATCAAAATCCTGATCGCTTGTTCCGTGTTGTGGAACACTTCACCGGTGATAATGGAATGGACTTTGATGGGGTGTTGCCGAACCCTATGCCTGAGGCCATCTCGCATGAGTTAGCGAGTATCCAGGCAATTCCTATGCTAGGACCAGTGGGAGTGAATGTTGAATTCGAACTCAATGGCCAATACAAAACCTTTGAGGAAGGATATGTCCTTTTCGCTGATCAACAATTCCTTACTTTATTGGATTTTCCACTTTTGCGGGGGGCTTCTGCCGAGGCATTGAATGAGCCCAATAAGGTATTTCTTACTGAAAAACTCGCTAAGAAGTATTTCGGTGATCAGGAACCTTTAGGACGGACCATTACCATTCGTGAAAGCATTAAGCTGGATGTGGTAGGTATTCTGGAAGATACCCCTACGAATACTTCAGCACCGTTCGATATGCTGATTTCATATGGAACTCGTGAAGCGGCTTACCAGGATTTTGTGACGAATTGGGGGTCGTATTGGGCGGCTACTTGCTACGTGTCCATAGATCCTTCGCAAATCAAGCAGGTGGAAACACAGATCAATACCCTGGCCGATGCGAATTTGAGTGAAAGTGCTGCTGAAAAGAATACCTATTATCTCCAACCACTAAGTGAAGTGCATACCGATAATCGATATGGTGACGCGGTGAATTATGTTGCTCCTGCTGAAATACTGATCGGTTTTATCCTTTTAGGCAGCATCACTTTGATTGCAAGTATGCTCAATTTCATTAACCTGGCTACAGCTCAAGCGGTAAAGCGTGCCAAGGAAATAGGCATACGAAAGACCTTAGGGTCTTTGCGTTCAGACCTGATCATTCAGTTCTTAGGTGAAACACTCATGGTAGTGATCATGGCGGTCGTCCTCGGCTTTACTATCGGTCAATTTTTCATGAACAAGATGAATGAGTTTCTGATTGAAGAGAGCTTCCACATTGAGTACGATATCACTACGATTGTGTTTGCCGCTTTGCTTGCTATCGTAGTTACCATATTGGCCGGATTTTATCCTGCAATGGTACTTGCTCGATATTCACCCATCAATGCGCTACGAAGTAACATCGCGCTAAAGTCCGGTTCCGGTCGAATGTGGATCAGAAGAGGTTTGGTGATCAGCCAGTTTGTCATTGCCAATCTTTTGATCGTTTCAACCATCATTGTAGCTGCTCAAATGGATTTTATCAGAAGCAAGGACCTGGGGTTCAGTACGAAAAATGTAATGACCATTAACTTCCCTCAAGGCATGAATGCCAAGATGGATGTGGCGTTACAGGAGTTTGAAAATGCCAGCTATGTAGAATCTGTTTCCAGAAGCCGTTCTTATCCACACGGAGGAACCTGGAATACGGGATTCAAAGTAGAAGGAACTGAGTACGTTGATGGCATGCATACCGCGCTTCATTTTGCAGATTCAAGGTTTATTGAATTATATGACATCCCATTGATCGCTGGGGAGAACATCAGAAACCAATACAACTCAGATACAACGCTACAGATCCTTGTAAGTCGCGAGTTTGTAAAAGTATCTACCGTACCTATGGAAGAAATCATCGGGAAAGAGGTGGCGATATTGGGTTCGTCCAAAGGCAAGATCACTGGAGTGATGGAAGATTTTCATAACTCAAGCTTGCAAGAAAGAATCCGTCCGGTGATCATTGTATACAATCCAGGATACATGAACCTACTCAATGTTAAGGTTGCGGGAAATGATCCCACAGAGTATTTTGGACAGATTGAAAACAAGTTCAGAGAGCTATCTCCAACCGGTCACTTCAGTGCGACCTTATTACTAGATTCGATCAAAGAGTCCTACGTGGTTGAGAATCTGGTGTACGGCATCTTTCAGGTTTTCGCCGGACTTGCAGTTCTGATTGGAATTTTCGGCTTGTATGGATTGGTTTCTTTCATGTCGGAACGAAACAGTAAAACCATTAGTATCCGAAAAGTATTTGGGGCCGGTACCACCGATGTGTTGTGGACATTCAGTCGGCCTTTCGTCTGGATGGTGATTTTGGCTTTCATCATTGCCAGCCCGATCAGCTATTTGTTGACCGGAGAGTGGTTGAACGAATTTGAATACCAAATTTCGGCCAATGTGACGCACTTTCTGATAGGTTTGGGCATCACCATCATGATCACTGCGATCACGATTGGTTATCGATCCTGGAGAGTAGCCACGAGTAATCCTGTAAATGCATTAAGAAACGAATAATCTAAAGGACCATGTTGAAGAATTATTTCCTGACCATACTACGACAAGTTCGCAAGAACCAGACCTTTTCGCTGATCAATATTTTCGGACTAGCAATGGGCATGGCTGCCTGTATTGTAATTGCCCAGTTTGTTTATTTCCATCTTCAGTTTGATAAACACTACGCTGATTCTGATCGGATTGTCAAGATCGAACGAGTGGTTTCCAGAAATGGTCAAGATCTGGGGGTGAGTGCATACACGTCTCCGATGACCATTGAACAGACCATGCTTGATCTGCCGGAAGTTGAGTCACGGGTAAGGTTTCGAAGTATTGATTATCAAAATAATTCCATCACTTACAAGGGGAATGGCGATGTTTTGACTTTTGAACAACCCGAACTTTATGCCGCCGATAAAGAAGCTTTCGATTTGTTTCAAATTGAATTTTTGGCCGGGAATGCTGAGAAATTTGATCAACCGAATAAGATTGTCCTGAATGAATCTTCGGCTCGTAAATACTTCAGTGATTTTGAAGGTGCAATTGGAGCTAAGATTGACATTTCTGGTAATGTAGGGAGCTTTTCTTATGAAGTGGTAGGGATCATGAAAGACCTTCCTGCTAATACGCACTTTGATTTTAATGTCTTGTTTTCCTTTCCCACTTTGGAATCCTATGGCTTACAACCTGAAAGCTGGACTTCAGGGAATGTACACAGCTATTTGAAACTTCAGAGTCTGGAGGATCAGGAAGTTGTTTTGTCTCATATCAATTCGCTTTTTGAAACCCATGCAAAAGAACGCCTGCAGCAGTATGGTTACGATATCACTTTTCAGGTAATTCCGATTGAAGAAATCCATTTATTCTCGGAAGCTTCGAGCGACTTTAAAGAGTCCATGGATTACCGATTGATCATCGCGCTTGCGACCATTGCTTTTATCATTCTTTTCATTGCCTGGATCAACTACCTGAATTTATCTCTGGTGAAGACCATTGATCGCTTGAAGGAAGTGGGTATCCGAAAAGTATTAGGTTCCAGAACTCGTCAGATCACGGCATTATTCACAACAGAGGCAGTATTCCTGAATTTGATTTCCTTCATTGTTGCTCTGACATTGGCACAGCTCACTTCGCCATTTACCAGTCAGCTGACAGGAGTCAAATTCAGCTTCTTCCAAAATATGGAAGTAACGCTACTCCTTTTTGTGTTGGTCATCGTTGGATCGGTAATCATCGGCCTTTATCCGGCTATTATGCTACGCACGTTCAATATGACCAATATTTTGGTGGGCAATAAGCGTAAACAAAAAGTTGGAGGATTTGGCTTAAGAAGCATTTTGGTGGCCATACAATTTACCGTGACTTTCCTGCTGATTGCAGCTACGATAACGGTATATAAACAGGTTTCATTCATGAAATCAGCGGACCTTGGGATCAACATCAATGATATAATGGTACTCAAGTCGCCCCCAGGAGACATTAATAGCAATGATCGCCAGGATGTCGTAAGTTATAATGCTTTTAAAACCGCGTTGACTCAGCAAACAGGTATCGCATCGATCACTAATGCTGGTGAAATTCCCGGAGAACCGATAAGTTGGGGGACTGGAATTCGTCTCAAGAATGCAGATACGGAAGATTCGCAGCAAGTAAGCCTTGTTTCAATGGGTAAGGAATTTTTGGATTTCTTCGAATTGGAAGTGGTGGCTGGCAGGCAAATCCGGGAAGGTGATGATCCATGGACCAAGGGAGATGTTTGGATCAATGAGAAAATGACAGAAATATTGGGTTTTGAAAAACCCGAAGATGCTGTTGGAGTAGAATTGGAAGGGTTTTACGCACCACTTCAGGTAAGAGGAATCGTTGAGAATCATCATCATAATTCCTTGCATTTTGATTACGACCCTATCGCCTATATTTTGAGTTCCTGGACTGAATTCTACTTTGTCAAATTTGACATTGCGAATGCTATGAGTGATGATCAACGCGTGTCAGAATTCAATAGGTTGGTTAACATCGTGGAGTCCGAGTGGGCTGAAGTGTTCACCAACAACCAGATTGATTATTTCTTTTTGGACCAATCATTCAATCGGCAATATGCCTCAGATGAACGCTTCGGACGCATATTCGGAACTTTCTCCTTATTGGCCATTCTCATTGCTTGTTTGGGCTTATTTGGATTGACATCTTTCACCTTACAGCAGCGAACGAAGGAGATAGGCATTCGAAAAGTACTGGGTGCAGAGCTTACTCATCTGATTTTGTTATTGTCTAAAAGCTACTTCATTGTGATTGGTATTGCCTATGCGATTGCGATGCCTGCGGCCTGGTATTTTCTGTCTGATTGGTTGCAGCAATATCACTTTCAAATTGACCTGGGCTCGTGGTTGTTTTGGGTCCCCTTGACGGTGGTAGTGGTCATTGCCATGGTGACGATTTTGTCAAGAATGTTAAAGTTCATCAAACTTAATCCGGTTAATTCATTGAGGTACGAGTAAGTGTCTTTACCTTAACAATTATTCCTATTCACTGCTAAACAGTTGACACACAAGAAGTAATATCATAGATTGGGTTTCCATTCTTGAGCCAGTTTGGAAAGGAATTTTTAACACTGCCACCATGAAAACCTATCTATCTATGATAGTCCTTGGTTCGTTATTCCTTTGTCAACCACTGAAAGCGCAAGAAGGAATCTTCAAGGACTTTAATACATTCTACAGTCTGTATGTTCATCTCGGGAAGGTAAAGTACGATCAGATCCAGTACAATCGGGATTTGATTGAGTTGCTGGTCAAACGGATAGGTGAGCAATCACTCAACAGACAATCAGATGACTTCAAAGCAGCATTTTACATCAATGCTTACAACCTGTTAACCATCTATCAAATCGTTGAAAACTATCCTGGTATTCAGTCGGTGATGGATATACACGGTTTTTTTAAAGGAAGGAAATTCCTTGTTGCAGGAAACTATATGACCCTTGATGAATTGGAATTCAAGGGCTTATTTGAGATAGAAAAAGATCCAAGATATCATTTCGCCCTGGTTTGTGGCGCTCAAAGTTGCCCCTTGTTGTACAACCAGGCCTTTGTGCCGGAGCAATTAGACAAACAATTGGATGCGCGTGCGCGGGTCATCCTGAATTTCGAGGATTATGTTGATTCCAGCAATGGGCAGTTGTCGCTTTTTAAAGTAATGGACTGGTACCGTGCCGATTTTGCCGCAAACAAATCACTGATTGCCTGGATCAACGATTTTCGGGATAGCCCCATTGCGGAAGGAACACCTATTGTTTATGCAGAGTACGACTGGAAGTTGAATAAGGCTGAGCAATAAAACTGAGCTTACTTTTTCTTGAGAGAAGACTTTCTTACGACTAGCTTCGTTTTCAGGGTCTGTTCATTGTAGATGGGCTCATCATCGTTTTTCACAATCTCGATTTCATTGAGCAATCGATCACAAGCTTTTTGTCCCATCTCATAAGCCGGTTGGGAGATGGCACTGAGTGAAGGTTCGATCAATCGGGACATGGTGGAATCGTTGAACGCAACAATCGCTATATCATCCGGAATGCTCACGTTTTGCTTTTTCAGACCTTCAATCAAACCGAGGGCTGTAACATCGGCGAGAGAAAACACCGCATCTACTTTCGGCTTCAATTCCAGTACTTTGGAAGCCAGCTCAATCCCTTCTTCTATGTCGGAAGTTTTCGTTTCAATGACCAGACTGTCCTGATATTTCAGTCCGTTGGCTTTCAAAGCATCTTTAAAACCTTCTACTCGCTGCTTTATGAGTGGGATCATCTTTCCCCTGATGAGGGCAATGTTTTTACAGCCTTGATCAATCAGGTGTTGCGTAGCGCTGTAAGCTCCTTCGTAATCGTCAACTGAGATCTTGGACGTCTGGATCGCATCAGAGATCCGGTCGAACTGAACCACGGGAATGCCGTAATCCAGGAACTGCTCGATGTGTCGGTAATTGGTCGTCTCAAAGGTGGAAGAGATTAGTAGTCCTTCTAACGGGCTTTGTAGGAGCACCTTCGTTTCTTTTACCTCTTTACGGTACGACTCGTTGGTCTGGACAACCATGACGGTATATCCATGTTGATCCGCCATGTCCATGATCCCGCTGACCACTTCACTGAAAAACGTATGGAACAATTTGGGACATACCACACCAATGATCTTGGTCCTTTGGTTTTTAAGATTTAGCGCAATTGGGTTAGGGCGATACTTTAGTTTCTTCGCCAGATCCTTGACTGCCTTCTTCGTTTTGTCACTGATTCCAGGATAGTCTTTCAGTGCACGGGAGACAGTTCCCATGGACACGCCTAGTTCAGTTGCAATATCTTTTAAGGTTACAGGACCGGTTTTCATACCAGATTAGGGCTCAGTGATATGTCCAAAAGTACCGTTTGTTTTGTAGAAAGTGACTATCGTTCTTCTCTTTTTACGAGGAGAATGAAGCCATTGTCCAATTCCAAATAGCCGTGCTCATAACAAAAATGATACTCATCACCCGCTTTGGTGCTGTACACATGCGTGAAGTATTGAAAGTCAAATCCACGTTTGAGCATTTCTTCCCGATGAGTCTTCTTCTTGCCTTCAGGATTCATGTCGGCAAGTATCCGGCGGTTCTTTCTTAAGGTTCCGTTGATCTTTCTTACCAGATTGACAGCATCTGAATTTTGCTTGTTGTTGAAGGCATTACGGCAGGCGTCGGAACAAAACTTTTTATCAGCCCTTCCAAATACCGGTCGGCCACACTCTTCACAGACTCTTTCACTCATGTTGATAGGTTGCTAGTCGTTTTAATCGGATAATTCTTTATGCTTTTTTGAAGAAAGCGAATCTATGTAACTAATTGATTAATAACAATAAAAACAATTGCAAACGACTACAAACGGATAACAAACGACTACAAATGTTTATAAACCGAGTCCCGTTTGCACCTTGATACAACTTTGCTTCAACGATTTGATCATCTACCGATCAGACACAAAAACAAAGTTCAATTTTAACTATTACACACATGAACACTTTAAAAAATCACGTACAATTAATTGGTAGATTAGGAAACGATCCACAAGTAAAAACTTTTGATTCAGGCAAAACAGTTGCCACCTTCCCGCTCGCAACAAACGAGACGTACTACAACAATCATGGCGAACGCATTTCAGACACCCAATGGCACAACATTGTGGTCTGGGGAAAGAAGTGTGATCTTGTAGAGAACTACCTACACAAAGGGAGTGAGATTGCTTTGCAGGGTAAGTTGGTTAATCGAGCCTATGAAAAAGAAGGTGAGAAGCGTTACGTCACCGAGATCGTGCTCAGCGAACTCCTGATGATGGATAAAAAACCGGCTCAAGCTTAAGATTGCTCCTAAAACACAACTAAGGAAAAAGGTCACTTTGAGGTGACCTTTTTTTATTTATTTTTCTCCTTCGGATAAATAACCTCCAGATCGGTTTTTTCATCGGCTTTAACAGTCACGTTATTGATCTTCTTTTTCTTTTTCCCTACAAATTTGAAGCTGATGTTGTAAGTACCATCTGGGACATCCGAAAACGTGAATTGGCCATCAACAGCCGAGAATGTTTCATTGATTAACTGCTTGTCCGGTTAGAGTTCGATGTGTACTCCAGGCATCAAAGCATGATCCTTGTGGCTATTGACAGTTCCTGAAATTTCGCCAGTGGTGGATGATCCAATCGAAAGATGTTCGAGAATGAGAAGGATGGTGTTCATCATAGTATTATTGTTTTAAGTGCGTTTCGAGCGTGTCTTCGTTTTGTTATTGTAAAATAGGTGATTGATCCACGATAATCAAGTCGCTTAATAATTGTGCCCATGGTAATGACATTAATATTTCAAAGTAATGGAAACGCCTAAGATTCCCACTTTTAGGCATAGCCGTCAACTTTAGGATATAAGCCGCTAAAAAGAAAATGAATTTAGATCGTCATTGCGATGGCACCGGCCACCCGGCGTAGTGAAACAATCTTACGATTATAGTCCTATACTCCCGTAAAAGATCGCTTCGATTCCCTCGCGAAGACGGGAGGTTTTACGTCGTTTTCCTTAAGTTGACGGCTATGACTTTTGTCGAGAAATTGTGAGGGATTCGAAAAGAGAAAAAGTTTCAATTACTTCAATATTGAATTGTGAAATTTTTGATTTCGATTACCCTATTACTCCGCCCTAAGCTGAATGGCCCGATCCAAATTCTGCTGGAATACCTCCAAATTCCGATCCTTTGTTTTTTCAGCTAGTTGAACAGCCCGTTGGTGACATTCGATGGCTGTTTCCTTTTCGCCGCAAGACATGAGCCCTTCTCCATAGCTATCCCATACATTAGGTGATTCAGGAAAGCGAACCGTGTTTTCTTTGAAGAATGTCAATGCGATATTGCAACGGTCTTCCAGTAGCTGATATCCTAATGCATTTACTGAGCCTTCGGTGGGTTCATAGTAAGTAAAATAAGCCTGCTTCAGGCTGTCAGCAATTTTGACATCTCCATTTTCATAGTACATGCTCATGATATGCACAATGGAGTTTTCCGAAGGCAATACCTCATATCCTGATCTTTCGGATAATTCGTGAAAAAATCGCTTGAGTGCCGTCAGACCTCCCTCGCGATGGAATCGTTTCATTGAACTTCTGTCCGGATATCCTTTGATGCCAAAGGTGTCTTTCAGGTGATGTGTTGATAGGTAAAGTTGATGGGTCAATTCCTGATCCTTAATTCGATTTGTGTTAGCTAAATAGATAATTGTAGTGCCATCATCAAAAAGGTTGATGGAAGCGCGATGACCGAACAGGGCTCCACCGTGCGTGTACATTTTCACATTTTTGTTACGTTCAATTAATTCATCCCAATTCCGGAACCAGCCGTAGCAGTATCCTGATTGATTCGGGGTGAGCATAAGGTCGGTGTATTCTTTAGAAAGCAAGATGTTGTTGCGGATGGCTTTTGACCAGACCCAAAGATCTTCTACTGTGGAATGAATGCCTCCCGTACTGTATTTATTGGATTGATCCCTGAAGGGAACTTTTTCAAAATCTCCACCGAGTTTATTGAAGATCATCATGAAAGATTCATCTTCTACAAAGGCATAACCTCTTGCGGTTTCTGCAGCGATAAATTCATTTGAAGCAAACCCCGTGTTTTTTAGGCCCAGGGGAGTAGTGATGTTCTGCTGCAGCAGCGTACTGTAGGATTGACCGCTTACTTCCTCCAGAATGACACCCAGAAGCATATAGCCTAAACTACTGTAGTGAAACTTGGTATCGATGGGATAGTCCAATTCGACCTGATCAATGAGTACAGCCAATTCTTTGGGCGTATAGGCTGTCTTCGCAAACGCATTCCTATTGATCACTTCTCCCAGAAGCCCATCGTAATGGGGTAGCCCGGACGTATGGGAAAGTAGCTGATGGAGGGTGATTTGTTCGCTCCAGGTGCTTGCTAAATAGGGTAAGTGTTTGACGATGGGGTCATCTAAATCAAGATCGCCTTGCTCGACCATTTGCATAACCAGCATTGCGGTAAATTGCTTGGTGACAGAACCTACAGGAAACCTGGTGTCCAAAGTGTTTGGCTTTTTCAATGACCGGTTGCTAAATCCGTAAGCCCCTGTAAACACGACCTGATCATTTTTTGCAATGAGCACGGTACCTGAGAAAGGACTTCCTATTTTTCGTCTACCTCGTAGTTCATAATAAGTCATTAAGTCTTCTGTACTGTCAAAGGAGCTTTTACAACTGATCAGAAGAATGGAGAAAAGGAAACATGTAAGACATGTGTGAATGATTGTTCGTTGTGACATTTTTGACCGATAAATTTTCAGGCCAAAACTATTTTTTCGAAAGGTGGAATGTTACGACAATCGTGTGACACTTCTATGTCACTACGCTTGAAATGCGGATAATTCAGTGTTTTTCATTCAAATCCTAGAAAAAGTTAGGGACGGGGCCACTCATTTTAAAGGCCCCGCTGTTGAGTGAAGCGGTATTTCTTAATAGGGTGTAAATATTGTAGGCAATACATAAAACGTAAATGATCAGTCCAATGTATTGTCCGTTGCCGGCATTTCCGGTGACGAGATTAGAGATGAATACCCCAAGGAAAAACAGCAAGAGAGTTGTAAGGCTCCAAAGCAATTGGAAACTCAGCATATGCCTTACAGGCTCACTTGGCATTTTCTTTTTGAAGAACACCACCAGGAAAGTAACTGTTACCAGAACATTGCCAATCGGGATGGCCATAAACAGAATGATCAATAAGTTCATGACCTTGAGCAGTTTGATGGATCTGCGGGAATTTTCATCGGATTCCTCTGAAGCAGGATACTCCGCACCTAAACTTTCAAAGATCAAACTCAAAGTAGAGTTTCTTGGATGGACTTGTCCCAATTCTATGCGCTGAATCGTCCTAAGCGAAACATTGGATTGGTCGGCCAATGCTTCTTGCGTTAGCCCATTCTTGACTCTTAATTGTTTTAAATGCTCCGCCAGCGTGCTCATTTTTCTTGTTATAACCGATACTGGATGAATTAGAACTGCTTTATCTTTCGAAAGTATTCGAATCGCCAGTGTATTCCAATTAAAACGAACATGCGAAGCATTGTAATGATCGGGGAGAGATCATTGATCTTCACTTTTCTCCAATAACTCATCTGCACCGATCTGATCAAAGACCTTTTCAACCGTATCAATCTCATCTTCGAAACTGTCAAGGTTGATAAAGGAACCTACTACGCTGGCCAAGGCGAAAAATACCGTAGTGATCACCACAGATTTGGTCATGGAGACCAAATGAATTCGTCTGAATAATGACCCTAAATAAAACAGTGAGAATACGAGTGCGGTGGTCATGGCCGTTTGAATCACGCTGGTACCTACAGTGCGCGAGTCATTTTCATAGATGATGGTGATCAGTTGAATGAGTACAATGAAAATCACCGAACTCATGAAGGTGGCAGTCATCGATTCTTTGAAGTCGCCTTGTCCTTTGATGAATTTAAAGGCGCCATGAATCATTAAAGACAGTACAAACATGGGAATGAAGGTGATCAGGACATTTAGAATATCGTATTCAGTCAGGCTAAGCACTTTGGCCAGGGATTGTGCTCGTTCCGGCACCCAATCATTGAGCACTTGACTTACCGTGGCAAAAGCGCCAAAGAATGTCACGAACTTTAACGTAGTGATCCTGTCTTTTTTGATCAGGAAAGCGAGTAATGTTGGGCTGAAGATCATTTTCAATTGTTCCTGAACAAATGATTTGTTAGGAAGTTGATCCATCACCTTATTGAATAATTTGTCGTGCCAATGTTGTCCTCGGTTTTCATCCGCTTCTTTTCCGGTGACTTGTGTGATCAATTCCCTGATCTCGTCTTTAGAAACATCTATGGAATATCCAGATACCCTAAGCTTGTCCATGTCAATCCCAAAGGAGGTAAAGAATACATAAGGCCGCTTTTTGTCCAGGGTGCGAAACCGACGTTTTGATTTTTTTCGGAAGGGATTTCTCGCATTATTGTTAAGTCTGTAGATCTGCTCGAACAGTTCATCATCGACTGGTTGCTCGAATACGAAATAGAAAGCGATCCTCAGGTTATGGTTGTCGTTGAAGCCCAATTCATTGCCTAATTGGTCGAATTCATGACTTATGTTGTCTACCAATTCATGTAATTGATCATAAGAATATCCATCCGCTTTGATGAAGAAAATCAGCTTGGTGATGGACATGACAAAATAGTTGGAGCATCTGCCATACACTCCCTGGTATTGCTTGAAGTTTTCGCCAAATCGCTCAGCAACATTCATCAAGCGAGGGTCCAATGCAATCTGATCCTTGATATTGATGTCCACGAATGCCCGGTCTTTGAACTTGGACTGTAATAAGGTGTAGAATTCTGATCGATCGATCTGGTAGGCAGTTCCGCAATTGGAGCAGAAATTTCCCTGTCCTTCAGTTTGACATTTGGGGCAAAGTAGGTTGGCTTTCATATATACTAGGCTAGATCACGCAATATAAACTAGTTGAGAATTATGAAAATGAAGATGTAGTATGGCATGAAAATGGTCCGGAAGGAGCAAGAAATGACAGTTTGCGTGAGCACTGTATTATTTTTAAAAAATATTTCGGGACCCATGCAACCAATCTGGCAACCCTGACATCTTCCTTATGAAGATCAACAAAATGCTTACCATCCAGAAGTCACCAACACTCGATGAAATCTATCGAGGCTGCCAAGCCGGAAAGGCCAGGGCGCAGAAGGCGCTCTACGACCGATGTGCTTCGAAGATGCTCGGTGTATGCTTGCGATATGTGCACGACAGAGAAGAAGCGGAGCACGTGATGATAGGTGGTTTTGTGAAGGTCTTCGAAAAGATCGACCAATTCAGTGGCGATGGAAGTTTTGAAGGCTGGATCCGACGGATCATGGTCAACGAAGCGCTGATGTATATCAGGAAAAACCAGTCCATGTCCGTAGAAGTGGAGATCAACGAAGTGGAGGGTGATCTGGATTATGATACACTGGATCAGTTTCTGAATGTTGAAGACATCATCAAACTCATTCAGGATTTGCCTGTGGGTTACAAGACCGTCTTCAATTTGTATGCGATAGAGGGATATAATCACGCTGAGATCGCGCAAAAGCTTGACATCAGTGAGAATACTTCCAAGTCGCAATTGAGCAGGGCCAGAAAATTACTGCAACAAAAGCTGGCAACTATGGAACAAGAAGTGAATCGAAAAATATTGAGCCATGAATAACGAAAACATGGAT
Organism: Cytophagales bacterium; assembly: GCA_033344775.1. Lineage (NCBI taxonomy): Bacteria > Pseudomonadati > Bacteroidota > Cytophagia > Cytophagales > Cytophagales bacterium. The sequence continues at coordinate 1,686,885 of JAWPMT010000004.1, read as the reverse complement.
CGGCTGTTCCGGGAAGGAGCTGAAAAATATGAAGTAAAGCCCAGTGCAGCTGCCTGGGACGCCATTCAAGGGCAGGTAGGGACAAAAGCTTCCGTTTGGCCGATGGTGTGGAAAGTAGCCGCCGTATTGGTGGTCTTACTCTCTTCAGTAATCGTATTATTCAGAGGTCAGGATGGCATGACTGAAACATTTGCTGGCATTGCGGATCATCCTCAACTAATGGAGAATGCGATTGCCTGGAATTTACCAGAAAGCGCTGAAGAAGTGGAACAGGTTATGGTTTTGGAAGTTTCAAAACGAGCTGAACTTCCGATGCAAGAGGTTAAAGAAGTATTCGAGGTAAGTGTGGCAACCATCGATTCACGACCCTATTTGGAACTGCAAAGTATTCAGGTATCGTGGGAGATCCAGATGCCTCCTAAACCAGCTTTGTTTAACCTTCCAGTAGAAGAATCTAGTGTAAAGATCAGGTACTACGCCAGTACCTCAGATCCTGAGAAAACAAAGAAAAGCTTTGGTCAATTCATAGCACGTGCCCAGCAGAAACTCAATCCGGATGAGTTATTAGCGGACATTCGCACGGCTAAGGATGACCTCTTTAGAAGCAACAGAGGCGATTAACAACAATTCGGGTACAAGGTCAAAAATCAAAAACGAGAAAGAAATGAAAAGTTTAATGAGAGCAATACTTACAGCTTGTTTATTCATACCATTATTTGCAATGGCAGCGTCAGATTCAAATGGTGCCGATACGGTGATCATCGAACTGGAAGGTGGTAGCAGGGTCGTGATCTACACGGAATCCAAAGCAGATCTGAAAGCCCTGGAGGATTATGATTTCAATAAAATGATCGCTGATCTGAATAATTCTGTCGGTACTTCGGGAACGAATTACATCGAATTAACTGACGAAAACGGTGAAAAATACAAGCGAGAAGCAAAAATCGTTTATCGTGACGAACGTAAGTACGATGAAAGAACCCGAGACAGAGATTGGGATGATCGAGACAGAGATCGTGATCGGGAAAGAAGAAAAAGACGCTATTATCGACGGACGCGAAATGTGTGGGAGGTAGAACTAGGAACGAACAATTGGTTGGAGGATGGTAATTTCCCTAACGATCAGGATGAATTGTACTCAGTACAGCCCTGGGGATCATGGTACCTTGCGCTGAACAGTAATTACCGAACACATATCGCCGGTCCTTTGATGCTGCAATGGGGATTCGGGCTCAGTACCTCTCAGTTCCGATTTGAGAATTCAAACGTTAGAGTAGTGAGAGGAGATGATATGACTGAATTTGTCGTGGATTCAACTGGAAATGCCATACGCAGTAAATTGAGAATGTCTCATTTGAACTTTACCATGGTGCCTACTTTGGTTCTTGGAGACCGAGATGGAGGGACAAGATATGATCGTCGTTCATTCCGATTAGGCGTAGGGGGTTACGTAGGATATCGTCTTGGAGGATCAGCTAAGTTCGTATTTGACGATAATGGAGATAAGGAGAAGGACGTAGATCGTGATGATTACTTTCTAACCAATCTTAGATATGGTGTACGGGCACAATTTGGTTACAAAGCTTTTGACGCCTTCATCAATTATGACCTCAATAATGTCTTTGCCGAAGGCAGAGGACCAGAGTTGAATGCCTTCACTTTTGGAGTGATCTTCTAAATCCCCGTTATAAGGGGGTGGCAGGAAGCCTGCCTGCGGGGGATTTTTACTCAAATTCTCTTTAGATAAAGACAAATAAAAACTCACAGCAGTAGACCAATATAGGTCGAACAGAAGCTGTCTCGAAAGAGACAGCTTCTTTTTTTGCTGTTTCTTCAGCGTCACTCGAAGAGGACTCTAAGTTAAAGTTTGATGTATCCTTTCTATCGCTATCAAAGTCACTTGAAGGGGACTCTGAGTAAGCTAGTCTAAAGAAACGATGTAACCTTCACTTAGAATCAAGCGTATTATTATGATATCAATTTAATATCATAATAATCTTTCCGTCATGAAAAACAACTCCGGATACCTTGAGAAGACCCACGATGCTGTTTCTGGCTACGTGGTAATTGTGATCGACTTTTTTCTATTTTTCATCGCCTTGTTACTTGCTGCTGCGGATACACCCATGGCATTTTTTCCGGCATTGCTGGCAGTGCTTTCATTTCCGGGATTTTTCACGGTCAATCCTAATGGTTCCAGGGTACTTACACTACTCGGAAAATATGTGGGAACAGTAAGGAAGAATGGCTTCTTTTGGGTGAACCCCCTCTATGCGAAGAAGAAAGTTTCTCTCAGGGCACGCAATTTTGATAGCGAGCGACTGAAGGTCAACGACCTGATTGGTAATCCGATTTTGATCTCCGTGATTTTAGTTTGGCGCGTGAAAAACACCTACGCGGCAGCCTTTGAAGTAGATGATTATGAGAATTTTGTGAAAGTTCAGACGGATGCCGCGGTGCGAAAATTGGCAGGAACCTATCCTTACGATAATTTCGAAGACAGTGAAGATGTGGTGACGTTGCGTTCGGGATTGGCAGAAGTCAATCACAAACTAGAAAAAGAGTTAGAAGAACGACTTCAGATTGCAGGCATTGAGATCCTGGAAGCCAGAATTGGATATTTGGCGTATGCCGAAGAAATTGCAAGTGCTATGTTAAGAAGACAGCAAGCCAGTGCCATCGTTTCTGCACGGCATAAGATCGTGGAAGGAGCTGTCGGTATGGTGGAGATGGCCCTTGAAGAGATTGCCAAGAAAGAGGTCGTTTCATTAGATGAAGAGCGGAAAGCGACCATGGTAAGTAACCTGATGGTTGTTTTATGTGCAGACAAAGATGTGTCGCCAGTGATCAATTCAGGTTCACTGTATTAAAGAAGATAAGGAATAACTAGATGGCGAAAAAGAAACCTTTCGCACTGAGATTAGATGAAAAGATGATGGCGGCCCTGGAGAAATGGGCCGCTGATGAATTTCGTAGTACCAACGGACAGATCGAATGGATCATCAATGAAGCCCTGAAAAAGAACAATCGTTTGCCTAAGAAGGACGAGTAAGCGATTGTTTCCTATATGACATAAGGCTAAATCTAAAGGCACTGAACAAACCCATTGCACACTTATTGATGTATCTCTAAGCGATGAAGAAAGTTCTAGCACTCCTAGTTTTTGGCCTAACCACACTACAAGTTTATTCCCAATGCTGTTCCGGAGGTGTTCCTATGTCCGGGAACATTGGATTGCCATCGTCGGAGAAAGGTACCTGGCAATTCACTGCCAGTTATGACCTCAATGTACTGGAAACCCTGAAAGCGGGTACTGAAACGCTGGACGATCGATCCAGAAGGAGAGAAACACATGCTGCATTATTCGAAGCGGGCTATACGATTAGTGATAAGTGGTCCGTGGACCTTTTTCTATCCTTCGTAAGACAAGAACGCACCATCAATCAACGAGGCTTTTCAGAAGATTTTGTCTATACCCAGGGAATAGGAGATGGCGTACTTCTTGTAAAATACAAAGTAACACCCAAGTTCACGGCTGGCCTGGGTGTGAAGCTACCCATCGGATCATCTGATCGCGTACGTTCCAACGGTACGTTTCTCAATGCCGATTTACAGCCAGGTAGTGGCGCCTGGGATCAGGTCGTTTATGGTAGTTACACCACGCAGCTATCCTTTCGTCCAACACTAACGCTTTCCACAACAGGAATTCATCGCTTTACCGGTACCAACAACAACTATTTTGATAATGGTATTTCAAGCTCCACTTACGCATTCGGGGATGAGACCCAATTGATCGTGGCACTGGCTGACCGTTTCACCTTCGGTTCCGTCATCATTGATCCTTCCTTGAAATTCCGTTACCGCCGAGCCGGCCGTGATTTCTTCAACAATGCCCAATTCCCTGCTTCAGGGGGAGATTTCGTTTTCATCAATCCGGGCCTATCCTACGCCATCAACCCCAAGCTGTCCTACCAATTCAACGTAGAGCTACCCATTTTCGCCAAAGTAACCGATACGCAACTATCACCCACAGTACGATTCAATACGGGATTCTTTGTGGTGTTGCCGAGGAAAATAAGTTTATTTAACTGATCTATTCCTTTCGTACCCTTTTTACCATTCTTAAACCATCAATCGTCACAAGCTCCAGCACATAAGGACCCGCTTTGAATGATGAAAGATCAAGTGAAAATGTTGATTGTGGTTTTGTGAATTTTTCGGCGTACATCTTTTGTCCATTGAGGGAAAAGATGCTGATTCTTTCAATGGCGTTGATTGATCTTACCTGAAGATGATCTTTTATCGGGACCGGAAACATTTTTAATTCGACCTTTTCTGCAGCACTGTTTAGTGGCTCTTCCTCTTTTGCTACGATAACCGAATAAGTTTCCTCGGAGCCATCTTCAGCCTTTACTACATAATCGACCTGACTGGTAAAATCATTAACGGTTACGCCACTTACCTGCTCGGTTCCACTGACATATGCGCTGGCTTCTGCTGAGAGTACAAAATTTGAGATCAGACTCGTCACATCTGTGTCAAAAGGCACTTCAAGTTGTACTGTCGTACCACTAATGGTTGCTAACACCACAGGGTCCAGCGACCGGAATCCGAATTCTACCAATTCTTTTTCATCACTTTGAAGTGCCCGTTCTCCCTGCGCGAACCATATACCCCACCTTCCGAACTGGATCAACGGAGAAGGGCTTCCTGAAGCAGTGATTCTGTCTGATTCGAGGGCCAGGCTAGATATGAAGTCCGTTTCTGAACTGAATGTATTGAAAATGAGTTGACTGTCATCTGTTGCGAAGTTTGGATATCCCAGCACATTATTCTCTGTAAGGAAGGAAACCTCTCCGGATTCAATATCGGTGGCTAACAGAAATATTTCCTGCGTGGTAGCATCATAATAGTCGAAAGCCAGAACGTCTGAGGACGTTTTTGAGAAGGAGGGATTAACGATACTTACACCTTCGGGAAGATTAGTGAATAATTTAAAGATTTCACCATCACCAAAACCATTGACATCATTATCCCACACCCTGATAAATCCTACATCCCAGAAGTCGATATCATCTCCGACTTCTTGTTTTATGGTATTGAATCCGTCATAGACAAGAAATTCACCGGAATAGTCCCATTCCATGGCATCAGCGAATTGGACTCCTGCTGCTTGTACACCTTCTGTAAAGGTGGGATTATACAATTCAAATTGTTTGAACTCGCCGGAGACCAGGTCCAACACGTAGATGCTTGGGTCCAGAAAATTTGTATTCAAGGCAATACGATTACCATCTTTCGAAATAGCCACGTTTCCCCAGACCGTCTGATCGTCTATCATCTCTTCGCCATTAGTACCGGTCAGATCAAAGGTGAACAATTGGCTATCTCCGCCTACATACACGGCTAATTCTCCATTATCGGTTACACTAGGTTTATTGCTGACAGTTGTACTGGTCAATGCCACAAAGTCTGTTCCTTGTGTGCTTGATAAGTAAAGTGTGTTGGTATCGTTTTCGTTAGTGTCGAGACTTAGGATAAAATTATCTCCTGTAATGACTTCAAGATCCTCCTCTTCTGGCGTGGGTGCCTGTCCAAAGATACCTACTGCATCAAGTGCATTGGCCAAAGCTGCCACTTCTACCGAAGATTGTCCATGGAGATCAGTGGCTGCCTGTAGTGTGGCTGTACGGAAATCGGCAAAATCAGACGAAGCTGTCAAATAGACATCCAGGGCTCTGTAGAAGATCAATTCGGCAACCTCCAATCCAACTTCCGTGGCAAAAAGGTAATAAGCGTGATTCGGGATGCCGCTGTTAATATGTACGCCGCCATTATCTTCGGGACCAGTAAAAAGATCTCTCATGTGGGCTGGTTGATCACCAATAGCCGGGTTTTCTAAGCTTCTCAATGCGGTTCCATTCAAAACAATATCTTCTCCGATGAGCCAATCATCTCTATCCATCATGGCTCCGAAAATGTCGGCAAAGGATTCGTTCAATGCGCCTGGTTGATCCTGATAAACAAGATCCGCTGTATTGGAGACTACTCCATGTGACATTTCATGTCCGGCAACATCGAGGGAGCCTGCCAGTGGGGAGAAAAAACTATCACCATTACCATAATAAATGGCCTGTCCATCCCAAAAAGCATTGTCCATGGGGTCCCCAGTGTCTGGGTCCGGGACGTTGACAAGTGAAAGAATGTTGCCACCGCTGCCGTTGATGCTGTTTCTTCCGTGTGTTTGTCGAAAATACTCATAGGCGATACCGGCATTAACGTGAGCAGAAACAGCGGAAGCATCGGACCAGACCCCATTGCCGGTTGAGACAATATCATTGTCGGAAGCCGCATCTAGTGTTAGTATGGCACCAACAAGCGTTCCGGCAGCATCAGTTCTGGCCTGATCATACATTTCTCTCGAAATATCGGCCATGTACAGGAGTCCATCTTCCGATACGACATTCATGTTTTGGTTTGTTCCGCTAAGATCTGTCCCTTCGCTAGTCGTCGCATCAAAAAAGCAGATCTTGTTGAATTTATTGAGCACTGTTCCATCATGAGCATCAATGAAATACTCCCAGTGCTCGTGCAAGGCAGACCTAACTTCCAGGTGGTAGGCCAAATACGGGGACTCGTTTACGTGATAAATGACCAGATCACCAGGCATGGACACGTGCGCCAGCATGGATAGGTCGTGTTTGAATTCTGGTAATATTGATGATCCTGTAAGGTCAATTGCGGCCATTTTTTTGGCGGTAGCCAGATCCAGTTGGGGTTCTTTGAGATTGGCTGGTGTCTTGTGAAATATACCGTTGAGCATGTGCAGACCTTTAGCATTCTCGTGAACAATGATTTGGCTGGCGTAAACTTTATATCCCTGGAAATATTGGTCAAATCGAAAGTGTTGGAATCCTTGTTGATCCGTAGTGATACTTTTGAAGTGGAATTCCTCGCTGGGATCCTGGATCAAAAGTTGGCCCTTATGTTGGTTAAGGTATTTTTTGGCATCCGTAACTTTTAGCACATCAGAACCACTTTTCTCATACAGCGACTTTAATGTTCTGGGAGGCCTTGCTTGTTCCCGCGTTTTCACTTGAAGACTCAGGTCTTCGTGATTGAATTTCCTGAGTGCTGTAATGCTGGTATGCTCCGGAGCAGAAGTGGTTACGGAAGAAGTGGTAGGCTTGAATTTCCGTAATGTGATTTCTTCTTTGTTCCTTTCCGATTTCTTTTTGGTATCGAATAATTCCTGAGATTGAGAAAATGCTCCTAAGGTTGAGCAAGTAAGAATAAGTAGTAAAAATCTTTTCATGACGGTGATTTAAGTTGAGGTATTATCTGGCTAAGGTGTATAACCTATCGTACAAGTATTGGAACTTAGGAGGTGCGGTTGCATTTCCTCCCCAGGTAAGCTTATAAGTTTTCCCGTCTTTGTTAAAAGACAAGAATCGATAGGTGTTTCCCGGATTGTTGAGGTCTATTTCAGACCAGTTTAGTCGGTGTGCACCTTTGAATATACTGCGAATTTCTTTTCTATCCAGCCCTTCTTTGGCCAGGGTAAAGCCTCCCTGGATTGATTTTCGGACCATTAGAGACCCATCTCCCTGAAGTTTGTAAGTAGTTTCCTGTCCTGCAAAACCACCGCCTCTACCAAATAGGATTTGATCTTCTGAAGAGAATTGCTTCTGAGATTTACAGGATACACCAACTAGTAACAGGATTATAAAAGCAGATGCAATAAGGAATTGATACACTTTTCCAGATGCATAGAGTTTTTGAGGCAGCATTCTGGAATTTAGGAATTATTAAAATACCAATCCAGTATTTTCAATTGGAATTACCTGTGTGTTTTGCTAGATGTCTGGGGTCAATAGTGAGTTAACCCCCTCCCGAAACCCCTGAAACTCAATTAAATTGTTGTGTTGAGCACCTTCGAGGGTGGTGAAGGTGGCTTTGTCGTGAACGGAATCGTAGAGTTTTTTACCTGACCGGTAGGGAACCACACCATCTTCGGTACCATGGAAGATGTGGATGGGTAGATCAGCTTCTTGCAATCGCTTCCAGTTGAGCATGTCATATTTGACCAGTAGCCTGGTTGGGAGGAAAGGAAAGCGCCAACTGGCCATGCTTTGTAAGCTGTAGAATGGGGTTTCCAGGATCAGCATTTTTGCATCGTTATTGGCAGCTACCTGGCAAGCCATTCCTGAGCCTAAAGACCGTCCATAAAGAATGACCTGTTTGGCCGGCCATTCCTTTAATAATTCGTCATAAACGTGCTGAGCGTCCTGATGGAGTGTTTTTTCGCTTCTTGTTCCGGTACTTTTACCATAACCTCGATAGTCGTAGATCAATACATCGTATCCGAACTGCACAAAATACTCCGCAATGCCGCCCCATCGATCTAGGTTGCCCGCATTGCCGTGATGATAATAGATGATCCCCTTACTGGAATCTGCTTTGAAATGAAGGGCATTGATCACGGCACCATCTGTCATTTCAAAGTTGCGTTCTTCGAAAGGCGAATCAAACGTGTATTGATGATTCTGAGATAGAGGTTCGCCTAGAAAGATGAAATTCTCTTGAAAAAAGTACAAGACCAGGACCATAAGTAGGTACAGCCCGACTATAACACCAATCGTTATTTTGATGAAACTCAAAGTTTGACCTTTTTGCGTTTTTTCTTTCTGGTGAAACTAATGCTTGTCTCTTTTGGACTAATGGCTTCCGGGAGCTTGGAGTTAAGGATTTCGTCCAGCATTCGATGATACTCTTCTTTGGTGTAGAGGTTGTTGTGGCCAGCGCCAATCACAGAATAAAGTCGGGTGATTTTCGGATTGATCTTAGATAGCTTTACTGCTGTTTTATAAGGGATCAATTTGTCATTGGTGCCATGCAGAATTTTGATGGGACATTGCACATGTTTGAGCCATTTATAGGTTCTTATTGGAAACCGTAAAATCAACGAAAGGGGCAGAAAAGGTGTGTAGCGCTTTGCTACGTGCCGCACACTATAATAAGGTGATTCAAGGATCAACATCCTTGGATTATTGGTAGAAGCCAGTTTAGCAGCAAAGCCAGATCCAAGCGAGCGTCCGTAAATGATGATGTATTTCTCTTCGACTTGCTTTTTGATCTCATCGTAGATGTATTGCAAGTCTCGTTTGATGCCATCTTCGGTTCGTTTACCCGTACTCTTACCGAAACCGCGGTAATCTATCATGATCACATCATAACCCAAACGCGTAAAATCCACTGCAAATCGGCCCCAACCTTTGATGGATCGACTATTCCCTTTGAGGTAAAGTACGACACCTTTGGGCTTTTCCTGACAGAAATGAATCCCATTGATGTTGACGCCAGGTACAGGTTCCAGGTTGTATTCCATGAATTCAATGTCGCCATACTTGAATTCAAAGTCTGAGGGAAGTTTTTCAGGCTTGAATAGGAACTTCTCCTGCCAAAAATAGATGACAAAGTTTGCGGCTACATACAGCCCTAGTACCACAAGAACAATGGTCGTGATCATATCCGAAAGGCATAATTTACATGAATTCCGTGAAACTGTAAAAGAACTTCTTTACCAATCCCGGTATTTGATCCGAGTCGCAGCTTTTTTCATTTGACGTTCAAGAATAGCTTTGGCTAGATTTCTGGAGACATTGGTTACATCACCATTGAGGATTTCGGCAACTTTGGATTCGGGAACATCAATGCGATAGAGGGCTTCTACCAGATGTTTGTAATCGTAATCGATGAGGTGGTCTATTTGTTGCGTGAGCCAATCCAGTAGCCGGTCGAAACTAAATTCGTCACCTTTATCAAAATCGCTTTGAGTCGGTAAGGCCGATTGAATAAGTTGTAGGGTAATTAATCCTGTTTCCTTGTCCATCAAATGTAAATTATGAAGTTTCTACGGTACCTGCTCTCAGTCATATCACTCTTTATCATACTGTCCTCACAAGCGCAGGAACAGGAAATCATGAAAGTGGTACAATCAGTCTTTGATGGCATGGCTAGCAATAACGGCGAAATGGTGAAAGGGGCGTTTACGGCAGATGCCGCTATGTTCACGGTGGCTTATGACAAAGAAGGCAAAGTCTTTAAACGGCAAGGTTCATTAGAGAAGTTTGCAGAAGCAGTTAGTGCTCCCAAAGATCAGGCCTATAACGAGCCCATCTGGAACGAACGCGTTGAAATTGATGGTGCGCTCGCTTCCGTATGGGTGGATTACGCTTTTTACCTGGGCAATACTTTTCACCATTGTGGTGTAGACGCATTTCACCTGATGCTAACCGATAATGGTTGGAAGATCTTCCATCTGGTGGACACCCGCAGAACGGAAGATTGTAAGGTGCCTAATTCTGTTAAAAAGAAATATGAGGATTAATCTTTGCTTTCCTCCTCGGCAGGGGTAGCATCTTCTTCCGTGCTTTCTTCGTCAGCATCTGCCGTAAAGACTTCCGGATAATCCGCCGCGAGCTTATTGTACCAGTTGACTAGTTTCTTGATGTCCGATACATATACACGATCCTCATCATAGTTAGGAAGCACGTGTTTTAAAAACGATTTTAACTCTTCAGAATCACTGGTTCCAGATAGCCCGGTATCACCTGCAAATTCTTCATGTATCTTGACCATGACATCCTGCAAAGGAACTGCCCCTTCGCCATCGATCGTGTAAATAGAAATATCTGAAAGTACCGATACTTTCGTTTGCATTCCTGCCACTAACTTCTTTTTGGATCCATCCAAAGACTCAAGGATCACTCCTGTGCGAGTGGGTGTTAGAACTTTGAATAATCCTCCCTTTCCTGAAACTGATGCTACGTCGCTAAACTCCATATGTATATTGATTCGAGCGCAAATCTAATCTAGTTTGGAACTCACTTTTTTTTAATGATGAAAAAATAGTAAAATCGCATGTTCGAGGTATTTGAGATCAACCTTTTCTATACACGCATAGTTATCTTTACCTGGATTCCAGAAAATCTGTCCGATACGAAAAAATGGCCAGTCAAAGCCTTAGAAATGCATTCTTAAGAAAGCCGAAAGACAAGACACAGTTATATAGCTGGTTTACCTCAGGGTCATTCGTATCAGCAAGTTACTTCCTGCTTTTTTATCTCATCTTTGATCCCTGGAGTATGATGTTTTACATCTGTCTGGGCATCGTTCTTGTTTATTTACTGTTGCACTTTTTGGTACTTTGGACCGGAGCAAAGAAGCAATTCTTCGTTATAGCGGTCGGATTTGGTTACCTGAGCTTTTTCATACATATCGCCCTTACCGGAGGAATTTCGTCTTCCGCCGCTCCGCATTTGATCGTTGCAGCCCTGTTTAGTTTTTTCTTCACCTATCAGAAACGCATTTTCGTCTTTTTCGGTATCAGTTTATTCCTTTTGTTTGGATTAGGCATTTCAGATACCTATTTCATTGACCCGATCAATTTGATAAGGGATGATATGTTATTGGCATTTAACTTTTCCAATCACGCATATTCGGCCATTGTTATTTTCTTCTTCGTTTATGTTTTCCGAGCCATGGCCAATGCCAATAACCAGTCTTTGAAGAAAAGCCTGAGTGAGCTTGGAGAGGCAACAAAAAAATTGGTGGAAGTTGAAAAGTTTGCGTCCTTGGGAGAATTGACTGCCGGGCTGGCCCATGAAATCAATAATCCTGTCAACTATGTACAGGGTAATGCCATTCTCATACGTAAGATCGTCGGTGATCTGTTTAAACTTGAAGCGATTCGGGAAGAGCAGGAAGAACAACTTCGAAAATATTTGAGTAATAGAGATGGTCAGGATCCGCAACAGATGATCGAAGAGATGCTGGCAGTCAGTGAAGTCCATAAAAAGAAAATTGAATATTCGATCATCAAAGACGAATTGGCGCAGCTATTGGATGGCCTTCGACATGGGGTGCGCCGTACTTCAGAAATTGTGAAAAGCCTGCGCATTTATTCCTCGGCAGGCAATACGGTTAAAAGTGCCTTTGACCTGAATCAATCTGTAGAATCGGCATTGACGTTGCTCAATCACCTTATTGTTGGAAAAGTTGAGGTGAATAAAGATCTGGGGACCATACCGAAGGTGAATGGAAACCCTGGAAAAGTGAGCCAGGTGATCATCAATGTCGTTTCTAACGCAATACAATCTATAGAGGTAAGTGAAAAGGGCATTATCGCAGTTAAGACTTATTTAGCCGAGGAGGATCAAAAAGTAGTAGTGAGTATATCAGACAATGGCCCCGGGATCCCCGAAAAAGTGTTACCAAAGATTTTCGATCCTTTTTATACTACGAAGGAGGTCGGTACGGGCACAGGCCTTGGATTGTCTATTTCTAAAGGAATTGTTGAAGAACATGAAGGCGAGATCCGCGTAGATACGGCGCAAGGGAAAGGAACCACTTTTCATATTGCTCTCCCTCTGGCCAAGGTAGCAGGATAATTTTTTCGACGTACTGGCAACCATTTGTAGGGTACACTCCGAATTAATGGAAACGTACCTGATATGAACGCTCACCAATCTACCCACCGATCCTCAGCAGTCAAATCATCGGAATTATTTTTTGGCGTTTTGATGCTCATCATCATTTTTCTCACCAGTTGTAGCACAATGGAGGCCAGTCCTAAAGTCAGTTTAGAAAGTACCCATATCGAAAAGACAGCAGAATTCTCCTTAAACAAGTCTGAATGGGTCAATCAGTCTAAATCCGAATTTTATCGAGAAAGCGGGAATTTGATTGTTCCTTTCATGATCATGTTTTTGCTGATTCTTTCTTACAGTGCTTTGACCGGAGGAGCATGCCTGGTTCAGGAATTGAAGAAATAAAACGATTACGTATTTAGGTTGGGGGAGGCTGGCGTCGTGTTGGCCTCCTTCTTTTTTTAAAAAAAATGCCACGGCAAAACCGTGGCATTTTCAAAGAGAATTTTACTACTTAGTTTAAAACGTTCTATTACGTGCTGAAAGCGTGATTCAGCGTCTTATGCTTATCTGGATTTCCAGATCTTCGCTTGCAATTGACCAGTATCCGGATTTAGGGTGGTCTCTTTCAACAGCACAAGGCTTTCATGGTAATACTTGATGGCAGATTTCTTATCGCCAGTCGCGAAATAGTAATCACCCATTACCTCTAAGTTGAAAGAAGTCTTTTGGATCTTAAGGGAGGCGTCTAACCATGATTTGGCTTCTTCCAACGCTACATCTTCCTTGATGATCATGCTTGCAGATTGAGCAAAGACTTTCCAGCTGTTATCAAAATTGCTGGCTACAGCTTTTCGAGCTTTGTTGAGCACTTTGTCCTTGCCGAAATTCGGATTTGCGACGTTCGTGTTTGCGACGTTCGCGTTTACGACGATTGCTGACAGTAGGACCAGTACCGCCAACAAGCTTTTTTTGTTCTTCATAACTTTATTTGAGTTTTAACCTGCCGACTTTATGGCACAGAGTGTTCCATAATTCATAATGCACTGATATTCAGTTGTTTAATTTTACGGAGTTGATTTTCGGTGTACACCTGCGTATAATAAGTGGCCTATTTCGGACAAGACAACTCATAAGGCCCGGATGCGTATAAGGATCCAACGTATTAACCGGATCTTGTGAAAATACCAATCAACTTGTCATACATCCTTATTTCACAAAAACAGAACTTTCAGGACCTCTTTTGGGATAGAATGAGCAACAAAAGGAGCTAAAGTCCCCCTTACAAGGCCGCGCTTTTTTACCATTAAATGAAAGGCTTCCTTATTTTTTACTATTGTTGGTGATCAACTAAATGTCATGTTAAATGATGAGTTAGTTGTAATGCCTTGTAGGGATCAATTCAGTATCCATCGACTTTAAAGAAGGTTATATTGCCATATATCAAATAGTGTACTCTAGTGGACAAGTAATTTTGGATTCATTGTTCGTAAATGAACACTAATTGTGTAATTTACCTGCTTTGAGCGGTCAGAATGCATGTGGCACAATTTCTGACCAATAGAAACTTATGCAAACATCCGTGGAAAAAGAATTAGGTAAAATATTGATCATCGATGACGATGAAGATGTTTTGTTGGCAGCAAAGATGCTTTTGAAAAAGCATGCGAAGGAAGTGACCATCGAAAAGAATCCAAAGAAGATTCCTTTTTTGCTCAACAATCACACGTATGATTTGATTTTGCTGGACATGAACTTCAGCAAGGACATTACCAGTGGAAAGGAAGGCTTCTATTGGTTGGAACAGATCCTGGACAAGGATCCACAGGCGGTGGTGATTCTGATCACGGCTTTTGGAGATGTAGAGATGGCCGTGAAAGCACTGAAAGCCGGAGCTACCGACTTTGTATTGAAGCCGTGGCAAAACGAGAAACTCATCGCTACACTGTCATCGGCTTCACGATTGAAAAAGTCCTACGAAGAAGTCTCACAGCTAAAACAAACCAAAAAGCAGCTACAAGACGACAGTAATCAGGCCTTCAAGGACATCATTGGTAACAGTGAGGCCATGAAAGGTGTATTCAAGATCATCGAGAAAGTAGCGTCTACTGATGCCAACGTACTGATCCTCGGTGAAAATGGTACCGGAAAAGAATTGATTGCCCGTGCAATCCACCAGAAATCCTTGCGGAAAGACAATGTATTTATTGGCGTGGATATGGGAGCAATCACTGAAACCCTGTTTGAAAGTGAGTTGTTTGGTCATAAGAAAGGAGCATTTACAGATGCCAAAGAAGACCGTGCCGGAAGGTTTGAGATTGCCAATAAAGGAAGCTTGTTTCTCGATGAGATCGGCAATCTGAGCTTGCCACTGCAATCGAAGTTGTTGACAGCAATTCAAAAGAGGGAGGTTACAAGAATTGGATCCAATAAAGTGTTGCCCATTGACATTCGACTGATTTGCGCAACCAACATGCCTGTGTACGAAATGGTGGGAGAAAATACGTTCCGACAGGATTTGCTCTACCGGATCAATACCGTGGAGATCCAGTTACCACCGTTGCGTCAACGGATAGAAGATATTCCATTATTGACAGATCATTTTTCCAGACAGTACGCGAACAAATACCGAAAACCGATTTCTAAAATTGCACCGGGTACGGTAAAGAAGCTGCAGAAATACAGCTGGCCAGGAAATATCCGGGAATTACAACATGCGATTGAACGGGCGATCATCATGTCGGATTCGGATACGTTGAATCCGGAAGATTTCTTCTTCCTTTCTCAGAAACAAGAATCCGTTCAAACGGCAGAGCCTGACAGCTACAACCTGGATGATGTAGAAAAAGGTGTCATCGAACGTGTGATCAATAAGCACAATGGCAACATTTCAAAAGCAGCCAAAGAACTAGGACTGACACGGGCGTCACTCTATCGAAGACTGGAAAAGTATGGTCTTTAAGAACTTCAAAGTTCAATTAGTCACCCGAGTTGCTTTACTCATCGGGACCATTTACGTATTTACGAATTTGGCCAATTCTGATGCGTATACTTTCACTCAGGGGCTCTTTTTAGTTTTGATCCTTGGTCAGGTATATTACCTGTACCAATTTCTGAATAAAGTCAATCGCGAACTGGTCACGTTTCTGAAGAGCATCCATTATGACGATTTTTCGCTCACTTATCCTGAACGCGCGACCAAATCCAGCATGGATCTGGTATACCGTGAATTCAATTCGGTGATCAAAAAATTCCGGGAAATCCGAGCGGAAAAAGAGGCGCAGTATACCTACCTCAAGACCATCGTTCAGCATGTGGGCATCGGGATCATTACCGTTGATAAGATCGGGGAGATCCAGATCATCAATACCGCCGCCAGAACACTATTGGGGATCAAACAGATGAAGAACATCTCACAGATCCGAAGTGTTTCTCCGGCACTGGTGGATGCCATGGAGTCCATGAAAACAGGTGGAAGGGATCTGATCAAGATCAATCGGGAAGGTGATGAGGTGCAATTAGCCATTTATGTGATAGAGCTTTCCCTAAGAGGAAAGGAATTTAAGCTCATATCGCTTCAGAACATCCAGAGTGAACTAGAAGAGAAGGAGATGGAGGCCTGGCAAAACCTGATCCGGGTACTGACACATGAGATCATGAATTCGGTGACACCTATTTCTTCTCTAGCAGCAACGGTGGAAGACGAATTGAGCGGGTATCTGGACAATGAAGGAGATGTGAATCCCATTTCCAATGAAGAAGTGGAGGACTTTCACCTGGCCCTGCAGACGATTCACAACAGGAGTGTGAGTCTAATCAAGTTTGTTAGTGATTTCCGGAACATGACCCGGGTGAAACTCCCAACTATCGAGGAGCATAAGGTCTGCGATATTCTCAAACATGTGATTTCACTACTGAAAAATGACATGAAGGAACAGGGTATTGAGCTTGACTATCATGTGGAGCCCGAAGAACTATTGTTCAACGTCGATAAGGAGCAGATTGAGCAGGTAGTGATCAATCTGGTTAAAAATGCCATTCAGGCACTCGCCGAAAACGAAGAGGATGGTAAGGAAAATAAATTACTAAAGATCCGTGCGAATCAAGGTGACGAAAATGCTGTATTGATCACCATTAATGATAATGGACCCGGTATCGAAGAGGAGGCTTTGAAAAAGATCTTTATTCCATTCTTTACCACCAAGAAAAACGGTTCTGGAATTGGGCTTAGTTTATCTAAGCAGATTATGCGCAATCATCGCGGCAACATTTCAGCAAAATCTGTTCTGAATGTTGGTACGGAGTTTACCTTGAAATTTCAGAATTAAGATTTAAAGCTAATTAAGGCTTTTAGTACAACTCGATGTACTTCGTATTGGGATCAATGCCCCTGAGCTTGCGGATCCATTCATAGGTGAGCCCATAGCCATAACCAAACATTTGCAGGAAGGCTGCAATGGGCGTGAGGAATGCGACCGCCAGGGAGCGATTCACGATAAGGCTTTCCACTGCAATCAGGGAAAAGTAAAAGCCATAAGTGGCGATGAGTGGCAGACCCAGAACAGGCCATAAGAAGCTTAACAACAGACTCGCAACTAAGCCCAAACTAAAAATCAATGGAAACAGGTGAATTATTTTGATCTGCTCAGGATGAAATCGCGTCAGGTTGATCCTGGCACGTCCGAAGTACTTGAGCTGCTGATAGAATTTTTTGAGATCCGTTCGACGCTTATGATAAACAAAAGCTTCAGGAATTAGTGCGGTCTTAAATCCATGTTTGATGATGCGCGTACTGAACTCCAGGTCTTCGCCCATGAATGGAATAATATATCCCTGGGTTGCTTCGTAAGTGCGTTTTGATATCCCCATGTTAAAACTACGAGGATGGTATTCCCCTACATGCTTTTTACGGCCACGGATGCCACCAGTGGTGAACACGGAGGTCATGCTATGGCTGATGGCTTTTTGTGTGACGGTAAAATCCGGATGTGCAGCATCGGGTCCTCCGTAGGCGTCCACTTCAGAAGCCGTCAAAAAGTCTGCAACCACCTGTAAGTAGTTTGATGGGATCAGGCAGTCTGAATCAAATACGATCAAAAAGTCCCCCGTGGCGTGCTGATAACCGAAATTTCTGGCAAAACCCTGGCCTTCATTTTCTTTTTCGAGGTATCGGATGGGCAAGGATTGTTCAAAAGACTTTGTGATGGATTTTGAGGAGATCGTAGAGCCATCTTCTACTACAATCACTTCGTCCGGTTTTCTGGACTGTGCGGTTAACGTGTCTAGAAGTTCATTCAACTCATCCGGTCTGTTGTAGACGGGTATGATGATGGAAAGCTTCAGAGACATATTACCCGTTAAGTTTCTCCGCCACCTGATCTTTCTTGCGAGGAACGACGCGCAAAATCAATTCTGCAATAAAGCCGGCCAGGAATAATTGGACACCCACGACCAACGCCACAAGCGCGAGAAAGAACAGCGGTTGATCGACCACATCTCGGACGGGCAGATGCCTGGAAATGCGATAGATTTTATCTCCAATAACGAACGTAGTGATCGAGAGTCCGATAAAGATTGATATCGAGCCTAACCCACCGAAAAAGTGCATCGGCCGTTTTTTGAATCGGGTTACAAAGACTACTGAGATCAGGTCCAGAAAGCCAGTGAGATAACGTTCCAGACCGAATTTGGTTTTACCAAATTCGCGGGCACGGTGTTCGACCACTTTTTCTCCAATCCGGCCAAAGCCATTCCATTTGGCGAGCAGCGGAATATAGCGATGCATTTCTCCATACAATGTGATGGACTTAACGACTTCTTTGCGGTAGGCCTTGAGTCCACAATTGAAATCATGCAATTTGATGCCGGAGACCCAGCGGGTCACGCCATTGAAAAATCGCGATGGAAGTCGCTTTTCTAACGGATCATAGCGTTTCTTTTTCCAGCCAGAAACCAGGTCATAAGCTTCCTCTTTGATCAATCGATACAATTCAGGAATCTCATCCGGGCTGTCTTGCATGTCGGCATCCAGTGTGATCACTACGTCACCCTGCGCCTGATCGAAACCAGCTTGCAGGGCAAATGATTTTCCCTGGTTGCCTTGTAATCGAAGCGCTTTTACCTGTGTTTGTTGTTTACAAAATTCACGTATGATTGGCCATGAACGATCTGAACTGCCGTCATCAATAAAAATGATTTCGGCAGTCAGCTTCGATTCTTTCAATACACGATGGAGCCAATCGTGCAGCTTCGGAAGAGATTCTTCCTCGTTATATACTGGGATTATTAAACTAAGGTCCAATGGATCTTCCGACACTGCTTAAAATTATATGATCTCCGCAGGATCTTGTTTTTTCGTGAACGCTGAGATGATCAATGCCATGATAATACCGCCAATGAAACCACCAATGAGCGCCATGACCGTGAATGCTGCTGGATTCATCATAAAACCAGAAAATTGCTCGGCTGCAGAAATTTCCGCATCTGACATGCCTGCCTCTTCCCAGGTTCTTAGATTTTGTTCGGCCATTCTTTCAAAGTAATCTGTGCTTACAACGGCAACATAGACATACATGATCGCCGCGGACAACAAAGAGCCAAAAAAGGCAGCTGCAGTACCGATACCCATTCCCTGACCAAAGGACATGTAGCCATTACCTTCGTCTTTGAATGCTTTGTGAGCCAAAATCAGGATAACGATGCCAGGTAGGAAACTAATCCATCTTATTTTACTGTCATTAGGTATTCCAGCCAGGTCATAAACGACAAAAAGTACAATGCCGACCAGGCCTGAGATGAGACCATATTTAATACCAATTGATCGGGTTGAGGGTTGGGTTGCTTCTTCCATGAGGATGTTATTTAGGATTCTTTTTTAAAATTATGGAGATTACAGGTGCCACAAAGAAACCGCTGATGATTTTTTTCAACAAGGTGTTCAGGAAAAGTCCAGAAAGCGTGAGGTTCTGGATGTCATTCCACTCCTGTTGGTAGCGATTTTCGTCAAATTTTTGAAGGTATGTCTCTTTTTCTGCTTCCAAAAAAGCCAGAGCTGCTTGTTGATATGCTTCTAGAGGGTCTGCCGAAACAATAAAGTAAATGGCCAACATGATCCCAAACAACAAGGTAGCTTGCGTGTAGACCAAAAATGAGATGGTCATGCCTTCCCAAAATTTCAGGAATCCGGCCTTTTCATGGGTTTTGTATTCGTATGACGCAAATCCGATGAACAATGCAAAAATAAATACATCCAGGATCATATGGCTGACATCCAAGAACGGATTGCCTTCCAGGGCAAAGGTCACGAAAAAGGCTCCAATCGTGAAAACACCACAAATCAGGGCATATTTGATGGATTTTTTAAACATGTCGGATCAGGCCAACGATAGTTTTGATTATCAATTAAGGGATTGATGGGCAAACCTTACCAGAACTACCTCTGCCAATCCGAAAAACAGGGCCAAAAGTAGTGCATATTTCCAAAGCGCTTCCCGATCTTCTTCTCCTGAGAAGAACCCGGCCAATTGAGTTGCATTCTCATAATCTACCCATTCCAATTGCGGAAGCAGTTCGGTTAAGGCGGTCAATTCAGCTTCAGAATACGGCGTAAGGTCCGATTCTTTTTTGGAAGCGTTAAAAGCCAGAGTTGTCAGGGTGTCTGTATCAATGACTACCTGAAAAAAGCCATTATCAAATGCATCAGGAGGCATTTCCATCGTCAGTGCTTTTCCAGTGAAGTAGTAGTTTGGTACGAACTCGCTGCCTTCACCAAATACTTTCACTGCCCCTTGTGCCTCGCCAGGCCTCGCGATAGAAACCACGGACTCATCAAAGGAATGCGCCAATACACCGACTCCTTTAGCACTCAATTGAGCGATTCGATACATGATGGGAACGAATAGGGCATGCTCGGGTAGATCTGTGTATTGCAGGTTCAAGGGCGCGGTAAATAAATAAATATCACTTTGCTGAGCGAAAAGTGTAATGAACGGGCCTCCAAATTCATTGCCGATCAGACTGTTTACTGTAGGTCGATGAGAAAGCACTCTTTTTACTTTTGGTAAGGCCAGGTTACTGTTGGTTTGTTCGATCAGACCATCGAAGAATGGATTGTTGCGATTCATGATGGTGGAGGTGAGAGGGATCGAATCATTTACCTGATTCATGCGGGTGTCCAGGGCTTGCGTAAAACCAGAAGGATTTACATCGTCTGCCGGGACCCAAACCATGTGTCCCACTTGTCCTAATTGCCCTAATACCCAGGCCGGGACTTCTTTCATTCCTTCGATCAACAACAAGTCTATTCCGGCAAGTTTCGAAAAGTCAATGTTGTCCGGTGAAAAAATCGTCAAGTCAAATAATTCGGAATTGCCATAAACCCGGGCCAGATAGGACCGACTATTTTCTGTGACTACTGTCACTTTTACTTTAGGCGATGCAGGAACAGCCAGAGCAAAGTCATTGTCAAAAGTCACTGGGAAATCCTCGAAAGTGAGCATAAGCCGATCGCTCTGCAAGGCAGCCTGGTCGATTTCAAAGTTGACCGTGGATTTGCCACCTGGTGGTATCGTCACTGTTTGTGAACCCACTAGTTTGTTCTCATTCAAAAGCCGCAGCGTCAGGTTATCGTATGCGCTTTCCCTGGTGTTTCTTACATCAAAGATCACTTCATTCTTTTCACCCAGATTTACAAAAGGGTTGAGCAGATAGGTGGTATCTACGTAGACATTTCCCGAAGCGCTTGTTTCAATCAGTGTTGCATAGATCTTTCCTGATGGTGATTCGTCCGTTTCCAATGAACCCATCGTTGATTGTTGGAAATCAGAAAATAGGAATATGTTCGCATCAGATTGTTGATAGCTGGAAATACGGGACATCACCGATGCAAATGTCCTTGATCTGGGACTGAAGCTGATTTCCGTTAAATAATCAAGCGTCTCATCTTGTGACTGGAAACGGCTGGCAAATGAAGCAAAGTCATTGGTCAGGATCACAAACTCATGGTCTCTTGGCTGTCGCTTCACATACGCATTGACCAGATTCAGCGCCTCGTCCAGTCCAGAAATTCCTGGCCCTACTTCTCCTGACATACTGTAGGAATTGTCGATGTACAGAATAGATCTCTTTGATAATTCCTCGCCTTGATTGAAAGAAGGCTGTAAAAAAGCCAGGATCAGTAACAAGAAGAACAACAACCGGCAAGCCATGATCAGGAGGTGCTGCAAACGGCTTCTCGATTTGGTCTCATCTTTGACCTGATTGATCAACGAAATATTAGAAAAATAGACCTTTTTGGTACGTCGAAATGCAAATAGATGGACAATGATAGGGATGGCCAATGCCAGGAAACCCCAAAGAAATACCGGATTTGTTAATGTCATATCAACCTCACGCCTTAGCAGCTTCAATTGCTGAACGATATTAGTGCATTCGGGTTGCTTATCCAATCAATTGAGCACTGGTTGGTGAAGGATTTTTAAAAATGGTTACAATCAGACAAAAGATATTTTTCCAAACATCCATTTCTTAAATAGCTTTTTAATCAGATGTCCATGAGAGTAATTACTGAATTGATAATCAGGAGATTTCGATCATTTTAAGTAATATTTTCGATTGTGCAGGTCGTTATTTCATACCGTTATTATATATGATAAATAAGTAATTACATTATGTATTAAAAATTAGTAATTACATCATGATTCACTTAAATTCCTTCTGAATCAAATCAAATGAACCTATGAAAAATCTGAAAATTTACACACTCGCACTTACTATGATTGCTTTGGCACTGGTTGGTTTCAAACCCGTTGAAGAAGTGGTTGAATTGTCCTATCCGGAAGCTACCGGTTCTGAATTCGTGAATACGGTATGTGATGCATCGTTATTCGAAAGATTCGAAGTGCAATTTGCAGGAATAGAGGAAGTATCCAACATAGAAGCCTATCAATTAGAAGGTTTTGGCTACTACTATGCAGTGACGGCTAAAAATATCGAGGGATTGGAGTTCGTCGAGTATTTCAAGACGACCAAAGAAGAAGTGAATCAGGGCATTTACGACTACATAGAATTGAATGAGAGAACTACGGGAATTTCGTTTTCTCAAACTTGTCGTGAGGATTTCACCAATTTTCCAAACTGGTGTGAAACCTACAATAGCGGACCTGTATGTGGCTACAAGCCTTACCCATGGGGAGGCTGCATCTACTACTAAAATCCAACTAAATCACTAGAACAGAAAAACCAGGCACGAGAGTGTCTGGTTTTTTAATGTTACTGGTTTCTCGATTTGATCTTGTATTTGACCTGATTGATCAGGGAAATAATAGAGAAATAGACCTTTTTGGTACGTCGAAATGCAAATAGATGGACAATGATAGGGAAGGACAATGCCAGAAAACCCCAAAGAAATAGAGGATTTGTTAATGTCATATCGACCTCACACCTTAGCAGCTTCAATTGCTGAACGATATTTGTGCATTCAGGCTGCTTATGCAACGTAGCTTATCTAAATAGTTATCGCCGATGGCGTGCTTGTTTTGATCCTGTATGAGACAAATCTCACCATGCTTGATGGTAGAAATAAATAGAAAATTATATATCAAAAAAAGAGAGTGCCTTTTAAGACACCCTCCTTTTGAAAAGGAAACTCTAATTAACTTCCTAAGAAGCCATTAAGTGCTCCTGTTAACGTCCTTTGAACTGTAGGACTTTGTAATATGGATCCAAAGAAAGACGCTTTGGCTCCAACAGTAACAGCGTCCCCATTGTAGGTTCTGCGCTCTACTGGCCTGGTTTGCACAGGTAGTTTCATGATTTTTAGTTTTAAATTCAACAATAATTAAATCGGAACATGCTGTTCCATTTGTGGGAATATGTTGACTGAGAAGTCAAGCCTACATTTTTGAAAGCATAAAGTGCTATGGCTGTTGCTTTTTACTCATCATATTTCCCTAAATATTGCAGTGATCCCGGGAAAGCTCACTTTTTGATGCGCCTCACTACAATTTTTTCGTTTCTTTTTTAATACGACGGTTGTATCATCTTCTTTTTAAGCTTCCGATGCTCAAGCGTGAATCACACTAACTGGTGAAGACCAGGATTGAATATCTCCCACTATAACAGGTACAATTCCACTAACATCTACTTGCATACTATGTGTTCGGGATGCATGATTCGTATTATCAGGGTTAAAAAAAGTCAACTGTACTTCCCTGAGTAGTGCATTTTGCCGTGAAATTCTTGAGGGGACCACTTGGAGGTGGCTAAATTGCATATGCTGATTAGCGGATTTTTCAACAATATTGGAAATAGTAATGATGTTGTATAAAGCGTAGTTAAGTGCCCGATCCTCTGGTGACTGTCCTCTATTCAAAGTTTCGACGTATAAGCGATTCAAAACATCCTCCACGGTAACTTTTGGAATGCTAGTATTGGCTTCAGTTGAATGTTGATTGGTGCCTTTAATAAGCTCTTTTAATGACCAATTATATAACCCGAAAGCTACTGGAGTCACGCTCTCTATCGAATTCCCATTCATTAGTCTGGTCTGTCCAGAGATGTACCCAGGAAGGACCATTCTCATTAAATCATTTTTGGTATCAAGAATATCTTTCAGATTCGATGTTTCAGTTGGATCACAATCAGTGGATCCCAACTTGTTCTGGTTTATTTTCGACGTATAAGTAATATATTTTTTAGCATCAATTCCGGCGTTATCTGCAAGAAATTCTGCCATCCTTGCGTAAATCTCATCGGAAAAGACTGCAGGCTCCGGGCTAATAGAGTAGGTTGGAGTCTCATTTAGATTTAATAGCCAAATTAACTGGCTTGCCATGAGAATATTTGGATTTTTAATGCCGTCATGATATAAGAGAAATGCTGCCATGGTCTTATGGTCATGAGGAGAATCGGTGAGATACGTTTTGATCGATTTACTTCTATTTCCATCTACTTCATCCGGTAAACTCTCATACCAAGCTCTTATATAAGCTGTGAAGGTGTCCATGTTATTTTGTCTTCCAAAGTCATAGGATGGCTGACCTATGCAGTTGACCAATTGGCTATTTTGAAAAGTAGGGAAGTCTCCGGGATTCAGTGCTGCGTTAAACCTTTCCATTGTTGAGGAAGGGAATGTTCCATTAGAAGGTGTCTGTAGATTATTGGAAGGCATTGTAGCAACTTCATTTTCTTCAACCGGGCTATTGGTCATTGATGATTCATTTTGGTGTTGTGCAACGTTAGAGGTTTCTTCATGCAAAGAAGAGTGTTCCGAATTTTGATCATTTGTATTCATATTATGATTGTTTGATGTTGATGTACTTATTATTTGTTTACTCCTTTCCTTCACAGAACTTGGGTTTGTATTTGACTCTGGGTGGATTTTATAAGACTCTTCAATTATGGTATTCGACTTTATGGAGGGTTGAAGAACTTTATCCATGGCTTTCCTGATATCTAGGTTTCCATTGAGTAGCCTTTGACAAATATTTTGTTCTTTGGTGCATGGTTTGATACTGTCCAATAAAACTTGACGGATAAATCTTAGGTCTTTTTCTTGACCTGTTTGAACTTGTAAGCTTGCCAACAATGCAGCTATACCACTGACCAAAGCCGTAGAGAAACTAGTTCCCGTAGCGATAGCTTTTCCATTATCGGGTATTGCGCCAATTATGTTCTCTCCTGGTACCACCAAACCTTGATTTGGTACTAGGTCCCAATTGCTGAAATCTGATGGTATACCATCTTGACGAATAGAACCAACAGCAAGTACACTTTGATATTTAGCTGGAACATGTAGTTGTCTATCGCCATCATTTCCTGTAGCGGCTACTACCAAGACTCCTCTTTTCTCGCATTCGTCTAGTGCTCTTGCTAAACCATAGATAATTTTTTCATTTTCTTGAAGTTTTTCACCACCGCTTATGTTAATGATATCCGCTTCAGAAGCTAAAGCAGCGAGGATGCCTTGTTCTATATCTGTTTGACTACAAGGTTGAAGATTCCCATTCTCTTCTTCCTTAAAGATCGTTTTTGTTACACCTGAACAATTTGGTGCAATTCCTTTAATCTGGTCATGATTACCAAAAATTAGGCTTGCAACGAACGTGCCATGTGAGGAATAGACTTTCTTTTTCGAAGGAGGATCAAGAGATTTTAAATCAGATGCTTTTAACGTTTTGTGAGCTAGATCAACCGGTCCATCTAATACGGCAATGCTAACCTTTGTATCTCCTTTAGTTCTCGCCCAGATTTCAGAAATTCCCTCTAATGCTTCTAATAAATCTATTGACATTGTATTCTAGATCTCGTTTAACTAATCGAAATATTAATAAGTGATTAGATTTCGTTACAGTGGACCAAGGGGTTTTGAGACCAAAGTACCTGGAATGTTACCTGACCAGTATTGGTGATGATCACTTCGGTTGATTGGTTATATATAATGTCTCCAAATGAGGAATTCGCGGGAACAGGAACCAATATTGAGGAGCCAGCAAATGTGATTCTTATAGTAGAAGGCTGATTTCCCAGGTTAAGAAGATTGAATATTAAGGACCCTCCATTTTGTGTGCTTTTGATGGAGATATTTTCTCCGGGGACTAAAGAACGATGCTCAAAACTGTTATTTTTCATGATACTTTAATTTTGATTTCAATGAGGGAAGATTTTAATTAGTTAAATCTCCCCTCACTCGTTTAGTATGTGAATATTAGGTATTCCAAGAAACCTCAATAGGGCTGGTCGCACTTGTATTTGCTATGGTGATGGCGCTATAGTGATGTGGAATCGTGATCGATTTTGTTCCGCCTGAACCATTGCTGTACTCCGTATGAGACCCATCAGATACAACTGTGTATGTTGCTGCATCTTTGTCATTTAAATTTAAAACAGTTATATCTAAACTTCCTCCTGTTCCACCGGGAATACTAAACTGTTTTCCTGCTTCTAAATATTTAGGACTGTTTATTACTTCAGATCCTGAACTCATAATCTATTCTAATTTTCCCTACTCGTAAGGCTTTTCGGATTTCGCCTCTCGTCAAATTACTGGACGAGAACAGTTCGTTTATTAGTGTGGGTTCTGCTCCACATCAATTTCATTCGCCGGAAGTCTGCAGCCCAAGGCGAAGGCCGTTGATGAGTCAAAGTTGGAAATTGGATAATGCCTAAATAAGAGGGGAATTACGCCTTTGAAGGAATGTAGGTTTCTATCTGAATGCCTTAGTTAGAAATACCTGTTTTATTGAATTGACCAGGCAGAAATATCTGATTTCGTTGACAAGACTTCAATTATTAGCAATGTCCAACTAGGTTGGAAATATGCTAGTGAATCATCATACTTCCGCCCTCTCCATCATAGCTGTCTTGACGCATGGCATTCATCGATGGCCATTTTTCTCAAAGAGGACCAGGTCCATCGGGTCTGCCTATATACTACTGCTGTTAGATGAAATTGTAAAGGAATCTGAATGGTTGTCGGAAGCGTATTACCTGGTACTGGGATGTGTTATTGTTTTGGTGAGCTTTACACTCCAGGTATGTTTTTTTCAGATGCTTTGGAAGACTTACGTCTCTAATCTGTTGCTTCCGATGTTGACCGTCTATTTTCTGACCTATGCATTTGGGAATTTCATCTTTTATGAACATCTAACGATCATCGTACCGCACCTGAGGTGGGTGCAGGCCATTCTGATCCTGATCTTTGCTATTACTTCGATCTACCTGCTTCGCCATCCGGTTTTTCGTAAGTTGAATGACTTATCTTTAAATCGCCTGATTGGTATGTGCGTTGGATTGATTTTGTATTATGTTGGTGTGTTGTTGGGATGGGTATAAATATCTGATTTAAGCAATCTAAGGAGGTGTAATTAACCATTTTCTTATGAATGTTAAGTATTTCAACTAAGTTATATGTAATGTTGATTTACGTTAAACATAAATAGACTAATCATGAAAAAGCATTTATTAATGTTATCGATTCTGTTGAACTTATTATTTCTTTTCTCAGGCTTTTCAATTTTTATTAGTTCTGATGAAAATTATCTACTGCAAGACACGCAGGAAAGTTGTGAAACAAGTAGTTCCAGAGCTGTATCTTACGATCAGTTAGAGTTCGATACTCGGTTTTTGGATCAGTATTGGAAATATGCTCTTCCTGATGCATTAGTATTATCTGAGACAGATAGTGGATCATATATTCGTTATCAACCGAAATTAATCGAGTCTAATTCTCGGGATTCAATGACTGTTTTGGTTTATAATTTTTTAAGAATGTATACTGTAGATGGGATGAAACCTACACTGAATAGAGTTAGTACAGAAGACAATCCCCAGCAGTACATAACATCATATGTCATAGAATCTCGAGATCTTAGTGCTGCACTTAGTTGTAACCCAGAAGTGAGTGGAATTAAAGTTATTGAAGCATTGAAAATGGATACTAATACTAGGGCAATATTGGATAGCGCACTTAATGGAAATACTTCCAAACTGGACCAATTAAATGTAAATTCAATATTATCACATGTTTATGTGGTGCCTGTTAGGCATGAGGAAGATGCAGATTCAGTAAGATATTTTGATATTGAAGTCTTCAGGGATGAAGAGCGTGTGGCTTTTGACTTAACTCTTCCATGTCCAATTTGTGCTAGAGAAGTAAATCCAGATGAATGATGTGTTAGTAGTGATACTACTTTGGATACCAATTCTTCCAATGATTGTGGCGTGTATTTACACGCTGCGGCATTGGAAAAGTACGCCTGTTAGTTTTGATATGATTAAATACTACATCTGCATGTCATTAATAGTCCAATTAGCGGGTAGTGTCATGTGGGTCTTTAAAATCGGAAACCTTTTCCTGTTGCATTTTTATGTCCCTCTGAGTTTTGTTTTACTCTCCAGGTTTTATCAAAACTTATGGCATTCTTTCATTCCATCTTCAATATTAAAAATAGCCTCTATTGGCTTTATACTTTTCTCCATTTGCAATACCCTATACTTTCAGGGATTTTCTACATTCAATACCTATGGCCTTACGTCATTATCCTTACTAATGATTATTTTATCCATAAGTAACTATTATTTATCACTGGAAAAACAGTTTCGAGATAAGCACCAAGGATTAGTTAATTGCATCAATTGGGTCAATTCCGGTTTATTCATTTATTTCTCTTGTACTTTCATTTATCATATCTATGGACGACTTATTAACTTCGATTTACCTCTATTTATAGGGAGGTTGGCCCTACTTCCAAATGCATTATTTGTAACTGTTATGTACGTTTGCTTTTTCATTGGTTTATGGAAGAGTCCCAAGCGTCAGAGTTTGTATCAATCCTAGTCTCCTTTAGCCTCATTGTTTTCATCATTGCTGTAGGAGTGGTGCTGCTCACCTGGCAATTCCGGAAAAACCTGCACCAACAGCAGTTGGAGCAGGAGGCTTTGAAGCTGGCGCATCAGAAACATCTGCTGCAGACGTCTATTGAAGTACAAGAAGAAGAACGTAAGCGAATCGCCAGGGACTTACACGACGAGTTAGGTGCTGCTTTGTCTATGGGGCGCATGTGGCTTACGCAGCTAGAGACGCAAGAAAAAGTAGATACAAACAAGGTAGGAGAGGTGCGTGAATTGGTAGAAAATGCCCTGAATACCTCCCGTCGGATCAGTCATGAATTGGTACCGCTACAACTGTCGGGTCTTGGACTGGAGCGAGCCTTAAGGTCGGTTTTAGATCGAGCGGGAGAAGTCGGTGAGCTTCAGGCTTCGCTTGAAATGAAGCTGCCAGATAAACTGAATAAGAATATTGAATTGGGGCTATACCGCGTTTTTACCGAGTTGATCAATAATACGTTGAAGCATGCAAGCGCTTCAGAAATTCATATTTCTACGGTGCTTGTTGATAATAGGCTGGTTTGCAAGTACGAAGACAATGGTAAAGGCTTGCCGGAAAATCATAACAAAAATGGCCTTGGATTGAAAAGTTTGGAAGGTCGGGTCAGTGCGCTTGAAGGAGAATGGTACCACGGCAATCGGGAAAGCGGCGGTTTCTTTGCCACGATTGACTTGCCACTTGCCTAATCAACTTATGATGATTAATTTTCATGTCATTCTATAAGACGTGAACCGGTAGAAGACATGATAAGCTTAGGCATGGTCGAAGACCAGCAACTTTTCCTCAATGGCATGAAAGCCCTTTTTCGTGAGTGGCCCGAAATGAATTTCGTTTTTGAATCTCCTGATGGACATTCCGTATTACAACGGTTAAGCGAATGTGAGACCATTCCGGATGTGATGCTGGTTGATCTGACCTTGCCCCCAAAAGATAGGGTAGAGCACAGCGGCTGGGAGGTGCTGAAGGAGCTAAAGGAACACTATCCGGATATGAAAGTGATCATCTTATCGGTTCATGATGATGAATACCTCATTGCCCAAATGATTGAACTGGGCGCGCATGGCTACCTGGTCAAAGACAGTGACCCTGATGAAGTTCGCGATGCCATTCATGCAGTATACGATAAGGGAGCATACATCAATACAAGAACGCTTGATGCCATACAAGGGAAAATGGGCGGTAAAGTCAAGACGCCCAAAATACATGAAAACCTCAGTAGACGCGAAGTAGAAGTACTCCAATTGATCTGCCAGCAAATGACTTCCGAAGAGATTGGAGAAAAGCTATTCATCAGTGTGAAAACCGTCAATGGGCACCGAAACAATCTGCTCCAAAAGACGGGTTCCCGCAATGTAACTGGACTAGTCATGTATGCAGTGAAACACCGACTGGTGGAGTTTGTCTAATCATCTACCATCGCCACCACCCTGGCAGGACCGGCGCTAGCTCCTTTGATCTTTAGGGGGAAGGCCGCTACTTTAAATCCTGAATAGGGGAGACTATCGAGGTTAGTAAGCTGTTCCATGTGGCAGTACTCTTTATCCACACCGACGAGATGTGCTTCCCAAAACAGGTCCGAGTTCTGTTGCTTCTTGGCCTCTTCTACTAGATAGGGAAGGGGCAGGTCCCAGCCCCATTGATCAATGCCCATCACTTTCACGCCTTGATCAATGAGCCATGCTGTAGCCTCAGCACTCATGCCTGTGCCATGTGTGAAAAATTGCTGTGTTCCCATGTGTCGATCCCGACCGGTCATAATCAGTACGATCATGTTAGGCTGAATAATCAACTGGTGTTTTATGAGAAAGTCCTGAATATCTTGCTTAGTTATTGCCTGAAAGTCTGGTTTATCTCTCATGTCGATGACCAACCCTTCTCCATAGCACCATTCGAGCGGTATTTCGTCGATGGTTTTGGCCTTTTTCCCCTCACAAAGTGGCCCATAATGCCAGGGAGCATCCAGATGTGTGGTGGAATGGACTCCCATTTTTTGGATCGAATCATCTGCCCAGCCAATAAATTTTTTGGGAAACAATTTGAAAGGCAGGCCCAGGTACCGAATCAACCATTTTGCTTTCTTATGGGGCTTATGTTTGATCTTCACTTTCATGAAGAAAGGATCATCAGGATTATATTGAATGGATTTGGACAGGTCGATGATTTTCATGCTTGCTCCGTTAAAAGTTTCTTGATCAATACCACTTGCCCCAGATGATAATAAGCGTGCTCAATCATGCCTTCAATGTTTCTTCTGTAATCCCCATATTTCTCATCGACAAAAACAGCATTTAGCTGGTCTGCAGTCATTTCTTCCACGGCTAATGCAAATGATTCCACGTCAGACCAGAGTTTTTCCTGCAGATCGGTCCAGTCTTGCTCCGACACAACAGCTGGCATATCGAAGCTGTATTTGTCCCTGATGTCCAATGAGCCACCATTGAATGCCTGTAACACACCAGCGATGTAATAGTCCAGATGGAAGGTCAATGCGGCAATACTATTGAGGGAGTTGATCTTTTTTGTGGCCAGATGAACATCCACCTCAGCTAGTTGCGCCTTAAGATTGGTATTCGCAATCCATTTGCCATCCAGGAGGGGTTCTCGAAAGCGTGAGGCAAGGTTTTTTGGGTCAGTCATGGGATAAAAATAGATATCACCAAGGATATATAGGATTTTATCAGGATATCTATTTCTTAATTTAAAAACACTTTCATCGCACGTTCTAAATTCATATTTTCAATTTGTCATCACCAGACTATGTGTTGATTTTAATAAACCATAGACTGGAATGATTGTTGATTAGAAGAATAATACACCTAAAAATCAAGAGATGAGCGATTTCAAGACACGAGCGAGCAAACTTGGCCATAGTATCGAGCAACTGAAGCATGGCGTGACGCTTATTGGCACTTATCCCATCAGTCATTGGGAGAGGTATGTGGCTAAATCTTTGGACATCAAATCTTTCGCGGACACGGATTTTCATGGATACGCTGTGCATGTGCTAGGGACTTCTGCGCGGGATAAAACAGCCACCAAGGCACACCCGCTGACGATCAATTCCCCGACTTATCTCAATGTCGAAAAACTGACTGTGGCCAAAGGAGGCTTTATAAAAATTGAAGGTGTCGGAGGAAGAATAGTGGTGGATGATCTGGAATTCTGCTGTGATTCAGAAAGTCCGGATGATGCCGACATCATGCTTTATCCGCCAGCTCATGGTGGTTCCCGAAAAGCGGACTTCATCATTCAGGCAACCGAGGCTTACTCTGGTGTGATCAATGTGGGACTGGCTCGTGGAACAGGGAACTTATTTGTCTACTACCCCAAAGGCCAGGAAGCACCTACGTTTGTCGTCAATCACCTGGATGAAGGCCCGGAAGATCAGCCGTATGCGGAAGTAACTCTGGAAGCAGCCTTATTGGATGTTTAATCCAATGAGCCAGCTCTGTCGAATCCGCCTGAAAAGTATGCCTAATTAGGCAGGTTACAGTTTAAGCCACCGATATTACACTTCAAGTGTGACAGAAAATTGGTCAGGTACTGCGGAGGTCGATCTTGTTTTAGAGTGATGGCATACCATTTTCGGTGGATGCCTCTTTTCGTCACTGGTACCAACTCTATGTCATGGCCTTTGAGAAAAGGTTCCACAATCCATTTGGCCATTACATTGACACCAAGGCCAGCCTTGACCATTTCTATGATGGCTTCCAACACCTGCACCTGAATGACATTTTTGGGTTGAATGCCTTCGGGGATCAATACTTGCTTGAATAGGGTAACTGTTTCCAGGGGAAAAGAATGGATGATGATTTGCTGGTTTTCAAAATCCTTAGCCTCAAGATAGGGCTTTTCGGTCCAGGCATGTCCTTTGGGAACAATTGCAAACATTTCGTCCTGGAATAGTTCCACGTAATTGAGGTTGGGATAGTCGGAGGATTCATAGATCACAGCAAAATCGATCTCCCCACGGAGCACCTGCTCTTCTGTGTCGGAGGCATTGTTGTGCAGGATTTCAATTTCCACATTGGGGAACTCTCTTTTGAAATCTGTCAACAAGGACGGCAACCAGTGGTAACAAGTATAGCATTGGGTAGCCAATCGTACGGTTCCTGTTTGTCCGGATACAAAACGCTTGATGGATTGCTCCGTTTGTTCAAGTTCATTCAGGATGCGTTCTGCTGATTCCAACACCATTTTTCCAGCTGTCGTTAGGATCAATTGCTTGTTGACACGATGAAAGATCTGCGTTCCGAGCTGAGTTTCAAGTTCTTTTAGCTGGTGGCTAAGGGCAGATTGTGAAAGAAATAGTGCTTCTTTGGCCTTAGATAGGCTTTTTGTTTGCGCTACTTCACGGATAAGTTTCAGATGCCGGATCTCCATTTCAGTTGGTATTAGAATTTTTCATTGTTTTCTCAAAATCAATTCATCCTATTCATCATACGAAGATATCTAGATACCGTTCATTTACAGGCATATAAATTTTTTGGCAATGAAATTAAAAAGTATACACCTGTTGGTACTCCTGGCCATGTGTTGGGGGCCATCGTTCCTTTTTATCAAGCTGGCACTCTTACAACTAGATCCTGTTTTGCTTTCGGTGCTAAGGATTGGTATTGGCGCTGCGGTGCTCAATATCGTTTTGTTGTTGCGTGGGGACTATCTGCCGAAGGACTTGAAATTTTGGAAGGCATCTGCTGTGGCAGCCTTCTTTTCCGTGGCCTTTCCATTCATGCTGATCAACTGGGGACAGCAATTCATAGACAGTTCATTGGGCGCTTTGCTTAATGGGACAACACCATTTTTCACCGTAATATTTTCGTTTTTATTACTCCAGAGTGAGCCTATTCCAGCGAATAAAGTTCGCGGTATTGTTCTCGGCTTTTTGGGTTTAATAGTGCTGGTATATCCAAACCTTCTTGAAGGAGTGAATGCCAGCCTGAAAGGCATCATCGCTATTGTTTTGGCCTCTACCAGTTATGGAGTAGGATGGGTGTGGGTGAAAAAACACCTGACGAGTACTCCATCCTTTAAGGCTCCGGCGGCTCAGCTTATGATCGCAACCCTATACCTGTTACCATTTACTTTTTTTACAGGTCAAGAGAGTGATCTGGCTTCCTTAAATCTCGTCACCATCAGTTCTATTGTCGCTTTGGGAGTGTTGGGAACAGCCATTGCTTTCATTCTGTATTTCCGATTGATCGCTCAGGCGGGACCTAGCTACGCATCTATGGTTACCTATCTTGTACCCGTGATTGGTGTGGTTTTGGGTATCATTGTTCTCAACGAGACACTGACTCCCTGGATGCTATGTGGTGCTGGAATGATTTTGTTTGGGATCTATCTGGGGAATAAGCCTAAAGGGGAAATACCCAAAGAAAACTGCGCGGACCTGGGGGTGTTGTCAAAGGTCAGGTGATCTGTTGCCTTTGAAGAGGTTTCTACATGAACAATAGTTGGCGATACTGTAGTGATTGTGTTTGTAAGATGTAGTATTTTTAACATTTCTTACAACTTACAGACAACTTATTCCTTATGAAAAGGTCAATACTCCTTGCCACTCTTATTGTTCTGTTGAGTACTATCGTTTATGGACAAACACCAGAAATCACCTCGATAGAGCTTGTTGGTACTACAGTTACAGAAGGTAGTTCAGAACAAATCACATTAAAAGCGGATTTATCATCTCCTGCTGATTTGGATGTGATACTACCCTTAAGTTTTTCAGACTTCCAGGAAGACTTTGCGTTCGAATATGATGGATTATTGGATTTAAGTACGCTTATTACTCTTGATCAGACCAACGCCACGGATTTTGTTTTCGGGGACGATGGCGTTTTGTATTATTCTACGGGTCAAAATGTCTATAAAGTCGATAAGGATGATGTGGAGACCATAATCTACAATGGATCCACAAATGCGATTAGTTCAGGATTCATCTGGAGTATCGATCTTGATCCAGACGGGAATCTGATCGTTTCTGACCAAATGAACAGTTCAATACTTAGGGTGACTCCTGATGGTACGGTGACCAAAATCTCAGGAGGGGACAGTGGTTTTGTTGACGGGAATATTACTGTAGCTCAATTCGATTATCCCACCGATGTAAGGGTTGATAAGGAGGGAAATATTTTTATCAATGACGGAAATAACAATAGAATTAGAAAAATCGATTTGGAAGGAAATGTCTCCAGTGTAGCTGAGATAGATTACATAAGAGCCATGGACCTGGATCAGGATGGTAATCTATGGTTTACAGATGGATACAAAATTCAGGTTTTAACTACCGATGGCGAGGTGGTTACCCGGTATGGAAATGGTAGTTTTTATACGGAAGATGGAAACGCCACAGCGGTAGGTATTGGAAGTATCACAAGTCTCGTGGTAGTAAACAATAACATTTTTTTCTATGATGATAATGCGTATCAGATTAGACAGATTGACCAGTTGGGTAATCTCACGACATTAGCTGGTTCAGGAAGTCAGGGAGTTGTTGATGGAAATGGTCTTGATAGCCAGATAGAAGATGTCGAATCTTTGAGATCCAATGCACTAGGTGACCTCATTTTGTTGGACGAGGATGATGGAGATGGCCATATTCGTAGACTGCAAGTATCTGCAAAAGTATTGATCGACAAGGGGGAAACGTCCGGAAGCATTGATTTTAGTGCAATCAATGATATCATCTATTTGGAACCTGAAGAAGCAGTGACGGTCACCATTGGTGAACCTGAAAATGCAATTTTATCAAGTTCGGTTACTCAGAGTTTTGACTTTTCAGTGGTTGATGATGATGATGAGTTAGCGGATATTACGTTTACCTATGACTCTACTCTTGTCATTAATGAGAGTGGAGAATCATTCAACATTACAGGAAATCTTGATGGAATTGCGGGGGTTGATGTTCAGGTAGATTTTTTGTTTGAGGGAACAGCTATACTGAATGAAGATTTCGAAATAACGAGTGAATCGCTCATTATTTCGGCAGGAGACACGACAGGTAGTATTACGATAACTCCTATTCAGGAAGACTTGGTAGAGGCCATTGAATCTATCCAGATGGTCATCGATACCGTCATTCATGCCAATTCGGCAGTAGATACTTTAATCCTTCAACTTGTTGATGATGATCAACCCACAATTACGTCCATTACCCAAGAAGGTAGTGAGGTTACCGAGGGCAGAGGTGATGAGGTGATACTTAGTGCTACGATTGATGATGCCGCTTCTTTTGACGTTGCCATATCTTTAAATAACAATACACCTGAACAATCAGGAGATATCAGGTATTTCTACCCCGGTTTTGGTACAGTTTCGACTTTGGTCGAGATGTCAGCTGCATCAAGAGGGATGGTGACTGATGCGAATGGAAATATCTATGTTGCCAATGCCAGTAGACATACGATCGATAAAATTGATTCAGAGGGCAATGTCTCAATTTTCGCGGGCTCAAGTTATAATTCAGGAAGCGCAGATGCGTCTGATCCTTTAGATGCTCGTTTTAATCGGCCCACAGGTATCACAATAGATGCGGATGGTAACCTTTATGTTACTGATCATAACAATCACACCATTCGAAAAATTACCTCGGATGGGGTTGTCAGTACACTGGCAGGATCTGCGGAAAATAGTGGAGATGTCGATGGAACAGGTTCAGTTGCACGGTTTTCATCTCCTAGGGCCATTACTATCGGCTCGGACAATAGCTTATATGTGGCAGATAAGTCCAATCATAAAATCCGAAGGGTCACCTTAGATGGAGAAGTGACTACCTGGGCGGGTTCAGGAACTGAAGGATCGAAGGATGGATCAGCCACAGAAGCACGATTGAGTTCTCCGGCAAATGTGTATGCATTGAACAACGATGAATTATTAGTCGCGGATAAGCGTAACGGGCGATTAAGAAAAATCAGTGCATCGGGAGATGTGAGTACTATCGGCAATTACCTGGAAAGGATACAGGGAATCGTGGAAGTAAATGGCGAGATCATTGTCAGTACCACTGCTACAGGGAAACTCTACCGGTTGGTAGATAGTGAATTTGAAGTATTGACCGGGGACGACCAGGGCGCTATTGATGGATCGCTCGATGAGGCAAGATTCAACTATATCTATGATTTAAAGCTTGGGTCTGATGGACGTTTGTACGCGCTGGAGGCGGCGAAGATCAGAGTGCTGGATTTCACGTTGAAGATCCTGGTTCCGGCTGGCGAGACTTCAGGTGATCTTACGATTGTGGCAGTAAATGATACCGAAACTGAAGAAACGGAGACGGTAGAATTAGAAATAAGCGCTGTAACGGGGGCTGATTATACAGTTGGTGATACATTTTCTTTTGAAGTGATCGATGATGAGTTTGTGTTTACTGAAGTTGATAATTCTATTCCTGGTCTAGACAATGCGTCAATTGGTTGGGCTGATTATGACCGAGATGGGGATAAAGACATTGCCATCATGGGAAGCTCTAACACAGAAGGTCGTGTATTGAGGATATATAGAAACGATGAAGCAATCTTTTTAAATAGTAATCAAAACCTGACCAACATGTCAGATGGTGATTTGGCATGGGTCGATATCAATAATGATGGCTTTGTGGATTTAGTAACCATGGGGATTGCCTCCGGAGAAACCAGATTGATCCTTTATCTCAATGAATCCGGAAATTCTTTCATAGGCAAGGAAGATCACGGTATTGAGCCCCTTAGCGACGGTAAGATGGAATGGGGTGATTTTGATAACGATGGATTGAAAGACCTGGTCCTTACTGGTTTGGATGCTAATAATAGTCTTACTACGAAGCTGTACAGAAGTCTTGATGGGCAAGGCAATTTTCAATTGGATGAAGGATTTGGTGAAGCGGGAATTATCAATGGTGATATTAGAATTGTTGATTTCGAACTAGATGGTGACAAAGACCTGATTTACATGGGGGAAGATCTGAATGAGGAAATTTTGTTTGGATATCGAATCAATTCATTGATTGACCCTGCTGATGATAATTATTTCAGTGAGGTAAACAATAGATTGAAGAACAGTACCATTGAGTTTGTGACTCAGTCAGACAGTACCACCATCTTGCTAATCATGGGTGAGGACGAAAACGGATCAACTCAATTCCAATCTGTTTATATCAATCTGGATGATAATGTAGGATTTATCGAGCTGGCCAATAGTACTTTTCTGCAGGAGGTTAAGAACACCTCACGATTCAAAAATGGAGACATGGCTTTAGCAGATGCCAATAACGATGGCCGGCTGGACCTGATCATTTCTGGCGAAGACGAGGATGGTTCTCCCAATACCCATGTATGGTTCTCATCGGACGCTGGACATAAGCTTGTTGATTTCGGATTGAGAGATTTGAGAAACTCTTCTGTCGACTGGATTGATTATGACGGAGATGGAGACCTGGATATTTTCATTTCAGGAACAGATCAAAATGGAAATGTCTCATTGATTTATCAGAATAACTTGATCGAATCCAGAGCCAATTCGAAACCCAATCCACCGACCGATTTGGAAGTAGAGGATTTGGGAAATGGCAATGTCAGGTTCCAATGGACTGCCGGCGAGGACGATTATTCTGATCAATTGGGGTTCAACTTGCGTATTGGGACTTCTACAGGTGAAGCACAGATTTTGAATCCAGCTTCTGACCTGACTTCTGGTGATATCCTGATTCAGGAAGTTGCATTGACCGATAACTCGTTCTATGAAACAAACCTACCTCCAGGAACTTACTATTGGTCTGTGCAGTCTCAGGATGATGGGTTCCGTGGCAGCGAGTTTGCCGAAGAGCAAAGCTTTACCATCCTTTACGAATGGCAAAAGTTAAACCTGGGAGGGATTGTTGATCGCAGACTGCCCGGAACTTCAAACGGTATTTTGGAATTTTTTGATGTCGATTACGACGGGGACATGGATATTCTTTATGTCCGCGATGGATCCAGAGAGCTTTATCTCAACGATAATCAGACTTTTCGACCATTTCGATTTGATAATTATAGTGAAACCATAGGAGCTACCATTGGGGATCTGAATGGGGATGGATTCAGCGATTTTGTTTTTGTCGAGAAATCTGATAACAGCTTCAGAAATAGGATTTATTTTGGAATTAAGGACCTTGCTGAAATCGATTTTAGTAATGATAATGAAAGGACATTCGATTACTTTGAGGTGTTTGAAGACAGTGATTACGGTTTGGCAAATCCACGACTCAGAATCCTGGATGTCAATAATGATGGTTCGAATGATTTGATTATCGCAGGTTCGACAAGTGAATTTTCCAATGGCGTGCCCAAACTCTACATGCTGGGCTTTCAAGACTTTAGTCAAACTTTTGTGGTGGATCTGAGTGATCAAATTGCTCAATTGAGTGATGCGGAATTTGATTTTGGGGATCTGGACAATGATCAGGACATAGATTTCATTATCACTGGATTTGATGACGAATCGGGGATCACGAGTGTGCTTTATTTCAACGAGACAAGCGGTACGAGTACTACTGATGTCAACTTCGTGGCAACGGATGATAATTTGTCATCCACGATTGATGGAACTGTTGATTTAATTGATTTTGATGGAGACGGGGATTTGGATGTCATTTTCACTGGAACCTCGAAAAGCGGTTCGGATGTCTTCGAGCTATATGAAAACAGAGAGAGCGAGGCAGTGCGGACATTTGTGAATGTCTCTATTGGCCTGGATCGGATTCGGGAAAGTAAAATAGATCTGGGAGATTTTAATGGAGATGGTTATTCTGATTTGCTTTTTTCAGGACTAATTGAAGGGGCCGGGCGCGTAACCCGATTAGCAGAATACAACCCGGATACCAGATCATATGAAAATAGTGATTTTGATGTGTCGAGTATACTAAACGCTGAAGTTGAGTTTGGAGATTTGGACGGTGATGGGGATCTGGACTTTATGTTAACCGGAGAAGATGCAGGAAATAGTCAGCAATTTTTGTTTGATGTATTTCTCAATGTTCGAAATGAATCTGCCGTTGCTAGCAGTGCAACTGCTGGGAAATTCTTGGCGAGGCTAAGCAATACAGAGGAATTTGCAGTTAATGAACGGCCGGAACCTCCAACATCGCTGGCCGATCCAGAGGTGGTAGATCTCGGTAATGAGACATATGAAGTAACACTGAATTGGGAGCCTGGTTCAGATGATACTACGCCCACAGATGGTTTATCCTATGCTTTGAAGGTAGGAACTACGCAAGGTGCAGATGACATTCTAAATGCCAATGCCAATGCTGATGGTTTTCGTAGGAAGACTGGAAAAGGTAATGTTGAACATAATACCGGATGGAAGTTGATTTTGCCAGAAGGAACCTATCATTGGGCTGTCCAATCGTTAGATGCTTCCTATAATGGTTCCGATTTTATAGAAGGGGCAACAATTATTGCCGGAGAAGTTCAAAATCAAGCTCCGCTGGCAGAAGATCAGGAGTTTGAGATAGCAGAAAATTCAGAAGTTGGCACAGAAGTAGGTACGATTGAAGCCAGTGATCCTGAAGCCGGGGAATTGACTTTTACGATTTCATCAGGAAACGCACAAGGGGCTTTCGCCCTTGATGAGGATACAGGATTATTGACGGTAGCGGATTCAGAGCCTTTAAACTACGAATTAACCTCTAATTTCCAATTCACGGTAGATATAAGTGATTCCGAAGGCTTAATTACGACGATTAATGTGATCGTGAATTTACTTGATGTCGATGATGGCGAAATGGTAAATGAATTTCCGATATCAGAGAACCAGCAATTTGAATTTAACGAAAATCCTTCTGCTGGATTTGAAATCGGATTCATAGAAGCCACTGATCCGGAAGGAGGTTCACTGACCTATAATATTCTTATTGGTAATGAAGATGGTGCATTCGATCTCGAAGAAAATACCGGTAGGCTGAGCGTTGC
This sequence comes from Cytophagales bacterium, assembly GCA_033344775.1. Taxonomy (NCBI): domain Bacteria; kingdom Pseudomonadati; phylum Bacteroidota; class Cytophagia; order Cytophagales; species Cytophagales bacterium. The sequence continues at coordinate 1,646,143 of JAWPMT010000004.1, read as the reverse complement.
GATGGAAGAACAGTTTGATTTTGAGGTGCAATCAGTCTGGGAACTAGAGGTGGAGATCATGGACAGTGTGAGTGCAGGAATCACGATCACAGTGACCGTGAACCTTCTCAACGTTGATGAAACAGTGAATGAATCTCCGATATCAGAGAACCAGCAATTTGAATTTGACGAAAATCCTCCTGCCGGATTTGAAATTGGATTCATAGAAGCCACTGATCCGGAAGGAGGTTCACTGACCTATAATATTCTTACAGGTAATGAAGATGGTGCTTTCGATCTCGAAGAAAATACCGGTAGGCTGAGCGTAGCGATGGAAGAACGCTTTGATTTTGAGATGCAATCAGTCTGGGAACTAGAGGTGGAGATCGTGGACAGTGTGAGTGCAAGTATCACGATCACAGTGACGGTGAACCTTCTCGACCTAGAGGAGACCAATAATGTCCCTACAGTGATTAATGATCAGACCTTTCGGATAGCAGAAGGGCTGACTAATGGATCAGTCGTAGGCACAATTGTATACTCGGATGAAGACTGTTGTACCCCGGAAGTGACACTGATGAGTGGTAATACCGATGGGGCATTTATTGTCGATCTAGCTGGAGAAATCAAAGTTGCGAATTCGACCGCACTAGATATTGACATCAATCCTCAGTTTGAATTAGAAATACAAGTAGATGACCTTAATGGAGGTATCAGCACCGGGATGGTAACCATCCTTTTAGATCCTGTATTATCCGTACCGAGTGAAATCGAAGGATTAAAAATTCATCCGAACCCAGCAAGCTATTCGATATCCTTATCTAACATAAATCCTTCGTGGATTGGAAAACCTTATATCATCACCGACATGACAGGAAAGGTTGTGCTGAAAGGTACGCTGGATACTGTGGACCAGGAAATTCAACTATGGAATCAAAAGGCGGGTGTGTACTTCTTCTCAATTGAAGGACAGCATTCGAAGTTTTTGAAAAAGTAATTTCCATTTTAAGTTAGAAAATGAGCCCGATCAGTGTAGCTGATCGGGCTTTTTTATATCAACCGATTAGAAATGTTGAAACATTAATTCGACATTTACGAATTATATATTAAATTCGTTTTTGTCGAAAAAATAAATCCATGAAGGGAACACATTTAGGAGAACTGGAAGAGATCGTGCTATTGGTCGTTGCCAATCTCTTTGATAATGCATACGGGGTAGTGATAAAGCTAGAGATAGAGGAAAAATGCAACCGGTCGATCACCATTAGTACGGTGCATAATGTGTTGCAGCGCTTGAAGGAAAAGAGCTTCCTTGAATCAAGGTACAGCGATCCTACCGCTGAGCGAGGTGGTAAGCGCAAACTCCTGTTTAGAGTAACCAAAAGTGGTCAGGCAGCACTGGAGAATTCTCGTGGAATGCGGGAAAAATTGTGGGATGGCATTCCTAAAGTAGCCTTTGAATGATCCGGCGACTGATCACTTACCTGATTACGAAACTCTGCCACCCGGAGCTTAAAGAATCCATTTTTGGGGACCTGGAAGAACTCTATGAACTGGATCAGATCAGAAGTCCCGATAAGGCTGATCGCAACTACTGCCTTAATGCGCTCGCCTTCTTGCGCTTTCATCGACTCAGAAAAAAGCAATTGTCAAAAACTCAAAATCACATGTCGTTATTTAAAAACTACGTCAAAGTCTCGTTGAGAGACCTGACACGCAACCGCACCTATGCCACAATCAACCTACTCGGATTGGTTTCCGGACTCACGGTCGCGCTGCTTATTTTTCAGTATGTATTGTTTGAAACTGGTTTTGATCGGTTTCATGCCGAGGCTGATAACATCTTTCGTGTGGTCAATAGTCGCTATCAAAATGGTAATCTGGTCCAACGAGGAACCATCACTTATCCGACCATTGGCCCGACGCTTCATCGTGATTTCCCTGAGGTAGAGGCGTATACACGCATGACCTTGAGCTCTCGGGCTTACATCGGTTTTGAAGAGGAGTTGTACTTATCGCATCGATATATTACAGCGGATGAGTATTTTCTTAATTTCTTCTCGTTCCCCATGTTGCATGGTGATCCTGCTACTGCCTTGAGTGAGCCCTATCAGGCAGTTTTTACAGAAAGTTTTGCGAAGCGATTACTTCCTAAAGGCGAGTCTGTTTCGTCAATGATTGGGAAATCTATTGATCTTTACGGCAATCCAACGAAAGTGACCGGGATCATGAAAGATCCTCCGAAACAATCGCACCTGCAGTTTGACCTTCTGATCTCATATCAAACGTTTATCGCATCAGCAGGGAAAGGTGCTGACAATAGCTGGGCCTGGTCAGATTTTTACCATTATGTGAGATTGACTGAGGGAGTGACTCCAGCATCACTGGACGACAAGCTGGAAGAATTTGGTATCAGGTATTTCAAAGATGGGGAAGTTTCTGGTGGTGTCGAAAGATTTAGTTTACAGCCCATGCTTGACGCGCACATGGACAATACCATGGAGTATGAAATCGGACAGACCATTGATGGAAAGGTGGTTTGGATCATGCTGGCCATTGCCTGTTTCATCGTTGTGGTGGCGTGGATCAATTATATCAATTTGACCTCCAGTCGTTCATTGCAGCGTGCCAAAGAGATTGGCATTAGAAAATCAGTAGGAGCAGGTCAGCAGCAGATTATGTTTCAATTTATTACGGAAGCTTTGTTGTTCAATGTCATATCACTTGGCCTCTCGGTGATGATGATGCTGCTGCTGCAACCCTTCTTCAATTCCCTGACAGGTATTCGATTAGGAATAGATGTCTTATTGGACAATACGGTCTTGGGGCTGCCCTTTGTACTTGTTTTCATAGTCATTTACTTCTTGTTGGTCATGTTTGTAGCCCTGTATCCAGCCTGGTTGATTACTCGATTTCGTGCAACAGACATTACCAACGGACAGTTCAAACTCAAAGGTGAAGCCAGGTGGTTAAGAAAGGGATTAGTGGTATTTCAGTTTGCACTGGCCGTGATTTTGATCAATGCCGCTTTTGGTATATCTCAACAGGTGGATTTTATGATCAAAAAAGACCTGGGGCTCGATATTGAACATTCCATGGTGGTATATGGTCCCGCCATGACGAATTGGGACAGTACCTTCATCCATAAAATGGACCGCTTTAAAAATGAAGCATCAGCAGTCTCTGGTGTAAAGATGGTTTCTTCCACTAGTCGGATGGCGGGTAATCAGATGGGCAGGGTTTTTCAGTTAAGAAATTTGAGTAACCCTGAAGCGAAAGACCTAACCATGAACAATATTCACGTAGATCATGAATTTGATGAAGTTTTGGGTTTGAACATCATTGCTGGAAGAAGTCTGGAGTTTACTGATCATAATTTTGATGGCAATCTGGTGACTTCATTACTGATGAATGAAGCTGCTGTGCCTTATCTGGGTTTTGAAAATGCAGAAGCTTCCATTGGTCGCAGGTTGAATTTCCATGGAAAGGATTGGACCATTGTGGGAGTGGTGAATGATTTTCATCAGATGTCATTACACGATGCCATTGAACCTATTCTTTTCCTGCCGTATATGGGTACGCAGCACAGTTTTCTAGTCAAGTTTGAAGGCAGGGAATCTGAAACAGCCATTGCCAATATCCGTCAGGTATATGATGCCATCTACCCTGGGAATTACTTTGATTATTACTTCCTTGAAGACAGCTACCATCAGCAATATCAGGCTGATCTGAGACTTGGAAAGATCAGTAACATTTTTACCATCCTGTCCATCATCATGGTCGTGCTCGGACTTTATGGTTTGCTCACGATGACCCTGGATCGGAAAGTGAAAGAAATTGGAATTCGCAAGGTACTTGGCGCCAGGATCGATCAGATCCTTATGATTTTGAGTAAGGAGTTTTTAGGTTTGATGATGATCGCCTTGATCGTTGGTATTCCATTGAGTATCATTGGGATTGCCAATTGGAAAGAGGAATTCGCATATGTTGCGGACTTTAGTTCTGTTGGAGTAGTGGTCAGTTCGATACTGATCATTGGCATTAGCCTGTTGCCATTATTGATACAGAGCCGAAAGGTGACGACCAATAATCCAGTGGAGTCTTTGAGGAATGAGTGATCACCACGTTTTGTCAGAAAAATTGACAAAAGCCTTTATCTTGCTTGAAAAGTAAGGACTTTGTCGTATCCGAAATTCTATTTATATCATCGCATCGTTCGGGCGAAGATGTTCATCGATGAACATTTTGCCGAAGACATTGATATAGACAATATTGCGGATGAAGCGAGCTTCTCAAAGTATCACTTCATCCGTACCTTCAAAACGATCTATGGGATTACACCAAGGAAATATTTGATTTCTAAGCGTGTAGATAAAGCGCAGGAAATGTTGAAGGCGGGTAGTACGGTGACTGAAACATGCTTCAAAGTAGGCTTCCAAAGCCTGACGACTTTCAGCGGGCTGTTCAAGAAAAACGTGGGCATGAAGCCATTACAGTTTCAGAAAAAGCAAAAAGCCCTGAAAAAGGATATGATTGAAAAGCCTTTTCACTTTGTGCCTGCCTGCTTCGTTCATCAAAATGGCTGGATCGAGAAAAGCAATTTTCAAGAAGTTTTGGAATAACACTTTTACAACATTTGCTTCATCAATATATAAATCAGGAAGCAAATGATAGCAAGAATGAACCATGTGAGTGTCTATGTCCTCGATCAGGATAGTGCCTACAAATTTTATGTCGATACCCTGGGATTCAAAGTGAAAACAGATGCGCCAATGGGGCCGGGGATGCGTTGGTTGACAGTTTGTCCACCGGAGCAACAAGATCTTGAAATTGTTTTGATGCCTATCATGGAAGGCCCTGTGTTGGATAAAGAAACAGCTGATCAATTAAGGGCATTGATCAAAAAAGGAACCTTTGGATTTGGCGTATTTCAGTGTCATGACCTAAACGCTACCTACGAGGAAATGAAAGCCAAAGGAGTCCATTTTCAGAAACCACCTACCAAAGAATTTTACGGTTATGAAGCATTGTTCTCCGATGATTCTGGGAATTGGTTTTCACTAGGAGAAATTCCCAAGGAAGGATAAAAAGGAGGTCTTGTAGTATTAGCCTCAGAGCACTAAAAAACTATAAGGCCTATCTTCTCTATCGCGGGGAATCCACAGGTGACGATTAAAAAAATTGATCATTGTTGGTTAGTTTTAGTGTCAATGGGCGAGAAGCAAAATCCGATCGTGCCTAAGTGGCTGACCGACCTGCAACAACGAAGTTGGGAACCAGAGATACTGCTTTCAGGTATTGTCCTGTTGGGTATGCTTAGGGTGCCTGCTCTGTTGGATGATCTGCTACGCTATTTTAAACTCAACATTTTTGGTGACCTCAATGACGTAGACAACCTCGTTTCTATGTTCAAGGTGGGCATTTATTGGCTTATTTCAGGATTAATTCTTCATCTGATCTGTCGAGGCGTGTGGATTGGTATGGTCGGATTAAGTTATGCTTTTCCCAAGGGCATCCAAATTGACAAGTTGGCATATAGAGAGCCATTCAAGGATAAGGTGGACAAGATTTTGCCTTTTGAGCAAATAGTTATCCGACTGGAAAAGGTTTGTAGTCTGCTCTTCAGTATTTCGTTTCTACTCTTCATGAGTTTGATCGGGGGCTACTTATTTCTCTTAACACTAGTCATCATTCCTTTTGCGATCAGCTATGTCTTCTTAGATATAGGTTTCTCGGGTACTTTTTTTAACCTCTTTCAGGTCTATGTGCTGATCATGTTGTCCATGGGAATTATAGGACTAGTCGATTTTCTGAGTCTTGGTTATTTCCGAAGGTACAAATGGTTTGCGAAAGTGTACTGGCCCATACATCGGCTGATCAGTGCGCTGACCCTATCGCGCTTCTATCGGCCGATCTATTATGGCATGGTGACCAATTTTAATCGATGGATCTTCTTCATTTTTTTGGCTATATTCAGTGTGGTCAGTTTCATAGGATCAGGTGCCAGTAACGCTTCTTTCTATGATGGAGATGTTTTTTCCCAATTAGAGCTATGGGAAGGAAGACGTGGAACAATCGCTTTTTCGGCTTTCTACCAAAATCAGAATTATGAACGTCCGTCGGAATTTGCACAGATTCCTTCTGATGTTATTACTGGAGATGTTCTTCGTCTGTTTCTGGTAGCCAATATCAAAAAAGAAGGAGATATTTTGACTTACAAGCCCCTTGATTCTTTGCGGCAGGCCAACCCCGAGACTTCTCAGGCCAACCTAAAACTTAAAGCCATTGATGGGTATTATCAGATTTTTCTAGACGATGAAGCTATCGCTACCGATCGATGGTTCTTCCATTTCCATGAGCCTACGAAACAACGAGGTTACCTGACCTATGTTTCCCTGAAGTCAATTGCGCCTGGTACGCACACCCTGCAGCTAAGAGATCCTTCTGGAAATCCCTATGTTACGATCCCGTTTTATCGGGATTGATTCGATGGGCGTAAAAAAAAGGGATGCATGTTTAGATGCATCCCTTTTGTGATTTAATTAACCATCGTCACAGCGCGGCCTGTCTTGCCAGCGCGGCCTGTTCGGCCAATACGATGCACATAGTCGGTGTAATTTCTTGGGATTTCGTAGTTGATGACCAATGAAACGTCCGGCACGTCAATGCCTCTTGCTACTACGTCAGTAGCAATCAATACGTTTATATTCCCTTTTTTGAACTTTCTCAAAGCCGTTTGACGGGCGTTTTGAGTCTTATCTCCGTGAATCGCATCTGCTCGTACGCCTTCGTTTTTTAGTTTTTTAAGCATTTCGTCAGCATTTCTTTTCGTCTCGCAGAACAGAATGACCTTCTCTTCATCTTGTTCAACGATCAGATCGAGCATCAATTGGAACTTATCCTGACCGTTTACACGCAGAACATCTTGATGAATCGCATCCGTTTTTTGCGTATTCATAGCTGCCTGAACTTCCTCAGCGGCGCCTGCGATTTCATCAATCAATTTTCTCTGGGAAGGATCCACCGTGGCAGAGAACAGCATGGTTTGCTCTTTATTTACCATTTCTTTGTTGATCATCTGCATCTCGTCACTAAATCCCATGTCGAGCATTCGGTCGAATTCGTCGAGGACAAGTGTCTCGAAGTTTTCCAGATCTAACAATCCTCGATCATGCATGTCCAATAGACGACCTGGGGTTCCAATAATAATGTGATTGGTTCTCTTCAGTGCCTGTATCGAATCTCTGACAGACAATCCTCCGATCAGGCAAGTGGAATAGATACCTAATCCTTTCACCAGAGAACGGAATTCATCATTGATCTGGCTGGCCAATTCACGGGTAGGAGCGATGATCAATGCGCTTTGGTCTTCAGGCTCTTCCAACAAACGGTCGATGATTGGAATAAGAAAAGCCGCTGTTTTACCGGTTCCAGTTCCTGCAATTCCAATTAGATCGTCACCTTGCAAGAGTACAGGAATGGCCTTGTCCTGGATTTCTGATGGAGCTTTAAAACCTTTCTGCTTGATCCGCTGTAGTAATTCCTGATTCACGTGAAAATCTTCGAAAGAATGATTAGGCTCATACACCGCGGCCTTTTCTTTACTTTCACCTGGTGTGTGAATATACTTACTTAAGTCTCTACCTGAGGATTTTCTGGAGCGATCATTTCGTCGCTTTTTATTTTTACCAAAACGGTCTCGTGTGAATTTTTCACGCTCTTGTCTTGGGCGTTGGTCCTCATAACGATCTCTGGAAGGACGCGATTTTTTCTGCTGGAATTTTTCGTTGCGTTCGCCTTCTACCGGTGTTTCCTCCGTTCGAGATGATTTGCGACGCGCTTGTTTGGCGAGGGCCCAATCAGGAACCTGACGATCTCTTTCTGGTCGATCAAATGATCTTTCACCACGTGCATTATCCTGTCCTCTATGTGGCTTACGGTGATTTTTCGGCTTTCTTTCACCTCGTTCTGAGTTGTCACGATCTGGACGAGATCGGTTTGAGCGGAACTCATTTCGCTCTCCGTAAGATCTTCTTTTGTTTCCTGATGATTGTTCGCCACCCGAACGTCTTCTCGATTGAGAAGGTTTTCTTTTCTTGAAATTGGTATTCTGCATCAATTAAGCAATAAATCCCCGCCTCAACACCAGAGGTGGCGATGATGTGTTTTTCAACCATACTGTTCTTCCTGGAGCAGTGCGGTTGGGCCTTGTGCCTGATTGACTGTTCGGGATTGCAAGAATGACCAGGTGGGTCGTGGATGTTCACCTGGGCCGAGGTATTAAAAATCCTTATGTCCGAAAGACAAAAAGATTCATCGTCTCGTTTGATGCCGCGAATATAGAGAAAGTATTTGCTAAAACCTAAGTATTGTGCAATGTGGTCTTTGAAAAAGAAAATTTACAGCACAAAGTCAACGCTCATCGTCACTAATGGGGTGACCTAAATCAAGGAAAAATACCCTGGTCAAGTCATAAATTCGTTCATCGGCAGCAATCCCTTCTGAAGCGGTACACATACGATCGCAACCGAGACAGACATTTAGAGTGGCAATGACTTGATCCGATTTATCATAGAAAGCAATGGCATCCCTGTAGGTTGGCATACACATTCATTCAGGGATATTGACCGCCGGGATTTTCAGGATCTCCATTAGCTTTTTTACCTCAAGACTATTTGCTGACAAAGAAGTGATTAATTCTGAGGACGGATGAAAATTTCCTTTTTCGTCCATCAACACTTGCGAGGGATGACTCAATTCCATGAGTTCTTCCAGCCCTCGAGACTTCATCTTTGGTGAGCGAGCCAAGTTGTTCCTGCTTTTTCTGCAAAGATTCACGCTCTGCAATCATTGTCCAGATGGAAGCTTTATAAATCTCTTTTCTGAAAAGTGAATAGGTCTCGATTCGGGAAAACTGAATGCTTTCGATAAACTCTTTTGAAGATATCATCTCAATTAATCTGCTTTTTGAATACAAGCCATCGTCCGCTCGAAAAAACCATCTCCACGTTTGTCATCATTCCAGGCCATGGAAGTATTGACTAAACATGACAGATTATTCTTTTTAAGAGTCAAAAACATTTCATGATGTTTATTAAAGTTGTTAATAATGCCTTAATAAATTATTTTGAATAACTGTTATGTTTTTGTGTCTTAAAGATATTTCTAAAATCAACTTTAACAGACAATTCCTATGGCTGATACTTCCAATAAAGATACATGGGTTGATAATACATTGAAAATCACCTTATCAAGGGTTGCTCGCTTTACCACTTATCTGGCAGCTGTAGCGGCTTTAGTTGCAGGATATCAAAAACTTGTTTCAGAATATAATTTTGAGAATTGGCAAGCAATCCTTATTGCTGGAATACCAATTTGTCTAACCGTATTCACTGATACTTATCCGGCATGGCGGCGGGAGCGAAGAAAGAAAAGAGTGGTGGACTATGCGGTGCATGGATCTATTCCTCCTCCCGGTTATTTCCGACTTGTTCCATATAGCGAAAAAGATATTGATGATTTCAATCGAGCTGACGGTCACCATGAGCAGGTTTTGAATTGGATAACAGAAACAAATCAATCAATCCTATACCTAAGTGGTGAGTCAGGTACCGGTAAATCGTCACTATTAAAAGCTTATGTGATTCCAAAGCTTCAAGAACTAGATCCTGCTTTCCGAATAGTAGAAATAAGGGGGTACCACGATCCAGTTCAAGCTTTGATTAAAAGGCTAATAGAACTTAAGCATATACCAGAAAAGAAAGGTAAAGAGAATGACCCGAGGGAATTATTGGAGCAGGCATCTGCAATGTCATCCACTGGCCGAATATTGCTTGTTTTTGATCAGTTTGAGGAATTTTTAATCCTACACGATCACGAAGGCCGCTTGGAATTTGAGAATTTACTGGTATCGCTTGTGGAAAGCCCAATTGATAATGTGACCATTTTGTTGGTGTTTAGGAGCGATTATTTGCCAGAATTGAATCATGTACACATGCCTGCACTTGAGCAGGGAAAGAACTGGTTTCAGGTTGGGTTATTTACACTTCGCGCTTCGCAAGAATTTTTGAAAAAATCTGGGCTTGAGATTAGTGAGGAGCTTATTTACAGTATTGCAAGGGAAGCCGAAGCTATTGAAGGGATTCGGGGGTTAATCCGTCCAATTACACTGAACATGTATGGGGTGGTTCTCGAAAGGTATTTAGGTCGACTTCCCAAAAGTATGGAACCTGGCGCCATGTTGAGGGGATACTTAGAGGAGATAATTAATAACAAGAACATCAAGGAAGAATCAGGATTAATTCTTAAACAAATGATCAGTGATGCTGGTACCAAGAAACCCGTATCCTTATTGGAGTTAGAAGCTGCTACTGGGTTAAAACATAATTTTCTAGAAGGTTTTATGATTCGCCTAGCATCTACAGGTGTAGTCCGCAGAATTGATCGGGTGGCTGGAATTTGGGAAATATCACACGATTTTATAGCGCAACTCCTTTATAAAATTCTTTTTAAATGGAAGAGACCTAAGTTGCATAAAACGACTTTCTGGATAGGACCTATTGCTTTACTGATTTGGTTTATTTCCGTTTTCACTCTTTTACCAATCTATAGAGATAGTGCGCACTATCAAGCTTTGAATAATCTACAGCTTTATGGCTTTGAAACAAGAGTTTTTGAAGATGGAATTTCAGCTAAATTAAATTCGGAATTGGATAGTATCGCGTTATTAAGAGCCTTAGAAGAGTTATCCGACGTTCATAATTTGAGATCATTAATCTTCTCAAAGCCTTTTGATAATGTGAATTTCAATGGTTTAGCTTCCTTAAAAGAAATAAAACATCTAGAGTTAAGTACAAACTATTTTCATATGGATGTTTTGCGTGATCTTCGTAAGCTGGAATATCTCCGTGTTAACAGAGCTACCATTGAGGGTTTGCATAATTTGTCTGGACTAAAAAGCTTAGTTCATCTTGATTTGCAAGGTGCAAGTATTGAAGATATAGATGTTTTGTCAGGTCTTAATGACTTAAAACACCTTAATTTGGGAAGTACACAAATTAGAAATATAGATGTTTTGTCTAACCTAAATCATTTGGAGTTTCTTAATTTAAATTTCACAAATATTGAAGATGTAAATGCTCTTTCAAATCTTAATAATTTAGATCATCTTAATCTGAATGGTACTGCGGTAGATGATATTACTTCTTTACATGGCCTTCAAAGCCTTACAACGCTATTAATAATGGATACACAAATTGTTGATTTAAGCGCTTTAAGTTCTTTATCTACTTTGCGAAGGATTTTTGCTTACGATACTAATATTGAGAACTACGGAGACTTAGATACCTTATCAGTGCGTATTAGAAATTAACTTTATTGTTCAAATTTCTTTATTTAAGGATACAAGCCATCGTCCGTTCGAAAAAACCATCTCCACGATTGTCATCATTCCAGGCCATGGAAGTGATTTTCCATTCCGAGCCGATTTTTACGAATTGTAAGGTATTGATCCCTACTGCAAACGGTTCCCCATCAGGAGTAGTTCTTGCTTCATAGAAGCTGTACCGATGTGCGATGTGATCGTAGATTTTGGTTTTGTGATGAACTTCTACTTCATGCAAACTTGTAATATGCTGCTGTTCAAAGAGTTCATGAAAGTGCTCGATGAATTGGTCTACGGGCAGTGCTTTAGGTGTGTCCTCATTGCAGTTGATCAGCAGGCCATTGTCTATAAACAGGCCCTTGATCCCGCTAATGTTCGGTTCACTACCCGCGTCAAAAGAAATGGCCTTAAACAGGGCTTCGGTGAGTTGATTGAGGTGCTTAACTTCTTCTTTTCCAGGGTAAGACATAGCAAAGTCCGGTTATTGAGTAATAAGTATTTTGGGTATCAATTCAACATCACAAAGGCACCCCAATAATAAGGTTCTTCGTACTGCTCGCGAATCGCGAGTTGTGCACTTTTGAAGGCGGCGAATTTATCTCCAGTAGTTAGCCACTCATCGTAAAAGCGTGTCATGAGTTTTTGGGTCGCTTCATCGTTTACTTTCCATAAGCTCATGATGATGGTCTCGGCTCCGGCAATCTGGAAAGCTCGTTGGAGTCCGTAAACTCCTTCACCTGCCTGGATTTCACCCAATCCCGTTTCACAAGCACTTAGCACGACCATTTTTGTTTCGTCCAGGTCTAGCGTCATGGCTTCATAAGCGGTAAGGATGCCATTGTTGGCATTACTTACTTCTTTGGCATTGGTTATGGTATTTTCAGCGTCCGCCAACATCAGACCAGAACGAAGCAAGGGGTTTTCTTTGGCTTTACTGATCTCAACACCATAGACCACTTCATCGTTTTCAGGGAGGTCGTCTAAAAAGAAACCGTGTGTAGCAATGTGTAATACGCCAGGGTCATCGGTGGCAGATTTAAATTTCGCTTCATTGGCTTGTGCTTGCAGGTACTGCTCCGTTTTTACGCCTTTTGTGCGGGCAATTTTATTGATCTCTTCCAATTCCGCTTTGGTACCGGGCAAAGCAGCCACTTTGCCTGTACCGCCATAATCCGGAAAGCCAAACATGAGCAATTTGTCGTTTAGTTTGCTGGTCTTATTGACTTTCTCTATGTCCCGTGTACTTGACACAGAAATGAGGAGCATTTCATCTCCTAAATAAGATCCGTCCGGTAAGAGGAGGGTGTTCAGGTTGATTTGGTTATAGATGCCATCCATGGACAAGTAAATGGTCTTTTTGTCCGTGACCAAAGGCGCAACGGGTTTCCAGAAGTTGCTGTAGGATCGATTATCCGCTACTTTAAATTCGATGGACCGGCGATACAAGCTTGCCAGTTTCGACTCCATAGCGACCCCATTTTCGAGGACGATATGTTTGATCCCTTCCTTATCCAATACCAGAATAGCATATTTTACCTCATCCGAAAATTGCTTCTTAAAGGCGGGGAACCGTATGATCTCGACTGCTGCTTCGTCATTTCCTAAAGTGGAAGTAAGCGTGGCTACATTCATCGAGGTGAGTTTGCTGGCTTCGGCAAAAGCCTGACTATTCAAACTCATGCGTTTTTCCAGGGCATTGGCCACTCCTTCGATGGAATCCAGGTTGATGCCTTGCTCTGCTAGATCTTGTTTCGACAGGGTATAGTAGTTGGCCAACTCTTCTTTCAGGTACGTCCACTCCAGGTAGTCATTTTTCAGTGATTCGTCATCGCTATTTAGGATCTCCTGCCGCATTTTAGTGGTAGAGCTTAACAATATGCCTTTGATGGCCAGCTGGATGTTGTACATTTCCTCGATGGCTTCGGAGGATCCATGTTCACTCGCAAAGGCGTAGAATTTGATGAACGAGGGGCGAAGTTTTGCCCAGAGCTTGGACTTTTCATTTTCGCTGAGCGCTGGGAAAAACTTGTTGAGTTGTTCCAGCTTCAAATCATTAGCTGCATGAAAATAGTGAAAGGCTGAATCCATTTGATTTTGGTTCCAGGCAATCACCGCCAGATCCTCCTGGATACGTTGATAATCCGGGTGTTGCTCTCCGAAATTGGTAGCTACCAGATTGAATACTTCCTTGCTTTTTATCCAGGCTTGTTCATAGGAGTCGTTCAGGAAATAGAATTGTGCCAGCAACCTCAAAGTACTGGTGTAAGCCGGATGACTTACGGAAAACTTGTTTTTATAGATGTCCAGTGCATGAGTTAAGAGTGATTCCACTTGTTCGGTTTTGCCTTGTCCCATATAGACGGCTGCCAGCAAACTCTCTATGTCCGCATAGTCCTGATGTCGCTTGCCGAGCCGCATTTCTTTGGTTTTTTTCAATTCAAGCAATAAAGACTCTGCGGCATCAAATTGCCTTTGAGATTTGTAGATCAGCGCTTTATTGATCTGAAGTTTGCTGTAATCATCTCCCTTTTTCTTGATGTGTTGTTCGGCAAGGGCCAGCGCGTCATCCATGGTTTCCAGGGCACGATCATATTGCCCGATTTCCTGATAGAGCATGGCCTGGTTGTTTTGGATCACTGCCCGATCCAGCTTTTCTTCATTTCGCCGACCCTGTATGAGCGCGATCGACCGTTCCAGGTATTCTTCGGCTTCACCATAATTGCCCAGGTCGCGTTCGATCAACGCCAGATTGTTGTAGGTGGAGGCCATAGCCAGGCTGGTGCTTCCCAGGTTTTCAGCAATGAAAGGTAGGATGGCCCGATTCAATTGCTCTGCATGCAGGTATTGGCCTCGGGAATGGTAGTAAATGCCAAGATTCATGAAGGTCTTACAAAGCGCATACCGATCAGCAATAGTCAGGGAGTCATTCAAAGTTGCCGGCAGTAGAGAGCCAATGTCTTCGTTCTCATTGTTGCTAAAGAAAGTTTTGAGCTGTTTTGGATCAATATAGGTCTTCAGTGCCAGATTGAAATTGAGCAAGGCCGCTGATTTGTTGACCGTTAGCACCTTGCTGCCAATACGATTGAAATCGAAGGCTTTTTCATGTCGAAGCGGCTTGGCGTCTTTGGTCAGGTATTCGCGGTAACCTTTGGAGGCCGCCAAAACCAGGTTTTGTTCATCATCACGGCTATCGAAAAATGCCACTTTTTCGGCTTGTGCGAGGGTGTAATTGTAATAGGAAGTATCCTTACGAAGTTGCTTGGCTTGTAGTTCATTAAGCTCGGCGATCCGATTCCCCACAAAGGTGCCATTAGTACTGTCACTGGAAGCTTCGGATTCATCACTGTCGTCAGACAATGCATTCACTTCCTGATCCAGCCGTTGCTGGACCTTTTCACCAAACTTCTTGAGTTTTTTTCCAAATTGGGCATAGGTGGGACAAGCGAATGTCAGGATACCCAACACAAAGATCATACGTATCATACAGCGAGTAACTAGCGATGTTCAACTAACTCGAAAATAGCTAAACTCGAGGTAATGTCTTAGTATGGACGCTGGATATTCATGTCGTTAAATGATGGTGCAGTATTCAGTCTCCGCCTTTCTTTCCCAACTTCAATACATTGATGTCAGCCATGACTCCTACAGAAAAAATGAAGGGTTCATGAGAGAACTCAACTTCTTCGTCCATGGGAAGGCTTAATCCTAATTGTCCCGTGAATTTCACATTTTTATGACCAAATCGGAGCGTAGCTGTAGGTTCGAAGAAAGTGTCACGGAATTGTTGATCATTGAGGTTCACCCTGACGAAAGCGATTTTGGGTGTGAAGCCGGCATCAAACTTTTCACTGGAATAGCCGATGGTAGGCTGAATGAAAACTTTATTAAATGTGCTAGAGGTGATGAAAGTATCATCATCGATTTGAACACCGTTGTTGATGGGACCAAAAAGGCTGGTCTCGACATTTTCAAGATTGCCGTGGCCAAAACCTACTATTGCCTCCAGTCGCAATCCATCTTCGGCGATGTGATAATAGCCCAGGCCTGCTTCCCAGATACGATGTTTCTTGTTGTCATTGATGACGATCACATCATCGTCATTTTCCTCAAAGGAAGAAGTTGTAAAATCCCGATCTTTCAAGCTCGCATTGGCGGTAACGACCAGATTTCCGGGAACAGCGGCGGCTACTTGAACATCTAATCCGCTTACACCGGTAGCAATTTCACCATGCATTTCTCCTTCTTCCGTAAAAAGTCCCGTGTTGACTTTGTTGGGGACATAGGCCGGTGAGCAGGAAACAAGCCATAGGCCTATTAAAACGATGATTAGTTGGTGTTGAGAGCATTTCATAGAAAGGCGACTTTAATCGTAGTTCGAGTAGTAAGACAAAACAAAAAAGGGCCACCCCCAAGGCAGCCCTATTATCATTTTTCCAGTCACTTCTGGCATTCAATAGGTAGCCATCAGTTCAGTTTCATTGGTAGTCACCAGTTCGAAAGCAGCTGTCATATCGTTGATCAGATCTTCAAAGTGCTCTACACCCACGGAAAGCCTGATCAGGTCATCATTGATTCCTAATTTCATCTTCAAATCAGCATCCACTCCTACATGGGTCATGGTTGCCGGGTGCTGGATCAGGCTTTCAGTGCTTCCCAGGCTCACAGCCAATTTGATCAATTTCAACTGATTCATGAATTCAAAAGCAGCTTTTTGGCCACCTTCAATTTCAAAAGAGATCATAGCTCCAGGTGAAAGATATTGTCGTTGATAAATTGAGTAATCCGTCGAAGTTTGATCCAGATGCCCCAGGTAATGAACCTTTTTTACCAGGGATTGAGTAGATAGGAAATCAGCAATACATTGTGCATTGTACGCTTGTTGTTCCATCCTCACTTTCAGGGTTTCGAGGCTTCGCATCAAAAGCCAACAAGTATGTGGACTGGCCATATTTCCGAGGAATGTTCTCAGCACTTTCACTCGTCCGATATACTCATCGTTGCCAAGTACTGCACCTGCAATGAGGTCGCTATGGCCTCCTATGTATTTCGTGGCTGAATACAAAACCAGGTCGGCACCATGGTCGAGGGGATGAGACCATAGTGGCCCCATGTAGGTGTTATCGACCGCCACATGTACTTTTTCCTGCTTACTGAAGTAGTCCGCCACTTCCTTGCACATAGAGATGTCAATCAGATCGTTGGTAGGATTGGCAGGAGTTTCCAGATAGATCATTCGCAAGCGATCGGCTTTTCCGCTTTCCTTGATCATTTGAATCAGGGTTGCTTTAGGGGTTCCGGGTAGGAAGCCGATGCTGTCAATTCCTGTGGACTTCAGGTAGTGATTGATGAAGTGATCGGTGCCGCCATAGGTTGGCATGCTGTAAAGGAGGAGGTCTCCGGGTTTGAGGAATTCCAACAATACAGTGCTAATGGCGGACATGCCACTTTCAAATACAGCACAAGCATCTGCACGGTCCCAGAGACAAAGTCGGTCTTCCAGTATTTCCAGGTTGGGGTTGTTGATGCGACTGTAGATCAAGCCGAGTTCTTCTTCTTGTTCCTGATCGCGAAGGCCGTAGGCTACTTCGAAGAAATTTTTCCCTTCTTCAGCGGTTTTGAATACAAAAGTAGACGTTTGAAAGATGGGTGGTTTTATAGCTCCCTCAGATAATTCCGGCTTAAAACCATGGGACATCATTAGACTTTCGGGCTTCATGCGTTTGGGGGTTTTTTCCTCAAAATTAGATTTAATGAAACTGTGTATTGTTGTTGGATGAAATATTGGTAATTGTTCCTGAAATAGTTAAAATTTTAGATTATTTTACTTTTTTGAATAAGGTACGCACGCGTAAAAGGAAAATTTCCGCTTATGAAACTGGATGAAATTGACGTCAAATTACTGGGAAACCTACAAGAAGATTCAAGGGCCAATATCAATGACCTGTCCAAAGCATTGAACCTCACGAAGACTCCCATCTACGAGCGGATCAAGCGCTACGAGAAAGAGGGGTTGATTGAGAAATTTGTTGCCGTGCTGAACAAAGACCTGATCCAGGGAATGGTGGTTTTTTGTTCGGTCTCATTGGATAGTCAGAAGTTAAGCTTGATTGACTCTTTTCGTGAGGATGTGCGTGAGTTGGAAGAAGTGATCGAGTGCTATCTGATGGGCGGTGCCAATGATTTTTTGCTCAAGGTGATGGTGAGAGATCTCAATCACTACCATGAGTTTTCATCCGGGAAATTGGCGGCGATTCCCAATGTACGAGAGATCAAGAGCATGTTTGTCCTCAATACCGTTAAACACACAACTAAACTTCCCATTTACTGAGTTGCTTATACTTGCAACATGAGTTTGATTGCTACCATTCAAGCGCTGGAAAAAGAGAGTGCCGTCCTTTCTCCGAATGAGATTGATAGAGCTTCATTGCGAGAAAGTGTGCTAAAAATCACCGAAGATTTCCTTCAAGAAATTGGAACTTCTCCAGTTTACGGCAAAGATGAAACTGGGAAAAGAACTTATGAACGTCCTTTAAAGGAACCAGAAGGATGGGAAGACCTTCTATCAAAGGTGAAAGATGAACTGGAACTTCCAGGCATTAATGCCGCTTCTGGCAGGCACTTGGGCTACATCCCCGGAGGAGGAATCTACCTGGGGGCATTAGGAGATTATATCGCGGCGGTATATAACAAGTATCAGGGTGTGTTTTTTGCTTCTCCAGGTGGCGTCCGCATGGAAAATCAACTGATCCAATGGATGGGAGATTTGGTTGGTTATCCCGAGGGTTTTGCCGGCAACCTAACTTCGGGAGGGAGTATTGCAAATCTTACGGCTGTGGTAACGGCCAGAGATGCGCACCATATCAAAGGGCGGGACATTGAACGGACGGTGATTTATGTATCGGAGCAGATGCACCACTGTCTGAACAAGGCCTTTCGAATTGCTGGAATGGGAGAGGCGATCATCCGGCAAGTGCCGCTGGATGAACATTTTAAACTCAGACCCGATGCCCTGGAACATCAAATCAAGTCAGATATTTCCGAAGGTTTGAAACCCTGGCTGGTCATTGCTTCAGCGGGAACGACGGACACGGGTGTGATTGATCCGCTTCAAGAAGTCGGGGAGATTGCCCAACGATATGACTGCTGGTATCACATTGATGGAGCTTATGGAGGGTTTTTCTTGCTGTCCGAAGAAGTAAAGGCGCAACTGAAAGGTATCGAATTGTCCGATTCAGTGGTCATGGATCCGCACAAAAGTATGTTTATCCCATACGGGATAGGAGCTGTGGTGATCCGGGATCGGCGCAAGCTGTACCAGTCACATTACTACATGGCAAACTACATGCAGGATACGTTGGAAGCGGAGGAGATCTCGCCAGCCGATCTTTCACCGGAACTGACCAAACACTTTAGGGCATTGCGCATGTGGCTTCCTCTGAAGCTTTACGGCTTGGAGCCATTCAAAGCTTGTCTGTCTGAAAAGATCCATTTGGCCCGGTATTTCCATGTCGAAATCTCAAAAAGAGCGGGTTTTGAAGTGGGGCCTTTTCCAGATTTATCCGTTGTATATTTTCGATATTTACCTAAAACAGGAATGGCCAATGCATTCAATGAAAAGTTGGTCAAGCTCATCATGGAAGATGGAAGGGTCTTTCTCTCCTCTACCGTGCTTCATGGAAATTACGTGATTCGTTGCGCGGTGGTGTCCTTTCGTACCCATCTGACGGATGTTGATCTGGCCCTACAAGTCATTGACGAAAAAGTAGCTGAACTAGAGGCATGAAAAGTCAAACATCGAATCAAAGGAATGTCCTTTACGGGCTGTTGTTAAGCCTGCTGACAGTTGCTTGTTCATTAGAGCAAAGGTCCGCTGAGAGCAATCCAAAAGTTGAGGTATCCTTGAAAGACAAGCAGCGTGGAGCTCATGTGTTTGGACGCATGGATTCCACTGATTTTCAATTCCTGGCAAAGGATCATGTGGAATGGGTCACGCTTGTGCCCTATGGCTACCAGGAAGGCATTGCGAGTTCCGAAGTATTTCATCATCGAGGCGATAGTGCGAGGATGCAACGTAGGAATGAACGCTGGTTGCAGCAGATCAAATCCACCCGAGAAGCCGGTTACAAGGTATTCGTCAAGCCTCACATTTGGATGCGTACTTCAGCTGATGGGAAGTGGCGTTCTGATATCTATCCTGCTGATGATGAAAGTTGGGAGCAGTGGAAATTGACCTATCGCCATTTCATTTTGCGTTATGCACGCCTGGCAGAAGCCGCAGGTGCAGAGATGTTTTGTGTAGGAGCTGAACTTACCCGCCTTACCCTGGAGAAGCCTGAATATTGGCGTGAGTTGATCACAGAAGTCCGTACCGTATTTTCAGGAAAATTAACCTATGCGGCCAATTGGTACCGGGAGTTTGAAGGCATCACCTTTTGGGATCAGTTGGATTATGTAGGGGTTCAGGCGTATTTCCCATTATGCGACCATGAAAATCCGGATGTAGCTAAGATTGCAGAAGGATGGAAACGACATATCCCTGCTTTGGAAAAAATTCATCTGAAGTCGGGGCGTCCAGTACTCTTCACAGAACTGGGTTATAAGAGTACACCTAACAGTGCCCAAAAACCCTGGGAATGGATGGAGTACGAAAATATGGATGAGATGAAAGTCTCTTTTGAAACCCAATCCAATTGTTATCGGGCATTCTTTCAGACCATTTGGCCCAAACACTGGTTTGCTGGTGTACACCTTTGGCAATACCGCAGCGATTTCGAAGCACTCACCAAGGATCTGCAATTCGACTTCACCCCACAAGGAAAACCTGCTGAAGAGGTGATTAAGGAAGGGTTTAAGAGAAAATAGTAAGGAATTTATGCTTCCATTGATTCCAGCTAAAACAGATCACAAATAGGAATAGCAAAACTACAATTAGGAAATAACCTATTTTTTCTTTAGCCTTGCATCAATACTGCAATTAGGAAATAACCATGGGTAAATACCAGTTAGGTGAATTTGAAGAAATTGTTTTGTTGACTGTAGGAGTGCTTTACAATGAGGCTTATGGTGTGTCCATAAAGTTCTCGATTGAAGAGCGCCTGAAGAGATCGGTAAGCGTTGGTGCGCTGCAGTCAGCTCTTAAAAGGTTGGAACAAAAAGGTTACGTGACTTCTCGTGCAGGGGAAGTAACCAATGATCGGGGTGGAAGGCCTAAGCGATATTTTGAATTGACGCCATCCGGTAAAGCGGCGATAGATTATGCTCGTGATCTACGAAATCAACTGTACAGTGAAATTCCGCAAGTGATCATGGACCTTAAACCTAATAAGTCTTGAATGCTCCCGAAACATTCTATGAACTGGCAATTGAAGACAGATCATTTCACATTAGAAGAAACCCGATCTTAAACCCATCACTCATATGAAACAGCAACCACCGAAGTTTTTATTGAATCTGTTTAACTGGTTTTGTCACCCGGAGATCAAAAGATATGTAGAAGGAGACTTGATTGAGATTTTTCAACATTACGTGAAGACCAAAGGCGTCAAAGTGGCTTATTGGAAATTGACCATAGAAATTATTAAGCTCCTTCGTCCTTCCTTAATGAAGAGCCTAGAAGGGAGTCTCCGTTTGAATTATTATGGTGTGTTTAAGAATCATGTTCAGGCCTCGATGAGGAACCTAAGGAAACAAGCTGCCTTCTCCACCATCAATATGCTTGGGCTGGCAATTAGCATGTCAGTTGCGATTTTGATGCTCATATTTCATTCAGAATTGTCTGCGTTTGATGATTTCCATCAGCACCGAGACCGAATTTTTCGTGTGACTAGCACTCAAGTCGGTGGAGCACATTCGATGGAGATCAATCGTGCAACGGCCTCTTTTTTTATAGGTAATGAACTGAAAAGTAAAGTTTCGGGTGTTGAGGAAGTTGCGATTCTAATAGATGATTTGCAGGCAGACCTTGTGGCCAGCGGAAAGGGCATATCAGTTGATGGTTTTTATGGTACGCCAGATTTTTTCAGGGTTTTTTCATTTGCACTCAAACATGGTAACCCGATGACTGCACTCAATGAGCCGAATGCAGTAGTACTCACAGAGCAGGCGGCAAAAAAGTTATTTGGAGAAGAAGACCCAATGGGGCAAGTGATTGAAGTCTTCAAAAATGAGTTCATTGAAAAGGCGATCGTTAGAGGTGTGGTTGAAGATCCCCCGGTCAATTCGCACCTTCGATTCGATGCAATTTTTTCCTTGAGCACTTTGGAAGAACACGTTACTGATCCATATGTTAAGAACCTGAAAAGCAACCCTGGTGAGTTAAGTGATGCCAATGTTTATGTACTCCTTGCTACCGATCAGCCACCCCGAATGATCGATCAAATCATGGCACAAATGATTGATGGGTACAATCAAACCATAGAACATCCCATCACTCATCAGCTTCAGCCTATGGAAAGCTTTGTGTTCAGTGACACTTTCAGAGGTATTGTCGGTCCCACTTTTTCACAACGTCGATCATGGGTGATGATGGGGCTGGCATTGATCATTGTATTGTCTGCCTGCTTTAATTATACCAATCTTTCGTTAGCTCGTGCTATCAGAAGAACGAAAGAGATAGGTATTCGAAAAGTCAATGGAGCTAGCAGTCCCCAGGTGTTTACTATGTTCATGACTGAAGCCGTGATCCTTTCAATGTTTGCTTTGGGTGTTGGTTTTTGTTTGTTCTTGTGGCTTCGGCCAGAATTCTTGAAGCTGTCAATCGATTGGTCCAGTGGCCACAATATGTTTTTATTGGAAGTAAAAAACCATCATCTGCTGTTGTTTTTGGGACTAGCACTTACGATTGGTTTTTTATCTGGAATCGTCCCTGCATTTTTTCATGCCAAAATAAATGCATACAGCCTGTTTCGGGATGCAAGCAAGTTGAAAATGTATAGCGGGGTGAGCCTGAGAAATGTATTGATCGCTACACAGTTTGCCATATCCATCGGTTTGATTACTACGGCAATACTGATCAGAAATCAGTATGAATTTGTTCTCAACTACGATCATGGTTATAACCCGACAAACATTCTATCTGTAATCGTCGAGGGAGACTATATTGATATCCTTGAAAATGGATGTCAGCAACTTCCGGAAATAACAGAGATATCTAAATCTTCATGGGTACTTGGCGTAGGTGGAGATAACCTCAAAATATCCATAGCGAAAAATGAAGATCTTTCTCAATCAACCCCCTTTCTTGTAAATAGTGTAGATCGCAATTACTTGCAGATGCATGATATTACCATGATCGAAGGGCGATCATTTGATCGAGACCTGGGGCCAAATGAACAGCCCAAAGAGATCATTGTTAATGAATCCTTTCTCAAAAAATTAAACCTGGGATCTCCTCAGGAGGCCATTGGGAAACAGATCGGGT
This sequence comes from Cytophagales bacterium, assembly GCA_033344775.1. Lineage (NCBI taxonomy): Bacteria > Pseudomonadati > Bacteroidota > Cytophagia > Cytophagales > Cytophagales bacterium. The sequence goes on along the minus strand of JAWPMT010000004.1, from coordinate 1,623,362 downwards.
ATTATAAACGAAAGTTGACAATCATTGGCGTCACAGAGGAAACCGTAAGTATTGGTTTGACGAAAATGCTTTTCGAACCTTTTGCTTTTCTTCAAACCAGCGATCATTCGAATTATACTTCATTAAACCTGAAAATTGAGACGAGTGATCTGGTGGGGACCATTAGTAAGATTGAGAAGATCTACAACCCCCTGGATATTGTTCATCCCTTCAATGCCAGTTTCTATAATGATATGATCGTCCGCAGTTACCAGTCTCGAAAAAGTGAATTTCTTACGATTTCATTCCTGGCATTTCTCGCGGTGGTCATTTCAACCTTAGGGTTATTGGGTATGGCCGTTTTTTCAGCTGAAAATCGGATAAAAGAAATCAGCATTCGTAAAATACTTGGAGCAGGCAGCTTAGATCTGGGTGTGCTACTCTCCAGGAATTTCTTTATTATGACCGTTATTGCAGGTTTGATAGCGGTACCTGGTGCTATTTACATCGCCGATACGCACTTGCTTGTCGATTTCTGGAAACGAGCTCCAATCGGAACCGAGGAAACGCTCATTGGCTTTTTCCTGGTTCTAATTATTGGGATCATTACGACAGGCAGGATCATACAACAGGTAATTTCTAAAAACCCAATTCATTACCTTAGAGATGAATGAGTTGGATTAGATCATCGCTCTAATCATATTAAGAAATATACCTTTGGAAAAATCGCAGCGATTTCAATAAACTCACCGAGGATCTAAATTTGACTTTACCCCACAAGGAAAACCTGCCGAGGAGGTGATTATGGAAGGGTTTGGGATATCTGGCAATTGATGAGCGTTATAAAGATTTATTTCTGGATGACTATGGTTATTACCGTAATTGCTTCCATACTGAATGTGGGATTATTGATGATCATTATAGCGATTGTGGTTATTCCATTAATCGTTTCCCAGATTAAAATTGGTCTAAATCTGGAATACCTCCATAGTCAGCGTCTGATGCTACTTTTCTCATCCACTAATTTTCTGATCTTCAGTTTGATTCGCCCAGATGGAGTGCATGGTTTCAATCAAACCGGGTTTACAGCACTGGTAGTATTCTTTGGTTATTCAAACACTTTTCCTATTGAAATGATCGATGAGGTTTTGCTTATTTCTTGCATCTCGTTATTCGTCCAAATCATTCTGAATGTGGTCATTCTAAGAAAACTCAGGGTACTAAAAAATGAGGATTCGATGATTTCAGGCTAGTCTGACAATATACATCACTTAAACTTGAGCGAGTAAAATGCCTCTTCGGGAAGATGGTTTTGATAAACTTCCTGATCATCAAAAAGAATGAGAATAAAGGCATCGGCTACGTCTTCTTTTGTGAAGGATGTTCATCACACAATATTGATATCCCTCTCCAAAACCGGAATTCAATGGAAAAAAAGTGGTGCCACCATCGTCTGCTCCAAATTCCTCTTGAACAGCTTCAGGATTAAATCGGGTCACCTGATATTCATTCCCACCGGACAAGTTCAATTGGTTAACAGAGGTCAGGCTGATGTACATTTTGTTGGGGTTAGCAGCAATTTCTCCGGAATCTAATTCACGTGCTAACTCATCCTGAATGAAAAAGAACGTGTACCTGATCTCAATGTTGAGGGAGTCATGTTTGATGGCATAATAATAGTAAAGGTCATCATTCTCCTTAGTGGCCGTTTCTGAAAAACCTGTAGGCATATTGAACGTCATGGAATAAGATTCCAGGATGTTATTAAATGCTTCTCTGTCCTGAGCTAGAGAGGAGGAAATAATAACAATTAGAAGTAATGTAGATAAAGAGGATTTCATAGAAGATTGAATGAATATTGACTTTAACTACCCAGCCTCTTCCAACTCCTTTACCATGCCTTTTAGTCGCTTGATCTTTTTACCATAAATGAGGTTAACCATCCAGTTTCCAATCAGAATCATCAGACCAATGCAGATAATGCTTATGCCTATCAGTTTTAACCACGATTGCGCATCCCTGGGAAAATCTTCACCACTTTGCTCGATACCCAACCAAAGGCCGTAGATAAAACTTCCCGGGAATACTGTCCAGATCAGTACTTTGTAGTGAAGCAGGTAGAAGTTAAGGTATTTGTAGAGTTTCTTGAGGCTGCTCCTTACATCAGCCAGGTAGTTAAATTGATTGATGGACCTGATCAGGAATAAGTAATAGACCAAATAGACGGCTACCAGCAGCGAAAAGAAAATCAGGAATCCATAAGATTCCATTTCGAGGAACATCAAGACGATGAATGGGAAAGAAATCACATTGATCCAGAACTCTATCCATAAGATCACCTTGATCCAGTACAAGGTATTTCTGGATTTTCCCTTGATCGCCTCGTCAATATCAATTTCAGGCTCGTTCGATCGGTTGGCCTGTTTACCTTTTGCCCACAATCCTTGAATATCGATATCAGCCATTGATCATCTTCTTTAACTGGTTTTTCAATCGATTCACTTTTACCCCTACGTTCGTGACTGTCATACCCAGGATCTCAGCAATTTCTTTGTAGCTCTTATTCTCCAGATACAACAGCATGATAGCCCGATCACCTTCTTTCAATTTTCTAATAGCTGCATACAACATTTCGATCTGTTCCTTTTCTTCGCTGGAGATGTCTTCGGAGACATCTACTTTATCCAATGAAAAAGTTTGGATCTCGCGTTTGTTTTTCCGGGCCAGAGAGAGGCACACATTCAGTGCCACCCGGTAAACCCAGGTCGATACCTGCGACTTTCCCTCAAATCGCTCATGAGATTTCCAAAGTTGAACGGTCACTTCCTGAATAAAATCTTTTAATTCTTCTTCACTGCGCGCATATGCCCGACAGATATGCCGGATCAGGTCGATATTTTCAGTGACAAACGTCTTAAAAAAGGCCTGAGACACGCGTTTAGAACATTAGTAGAAGAAAATTCAAATTTATTTCAGTTCAACTGTAATAAATCAGCAGAAAGATAAACTAATGAAGCAAATCATCATCCGATGCAAGTAACTCGAAACCGTAAAAATATCGTTCTGCTAGGCTGCGTGCTCGCCCTGGGTATTTGTTTTTACAGTCCAATGGTAGAGATGCCAAGAGAAGAAATGGTTTCTTTTCTGGAGCCGAGAATCGAGTTTTTGAAAAGTGTTCGGTTCACGATCTTCGATCATAGTCTTGATCTGGTTTTAGACTGGCTGAAAACGAAGGCTTAATCAAATAAACCGATGAAATAAAGTTCGCCAGAGGACTTTATACCAAAAACACGACAACCAAGATCAAATCAAAGAGTCATTTTAATTAGAATTTTCGGAAATTAAGGGTTTGATTTTTTTAGCACTAACCCCATTTCCATGCAAACTTTCCAGCACATCATCGTCGGGACCGGACAAGCTACTGGTACGCTTCTCGGTAAATTAATTCCAACAGGCGATAGCATTGCCGTAATCGAAGGTGCCAAAGTGGGTGGCAGTTGCGTGAACTATGGATGTACACCGACCAAAACCATGGTGGCTTCTGCCAAAGCACTGCACATGGCCCGGCGAGGAGAATTCTATGGATTTGAGACAGGAGACATCAAACTCAATTTTAGCCGTGTGCTGGAGCGAATGAATGAAATCCGGAATGGTGGTAGTAATGGGCTGACCGGATGGATGGAGAGTACGAAGAACGTGACCCTGATCAGAGGTTGGGCCAATTTTGTGGAAGACAAGATCCTTGAAGTAAATGGAGATCGGATCACTGGTGAAAAGATATACATCAACGTGGGTACCCGTCCGGGAGTGCCGCCGATCAAGGGGATTGACGAAGTACCATGGATGGATAGTGCCGGCTTATTGGATTTACAGGAAGTCCCTGAACATTTAATGATCGTTGGCGGTGGGTATATTGGCGTAGAATTCGGGCAGGTATTTCGAAGATTCGGAGCAAAGGTGACCATCTTGCAGCGAGGAGATCAGCTGATGCCACAGGAAGACAAAGACATGGCGGATGCTATACAGGAATTCCTTGAAGAAGAAGGGATCGATGTTCGATTGAACACCAGTGTGAATGCGGCAGGACAAGAAGGAAATGGTATTTCACTAGCGTTGGAAAGTGGAGGCAAGGCAGAAACACTTTCAGGGTCTCACCTATTGATTGCTGCGGGGCGTACGTCTAACAGTGATAAGTTAACCTTAGAAAATACCAGCCTTAAAGTGAATAATAGAGGCTTCATTGAAGTAGATGACTATTGCCAAACTGGAGTTGAAGGAGTTTATGCCGTAGGAGATGTGAATGGCCACGGAGCCTTTACCCATACGTCGGTCAATGATGCCGAGATTGTGTTGGATCATATGTTCGGTGGAAAAAGAAAGATCTCCAATCGCATTCCGATCTATGGTTTGTTTACAGATCCACCACTTGGCAAAGTTGGATTATCAGAGAAAGCAGCTATTGCCAAAGGATATAAAATCATGAAAGCCACCCGGGCCATGTCGAGGATCAGTAGGGCAAAAGAAATGGGCGAGACCAAAGGCTTTGCCAAGCTCATTGTCGATCAGGAAACAGATCTGATTCTGGGTGCTGCCATTTTAGGGCCAGGAGGTGATGAGATCGTCAACATGTTTGCGGCCATCATGCACAGCCAGATTCCATGTAAAAGTTATCGCGAAGTTGTTTTAGTGCATCCTACTGTATCTGAACTCATGCCTTGGGTACTGGATGGACTTAAGCCCTTGAATTGAAAATATATCTCAACCACTTTCCGCAATAGCAACAAGCTTGCAGTACCTTCGAGCCTTCAAACTGAAATGACACTTTGCCAAAGGATCGTCATTTGGTAAAAGCTATTTATGTCATTTGAAAAATTAGGCCTGTCCAAGTCGCTCTTGCGGGCCATTACCGATAAAGGTTATTCCGAACCATCTCCCATTCAGCAGAAAGCGATACCGGTAGTCCTGCAGCGCAAGGACGTACTGGCCTCTGCTCAAACCGGAACAGGGAAGACCGCAAGTTTTACACTTCCGATTCTACAGTTGTTGAGTAAACAGCAACCTCAGAAAAAGCGCCCGGTCCGGGCATTGGTGCTTACCCCAACACGAGAATTAGCGGCACAGATCCTGGAAAATTCCGAAGATTATGGCAAATACCTGGATATCCGTTCCGCGGTGATCTTTGGAGGCGTAAAACAATCTAAGCAAGTAGAGCAGTTGCGAAGAGGAGTGGATTTCCTCATTGCTACACCGGGCCGCTTATTAGACCTACATGGTCAGGGACTGATCTCGTTAAAGCAAATAGAGATTCTGGTGTTCGATGAGGCGGACCGAATGCTGGACATGGGCTTCATCCATGACATCAAGAAGATCATGGCTCTACTACCTCGAAAGCGTCAGAGCCTCCTTTTTTCGGCTACCTTTTCGTCGGAGATCAAGAAACTGGCCAAAGGGTTTCTCTTTCACCCGGTCACAGTGGAAGCTACTCCGGAAAATACTACTGTGGAGCTCATCAATCAGAAGGCTTATCGGGTAGATAAGAAAAGGAAAACGGACATGATCCTGGACATGATTGCCGGTGGTAAATGGCAACAAGTTTTGGTGTTTACTCGAACCAAGCACGGTGCTAACCGGCTGGCGCAGAAGATGCAAAAAGCAGATATCAGCGCAGCAGCCATTCATGGCAACAAGACCCAGGCTGCGCGAGTTAAGGCGCTGGCTTCTTTCAAGGCCAATGAAATCCGGGTATTGGTGGCTACGGACATTGCTGCGAGGGGATTAGATATTCCTTTATTGCCACATGTGATCAATTTTGAGATGCCCAACGTGCCGGAGGACTATGTCCATCGGATCGGACGAACAGGTAGGGCGGGTGCGAACGGCGTGGCCATATCGTTGGTCGCGGAAGATGAAGTGGTATACCTACGAGAAATTGAAAAATTGATCGATCAGCAAATTCCTTGTGAAGAGATGGGAGGCTTTGAGCCAACAGAGGAAGCTACGGATGTTGGAGCCGCTTCTAAGCAGGGACAGCATCAGCAGAAAAAGCCTCGGCCTAAAAAGACCGAAGGGCCCAAAAACAAGCAGAAAAGACGGTGGAGGCCCAAGCGGAAGTCTGAGTGAACTGAATTCAACTCACCTTAGCACATATCCCACCTTCACGAAGAAATTTTCAGGGCTTTCAATGGCGGTTCCGAAGACGATATCATTGATTTCTAAATACAAACCTAAAGAGTAGCCTGGGCGAAATATGTTTTCAATAAAATCACCCCCTGATTCTGACGTGAAGGCTGCTCCAGCCATTAAATTGGTAAAAAGTCGGATAGTTTTTTCATCACTCATGAAATAATACCGCACCCCAAATAATGCGTTGATCCCGGCAAAAGTGTTGATCCTGTTTCCTGTAAGGCTCGCTGAAAGTTGCACGTCAGAGCTGAAACGCCTGGCATTTTTACGATACATGTTGATGCCAATATGAACTCCGTTCGGATTTCTTACAAAAGAATCCAGTTTACGTACGTATCCAATAGACGGTGAGAAAGCACGCTTTTTGTCCTGAGCTTGCAAACTCATCACTGCCAGTACCAAAATAATAATTAGTGAAAACCTCATCATGGAGAAGAAACCGCAAGGATCAAAGAAAGTTCGGCCTGTTGAGAAGTCAGACGGAGTTTTTATCCTCCCTGCCGATCAAGTTAGGAAGACTACTTCTTCCTACCTCGTCCTTTTTTCTCAGGAGTCTTTTCGGCCAGTTCCTTGCACTCTTCGTAGGTCAGTTCTTCGGGTTTTTTGTCTTTTGGGATCTTGACGTTTTTCTTTCCAAACTTGATGTAAGGTCCAAATCTCCCATTCAATACAAAGCACTGATCATCCTCATCGAAAGTCTTGATGTATTTGTTTGCATCTGCCTCTCGTTTTTCTAGGATCAACTCGATGGCCTCTTCCAGGTTGATGGTATAAGGATCCTGCTCCTTTTTCAGTGAAGCAAATTTGCCATCGTGACGTATATAAGGACCATAACGACCAGTGTTGGCCTGAACAGGCTTTTCTTCAAACTCTCCAAGTGCACGTGGTAGTTTAAACAACTCCAATGCATCTTCAAGGGTGATGTTCTCGATGAATTGGTCTTTGCGAAGACTGGCATATTGTGGCTTTTCACCCGCTTCCTCCTCATTGGCCCCCAATTGTGCGTAAGCACCATATCGGCCCATTTTCACTGTCACAGGCTTGCCACTCTTAGGGTCATCTCCAAGCTCTCGTGAAGTTGGGACTTCAGAACGTTCAATTTTTTCCGTGCTTTCTACGCGTGAATGGAAACGTCCGTAAAACGCTTCAATCATCTTGTCCCAGGAGACTTTTCCATGGGCAATATCATCGAATTCCTGTTCTACATTCGCTGTAAACGAGAAGTCAATCACATTGGGGAAATGACCTACCAGGAAGTCATTCACGATCATGGCAATATTGGTAGGGAAAAGCTTATTCTTTTCCGCGCCCGTAATCTCTGTTTTAGTGGCTCGTTCGATCTTTTGATTGACCAGGGTCAGTTCGGTGTATTGTCTTTCATGCCCTTCTCTGGATTCCTTCAATACATATTCCCGCTTCTGGATGGTAGAGATGGTAGGTGCGTAAGTAGAAGGTCGACCGATGCCCATTTCTTCCAGTTTCTTCACCAGACTGGCTTCCGTATAGCGTGGTGCGTGTCTGGTGAAGCCCTCTCTGGCAGTCATGTCTTTTAAGTCCAGGTCCTGCCCGATATTCAATGGCGGAAGCATGGACTTGTTGTCCTCATCTTCTTCACCATCATCGTCCTGAGATTCCAGGTACACTTTTAGGAAACCTTCGAATTTGATCACCTCACCACGTGCGACCAGCTTTTCATCAGCTTTTGAAATATCGATGGTAGCTGTGGTTTTTTCCAGTTGAGCATCCGCCATTTGAGAGGCGATGGCTCGTTTCCAGATAAGCTCGTAGAGTCGATTCTCTGCGTTATTAGTCCCGAGTTTGTGCTTGTTAAAATCGGTAGGGCGGATGGCTTCGTGCGCTTCCTGTGCCGATTGAGATTTGGTTTTATAAGCTCTATTCTGAATGTACTCATTGCCATAAGCTCCGGCAATTTCCGTATTGGCACCAGTCACTGCTTCCTGAGAGAGGTTCACGGAATCCGTACGCATGTAAGTAATCCTACCTGCTTCATAAAGCTTCTGTGCCAAAGACATGGTATAAGCCACAGAGTAACCCAACTTTCTACTGGCCTCTTGTTGGAGGGTTGAAGTCGTAAATGGTGGAGCTGGCGATTTCTTGCCTGGTTTGGTTTCCAGGTTGCCGATGGAAAAAGTAGACTCGGCACATTTATCTAAAAACGCCTGAGCGTCAGCTTCATTATCAAATTTCTTTCCTAATTCCGCCTGCAGTACTTTGCCTTTCGGCAACGAAAAATTAGCCACGACCTTGAAGCTGGCAGTTGGTTTGAAGTCGGTGATCTCACGTTCACGTTCTACCACCAATCGTACGGCTACGGATTGTACCCGGCCTGCGGACAAGCCAGTTTTAATTTTTTTCCAGAGGATCGGGCTCAGTTCGAACCCTACCAATCTATCGAGGATACGACGGGCTTGCTGCGCATTGACAAGATCCAGATCTATCCCTCGAGGATTTTCGATAGCATTGGTTACTGCCTTTTTGGTGATCTCACGAAATACGATCCGCTTGGTTTTCGACTCCTGCAGCTCCAAAGCCTCTTTCAGGTGCCACGAAATGGCTTCTCCTTCACGGTCATCATCACTCGCGAGGTAGATGGTCTCGGCTGTCTTGGATCGTTTCTTTAGTTCTTTGATGACATCTTTTTTGTCCGGCGAAACTTCATAGGTCGGTTTGAAGCCATTCGCTATGTCAATTGCGTTTTCTCCTTTTGGCAAATCCCGGACGTGACCATACGAGGAAGTGACTTCATAGTCCTTTCCCAGGTAGCCTTCAATGGTCTTTGCTTTCGCAGGAGACTCTACAATGACAAGATTTTTCCCCATAATAGTCGTGTTTTACGGCGCCAAAGATGTAACCAATGTTTTGTAAACTCCAAGTGAACTTTGGCATTCAATGGATAAATTGCGTAATTCAACCCTCTGATTAACGCCGCCGCAATAATAATGGTTAAGAAACTTTATCTCGTAAGACACGCCGAAGCAGCCAATACGACTGCAAGTGATTTTCAACGACCTCTGACTGGTGAAGGAGAACGAGTCGCCCGACGCCTAGGGAAATGGGTGGATGAGCAAGCATTTTCTATCGATCAAATTATTTCAAGTACGGCATTGAGAGCCAAAACCACCGCGGAATTAATCAACGAATCCTTAGGCAAAGGTAGCGTTCAGCAAGATGCGGAACTGTATGAAGCTTCGGTGCGGACTTTTTTAAGGACGGTTAATGCCATTTCCGATGATATCAATGGGGCGATGATGGTGGCCCACAATCCTTCCATTACTTACCTCGCAGAGTACCTCACAGGATCTCCAGTTGTCAACATGGAACCTGGAAGTATGGCCATCATTACATTCTCCGACTTTGATTGGGCTGAAGCAAGTGAGAAAACCGGGAACCTGGATCGCTACGTTTCTCCAAGAGAGATCAGTTGATGGTCGATTTTGATCCGTCAGGAGTAGGCATAAAAGGCAGTCTGTTTGGTTTTCCTTATCAACCAGAAGATGCCGACCTGATCATTATTCCGATGCCATGGGATGTTACCGTTTCTTATGGAGCAGGTACAGCTTTGGGGCCAAAGGCCATTTTGGATGCTTCTGTTCAATTGGATTTTGAGCTTTATGGGGTGGAAAGACCCTGGTCTTACCCCGTGGCAATGGTTGAGAATTTATTGTTTGAGAAAGACAACATTCAAAGTCGTCAATTGGCCGAAGCCATCATTGATGAGCTTGAGCAAGACAAGCCAGTTGATTCTAATCAACTTAGGATGGTCAACCAGGCTTGCCAGGAAATGTTTTTGCATGGCCATGATTTGGCCAGTACCTGGTTGGACAGAGGAAAAAAGGTCGCTTTTCTAGGAGGTGATCACTCTACTCCGCTGGGTTTGATAAAGGCTTTGAGTGATCAACAGAGTTTTGGTATACTGCAGATTGATGCACACATGGACTTGAGACAAGCTTATGAAGGATTCGAATTTTCCCATGCCTCAATCATGTACAATGCCATTCGATTAGAAAGAATTCAGTCGATCACGCAAGTAGGTATCCGGGATTATTGCGAGGAGGAAGTGAATTTCATCAAGCAGTCCGAAAATCCGATCCATGTCTTTTATGACGATCAGGTGAAAGCCGGTATGATGCAGGGGCATTCCTGGCATGATTGGGTGGAGCAAATCATTGCAACGTTACCCGATCGGGTTTATATCAGTTTTGATATCGATGGGTTGCAGCCTTTTCTATGTCCTAATGCGGGTACTCCAGTTCCTGGAGGACTTACATTCGAAGAAGCCGATTATTTATTACGAGCAGTAGCCAGATCCGGTAAAGAGATCATTGGATTTGACCTGTCAGAAGTAGGTCCAGGGGAAAATGAGTGGGATGCGAATGTAGGGGCGCGTATCCTTTATAGATTGTGTACCTACCTGGGACTTTCTAGCGGTCAGTTAAATTGGGATTGAGCAGGTCGTCTGAGTTGAGAGAAGCCAAATAATTCCTAAATTCCTCCGTATCGTATTTGGCCATACCCGAACGCGTTACAGTAATGTTGCCTTTAGGGGAAATGACGAAAGTAGTCGGGATAGAACCGGTCTGATATTGTGGAGGCATGGCCGAACGTTGAAAGTAGACTGGAAAATCATAGCCTTTGCGTAAAATCCAGTTCCTGGCTTTAGCCTCATCTTCATCCCTTGAAAGCATGACAAAAGCTACTTCACCATTCATTTGCTCGTACAGCCCGTTTATGTCGGGCATTTCCGCGACACAGGGTGCACACCAGGTAGCCCATAGGTTCATGAAGATGGTTTTGCCTTTCAAAGAAGACAAGGACACTTGGTTGCCTTCCATGTCTTCCAGTAAAAGATCATATGAGGCCTTTTTCATCTCCTGCTCCAGTGAAGGTTGCATGATGCCTGTGGCCAGAATCCCCCGCTGCAAGGTGCCGATCACGGTCGTATGAAGCCCTGTGAAATAAAGGAACGATCCTACTGCGATCAGGATGATCCATTCACGTGCTTCTTTGGAAATTTTTCGTTGTTTCTCAGCCATGCTTCTTTATTCAGTCATCAAGAATACAATATTTTGAAAGGTAAGATTCCGATCCCATTAAAAATTAACAGAATTTGTCGTTCAATTTAAAGGAGTCCCCCTTGAAAGGGGGTGCCCGGAAAGGGTGGGGGATTCTTATCAAATTACGATTCAAACAACTTTCAGAATAACGTGTATTACTTACCCTATAACAAAAACCTTAAGGAGTTTTCAAGACAGCTAAGGAATAATAGCACATATTCCGAAGTTTTACTTTGGGAATGAATTGAGGGCTGCCCAGGTTAAAGGATTCAAATTCAATCGTCAAAAACCAATAGATAACTATATTGTTGATTTCTATTGTAAGAAGCTAAATCTTGTGATTGAAGTGGACGGAGAGAGTCATGTTCATGACCAGGCATCGATTGGAGATGAGAGAAGACAAAACCTTTTGGAACAAATGGGGGTGTCATTCCTCCGTTTTGACGATCTGGATGTGAAATTTATTATGACCTTTGTTCTAGGCGAAATATATCATTTCATTGAAGTCTGGAAAGCTTCGAATCCCCCTAGCCCCCTTGATAAGAGGGATTACTAAATAGAAGTCCAATAGACTCACTGTGCAATCACGGTTGATTACTCTCTCAAATTCACCCCACTACCTGTGCGCACCTCAATTCCTTCAGCACCTTGTGCCCAATCCTTTCGGTCGTTTCATTAAACTGAAAAAGGACATTGTCAGGATTTGCGTGGTTCATGGCGACCATCGAATTGAAATCAGCAATGTTGGAAAAGTAGTATTGCTGCTCTTTAGAATCGAACCAGATGACGGCACTTACTTTCATTAATGCTTAACTTTTGCTGATATATACGGGAAGACAGCATAATACCCCACCTTCTTTTTCTCACTTTCCAACTTTTTCTATTTTTTTGCGCACCTCAAAAAATAAAATTGAATGAGATCTCACTCGGAGAAGATTGCCAAAGAATTATTGATCAAACCCTCACAGGTCGATGCTACCGTTAGTCTATTGGATGAAGGAGCCACAGTTCCATTCATCTCCAGATACCGGAAAGAGCGAACCGGCAGTTTGGATGATCTGGCAGTCAGTACGATCCGCGATCGCATTCAGCAGCTTCGTGATCTGGACAAACGACGTGAAAGCATTTTAGGCTCCATCGAGGAACAAGGAAAACTCACTCCGGAATTGAAAGCCAAGATCAACGGAGCAGAAACGATGAACGTGTTGGAGGATCTTTACCTCCCATACAAGCCCAAGCGTAAAACGAAAGCTTCCGTGGCGAGGGAAAAGGGGCTGGAGCCACTTTCACAATTCCTGTGGAAGCAAGGACCTGAAGATGTAATGGCCGAAGCAGCTAAATACGTGAACGAAGAAAAAGGAGTTGGCAGCGAGCTTCAGGCGATCTATGGGGCACGTGATATCATTGCTGAAATGATCAATGAAGACGCCAGCGCCAGAGATGAGATCAGAAGATTGTTCATGAAGGAAGGGGTGATTTCCTCCAAAGTCCTGAAAGGTAAAGAAACGGCCGCCGCTAAATACAAAGACTACTTTGAGTGGACAGAAGGCATTGACAAAATCCCTTCTCACCGACTGCTGGCTATCCGGCGTGGAGAGCGAGAAATGATGCTGTTGGTGGACATTGCACCAGATGAAGATGAAGCCGTTTCTCGTTTGGAAAGGCGCTTTTTGAAAGGCAACAATGAATCTACAGAGCAGGTGCAAGGAGCGATCAAAGATGCTTACAAACGGCTGATGAAACCCAGTCTCGAAAATGAAGTCCGACTGGAATCCAAGAAAAAGGCCGATGGAGAAGCCATTCAGGTATTCTCCGAGAACCTGAAACAATTGTTGTTAGCCGCACCCCTGGGACAAAAGGCAGTAATGGCCGTAGATCCTGGTTATCGTACAGGTTGCAAAGTGGTTTGTTTGGGTAAGCAAGGTCAGCTGCTGGCATTTGAAGCAATTTTCCCAAATACCCCGCAACGCGAGACCATGAAAGCGGGTGAGACGGTGAAGCACCTGGTCAAGCAACATAACATTGAAGCCATTGCCATTGGAAATGGAACGGCAAGCCGGGAAACTGAGCAATTCATTCGAGCATTGGACCTGCCAGCTAATCTGGTGATTACTGTCGTCAGTGAAAGTGGTGCTTCTGTTTATTCCGCATCCGAAACAGCCAGAAATGAATTCCCGGATCAGGATGTGACGGTAAGAGGTGCTGTTTCTATTGGTCGTCGTTTGATGGATCCGCTGGCGGAATTGGTGAAAATCGATCCGAAATCCATTGGAGTAGGGCAATATCAACATGATGTAGATCAAAGTTCCTTGAAAAAATCACTCGATGACGTGGTAATGGCCTGTGTGAATGGGGTAGGAGTTGAACTGAATACCGCTAGCAAAGAATTACTGACCTATGTGTCGGGGCTTGGTCCTCAATTGGCAGAAAACATCGTTGCTTATCGCAATGAGAATGGTCCTTTTAAGCAGAGGAAAGACCTTCGAAAGGTGCCACGATTGGGGGACAAAGCATTTGAGCAGGCAGCAGGGTTCTTAAGAATCCAAAATGGAGAAAACTTACTGGATACCAGCGCGGTTCACCCCGAGCGATACGCCATTGTAGAGCAAATGGCAAAAGACCTGCAAGCGAATGTGTCTCAGCTGATGAGCAGTGCGGAGCTCCGCAGCAAACTGAACCTGAAGAACTACATGACTGATGAAGTCGGGTTGCCTACCCTGCAAGACATTGTACAGGAGCTGGACAAACCAGGGCGAGATCCCAGAGAAGCCTTTGAAGTCTTCCAATTTGCAGACGGCATCACGGATATTACCCATTTATCCGTAGGAATGAAATTGCCGGGTATCGTAACCAACATCACGAAATTTGGTGCTTTTGTGGATGTAGGAGTACATCAGGATGGCCTGGTTCACGTTTCACATCTGGCCGATAAGTTTGTTAATGATCCAAGCAAGGTGGTGAAGTTGCAGCAACACGTTCAAGTAACAGTGACGGAAGTCGATGTTTCCCGCATGCGCATTTCCCTTTCCTTGAAAGCCGATCCATTTGGTCAGGAACGTCAGAAAAAGCCAAATTTCAAATCCAAACAAAAGCCTCGTTCTTCAGAGCCAGAAGGGGATTTGCAGGCAAAACTGGCCATGCTGAAGGGGAAGTTCAACCGTTAATTGAGTTAGCTCTGGTAATACTGTCCCGATTAAGACCTGAATACAAGTTCGTTTTTTGTACTTTTACTGGATATAATTAAGGAATATGAAGAAGCTCTCTTTATTGATCCTCCTGCTCGTTGCTGTTGGTACACTTTCTGCGCAAAAAGTAAAGTACAAGGAAATATTCCCCGATCTGGAAGCTCGGAAATTCAACAAAGTCGAGCCGCTTTTGAAGCGATTCCTGGATGATGAAAAAAATTCGGAACATGCCAACGCCCATTATCAGATGGGTTTGATCACCGAAGCGCATTTCCTGCTACAAGACATTGTGGCGGATACGGCGGCCTTGTACACTTACGGTGAAGACGCGCTTGGCTATTATCGCAAAAGCATCACCTTGATCACTGAAAAAGAGTTGAAGAAAAATGATCAGTATTATCAAGCTTTCAATCGGCGCGATCTGCGTTCAGGGGAGTTTGGGATTAAAATGTCGGATGTACATCTGGCCATCGAGGAAAAAATAGCAACTGTTGAAAACAGAATCGCGGCGGTGAGATCATTCCATCAGGCCGTGGGTGAATTGACACGCATTGAAAGCGTATTACTGAAAAGCTTTAATGGGATTGTTTCAAATTCATCGAGCTACTACGATTTTCTTTTAAAGTCGGATCTTGAAACCATTACCGTGTTGGGTGACATGCAAGCGGCCTTCAAGTCGTTTGATGACAAAGCCAACGAGACGATGAAAGTAGGCAAGGAGCTGGGAGCCGAGGATTATTACAGTAATATCGAGTACCTGCCTGTCCAGCAATTTTCGGAACGAACTCCGAAGTTTCCGGATAGTAACACTATCATCCGTACCTGGCAGTTTTCTGATTGGGCTTCTAAATCAAGGAACCTCCTGAATCAAGAGATTTTCACGATGAAAAATGGACTGAAATCACTCAATAAGCAGCTGATGCAAGCCACCAATGCGTTAAAATCCGGAACTGCTTTGGCCGCCCCCGAAAGCATTCCTCCTGTTTTGAATACAACGCTGAATAAATATGATTCGCAGCCATTGCCAAGAAAATTGCTGCATGCTAAAATGAAAGAGAATGCCATTCGTTTTCTTACTGATACAACGATGAATACCATGTTACTGGACAGTTCTGTGATCGCCTATCAATTAGGCATGGCGGATAGTATCATGGATGCAATGGATGCGGTTGATGAATTACTTGATCTTGACGCCATGGAAATAACTCGGGGAGCCGAATATTATCCGGAATTTCTTCAGGCTTACGGAGGAGCGAACGGATTGAAAAACTATGCTGCAGGTACGCGTTCATGGATAGCTGGAATGCGAGACTATTGGCAAGCCAACAAAGACTTTTGGTTCATGCGAGACAATTGGGGCGTTACCGCAACAGATACCATTCCTTTACACGTAGTGGACAACACTTATGAAGGTGATTTTGTAACCAAAGGATACCTTGATCTTCCAGATAATGAGATCATGACTTGGGGGTTTAAGCGAGATTCCGTGATCGGGTTTGTGGCTCGATTCGGAGCTGATCGGTCACTCGTATGGGAGAGGCGATTTGAGACAGAACTACTTTATGTCGACATCAATTATGCATTCGAGACAGATACCCTGTCTTCCGATTCTTCTCAGGTTGCATTTTACATCTATAAAGAGCTAGTAGCCGGAGAGTCCAATATCAATGTCGTGAATGTGGAATTAGCGGGAGAACTCAATTGGTCTGTCAATGCACAAACCAGTCGAAAACCAGAATACACGACCTATAGCCATGAGATTGGAGAAACCACGATCTTCCTCTATCCTCAGGAGCAATATCCGCTGACCAATGGTGAGTTGGGCTTCCTAATTATCAATCGCGATGGTGAAGTCAGGTAAGTTTTTGCTCTTACTGATAGGTTTCATTTGGGCGTGCAGCGAGGACTTTAGTAGCCAGCTCTATGACTATCAAGTCGAGCGATTGTTGACAGGTGGCGACCAGGCAACCTGGTCTCCTACATCTATTTTGCTCAATGGTGATCAACTACTCAATGACTGTGCAGATTCAGTATTGTTCATGTTTGAACTCAATACAGATGACTCCTTATCATTACGTCGCCTGAGACCCAACTGTCCGGGAGGTACCTTGTACGATACGTTGGGAATTGAGAAAGGGAATGCCTCGGTTGATGAGCAGATTTTCACAGATTCCATACGCTTTTCCGATGGGGGTTTTTTCCTGATCAATTCCGTTTTTTCCCAATCGTTAGAAATCCAATCGGGGGACACAATTTTGCGTTTCAGGCGCTTTTCAACCGATTAAATCTCGCTGTTAGGTGTTTTAACGCGTATTTCAGTGGTTGATCGAGTAATTCATCCGATTAGTCGAATATTAGATATGTCCTACTAGGAGTTGGATAATTTAGCTGTGTTATTGATCCACTTTAATTGTTTACCTGACCAGAAGGGTCGCCTAACGGACAATAAGCAATAGCTTGAAAATTCTTGAAATAGTTAAAAAAGACCTGCAATCACTACAATATTCTTCTTTTATCTATCTTTGAGGAAGTTGGTTTTTAACCGTGAACCAACAACTAGCTAGCATAAAGTGTATCAGTAGACGTTAAATGCTGATTCATTTAAGCGTAAGACAAAAATGCCCGACGATATGAACCGTGTTGATTCCTGCACTACCATGAACAATTGTGTTCAAGGCGATAGCTGTATGATGAGATTTAGTAAATCTCTTATAGGGTTAAAGTTCAAGAATACTAGTGATTATCCCAATTCAACGTCGTTTTTTCGTTCGAGGTATTCAATTCTTTCTGCTACCTACCTCGTATTTTTCTCAACTCTTTCCAACATGCTTAGAGCATCGACTTTTATTCGTTTGGCAGCACTGTCTTTTCTGCTGGTTCCAATTTTATCCTTTGCGGAAGGCTCGAAAAACCTGACTCCTTCGGCTACGGGTACCGCGACTACTGCAAATAATTTTGTCGGATATCTGATGCACGACCAGGAATTTGGTACATCGGGTAATTTCCTGAATGCAGCGGCTACTGCAGATGAAAGACTCTACATTCATATTAAGGCAGGGGAGACGGTATACATGGGATTTCGTCGAATCTTACCATTGACGAACTTCCGATTGGGAGGTAATACTTTTGGAAATGCCACACTTACCCTTCGTGAGAATGATGGTACTTTGGTCAATACATTCGGCTTTACGGCGGATGCCGGAACTACGCAGAGTTCTGGTTTTGCATCAGGAACTGGTGTGATAGAATCATACGCAGAAGCACTGGCTGGTCCTGCGGCGGTAGTGGGTGTCTCAGGATACAATGCGATTTCTTATACCAACACGACAGGCAGTGATCAGGACTTTTACATTGAATTGGTAGAAGCGGGTGGTGAAGAGAGCTGGTACGATTTGTGGGATGTCTCCGTTTATGATGGCACGACAGAGAAGCCTGGTCGAATGTTTTGCAAAAGATGGGCGTTCAATGGTGGCGCTTTCGGACAACAGTTTTCAGACGACTTTCAATTATTCATAAGGATCCCATCAACAGTAGCTGGGGCAAGTGCCGGGAATTACATCAAAGAAATTGACCTGGCAGGAATTGAGCCATTTGCGACCAGTGTATTCGCCAACAGTACCGGTGCCAGTATAGCTGGAACTTCGGACCTCAACGGTGATGGAGTGACCGATTTTAGGGATGCCAGAAGATCTCAAGATAATGACGTTGGAGGATTGGAATACGATATTTTCATCAATAACCCTGACGTAGAAATTTATGCCACAACCATTTTACCGACTGTTAGGATCACCCAGGCCGTTTTTGGCTGTAATGGAGATGGTACAGGTGGAGAGGCCAGTATCACCATTGAAAGTAATCAAAGTGGAGTGATCGCCGTTTTTCTTGATCTGGATGGAACACCTGGTTACAATGATGGAACAGAGGATGTCATTCTCGAACAACTCATCGACGCTTCCTCTGGCACAGGTTCAGCAACAATCTCCTGGGATGGATTAAACGGATTTAATGCCACGGTTCCGAGTGGTACCAGTATCAACATCAGTGGTCGATTCAGTGCAGGTCCTTTGCATATCCCACTTTTTGATCCAGAAGTTAATGATGTGGGGATCAACATGATTGATGTGAGACCACAGACCAGTTTTGACCTCATTTATTGGGATGACCGGTCTACTGGCCTGAACTCCTCGCCGAATGTAGAGTTGACGGGTACCAATACAGGGCAACATACCTGGAATGGTAATACGGGTGATGGCATTACCGTAAACACCTGGTCTTATGGGTTTCTGCAAAGCAACACGGAAAATGTGACTTTCAGTTTTGATTGTGATCCTGATGGAGATGGGGTCAATGGTTCTAATGATTTGGATGCTGATAATGATGGTATCTTAAATTCTGTAGAAGGTGATCCTTATAGTGATGCAGATGGCGATGGCGTATTTGACTATTTGGATGCGGATTTTGCGGGATATGTTGACAGTAATAATGATGGGGTCAATGACAATTTTGATCAGGACCTGGATGGCGTCATTGATGCACTAGACCTGGATAGTGATAACGATGGAGTGCCTGATCTACAGGAAAATGACCAGCCTGATACCAATGGGGATGGTGAACTTGACACATTTGTTGATGCCACGGCCGATGGTGTTAATGATTCATTTCAAGGGGCATCTGTTACGAATAATTTGACAGCTCCTGATGATTGTCAGGAAGCTGATGCACCAACCCATACCTTTACCTTTACGGGAATATCTACGCTGGATGCGACAGCTGACGTAGATCTTATCTTCGATATTCAGGGAGATTATGGCCCACAAGCCAATGAAAATTTCACTGTTTCTGTTGATGGAACAGGGCTGGGAACAACTTTTGATCCGGGTGGAGCGGATTGCGCATTAACAACGGATTTTACAGTAACTATTCCACAAGCGACATGGAATGCGAATAATGATGATGGAGCAATCACCATTGTCGTACAAGCAGGAACTGGTGTTAACGATAATGTGGGTGGTTGTAATGATGCTGATGGAGATGGCATTGAAGATGGTTCATGTCTTTTTAATATAAGAGCTTCTTATACGGTAACCAATCCAACGCCAGGAACAGCCTATACATTGATCGATACCGATAGTGATGGAGTCAACGATTTTCTTGATATCGATTCCGACAATGATGGTATCGTGGATGTCATTGAGTTTGGAGGTTCGGCGGATGCAAGTAACGGGCAAATTGCTGGTTTCACAGATACGAATTCAAATGGGTGGAACGATACACAGGAAACGGTAGCGCTAGCTCAACCAGATACGGATGCCGATGGCACTTTATTCGATGCTCGCGACATTGATTCAGATAACGATGGAATTCCTGATAATGAAGAAGCTCAGACCAGCGCATCATTCATTGCCTCAGTGGCTGGTGATACCAATGGAAATGGATTGTTGGATATATACGACCCAACAAATGGCGGTACCTTCCTACCAACAGTAGATACCGACACTGACGGAACGGCCGATTACCTTTCATCCGATGCTGATGGCGATGGGGTAGCTGATATTATTGAAGGCCACGACGCTAACTTCAATGGGTTTGCTGATTGGGATACGAACAGTAACAATTTACTTGAGACCGCAGACTTTTCAGGATTCGATAGCGATGGCGACAATGATGGACTTTGGAATGTTTTTGATACTGATAATGGAGGTACAGCCGCTCCAACTCAAAACACCGATGGGGCCGATAATGATGATTGGCAGGATACGGATGATGACAATGACGGTATCCTGACTTCAGGCGAAGATACCAACACCAATAACGACTTTACTGACGATAAAACACAAGGACAAGGAGGATCATCGGCTACGCCGAATTATTTATTCCGTGGTGATTATGATGGTGATGCCATCGTAGATGCGCTAGACGCGGATTCTGATAATGATGGGATATTAGACGAAGATGAAGACAATGGTGAAACTGTCAATCCTAGTGAAGATACGGATGGTGATGGTATTCCAAACTATAGAGATGCAAGTGACGCTGCAGTTACAGGCGCCCTGACTTCTACTGCTGATTCTAATGGCGATGGCATTTACGATGTATTTGATTCCGACCTGGACGGTGTACCCGATTTCCTCGACCTGGACAGTGATAATGATGGCGTTTGGGATGCAGTAGAAGCGAATGAAGGAGCTGTTCCATTTGGATTGAGCACGACTACAGGACAATTTACACTTCAGGACCCTGACAATGATGGGATCATGAATTTTGTGGATACCGACGATGTATCTGCGGGCGGGTCTTCAGATCTGGCCAATCCTGATACGGATGGTGATGGCTTGAGTGACTACCGCGATATTGATAGTGATGGCGATGGAATACCCGACATTATTGAGACCCAGACAACAGCTGCATTTTTTGGTTTGGCCAATGCAGATGCAGATGGCGATGGAATCGACAACAATTTTGATCCGGATGCAGGAGGAACGTTAATCACTCCGGTGAATACAGAAGGCCAGGATGTTCAGGATTACCTGGATACGGATTCCGATAATGATGGCGTACTGGATGTCATAGAAGGAGATGATGTAAATCAGGATGGCTTTGGTGACTGGGATGCCAATCAAAATAACCTCCTGGATGATGGCTCATTCAATGTAGATACAGATGGTGATGGACTGTCAGACCTGTTCGATACAGTGACCAAGGGAACCGCTGGAAATGAAACCGGATCAAATGCAGATCTCCAAAATACTGATGGTATTGATTTTAGAAACTGGAGAGATAGCAACGATGATAATGACGCGGTAGCCACTGCTGACGAGGACGCCAACAGCAATGGCAATTTTGCTGATGACTTAAATGCCGATCCTACAGCTAACATACCTGACTTTTTGTTCTTTAATGATTTTGATAATGATGGAATAACTGATGCCAATGACGGTGATTCGGATAACGATGGAATTCTGGATATCAATGAAGCTGGTGGTGAAAGTGTAGATCCATCCGGTGATGCGGATGCGGATGGAATTCCAAACTTTAGAGATGCGGATATAGTAGGGTTGACCTCAACTGCTGATACCAATGGAGATGGTGTTTTCGATGTATTCGATCAAGACCTGGATGGTATTCCTGATTTCAGAGATCGAGATTCTGATAATGATGGAGTTCCGGATCTGATTGAATCCGGAGGAGCAGATACGGATGGTAATGGTATTGCCGACGGAATAGAAGATGCTGATAATGACGGTATCCCAGACGATGTTGATGTAGATAGCACAGGCGGGGTAGACAGTGATGGCGATAGCATCGATGATGCCTTTGATTTCAGCATCGTCGGAGGAACTGACACAGATGGCGATGACATCATAGACGGTTCAGATCCTGATTCAGATGGAGATGGGATTGCCGACACTTATGATGCGGATAATGGTGGAGCTACCATAACTCCTGCAGATTACGATGGAGACGGCCTGGTAGATTACCTGGATCGGGACAGTGACAATGACGGAATTCCTGACTTGATTGAGTATGGTGGAACAGATACGAACGGTGATGGTGTACTGGATGATCTTACTGATACCAACACAGATGGTATGGCGGATTTGGTGGATGTCGATAATGGTGGCACAGCCCTGACCCGACCTGATTCAGACAATGATGGGATAAGAGATTATCAGGACCTGGATAGTGATAACGATGGGCTCACCGATACCGTGGAGAGCGGTGGTTCCGATACCAATAACGATGGTGCGGTGGATGATTTTTCTTCGGATACCGATGGCGATGGCCTTGCTAACTCCGTGGATCCTGACAATGGCGGAACACCAATAGGCAACTCAGATCTCGATGGAGATGGTGTCCTCGATTTCCGCGACCTGGATGTAGACAATGATGGTTATCCGGATATTTTGGAAGCAGGAGGAACGGATTCTGATAATGACGGGATTGTAAATAATCAGCTAGATACTGATAATGATGGGGTACCGGATAACGTCGATGTGAGCCAGTTCGCGACCAATGGTGGTAGCGGAACAGATACAGATGGTGACCAAATCGACGACACGTTTGATGTGGATCAAACGGGAGGCAGTGATTCGGATGGTGATAGCATTGATAACACCTTCGATACCGATGCCAATGGTGATGGGTATGATGATGCCGTGGAGGCCAGTCCCTACGGACAAGACGATAAAGAAGGGGATGGAAATAAGGATTTCAGAGACATGGATTCTGATGGTGATGGTATTCCTGATGTGACGGAATTCGGTCAAACAATTAATACTGCGAATGCACAGATCAGTGGTTTTACTGATAGCAACAGTAATGGTTGGAATGATACCCAGGAATCTACTCCGATCAATCCGGTAAACAGTGATAGTGATGGACTGGAAGATTACAGAGATATCGATTCGGATGATGATGGTATTGTTGATAACCTGGAGGCGCAAACGAATGGGACATTCATCGCGATTTCTGATACAGATTCGGATGATGACGGTTTAGACGATGCTTATGATCCAGATAACGGAGGAACCATTTTGGTACCTGTCAACACAGATGGTACTGGCAGTGCCGATTACCTGGATTCAGATTCAGATGATGATAATGTACCTGATGCAGTGGAAGGAGCCAATGACGATCGGTCACAATTCGCGGATTGGGATAGCAACAGTAATAATGATGCAACCGATGAAGCCAGTTTTGCGATTGACAATGACAATGATGGTTTAAGAGACCTCTTCGATACGGATTTCAGTGCAACCTCTGCTAACGTTATCGGTTCATCCTCAAATGCACAGGACTCAGATGCTGATGGGACGTGGGACCATCAAGATACCGATGATGATGGAGATGGAGCGCTGACTTCTGCAGAGGATACGGATACTGCCGATGGTGATCCTACCAATGAGTTTGGTGCAGGCGGGTCACCAATCCCGGATTATCTATATGGTGTACAGGACAATGACGGTGATGGTCAGGATGATGTAGCGGATCTTGATTCAGACAATGATGGTATCCTGGATACGGACGAAGCGGGTGGCATTGCGATCAACCCCTCTGCGGATACCGATAGCGATGGAATTCCAAACTATCAAGATTCGGATATTGATGGCGATGGCACGGTAAACACGGCAGATACGGATACTGGAGGAGTGAATACTACGACCTTTACCGATTCCAACAGTGATGGGGTCATCGATCAATTCGATCGAGACTTAGACGGTCGACCAGACTTCCTGGACCTGGATTCTGACAATGATGGCATAACCGATATACTTGAAGTAGGATTGACCGATGGAAATGCAGACGGAACCCTGGACGAAGGATCAGGCATCACGGATACAGATAATAATGGATTGGATGATGCCTTTGGGACAGCAACGGTAGTGAATTCTGCTGATGAAACTTTGACAGCAACAGGGCCATTGCACACGATCAATTTTACTGTAAGTACAACGGACGTGTTGGTTGATGCCACCTTTTCCTTCGATATATCGGGAGATTATGGCCCTCAGGCAAATGAAGACTATACAGTGACCTTAGAAGGGGGTATTGATCTGGGTACATTTGATAATGCTGCTGGTGCAGACTGTGATGTGCTGAATAATAATATTACCATAAATGCAGCCGATTGGAATGCAGCCAATGATGACGGTACAGTGACCATCACCATTCAGGGTGGGACAGGTGTAAATCAAATTACCTGCACCGGTGCCACTTCCTCAACGTTAGCCAACGTGAGTGCTACATTTGCTGTTCTAACTCCGGTCTCTGCATCCGATACAGATGCTGATGGAATTAGTGACTACCTGGACCTTGATTCTGATAACGATGGTATTGTTGACAATGTAGAGGCACAAACCACTGCTGGTTATATTGCTCCTGTAGCGGGTGACACAGATGCGGACGGAATTTTGGATGTATACGATGGTAATAACGGAGGTACAGCAATAACTCCTGAGAATACCGATGGAACAGATAATGCGGATTATTTGGATACGGATTCGGACAATGATACCGTACTGGACAACATCGAAGCTTTTGATGCCGACAGTGACGGTTTCGCTTCATGGGATACCGATGGCGACAATGACATCACCGATGAAGGAGGGTCCGGATACAATGTGGATACGGACAATGACGGTCTGTGGCTCATCTTTGATAATTCTAATGGATTGGGTACCATAGCCAATCTTACTGGATCCAACAACAATCGTCAGGATACGGACGGTGATGGCGCTGAGGATTGGAGAGATAATAATGATGACAATGACTTGTTATTGACTTCTGCGGAGGACAATAATACCAACTCCAATTTTGCCGATGACTTTACGCAAGGTGGAGGTACTACACCTGATTACCTGTTCAACCCGGACGTAGATGGAGACAACATTTCTGATAGTGCGGATGCAGACTCGGATAATGATGGTATCCTGAACACCGATGAATATGCGGGTACAACCTATGCGGTAGGTTCAGACGTCTCTGGTAATGCCGGAACACCATTTGGGGATTCCGATGGGGATGGTATTTTTAATTATCTGGATGACAATGACGTCAACTTCACCATCACTGACGTAAACAGTGATGGCGTAGACGATCGGGTAGATCAGGACCGGGACGGGATACCTAACTTCTTTGACCTGGATTCTGATAACGATGGAATTTTGGATGCCATTGAAGCCAACAGTGGAGTGACACCTGCGATTGGATCATTTAGCACCAGTACGGGCAGATTCTCTGGAACAGATGGCGATTCTGACGGAATTGTTGATGCGGTGGAGTCAGCACCTTTGGCCAAGCCCAACTTTGATTCCGATGGCCTGGATGATTACCTGGATCTGGATACCGATAATGACGGAATCACAGATAATGTGGAAGCCCAAACAACCGTTGGAAGAGTCAATCCATCGGATACGGATACGGATGGCGATGGTTGGGATGATAGCTATGATCCTGATAATGGAGGAACAGCCATTGTGCCCATCAATACGGATGGTTCTTTCACCATTTCCGATACCGAGCCTGACTACAGAGACATAGATTCGGACAATGACAATGACGGCATAGGTTTCGTCGGTGATCAAATTGAAGGATTTGATGCCAATCGAAATGGATTCAGTGAGCTGGATTCAGATCTGGACCTGGATTTGACGGATGAGACTGGCTACAACGTGGATACGGATAACGATGGACTCTGGGATCTGTATGACAACTTCTCCGGAAGAGGAGTAAATAACATCAACGGAACCAGTGCTAATCTGCAGGATACGGATGGTGACGGTACCCTGGATTTCCGTGATCAGGATGATGATGAAGACAATATTTCTACCGCGGTAGAGGATGTAGACAGTGATGGAAATTGGACCAATGATAAGTTTCAGGGCGGAGGAGCTACCCCGGATTACTTGTTCTTCAATGACAGTGACAGGGACCGGGTAGCGGATGGCCAGGATGCCGATGGTGACAATGATGGTATTTCTGATACGAATGAATATGACAACACGATCTTGAGAAATCCATTTGGTGATCAGGATGGTGATGGCGTATTTAATTACAATGATCCTGACAATCCGAACCGACTGGATGGAACCACTCCTTTGACCGATGCTAACTCGGACGGGATTTGGGATGAGTATGATACGGACCTTGATGGTGTACCGAACTTCTTTGATCTGGATTCAGACAATGATGGTATCCCGGACATTGTAGAAGCCGGAGGAACGGACAGCAATAATGACGGGATTCTGGATGGGATAGAAGACTCAGATGATGATGGGATTCCTGATAATGTTGATGTAGACAACTTTGCCAGCAATGGCGGAAGTGGAGTCGATACGGATGGAGATGATATTGACGATACGTTCGATTCAGACCAGACCGCAGGAACCGACGCAGATGGAGACAGCATTTTGGATACCTTCGACTTTGATGACGATGGTGATGGGATCATAAACATCATTGACACGGATGAAGGTGGCGCTGCTCTGGCAGATGGGGATTTTGATGGAGATGGACTGGTGAATCGAATTGATCTGGACTCAGATAGTGATGGAATCACCGATCTCATCGAAGGCCGCGGAAGTGATACAGATGGCAATGGGGTGCTGGATACCACCGGAGATACCGATGGCGATGGTTGGGGTAATTTGCATGATCCAACCAATGGCGGAACACCACTTGCTTTGCCGGATACCGACGGAGATGGTAGTGAGGATTACCTGGATATCGATGCGGATGCCGATGGTGTATTTGATTACAATGAAGGTTTCGATGACGATGAAGACGACACGTTCACCGATGATTACACCGCTCGGGCAACCGCTTTTGGTAATGCGAGTTTCTATGATCCGTTAAATCTGTTCTGGTACAACGATGACGATGACATGGACAATGTGCCAAACTTCCTTGACCCTAATTCCGGGCGATTTGTAGATACAGATAGCGATGGGATCATTGATCTGTTCGATACGGACAATGGCGGAAATTTCTATGGTAACCTCGGTGGCAAGCCGGATAATGACAATGATGGCACGGAGAACTACATCGATCTGGATGGTGGTTTCATACTGAATACGACGACCATTACGACGGGTGAAGATCTCACTGCCGATAACTTTACAGTCGTATTGACCCAACAGCCGACCAGTAATGTGGTAATCAATGTATCCACGACCAGTGATGAGGCAACCCTAAGCACTTCGACACTGACCTTCACCAACGGCGATTGGAATATGGCTCAAACGGTCACCGTAACGGGTGCCAATGATTTTGATAATGACGGGGACATAGCTTACACGGTATTGGTATCGGTAAGTGATGCATTGAGTGACGATAATTTTGATGACGCGCCGAATCAAACGGTGAACGGAACCAACCTCGATAATGAAGGGTCCATTCGGGTGAGTACCAATACCTTGAATACATCGGAAGACCTAACAACAGCCGATTTCACGGTTGAGTTGACAGTAGCTCCTACGACTAATGTGGTGATTGATCTGACAGTTGCGGATTTGACTGAAGGTGGCATCAGCGGTGCGACGTTAGTATCTGATCAGTTGACGTTTACTAACGCGAACTGGAACATAGCACAAACAGTGACCGTAACAGGAGTTGATGACAACTTGTTGGATGGTGATATTGCGTACAACATCACCGCCTCTGTGAATGATCCAGCCAGTGATGATGGATTTGACGCAGCGGCAGATGAAATCATTGCGGTGACTAATGCAGACAATGATCAAGGATACATCTTGAGCAAAACTACTGCGACCACCAACGAAGATGGTACAACAGATCAGTTTACGGTAGTGCTGGATGTCCAACCTGCAACTGGACAAGTTGTAGTAATTGATTTGACGGAATCCAGCGATGAAGGTTCCGTAGGTCCAACACAGTTGACCTTTGATGAATTCAATTGGAATGTGGCACAAACGGTGACCATAACTCCAGCAGATGATGCCGACCTGGATGGTAATCAAGTTTACAACCTTACATTATCGATCAATACAGGTAGTACCACTGATAACTCATTTGATGGCCTGGCCGATCAAACGGTATCCGTGACCAATCAGGATGACGATACTTTACCATTGCCTTTGGATCTGCTCTCGTTCGAAGGTGAATATGAAGACGGTTCTGTATGGTTGGACTGGGTAACGGCCAATGAGAAGAATGTAGACTTCATGGCAATAGAAAGGTCGCTTGACGGGACCGAATATGAGGAGTTAGGAAGAATCAGTGCAGGCAATATCGAAACTTCGATCAATGAATATGCTTTCGAAGATGAGCGTCCTGTGGTAGGCTTCAACTATTACCGATTGCGAACGGTTGACTTTGATGGTTCCTACGAGTATTCCAATGTGATCATTGTGATGGCAACAGCTCAGGAATTTGAGATCAAAGCCTATCCGAATCCAGTGGTAGAGCGATTGAACATCTCAAGTACCTTGTCGCTGGGTAGCATGAGTTATAGCGTATATGACATCCGAGGAAAGTTGGTGCGTTACGGTAGATTCAGAGAAAACGAGTTCGATGCAGAGATCGATCTGTCACAATTGCCAACAGGCATCTATCAATTGATGATCACTTCACCGACCATGACTGAGCACATCCGAATCAAGAAGTTGTCGGATAGTCCATAAAAGTCCCCCTTTCTCGAAAGGGAGTGCACGAAGGGTGTGGGATTTTTACCGTCCTGCGGCCTTGCGGAATCTCAGTATTAAGAATTGTAGATTTAACCCTGTTAGGGCTCCAAGCCCCTAACAGGGTTTTTCTTTGTTGGAATTATCCAAAAGAAGCACAAAAATCCCCCTTCGAAGGGGGGTGATTTTAGCTAAACCTTTAAGGCCTCTGGAATCATGTAGAAGATGCCTTATAATTTTTTCATGGAAATCGTCGAATTTATCCTTAACCTGGGACCGTCATTCCCGGTATCACAGTAATATCATGAATATCTTTAGCTCTATAATTGATCGTACGGGAATCTCACCAAAGGGAATACCTGCTAACATACATTAAGATTTCGGTATTCTTTCGCTACGCTTCAGAAACCGGAATGACGGTAATGATTTAAGGCCGTCATTCCGTGCCTGCCGGCCGGACAAGGCTGGGATTGCATGCAGAGGTCCACAAAAATCCCCCTTCGAAGGGCGGCCCGCATAGGGGCTGGGGGATGTTAAATCTTCCCCATCACCTTAAAAAACTGCAACTCGTGCTTCTTATACATCTGCTCCGACCAGGCCTTCAGATCAAACTCAGCGTCTACGCTGACTTTCGGGATACCTGGAACATCTGGTATTTCAGATAACCCCGGAACCATACTGGCTAGTAGTGGCAAGCCTACCTTAAGCTTCAGGCTAGCAAGCTTTTTAGGCTCATTCATTCGAAGGAAAATCTCTTTTACTTTCTCGTCCATATCTCCGTGATGCAGTTCAAAAGCCCTGGCTAAAGCCTTGATCAGCTCTTGACGAATCTCATCTGTTTGTTCTATCTGTAGAGACGTTATTTCATCAAGTAGACGTTCATCCCAATCAGGAGGCAGGTTGGTCTTTAGATATTCATAATGCTCGACCTGCTGTTCATAGATCAAGTCCAGTTTGGAATGACTCTGTTGCAACATGCTTTGAAGTTTTTTGAATCCTTCAGCCATCGAATTATCTTCCTTATTAAGAGATACAATTCCTTCCAATAACTGACTCACAGAATAGAGGATATTATCATCTTTCTCTTCAATGTAGTGACTGTAAGTTGTAATTCCTTTACGCTCTAAGTTTCGTAACTGTTTGTATCGTACAAATTCATTTTCTAAATCTGGAAGTGGAATCAGCATTTTTGGTGAGTCACTGAACTTTCTATTAATCTGATCGATTAAGAACCGAATGATCGACATGAACTCTCGATTTTTTTTCGCCTCACCCTCCACGATGATCAGGATCTGATTCTGGTAAGCATTGATCATGGCCCGACTACCATCATGACTCAAAACACATCCCGTACGCCAGATGTGTTCCAGCATGCCATGCGTTTCCACCATGATCTCAGGAATGATCGAGCTAGGGATGTAAGTATATTGGTAGATAAACCTAAGGGCTTTAGTAGATTTTCGAAAAGGTTGGGTGATTTCTTCTGGAGCGTTTGTTTCCAGCAGGTCTGGAATGATAAAATGCTGTCGATCATTCACATAAAAGCATAGTTTAAATTCATTTAGAATATCTAATAGAAATTGTCTTTGATTTGGAGAATACTTGATTTTCTCGTAATTCTTAGGCTGATAGATTTGTTGCTTATCGGGCTCGTCATTGATGATGTATTCTAACCTATTAATTGAAACAATACCTTTACGTTCTCCGGCGTAGCTGGAGGTTAGGATTTGATATACCCCATAGGTGATCCAATAAGGATCCAACACATAGTACTCTTTTAAGTTTTTACGAATTCCTTCAAAATGCAACAACAAGCCCAAATCATGGAGAAACTTCACTAGACTCTCTTGTGAAGTTTTATTATCAAGTCCATGGAACTTACAGATTTTATGGAAACTTGATTCATCCAAGTAGCGACCTTCTTCTTTCTTTTTTTTGGTCTCCTCTTCTAATTGTTTTTTGATCGGCAGCCAGCGTTCATCAATCTCTGTCTCGAACATTTCCGCTTTCGGTATCCATTCTTCCAGAAGCATTACTAATTTTTCGATGTTTTCTCCATCCAAACAGGAAACTTTCAGGAAGCCTTTGATCTGTGGAAATTCCTCACGCAAGTTGGCTTCATTTTCGAAGCCAAAGCCTTTGTTTATATCAATCTGATTAGCAATGACAATGATTGGAGAATTTCCGCCAGTGGCTCTGATTCTCTGAACCCAGTTCCGAACTTGATTAGAAACCTGTTTATCTTTCCGAGCATCAAGAACAAGGATGTAAACAGATCGATTGGTTAGGAAAAACTGATGCGTCGAGTTCATGATCTCCTGTCCTCCAAAGTCCCAAAAGTGACCCGTGATGTCTTTCAATGCGCTTTCATCTGGGAAAGAAGGACAAGTGCCAAATTCAATGTCTTCAATATTGATCCCGTCTGTTTGCGGTTCATTCTCATCGAAAGAACCATCTTTTAATCGCCGTAACAGGGAAGTTTTACCGGCCTTAGGATCACCGATAAGGATCAGTTTGACTTCATTGAGTTTAGCTTTATTCGCTTCGAACCATTCGAGAATTGCTTTCCTTCCTTGGTTGACGATTTCTGGTGATGGAGTACTTATTGGATTATCTTGAATAGAGATATAATGACCATCAAAAGAATTGACATCTAATTTTGTCCGTTTTAGAAGAGGAACTAATCTCGATAAATCTCTAATTTCATTACTAGCTAGATTAAGATATTCCAATCTAGTCAAAGAATTGACATGATCAATATTAACAATCTTGTTGTAAGAGAGATTTAATTCAACCAATCCCTTTAGATTCTTTAGAGGGCTAATATCTGTTATTTGGTTATTCGATAGGTTCAATACTTCAATTTTATTAAGTTGATCTAGGAATGATATATCATCAATATTGTTATCGCCAAGGATTAAATCCTCTAATTCTTTCTGTCGACTTAAGTCAATGTTTGAGGTATTTGTGCCATGTAAGTAGAGGCTTTTGATTTTAGGAAGTTGTTTTAGGAAAGAGAGCGATTTTAATGGATTACCACCGAGATTTAATTCAAGTAATTGGTTTGAACTATAGTCTTCACTTAAGTATTCTATTTGATTTGAATAAGCTGAGAAATATTGAAGATTGTGTAAATCAGGAAGAAAGTTTGTGTTTGATACATTGTTATAATTTAGTTCTAAGACTTCTAGCTTAGACAGATTTGCAATTCTGTTTACAGAACTGAATTGATTATTATCTAAGTTCAAAGATCTGAGATTCGGAGTTCTTTCAATGAAGCGAAGGTCTTCTAAATTATTCCTTTCTAGGTTTAATGTTTGAAGACTACTTAATTTTCTACTAGGGTTAAAAGTGGACAAATTATTATCTCCGAAGTTCAG
Source organism: Cytophagales bacterium (assembly GCA_033344775.1). Taxonomy (NCBI): domain Bacteria; kingdom Pseudomonadati; phylum Bacteroidota; class Cytophagia; order Cytophagales; species Cytophagales bacterium. The sequence continues at coordinate 1,591,419 of JAWPMT010000004.1, read as the reverse complement.
TGTCCTTAGTCTTTGTAAGTACCCAATATGTTTGGATTCAAAGACTCTATTAAATTTTAAATCCAAAACTTCTAGGTCCGGAAGTGTCTTTAAAACCTCTATATCATCAAAATTATTTTGACTTAGTGATAAGCTTCTAAGCCTATTCAATCCCTCAATGAAGTTTATGTCTGTAAGTCGATTTTCATCTAAGGTTAAGTACTCAAGCTGTTTCAGGTTGCTTATGGAATAATAATCTAATATATCATGACAGTTAGAAAGATCAAGTTTTTTTAAGTTCTTTAAATGTTTTAAAGCGTCGATATTAAATATTCCTATTGAAGTGTTTAAGTCTTTCTTTGGAATGTTGCCAATTCGAAGGTCTTCCAACTGCTCAAGTTTTTTTATACTTTCAGGGATGCCTTCGATATTCAATGAATTTGATTGAATATCTTGCTCAGAATCATAGAATTTGCCATCTTCTATGTAGTAGTTCATGAGATTCAATTCCCTCAACCACGTCAACTCAAAAACCTCTTTAGGGATCTCCGATAATCCGGTAAACCCCAAATCCAACTTCCCCGTCCGTTCCTTCTTCTCTTCGTGAATCAATCGTAATGCTTCTTCCGACATAGCAGTGCAGTGTGTTTACCCTGGATACAAGATAACGCCTGTGTGTGAGAAAGTAAAAAGAAGTGAATTCCGTTTTGTAAAGGGCGGCCAGTAGGGGCTAAGAGGGTTCTTAAAAAGAGACCGTCATTCCGGCAGATCAAGTTTACATAGAAGAAACTAGAATGGACATTGCACTGATCGCCGAAATGACGGAAAAAAGCTTACTAAACTCCCCTTCAGGGGTTGGAGTAAGTATCATTTCTCTCAATAATTAGCATTTAATTTCGCTCCAGTAACCTGATTACTTAAGTGATCAGGTTACTGGAGCAACCAACCACCGAGCCTCAGCTTCCATTCATCGAAATCCAAAATGAATTGTTGCATTTGCAAACAAAACATCACCTGAAATGGCTGAAACAAACCTTTGCGGCTTAGTCGGCAGAAATTCCATTTCAGCGGCAGTTTAGTTCCATTCGCCGAAAACAGAAAACCTCTGACTTTGCTGATAGTTACCTTAGCAACTGTATTAAATACCCACTTTAGGGTATTGACTTAGACAAGTAATTAACCAACATGCTGATATCGCTCAGGCACATTTTTGTGTCCCTGCTCTTGCTACCCATTGCTGTAATAGCACAAAATGGTCCCGGAGGAACAGGAACAACCGATGGTACCTCTTCTCTGGTGCTATGGCTGAGTGGTGATAGCCTCAATACGCTCAATAACGGCAACCGCGTTAATAACTGGAGAGACCTTTCCGGTTACAATCACCACGCCACCAATGATAGCAGCTACATCTTCGATGCAAATACCCCAACTTTTCTAGATACAATCTTCAATGGTTCAACAGCCATCAAGGCGGTGCGTTTCGATGGGGATGATTATTACGATAATGGCCATTCGTATCAGGCTAGAACTGTTTTCGTGGTTTTCAATTTCCGTGATGACTTGCAAGGTACTGATGACCTGGGGCAAATCTGGGGAGCATATGGCGATGGTGTGCATGTGGCCATGGATTCCAGATCAGGAAATCTGAATGGCTTAAGTTTTGACGGGAATGGTACAGGCTCAAATCAGGCAAACTTTGCTTATAATAGCAACAACTACGGCGCTTTAGTAGGAAACAGCAATTCCCCACAATTTTCCAGAGATCAGTGGCAGATCCTTTCTGCGGAATTCAATGCGAACCGAACCCTTAACCGTCAGGTTATGGGGTCATTGCTACCTAATTTCTCTATCGCTGCACATAATCTGGATGCAGACATTGCAGAATTGATCGTTTTTGATCGAACACTGACGGACCCGGAACGCGTTTCCGTAGAAAATTACCTGTCTACTAAATATGGCATTGATATCACAGCCGCCGGAAATGATCGATATGCTTATGATAGCAATTATCCGGGTACAGTGGCCGGGATTGGGCGAGTTGGATTCGAATATGATACCGCGAGTTTTTCAGGTGTACTAGGCCTCGATACATTAGGAAGTGTTACTGTCGATAATGGTGACTTTGCCTTTATTGGACATGACAATGGGGCGCAAGCCTGGACCACATCCGAAGCACCCGCCGAAGGGCTTTCAAATATCCAACGCATCGCCAGAGAGTGGCGGTTGGACGAGACCAACACATTCGGGACCATGAAAATTTTGGCAGATACCACGGCACTTCCTGTCTTGTCTGCTGGATATGATACTTATGTTTTGTTGGTGGATTCCGATGGCGACTTTACCAACGCGGAAGTATATGAAATGGCTCGCGTTCCCGGAGCAGGTCATTGGGAAGTAGCATTGAATTTGTCAAATGGAGACTACCTCTCTATCGGTGTGGTTCGTCCGGTTCTTGGATTCACAAATGCCACCCAAGACGATTTTGAAACGGTCGCTTCCTCTACCATCGAAGTAAGGACCAATTTCCGAGCTTTGAGTAATCTCCCTGTGAGCTATGCTACGTCTGATAATGGGGCCACCGCCGGTGACGATTACACGGCTATTCCTTTAACGGCCACCAATATCAACGCAGGGAGCAATTCATTCTTGTTTCCGTTAGCCATTTCCAATGACTCAGATTCAGAATCAGGAGAAGGCATCGACATTACTTTGTCCGGTTTCCCTTCCAGGTTCAATGGATTGAACAATCCGCTGACTTATACAATCAAGGATGATGACAACCCTCGTAAGATCTATTTTGATGCGGCTAGTGCGACCATCAATGAATCCGGAGGATCGCTAGACATCACCGTTAACATTACTCCAAGTCAGGTAGATCCAGGAAATGCGACCACCGTGGATTACACGGTGACCGGAGGAACTGCGACCGGTGCAGGTGAGGACTTTACGCTGGCGGCAGGTACCCTGAACATTCCTCCCAATAATATTTCTAACACGTTCACCATCACCCTGACGGATGATGCGTTGAGTGAAGTCACTGAATCGGTGGAGATTAGTTTATCAAATCCAACGAATGGTAACTTGTCGGACGTAGAACCGATTGAATTCACCCTCAACATTGAGGACAATGATCCAACCCCATTGGTACAGTTCAACGTCGCAGCAAGATCGGAATTAGAAAGTGTAACCAACCCGCTGATTCCTGTAGTGCTTTCTACGGCATCAGGTCAGGATGTTACTGTGAATTATACGGTAAGTGGATCGGCTACCGGTGGTTCTACGGACTTTACCTTGATCAACGGATCAGTCACCATCCCTGCAGGATCTATTTTCACGAATATTCTTCCTGTCATAGCCGATGATGCGGCTCCCGAGGAAAGCGAGACCCTGATCATTGATCTTTCTTCGCCTACAGCAGCTAGTTTGGGGACGAATACAAGATTTACATATACGATTCTTAACGATGATGGACCATTCGGATTTACCGGACCAGGTGGCGTAGGAGGGACCAATACCTTACCGGTGTGGTATAAGGCCGATAGCCTGGTGTTGACTGATGGTGATCCCGTTACAACCTGGATGGATGTGTCCGGTAACAACAACGATGCAACGCAGGGCAATGCCTTATATCAGCCGACCTATCAGACTGGCGAGATCAATGGCTTTCCGGTGGTACGATTTGATGGTACCAATGATTTTACAGATGATGCCTTGACTTACAATGCAAAGACCATATTCATTGTGTTCAGAACCTCATCGACATTGCAGCCTGGCAATGAGCTTGGACACATTTGGGGAAGTTATAACGAATTGGCGCACATTGCTCCCGAACCTCGCGGCGGTGCCGATCAGTTTGGCTACAGCTTTGATGGTAACCAATCCGGTACAGGTACAGCTAGATACGGCCAGGACGGTCAGGCTTATGGGGCTTTGGTTGATGATGGTACCTATTATCAATGGAGTTATGATCAGACCCATATTGTTACAGTGGAATACGACGAGACAGAAAACCTGACAAGATCTATTCTGGGTGGCCTCGTTGATAATTTTGCTGTTGGCGCACATCATTTCGGAGGAGATGTAGCCGAGATCATCGTTTATGATCAGGAACTTTCTCAAGTACGTAGGGACATTGTTGAGAACTACTTAAGTGCGAAATATGGTGTGACGCTGCAGGGCTCGAATGATTTCTATGCCCATGAAGGAACTCATTTTTATGATGTGGCTGGTGTAGGTCAGGATATCAATGGAGCAACACACACCGATGCAACTTCTAACAACATCGTACGCCTGACCAATCCTGATGCTCTGGCTAATGGAGAATATTTGCTGTTAGGACATGATAATAGCGCATTGACCTGGAGTGCTACGGAGACACCTACAGACTCTATTCAACGGATCGCGAGAGAATGGAGAGTAGACGAGACTGGAGAAGTGGGTGACCTGCAAATTCGGATCGATACCACCTATTTAAACAATAAGCCAACGGATTTTGAAGGTTATGTACTGTTGGTGGATGATAATGGTAACTTTTCTACTGCCGATGGCGGGACTACCATTTACAGTCTGACGCAAGAAGGGAATTATTATACGACGACCAGTCCGGTCAATCTTGCTGATGGCGCTTATATAACTGTTGGCACCATAGGAATTACCGTGCAGTTCAGCATTACTTCTTTTTCACAATCGGAGACCATTGGCAATTACGGAGCACAAATCCAATTAAGCAGACCAGCGTCAGTAGACATCAATGTAAGTTATGTCGTTGGGGTTTCCAGTACCGCGACGGAAGGAGGAAGCAATGATTTTCAATTAGAGGTAACACCTGAAACCATCACTGCAGGCAACCTGACATCCAACATCAACCTTCAGATCAATAACGACAGTGAAATAGAGGTAGATGAAACAGCCATTATTCAATTAACAGGAGCGGACAACAACGTATCCGTAGGTACTGACACAGAATTCATATTGACCATTCAGGATGATGATGCAGCCAATGCAACGGGTACAGGACCTGGAGGAGTGAGAAGACCTTCGGATTATGTCTTCTGGCTGGAAGCAGATTCAGAGGTTTACAGTAATGACCCTCCAACAATCTTAGCTGCGGATGGTGCGACCATTGCCTATTGGGAAGATCAATCAGGTTCTTCAAATGAGTCAGAAGACGAGGCTTCCATCACCGGAGCGTCCTATCGAAACAATGCAACGGATAATCAGAACCAAAAACCAGTCATTGATTTTAGTAGTGGTAATGTAGCCCTGACCATTGCAAATGCATCGGTCATCAACGAGACCACCTATGCCCAAAAGACAATAGTTGCCGCCTTCAGAACAGGAGCGGATGTAACCAATCTCCAAGTGGTTTACGAACAAGGAGGAGGGTCGAACGGGATCAATATTCATATTCAAAATAGTAATGCGTATTTGGCAGCCTGGGACAATGACTGGACGGGCACCTATCTAGATGTTTCCGGGGCGGTTACTGCCAATACCACCTATGTTGCAGTACTGGAAGTTAATGCTTCCGGGACTGTGATTGGTGGGTATTTAAACACGGTTGATCTGGGGACACAAGCCATCCTGGGAGGTCAGACTGATCTGGATGCACATGGAGGTCTGGTAGGCATAGGAGCCATGATCAATGATTCCTATTTCAATGGAGTCACAGCGGCAGAATCGGGGAACAACTATTATTTCACAGGCCAGTTGCTGGAACTATTGTCTTTCAACAACAGCAATTTCAATGATGCACAAAGGATCATTTTGGAAAACTACCTCGCTGGAAAGTGGAACATCAATATCTCTGCTGGCAACGACATCTATCAACACAAGACTACCCATAGTTATGGAGTAGCAGGAATTGGTCAATCTGCCTCTGATGAGTATAACCTTGCTGCTCAATCCGGGAACCTCGTGACGATCACAAACCCTACGGGAATGGACAATGCAGAATACCTGATCCTTGGCCATGACAATGGCGATACCACTAGCTATGCAGTAACTGAAGCGCCTTCTGCTGATTTTCTACGACTCGGAAGAGAATGGCGCGTCAGTGAGCAGGGAGATATTACGGGTGTCAAATTAGCTTTTGATACGACTTATTTGAGCTTCGGACAAACTGCAGACTATAACGAATACGTTTTATTGATCGATGCGGATGGTGATTTCACTTCTGGAGCACAAGTACATGCCATGACCCAAAATGGTGGTACTTATGAAGTGTCGAATATTGACTTTTCCAATGGAGATTACTTCACGTTTGCTATTCTAAGACCAAGCATTCAGTTTCAGTTGGCGGCTGCCAGTGGAGCAGAGTCCGTCAACAACGTGGATGTGTTGATCAGTTTGAATCATGCGATCACCAGAGCCATCAGTGTAGACTTTGCTTTGGATGTGCCGAATTCAACGGCAACAAGAGGGGCATCTGACGATTTTGAGTTTACCGATGGCACATTGAATATTGCTGCCGGAGCCACGCAAGGACAAATTGCTGTGACGATCAATGATGATGCAGTCATCGAAGGTGGCGAGAGCTTTGAAATTGACCTTGCCAATCCATCGGCCGGATTAACGCTTGGAACCAATGCAAGTTTTACTTACACCATCGATGATAATGACATCAGTACTGAAGTAGACTTCAGTGTGGTCAGTTCATCAATTTCAGAAGGCTCGGGTTCTGCCAATATTACCGTGAAATTGAATCAGATTGCTGCATCCAATGTAGACGTACAGTATACCGTGACCGGAGGAACTGCCGCAGGATCCGGAGAGGACTTTACACTGGCAGACGGCACAGCTACAGTAATTGCAGGAGCTTTGAGTACCAATGTACAATTGCAACTGGTCGATGACGTGATCCTTGAAGCGGTAGAAACGGTGCAAGTGTCCCTGAGCAATCCGGTCAATGCGAGTCTAGGCTCCAATACGATACACACGGTTTCCATCAATGACAATGACGTAGCACCAGAGGTCGCTTTTACAACGGGTAGCCAAAGTACTTCAGAAGGTAGTACACCGGCCAATGTCTTGGTGGAACTTTCCGCTGTTTCGGGGCTGGACGCAACTGTTGGGTATGAAGTGGTATTAGGGAATACAACGGCTACAGGTGCAGGTACGGACTACACCTTGTCTGCAGGTACCGTGACCATTCCTGCAGGAAGTGCCTCTGGAATTATTTCGATCGTGATCGTGGACGATTCCGAATTGGAAGTCGATGAGCAGATCCAGATCCGATTGTTGAATGATGGAAATCTGACCAATGCCACACTAGGTAGCCAAAGTACACTGGATATATTGATCAATGACAATGATGCTTCCGGTTTCAATGGTCCCGGCGGTGTGAGGTCTACTACAGATTATGTCTATTGGCTAAGGTCCGATAAAGGGGTGCAGAGAGACATTAGCAGTAATCTGAATGCAACAAATAACACCATCGTACAACGTTGGCTGGATTTTTCAGGGTCTGATAATCATGCATTAGGAGACTCTGGATCGGAGCCTATTTATCGGAATAACATCAGCGATAACATTAACCAGAAGCCACTGATTGATTTCACTTCCGGTTCGGCGAGCATGACCATTGCCAATGCCAACGCCATCAATGATGTAGGACCCTATACCAACAAAACCATTGTAGCTGCATTCCAAACAGGAAGTGATGTAACGGCCCGGCAAATCGTGTACGAGCAAGGCGGAGGAACCAACGGGTTTGCGATCTACCTTTATCAGGATAGCGTGTTTTTGTCAGCCTGGGAAAACATTGGAACTGGGTCCAATGAAACGTTTGACACCCTGAGTGCACCAGTTGTTACCAATCAGACTTACATCGCACACCTGGATTACGATGCCACCAATACGTCATTCAATGGCTTTATCAATGGTACCAGTCAGGGTACTAAAACGGTGGTGAATGATGGAATTCCTTCCCATGGCGGAGACATTCGAATGGGGATCAATAATGGGACCGCCATCCATGGTTCAGGAGGAGGTCCATTCCTGGGCAAATTGATGGAATTAATCCAGCTCAACAGCAATTACAATGAAACCCAAAGAAGGGTATTGACTAACTACCTTGCGGCGAAATACAATGCGGATATATCTGGTGCAGGTATTGATTACTTCAACTATCAAGGATCACACAGTTTTGAAATAGCTGGCTTAGGCCGGGTTGGGGCAGGAGATTTTAAGACCATTACTCAGTCCGATAGCATGGTGTTGATCTCCAATGCCAGTGCCTTAAGTGATGGAGATTATTTGGTATTTGGTCATGACAATGGAGCCATAGCTTCCTACACGACAACAGAAGCACCAACAGGCATTCAAAGAATTGCCAGAGAATGGCGCATTACCCAAACGGGGGATCTCGGAACAGTAACCTTTGCCTTTGATACAATCAATTTGGGAATCACTCCAGGAGCTGATTTTACTGAAAGGGTCTTGTTGATCGATGCAGACGGAGATTTTTCATCAGGTGTTCGAATTGTTTCGTTGACCAGAAATGGCACAGCATATGAAGCGAATAATGTCGATTTTAACGATGGTGATTTCTTCACCTTTGGGGTAATCCGCCCAGAGATCCAGTTTAGCCTGGCAGCATCCAATGGATCTGAAAACGTCAGTCCTGCACAAATCGAAATCGCCCTTAATTATCCGTTAGGAAATGATGTGACTGTTACAGCCACTCAGACAGGTGGAAACGCCACAGAAGGTTCAGACTATTCGTTTGCAGATGGAACTTATACGATAGATGCGAATACCACTTCAGTATTTGCTGATCTTATCCTGACTGATGATTCAGAGGTAGAAAGTGATGAGACAGTGATCCTTACTTTATCCGCACCAAGTGTAGGGCAATTGGGTACAAATTCCGTACACACTTTTTCCATCAATGACGATGACAATTTCCGCAAAGCCAACTTTGCCAAGAGAGATTCTACGGATACAGAAGGAGACACCACCCAGGGCATTGCAGTATTCCTGAACGCCAGAGACAATGTGAATGCAACTGAGGTTTACATTGAAGTCACCGGAGGCACGGCACTGAATGATAGCCTGGATTTCTTTGTACAAGCCAGAGATACCCTGACGTTTGCTGCAGGCGATACCGTAGAGATCTTACCGATCAATTTGATTGATGATTTGATTGATGAGAATGATGAAACCGTTGAAGTTTCTATTGTTGGAGGAACCAACACCACCGTCGGCGATACTGCTACCTTTACCTTGACCATTCAGGACAATGATCTTCCCCCGTCAGTGGAGTTTGTCAGTACCACCCAATCGGGAGATGAGTCGTTTCAGACTGTGGATCTCGCATTACAGCTTTCTTCCGTATCGGGTAAGGATATCACTGTTTCTTTCGGTGCAACTGGTGGTAATGCGGTAGAGAACACGGATTTTCAATTTGGAACAACTTCATTAGTGATTCCTGCGGGAAGTACCACTGATAGCCTTCGTTTTACCGTAATCAATGATCAGTTAGAGGAAGTACCGGATGAGACCCTGATCATTACTTTGAATGACCCCTCTCCAAATGCTACTTTAGGTGCTAATGCCAGCCTTACCTATACTATTTTGGACAATGATGGTGCTGGATTCCGCGGACCTGGAGGAGTAGGGAACCTTGATGCACAAACGGCAGTCTGGCTACGTTCGGACGATACAAATTCTGGATTGACAAATGGTTCGCCTGTAAGCAGATGGGAAGATCAGACCACCAACGACAATGATGCTTTTCAGGCTACTGGAAACAATCAGCCGCTGTTTGTAGAAAATACCATGAATAACCGACCCGCATTCGTCTTTGATGGAACAGATGATGTGTTGGAGATCGGTGTTTCCGATGACATCAATACGGCCGGCCCTTATGATAACAAGACAATCTTCATGTCTTTCCGAACCCCAGTAGACATCAACATGCGTCAGATGTTGTACGAAGAAGGTGGAGGTGTTCGTGGGTTGAGTATTTACATTTTGAATGGCGAATTGTACATTGGTGGCTGGAATCAAAACAATGATGATGGTGGAGCGACCACTCCCTGGCCACAAGCCACACCACCATTTACTGTGAACGTGCGCAGGCCTTTGGCTCCAAATACCAACTACTTTGTGCTTTTACAGTATGACTTTGACGTGGATGGAGGCGGCTTTGATGGGGATGTACGCGCTTCCCTCAACGGAGAAAACTTATTAGAATTAACAGGTGCCGGTAGATTGTTTACTCACCCTGATCGTGTAGCCATTGGTGGCGTGTTGGGGACGACTGTCTACCATGACCTTAGCAGTTCGGCTGGCCCGGATCCATTTGCTGGAAATGTAGGGGAGTTGATTGTGACCAATATCATCTACAATCAAGCACAAAGACGGATCGTCTATAATTATTTATCGGCGAAGTACGACATAGATATAGCTGCGGAAGATGTATTCACGTATGAAGCCACTCACGGTTATGATGTTTTTGGGATCGGTCGGGTTGATGCTGCCAATACACACAGCGATGCCCAGGGCCCAGGGATCATCAGAATGAATAATCCTTCCGACCTGGGTGATAATGAATTCTTGCTCATCGGCCATGACAATGGAACGGTAAATGATTGGGTAGAAACAGATCTTCCTAATAGTAATAGCTCAGATTTCCGTCGCCTAAGTCGTGAATGGAGGGCAAGTGAGACTGGAGATGTAGGTACGGTGAAACTTACATTGACCAGTAGTAATCTCAGTTCTCCCCCTAGTGGCTTTCCGGCCAATTATGTGCTGATGGTGGATGATGATGGAGATTTTACGTCAGGGGCTACGGTCTATCAATTAGCACAGGAGACTCCTGGTGAGTACTCCCTGAATGGAGTGGATTTATCCGGCGGAAAATACTTTACCATTGGGCTTGCGAGAAAAGTCCTTCAATTCACCCAAGCAGCCAGTAATACCCTGGAGAATGATTCGCCTGCCAGCATCGAAGTTTCCCTGAACTATGTGACGCAGGAAGACCTGACACTAGACTACACCGTAGCAGATGGAACAGCCACGGGTTCAGGAACAGATTATACGTTGGCCAGTGGCTCAATTACTGTAGGCACGGGTAATCAAACACAGACCATTCCTGTGACATTGATCAATGATACGGCTGTGGAAAGTGATGAAAACTTTACCGTTACTTTGAGCAATCCTCCTGTTGGAGCGGTATTGGGTGCCAATTCCGTTCATACGTTTACCATCAATGATTCTGATCAGTCCCTGAAAGTAAACCTGGCCAATGCAGACAGTACGAATACTGAGGATCAGACCCCTATTCTGCTGGATGTATTTCTGAGCGAACGTGATGACATCAATCCAACGGAGGTCTATTACTCAGTGAGTGGTACGGCTTCAAATGGTACTGGACTTGATTTTGAATTGGCAACGCCCGACACCTTGACTTTTGTGGCATCGGACACGCTGGAGACCATCTCTATTCCGATCAATGACGACATGACGGATGAAGACCTGGAAACCATTGTGATTACCCTTACTGGTGGATCAAACACTGGTCTAGGAGATACACTGGTCTATACTTATACCATTCAAGACAATGATGATCCACCGACTGTCAGCTTCGGTAATCCTGTTTCTTCAGGTTCGGAAGGCGTGACTTCTGTCAGTATTCCGGTCAATCTTTCTGCGGCCAGCTTCCTGGATGTAACAATTGACTATGCCGTAAACGGAGCGTCTACTGCTGTAGGAGCAGGTGGTGATTACAATTTGGTAGGAAGCACCGTTACCATTACCGCCGGACAAACTTCGGGTAACATCAATTTGACCTTGTTCAATGACCAGATCGTAGAAACGGACGAGACGCTGATCATTGACATTTCTAATCCCATGAACGCCACGCTTGGAGCAACGACCCAGCATACGTTCACGATCATTGATGATGATGGAGGCTTAGGACCAATCGGACCCGGTGGAGTTGGTAGAAACCTTACCGGTTCTGAAATGGCTTTCTGGTTGAGATCCGACCTTGATGTATTTAATGAGCCAACAGGAACAACACCTGCCACAAACGGAGATAATGTGTTCTTCTGGAGGGATCAGTCAGGTTTGAATCATCACGCTTATGATACTACCGGCTCTACTTCTTCACCAAATTATTTGACCAATGCATTAAATGGTCAGGCATTGATCGACTTTACCAGTGCCAATAGTGATGACTTGCTGATGGATAATGACAATCTGATCAATACGTCACCAAGTAACTATGTACAGAAAAGCATCGGATTAGTTTTCAGAGCTGGAGCTAATGTCACAGATCGTCAGGTGATTTATGAACAAGGAGGAACGGGCAATGGATTGAATGTCTGGCTCGAATCTGGCACCCTGCATTTCAGTGCATGGAGTACAAGTACAGGTTGGAACTACATTGATGTGACTACTTCCATTGTAGCCAATGAATCGGTTTATGCACTATTTGAACTGGACCAATTGGATGGTGAGATTCGAGCTTCAGGGTACAAATCCATTGGTGGTGCTTTCTCAGGTAATAACACTGGCGTGACCGCTTTATTGAATGCACACGGAGGGTTGATTGGAATCGGGGCAACCAGAAACGGAACCAAATTTGGTGTCACCGTACAGAACGATACGGAAGGGGATCATTTTCAAGGAGAGATCGGGGAGATCGTTCATTTTAATGAAAGGAATGCTAATACCTTCCAGCAAAAATTATTGGCTTCATACTATGAAGGCAAATACGGTATCTCGGTTACCACAGATGATATTTATCCTGATGCCAACGATGCGACGCACCCCAATGATATTTTCGGAATTGGACGGGATGATGTGACCAACCGACACCTGATCGCCCGAAGTTCGGATCAGATGCTGCAAGTTCAAAATCCAACCGGCCTTACGGATGGTGAGTACATCGTGATCGGCCACGATGGCGCTTCCATGGGATCGTTCAATAATACGGAAGTTTCCATGTCTTTTGGCAATTTCGTTCAGCGCGTGGACCGGGAGTGGTTAGTAGAAGAAGCGGGTGAAATCGGAAATTTTCGAATCATGGTGGATACTACCCAGCTACCGGCACAACCTGATGGATACAACTCCTATTTTGTGATTGTGGACAATGATCAGGATGGAGACTTTACCGATGTAGGGGATGGTGACCTGACTTTCTATCGACTATATGATCGCTTTGGGACTTATGCGTTCTCCGATACAGTGAATGTTGCCGATGGTGATGTATTTACTATAGCCATGGCTCGAAATGTGGCCATCAATGACGGAAACTGGAACGATGCAAGCACGTGGTTGCTGGGTGTGCCACAGGAAGATGAGCCCGCCTTGCTACAAGCTACGGTTACCCTGGATCAGGATGTGACTGCTAGTCAGGTGATCGGTTTGGACAGTGCCGTTCCTTCGGAGCGGGGCCGTCTGGCGCTAGGAACGCATAAATTGACTGTTACCGATTCCTTGATCATTTTAGGATTCGGAATGCCGGCAGAAGACACCACGACATTCATGTGGGGTACAGGAACCGTAGAATACCGCAGTTCCGGGGATCCGATCTTTATTCAGCCGCTGGTTTATTACAACATGATCCTTTCCGGTCAGGGACCAAGACATTTGAGAAGTCAAACACTGGTTGAGAATGACTTTACTATCAACAATAACCCTTGCCTCGTTTTAGATGGCAACAACCTGAACATTCAAGGAGATTGGAACAATTCGGTAGATGCTGATTTTCAATTTGGATCAGCCACGGTACGGTTCAATGGTACTACGGGGGATCAGACCATTTCTCCGACCAATGAAAAAATCACCTTTGCTAACCTGATTGTTGATAAACCTGCGGGTAAATTGATTCTGAATGATACCGTTGAAGTATCCTCACAACTGCAATTATTGAGTAACAACCTGGAGTTAGGAAACGAATTGCTGATCGTCACTAACAATTCCGCTTCGGCGATTACCGGAAGTAGCAGTGCTTACATCGAAGCGGGAGGCAATGGTGGTGTCAGATGGTCTGTTGCCAGCGGTACGAATTATCAATTCCCGATAGGAGATGGTTCTGGAAATTATACGCCGTTCGAGTTTCAGGCCAGCAGCCTGACTGGTAGTGATCCTCAATTGAATTTGCAGGTTGCGAATTCAGCACATCCAAGTGTGGACGATACCCGTGCACATTTGGCCCGACAATGGACCTTTGAGCCTGTTAATGTTACGGCTGCTACCTATGACATCACCATGCACTACGATGATGCGGACGTGATTGGAAATGAAGCAGACCTGGTGCCGATCAAATTCAATGTGGATGCGGATACCAGTATGTTCCCTAACTATACCGTGGATGTTGTCAATAACACCATCTTGTGGCAAAACCTTACCACTTTTAGTACAGGTACGGCCGGGACTACCCCTGATGTAGTTACACCAGTGACCTTACTCTCTTTTAAGGGCGTAGCTGAGGATAAGATCGTGATTCTTAATTGGGAAACGGCAGCAGAATTGAACAATGATCGGTTCGAGATCGAATGGTCTGAAGATGCTTCTTCTTTCATCTATATCGGTGAGGTTGCCGGCAATGGTACCACAGAGTTCCGAAATGCGTATCGTTTCATTGATGATCAACCACTACCAGGCATCAACTATTATCGTTTCCGACAGGTGGATTATGATGGCCAGTTTGAGTACAGTCCGATCATTGCAGTAACGGTGCAGGAGTTCTTTGAAGAAGCAGCTTTCGAAGTTTATCCAAATCCAGTAACAGACGGACGATTCCATGTCAGTATGGAGGGCTTCCGTGAAGGAGAAGAAGTCGTTCTGTCAGTGGTGAGTTTGTCAGGTCAGAAGGTCTTCAGCCAACATATAGAAGCCTCCGATGAAGACCAGGAAATCTATTTGCCTCAAGGCACACCAAGAGGAATCTACACGATCATCTATCAGTTCCGAAACCAATTGAAGAGTGACAAACTTTTGATTGCGAGGTAGCAAACCCTCCAACAGTCCATCACGCTACCATGGTATATACGAATGCCGTCATCACAAGTCGCCATGCCGCTGTGACCATGCTTCATGCCAACACAAAAGTGCCCAAGCCGCTAATCTTGTCCGTCATGCCACCTCGGTGTTTGCTCATGCCAATTTTTATTTCGCCATGCTAATATTTCTATACTCATGCCAAATTTTATTCCGTCATGGGAGTAGTTTGAGGCGCCATGGTGACCATGACAAGTAATTGAGTAGGCATGGAGGGTATCGATGCGCCCATGAAGGGCCACATAGATGCCATGATACATGTTTAAACTCCCATGAAGAGCCATGTAGGTGGCATGACGCGTGTTTATGCTCCCATGAAGGTGTAGATAGTGGCATGAGACATCAGATTACCGCCATGAAGGGTGGTTCAGGTCGCATGACAGGTATCGTTCTCCCATGAGCGATTATGAGGTAGCATGAGAAGTCAGATAGTCTCTATGAAACCCACATGTGCATTTCGTCTGGTCTAATCATTATTTCGATCTGCTAAAAACCATTCATCAGGTTCACGGTATGGCACGCCAATAGGCCAGCGGTTTCCGTGCGAAGTACAGACTTTCCAAGGCTCACAGGCTGGATGCCTTTTGCCTTCGCTAACGCCACTTCCTCAGGGGTAAAATCTCCCTCAGGACCGATGAATAGGTTCACTTGTTTGTCCGGAGAGATGCTGTCTTTCAATGCCTGCTGCTTCTCTTCCACATAAGCTAAAAAAGACTCACCAGTCAGTTTCTCGATTACTTGATCAAAAGGCTGAATGGTATTGATCTGCATTTTCCACGCGCTTTTTGATTGCTTCAACGCACTCACTGCTTTCTTTTCCAATCGCCCCAGATTGGCTTTGGGTCTTTCCGAATTTCTGGAATTGATGAACGTAATTTCATCGACCTGTATCTCAGCGGCTTTTTCCACCATCCACTCCATCCGGTCAAAGTTCTTGGTCGGGCAAATGAACAAGTGCACCCCAAAAGGTTTGGCTGGTTGGTCCAGTCGCTCGATGGCGGAGAATTGGAGTGCTGATTTGGAAATGCCGTCAATGGTCACTTTCGCCATGGCCCCCTGACCATCGGTCATGAATACCACATCACCTGCCTGATGCCGCAAGACTTTCACACAATGATGAAACTCATCGCCTTCCAGCGTAGCGTTTTCTTTCAGGTCCGGTTTGTAGAAGAGGTGCATGAGGCAAGTTTACATATTCTGAACCGTCATTCCCCGGATCACAGTACATTCTTCCATCTGTATACTTGTTCAATGATCATAGGGAAATCTCATCAAATGAAGTAACAACTGATATTCGTGAGATTCCGCAGGGCCGCCTAGCGGTACATCAATTTCAATTAGTACTAGTCGTGAGAGACTACAATGATGACCGGAATGACGGAAATTATTTAAGGCCGTCATCCGTGACTGCTGGCCGGAAAAGGCTGGAATTGCTTACAGAAGGAAAAACGTTACCGAGACCAAAGTGCAATCGTAACGGAATCTGGCAATGCCATTAAGCTAAGATTCGTCACTGCGAAGAATTGAAGCAGTCTATTCTACATTTCTGCTTCGAAACAGTATTTGAGATTGCTTTTTTGCATCGCAATGACGGTCCTTTACCTTAGCTAAATGGCATTGGGGCATTTGCTACCCAATCTTCCCCATCATCTTAAAAAGCGGCAGCTTATACTTCTCATACATCTTATTTCCCCATTCCTTCAAGTCAAATTCCCCTTCGATACTGACGATATTAGGCAGCAGTGGCAGCGCAACCTTTAGCTTCAGCTGGGTATTGCTGGGAGCAGTCTTCAGGTTTTGGTAGATGGTCTGTAGTTCTTCATTCATATCCGCATGATGCAACTCGAATGCGGTGGCCAGTGCCTGAGTTACCTCCCTGACCATGGATTCTGCATGGTGGGGTTGCACCGCTTCCAGATCATTAATGATGGCCTCTTTCCATTCCGGCCCCAGTTGCATCGTGAGCGTTTCAAAGTGCTGTTCCTGCGTTTGGATGAGTTGGTCAATGCCAGATTGAGCCTTATCTATTTTGGAACTTAGTTTGTCCATTTCCTTTCGGACAGCTGCCATGTCGTTGAAGGGTGTGATGCCTTCCAGTAGTTTTGAAATGAGGAAGGTCGTGGTTTCGTCGGTGGCTTCCGAGTAGTGCGGGTATTCTTCCTGACGAGCACGCTCCAGGCTAAGCAGCCTTTTATAGCTCACCATATCGTTCGGTAAGCCCGGTAGCGGGATGAGCATCTTTGGTGGATCACTCAGCTTGCTGTTGATCTGATCCAACTGGTAGCGCAAGACGGACAGGAATTCACGTTTCTTTTTATGCGTGCCCACC
Source organism: Cytophagales bacterium (assembly GCA_033344775.1). Lineage (NCBI taxonomy): Bacteria > Pseudomonadati > Bacteroidota > Cytophagia > Cytophagales > Cytophagales bacterium. The sequence continues at coordinate 1,574,096 of JAWPMT010000004.1, read as the reverse complement.
ACCGTGATGTAGATGCGATTTTGATCTGCATTGATCAGGGCGGTGCTGTCTTCGTAAGTCAGCAGACAACCGGTTCGCCAGATATTGGCCAGCATATGGTGGGCTTCTACCATGATCTCTGGGATGATCGATTTCGGCAGATAGGTATATTCATAGACAAACCGAAGGGCGTCGGAAGCATTTCGGATGGGTTCCGTCACTTCTGGCGACGCTTCCGTTTCTAATAAATCCGGCACGATGAAGTGCTGCCGATCGTTGACATAAAAGCAAAGCTTAAACTCATGCAGGATGTCCACGAGAAACGTCCGTTGAGCGGGACTGTAGTGGGTTTTTACGAAGTTCTCGGTTTGATACAGGTACAACTTATCAGGCTCCTCGTTCACGATGTAATCCAGTCGGTCTACGGGTACGATGCCTTTGCAACTGCCGGCAAAGTTGGAAGTGAGGATTTGATACACACCGTAGGTGATCCAGTTGGGGTCCAATACGTAATATTCCTCCAGGATCTGGCCTAACCCTTCAAAATGAAGCAGTAATCCCAGGTCATGCAAGAAGGTAACCAGACTCTTCCGGGACGTAGGGTTCAGGTCTTTGCAGATCTGCAGAAAACGATCCTCCGTCAGGTACCGTTTCTCCGCCGTTTCTTTTTCCATCCGGTCTTTGATAGGTAACCACTTTTCGTCTACTTCTGTACGGAACAATTCCGCTTGCGGGATCCATGCTTCCAACTCAGCGATCAGGGACTCCATGTTTTCACCGGTATCGCAAGACACTTTGAGAAAGGCCTTGATCTGAGGGAAGTCTTTACGGAGGATCGATTCGTTCTCAAAGCCAAAGCCACGATTTACGTCGATTTGGTTGGCCACAACGATGATAGGCGAATCGCCACCCGTGGCCCGGATGCGCTGTACCCAGTTCCGCACCTGATTGGCTACCTGGTTGTCATTTCTCGCATTGAGTACCAGGAGGTAGACAGAGCGTTTGGTCAGGAAAAACTGATGCGTGGAGTTCATGATTTCCTGACCGCCAAAATCCCAGAAGTGACCAGTGATGTCTTTCAATGCACCTTCACCATCAAAGTTATCACAATCACCAAAGTGGATGTCCTCGATGTTGATCCCGTCTGTTTGGGGTTCATCTTTGTTGAATGTGCCATCTTTCAGTCGGCGGAGAATCGATGTTTTACCTGCTTTGGGATCGCCGATCAGGATGAGTTTGACCTCATTGAGTGCGGTCTTATTGGCTTCAAACCACTCCAGGATGGCTTCCCGACCTTGCTCGACAATCTCAAGGGGAGGTTTCAGGATTTCATTTCCTCGTAGGTTCAACTCTTCGTTTCTTTTGTCCATGATAACTTCCATAGAGGTGCGTTGAAGTAGGGGCAGTAAGGGGGAGAGGTCTTTGAGGCCCAATTGTTGCAGGCCCAGGTATTCGAGTTGTGGTAAGGACAACAACGGAGACAGGTCTTGTATGGGGTTTTTGTCCAGATCTAATTTTTTAAGATTACGCAGTTCCTGAAGGGGAGATAAATCCTGGATCGAATTTCGATAAAGCCATAACTCTTCTAACTTGACTAATGAAGCCAGTGGTTCAATATTCTCAATCCTGTTATCTCCTAATTCTAACTCTTGAAGTTGGGTAAGCTTATTCAAGTTACTGATGTCCTCAATATGGTTGTAGATCAGGTCCAGTTCTTTGAGATGTCTGAGATTTTTTAGAGGAGAGATGTCCTGAACTTCATTACTGAATAGTTTTAATGAACGGAGTTGACTAAGATTTTCAAGAGGGGACAGGTCCTGTATTTTATTCATACTTAACCCTAATGATCGCAGTTTGGTGAGCTTTGTCAACGAGGAAATATCCTGAATACTGTTGTCATCAAGATCAAGGTTGGTCAGCCAATGCATTGCTTGCAGTTCTTCGGGGAGGGCGGTAAGTCCAGTTTTGGTCAGGTACAGTCTTCCAGTTTTGTTTTGCTTTTCTGCTTCGATGAGTTCTAAGGCTCTTTCGGACATGAGAGTAGGGGTTTCCGTTATCTAATATAGTGAGAAATGGGTAGTTGGGAAGATTTTTAGGCGATGAGTAATTCAAAGCTTAAAGATTCTCGTTGACAACTGCTTTGAATGTTTAGGTCAGCGTTTCCGGAAAAAATAATAGCCGCCATGAATCACAAATGCATTAGTTTTGTGAAATTTTAGCTGATGCTGTTTAGCGATTTGTTTCCTGATTTAGAAGATTCTATGAAGAATCTGTTCCTCCGAAATAAAATCGCATAGAATGCTAATACTTGCAGTAGTCAGCCTTTCTAACATATAAAAAACAACCTTTTTGAATGAGCGTTGATAAAAAACGTACAAGAGAATCCAGGGCCGCAATCGAAAGGCTCTACATCACCATGCGCCACCTGTTTTTGAGGGGAAGCTACAAACCCATGGGCGTATCTGGAAAATCATTAATTGAAGCCATGAAGGTCCTGAACCCAGAGATCTATGGGGTGATGTCTGATCATGAGCGTGTAGAATTGGATGGTCTGCTCTACGTCATGGAGCGGCTACCCAAAGGCATTGAAGAATGTCGGTTCATCAAACTGATCGCGAGTGAAGGCTTTGAAGGATCGGGTTACGAACTGATCATTCCTCCCAAACGTCGCCGCAACTGTTATCGGATCGATAAAGAGCGGATGTACATTGAAATGACACGTGGACGAAGTGACATCTATGACATCTTAACGCACTTGACCTTCCTCTACATTGAGGCATCTAAGATCAAAGATCACGCCATGACGGCCAAGCGGGAGATCGATGAAGATTGGCGCCGACTGGAAGAGGTCGTGGAATATGAAGGTCGAGGGAAGGCCTTCGATGAGAAGCGTGCCATTGTCTATTTGAGTAACATCATTGGCCGTACGCTGGAAGAAACCCGCCAGGCAGTTGAGAAATTTGCACAAAGCAGCAGTAGTAACAGCCTGTACCACATTGTTTATCACCTGGGTCGGGTAGCCATCCTGGAAGAAAAAGAGAAGAAGGACAAAGGCATCAGCTTTTCAGCAAAATTGAGAGAGATCGTAGGGCAGCATGCTTTTGGGACACAATGGGCACAACGCATCAAAGACTTGCTGTTTGAAAAAGGCTTGATGGATCGTACCAAACACATCATCAGTGCCAACCTGCACAGTGTAAAGAATACCTTATTTGGATTCGAGGCGCTGAAAGAAGAGCAGTCTTATCCGTCGATTTCTGCGCTGGCTGAAGCGACCAGTGCACCGGAAAACGCGCCCATGCGGGAGAAGATCGGTGTTTTTGCGGAAACGCATGGCTTATACGAGATCCAGGATAATTCCGGGACCAACCTGACGGTCCAGATCATTGAGCTTGATAAAATTGATCCCAATCATTTGCCACCGGACCTGAACCTGAAGCAATTCAAAAACAAAGAAGAGGTCCTGATTGTGATGGACTATGCCTTCGGAGAGCAGGCTTACGAATGTCTGGATGAACTACTAAAACCTTACGAACGAGCGGAACTAGAATACCCGATGCGGGTAGAAACCGTATCCATTATGGGTAAAGCGGGTATCCTCGAAGGGGATAAAGGCGATATCATGATCCCTACCGCTCACGTTTTTGAAGGGACGGCAGATAACTATCCGTTCGACAACCAGCTGAGCAAAGAAGATTTCGAAGGTTGCGGCTTGCAGGTTTTCGAAGGAACCATGATCACGGTACTGGGGACATCTCTTCAAAACCATGATATTCTGGCTCATTTCCTGGAGACGACCTGGAATGCGGTAGGCCTGGAAATGGAAGGAGCACATTATCAGAAAGCGATCCAGTCGGCCTCTCGTATTCGTAGGAGTGTGGATGAAAACGTGAAAGTATTTTACGCTTACTACGCTTCTGATAATCCGCTGCGAACGGGAAGTACGTTGGCTTCCGGAAGTTTGGGTGCAGAAGGGATCTTACCGACTTATCTGATCACCAAGAAGATTTTGGAGAAGGTGTTGGGGTAGGAGGTTAGTCAAGTACATCATAACCTCAGGGTGTTTGAAATGAAGTGTTGGAAATCTTTTCTTTCAAATTACTAGAGAGACCCACTTCAAGAGTTTTTGGCTGTCAACTTAAACCAAAAAAACAAAACCCGTCATTCCCGCCGTACCCGGATGGGACTGTGTTCGGGAATCTCAAAGTCTGTTAGCACATCTAAGTTTGAGATTCCTTGGTCAGGCACCCTGCCTACGCAGGAATGACGCTTAAGTTGACTGATATGCGTCAAAAGTGGGAATACAGGTGTTTCAACTACTTCAAAAATAGATCCGGTCACCGTGTGTAAGAGGTGAAATTCATGCTGAACTAAACGAATATTCCGCTGATCTTACCAGAATTCATATTCGTAAAGAATGGTGTATTCTGGTTCATTGTAGATGTTGAAGATTTCTGAGCGATCTTTCAGTCCATTTTTGTAATGATGGACCCGCGTATTGACTAACTTTCCGTATTTGTAGTACTCCTGTTTGGTAAGCAGATTGTTCTGATAAAAGAACTTATAAGTAATCGGATCTCCATACGAATCCTGGGTGGTGATGCTTGTCAATAACTCCCCGTCAAAGAAAAACTTGATGTCATTTGTCACCTTTCCGGAGTTAAGCTTGGCCCAGTCTAATTGTTTTGCTACCTCTGATTCCATGCCTTCGTATTTAGTTAAATACGTCTCTATTTGGCTTTCATCTATTTTGTATTCAGTCATCTTTGACGTTGAGATCACCTTATTGCCGTCATACTCGAAGAACTGGGTTGTTTCGGGAGAATTTAAAAATGAAATACTATTTCCACTGTAATCTCTGGCAACCTTGATTGATGTCGGATTTATCTCTTTATCGGCGGTAATTTCTTCATCCCAAAAGCCCCTGCTTAGCTCGGAGTTTCTTTTATCTCTTAGATGTTTGAGATAGGCCGTAGACCAGTCGTTGCCATAGAGAAGGTTCCTTTCAGCAACCCCTAAATTCAACCCATCCATGGCGTGAAAAAGGTTCTTTTTTGCTGGAGTATCCCAAAAAGTCTTTTTCACTTCATATTCACGATCGTAGGGATAAGAGGTCTTTTCTACGAATTCGTCAAGACTGCCATCCGGAAGAAAAGTAACTCTGGACACAATTTTACCAGTCTTTTGTTGCGTATCGTTTTGATGACTGACGAATTTAGTCGTGATGGATTTCACATCAACTAGCCGTGCATCTAACGCGGATTCAGTATTCCTGGAGGCAGTACTTTCGATGATGTCACTACAACTTACTGCGAGGAAAGAAATCGTGATCAGTAGAACAGGTACGGCAAGTATCCATTTCTTCTGAGAGGATTGATTCGTCATGGATTTAATTCGGACCTTGAGGTGGCCCGCACTGAAATTGTTCAATACATAGGACACCTGGGTTTGGTGAAGGTTGAGCAAGAGCTCTCCGTACCTTTTGATGGATACCTTTTGTGAAAGGACATGGTCCGTTTCTAATTCTGCATTTAGTTTGATCTGCCTCAATACATACCAACTCCATGGGCAAGCCCAAAACATGATCTGGTAGAGGTTTCCTAAAATCACATCGAAACTATGTCTCAATCGACTGTGTGTCATTTCATGTTGGAGGATCAATTCCGTATCGCTGCTGTCTATATCGGAACCGATGAATATCCATTGAAAGAATGATGCCCCCGTAAAACCAGACTGATTCACCTTGAATACTTTCCTGCCGTCGATCCGTATTGTTTCAGCCTTTTTAGTCATCATCAGGATTTGTGCCAGGCCAAATAAGAACCGGGCAAATAATAGGCCCACTATCGAGAAATAGAGAATCAGAAACAAAGATTGATAGGAGAAATTCTTGTCTTTAGATGGGGCTGCTTTGGGAACAACTTGCTGATTGGCTGAGGTCTGAACAGGGATGGAAATTTGCGGTGGATTTTGAGGTGTTAAACCATCCATTGCTTTGAATTGATGGTCTACTTCCTTTCTCTCAAATGCATCATGTGATAAGTAAGCTACCGGGTATTGGTAACCCTCAATAGATATCAGAGGAAAGATCGAAGAGGATAATAGCCAGCAAAGCAGAAATACGCGTCGAAGCTGCGGAGTTGCATGTTCCTTGATCAATAAATAAATGACAAAAAATAAGGTAGAGATCAATAAGAACTCCGACAGGTAAATAGCAATTTCAATCATGACTTTTCATTTAGCAGTTTTTTCATTTCCTCTAGTTCGTCTTTCGATAGATCTTCGTTGGCAATCATTTGAGACAACAATCCCTTATAAGAACCATCGAAGTATTCGAATATCATCGTCTTGAGTAGTGACTTCCGATACTCGCTTTTCTTGATCAATGGGTAATATTGATAGGTCCTTCCATAAGCCTTGTGCCCTACCATGTTTTTGGACTCCAGTACCCTCACAATAGACGATACCGTGTTGTAGGGGATTTTCTCCGATAGTGCTTCAATGATGTCTTTGATGAACACTTCTCCCTTATCCCAGATAATCTTCATGATAGGCTCTTCAGCCCTGGTTAGTCGTTCCATAGGTACAATGATATAACTGATTCTTCAGTTACACAACTGTTAATTCAGTTTATTAACTGAAAAACCAGTTAAATCCTTTTCGCTATGGCCTCTGAATTCTTCATACCTTGAGTGTCAATTGAATCAAAACCAACACAAATCATGAGCAATTTTATTCTGATCGGAGAAATCGCAGTTTTAGGACTAGGGATCATTTACGTCCTGCAAAAGGGATTTAATGAGACCATCAAAGGCATGGAGTCTCTCAGTAAGCAAATAAAGCGGGTAGAAGAAAAATTGGATAGGGGAGAGAAGACTGATCAATAGCAATTGTCTGGTTCAATGCTGAGCATCTTTGAACTTCAATAGTTCGTATAGGGTCTTATGGAACAACAGAAATGGTTTGACAGGAAGTTTGACTTTGTCAATGATGTAAGTCTTTATCCGCTCCTATTGGAACGATTGGAGGGAACTTCGGCACGAATTAATCAGAAGCTGCAGAATTGCTCAAAAGAAACACTCATCAGCAAGCAAGATGGGAAATGGTCTATCCAGGAGCATGTAGGTCACTTAGTTGATCTTGAACCCCTTTGGCTGGGACGATTAGCCGATATTTTGCATGGAGAATCACATTTGCGACCGACAGATCTGGAAAACAGGGCGACGGATCAGGCGGGACACAATGATGCTGAAATGGAAGACATTCTGGCGAGCTTCAATTTAGCAAGACAAGACATGATGATTAAGCTTCGTCAGCTGTCCGAGGAAGATCTCCTGAAAACGGCATTGCATCCCAGGTTGGAAATACCAATGACGATCATGAATTTATTCTTCTTTGTTGCTGAGCACGATGATCATCACCTCGCAGCGATCCATGCCCTTCTCCAACAGGAGTTGGAAACGGATTTGAATGAGTAGGACTTTTCGGTGCTCAACGATGTTAGTTGTAAAATAGGCTTAGTTCCAGTTTATTTATATTTATAAGGAACTGTCGTCAATACAATTAGCAATCATGACGAGACAACTACGGCTTTTAAATTTTTCAATACTCTTTAGCATCATTGCTCAGTTGGGGCAAGCTCAGCACGTTGTGAAAGGCAGGGTTTTAGGTAACGATGGCGGTTCAGTCCCGAATTGTAACGTTGTAGTGAAAGGGAAATCGGTTTGGACGACCACTGATTTTGATGGATTTTTTGAACTGACTGTCCCATCGTCAGATGACGTTCTGATCTTTTCATTTATTGGATTGAAATCGAAAGAAGTGGCGATAAAAGGACGAAGCTACTTGGATATAGTACTTAAATATGACTGTACCGTGCACTTTTGGGACTACAGAAAGGTAAGTTTTTATGCGCTAGCGGGAGCGATACAATCCACTTATGGTGGCAAGATCCTGCTGTCATTACCGAAAGACCTCCTATTCAATACGAAAGGACCACTCATTGGGGACCTGACTTATCAGGCAAATAGGAATGATGATCTCTTCTTGAGAAGTAGCCTGGAATATCGTCACTTCATTTATGATTGTGGTTACTCTGCTGACATCAATGTACGGTACCGCAATATTGATATCAATAGGTTCTCTTCCTGGGTATATGCGGTTGAAGGCGATTTCAACTTTAAGCAGCATACCCTCACACTCGGTTACAGTGGATTGCGACAAGATATATTAACCGCAGGTTTTGAAGAATTCAGGACTTTTTCTGCACCAGTGATCGGACTAGGGACTAAGATTTTCAAGTCGTCTACTTCGATCAGGGGTAAAATATCCTTGTTTGGGACTCAAAAGGTGATCGAAGGTGAATTGAAGTATGACTTTAAAAAGCTTAGTGTTTTTCTGAATTACTATGAGTTCGATACTTTTTCAGAATTGTCTCTGGGGGCAGGGTTGAATTTGTCTTATTCCCTAAAAAGAAAGAGTGGATGACTAATTGTTATGAATCGCCGAGTTTATTCTCGAATTGATCTTCTTGACCATTTTTGGGCATGAGTCCATATCTTTGATATTCATTCATAGGGATTGAGTCATTAAATATGCGGGAAAGTAGGGCTGCCGGAAGCTTATTCCAAAACAATCATTTGCTAGCAAAAGTTGTCTTTTTCACCATTTCCATCGTGCTTTTTCTGCATTCAACTCCACTGCGGTCTCAACAGATAAAACAAGATAGTCTGCTCCAATTGTTAGATCAATATGAGGAACCCGATTCGCTTAGGCTGGAAGTGTTGTTGAAACTGGCAGCGGTTTACAAAAATTCAATGCGCGATAAAAGTGAGGCATATCTTCAAGAGGCTCTGGAAATTGCCGAAGCACAGCAATTGCCTTATCAAAAAGCGGTCGTAAAACGTGAATTAATTGAACAGTACGCCTTAGGCGGAGAGATCGAAGAAGGCATTAAAGTAGGATTAGAATCAATCCGGATTTTTGATTCACTGGGACGAAAGGATGAAACATTGATCACCCAGGGTGACTTGATACCGATCTATGCTACAGCTGGATATCATGAGAAAGCACTTAAATTAAGTCTGAAAAGCCTGGAATTAGTAAAAGATGATCCCGAAACTCCTTCGAAAGGAATGTTCTATTTCAATGTTGGGAAGTCTTATCGGGATTTGAAAGATTATGATGAAGCGCTATCTTATTTTGATCAGGCCCGTGACCTATGTGAGCGTGTCAATTTCAGAGCGGGTATCGCAGTAACATCCCTCAACATGGCTACCTGCAAAATCTATCTGGAAGAATTTGAGCAAGCCAAGGAGTTGTTGCTTTCGGAGTTGCCTTATTTCCGCGAAATCAGGAATGAGAACCTCCTGACAAGTGCGCTTGAATCACTCGGAAACATAGCGGCCGAACAAGCTGACCATCAACTCGCCATTGCGTACTACGAAGAAGCCATGACTTATTTTAAAAAGTTGGGGTTCATCGGTCGCATTCAGGATGTAAGTATGAAGCTATTTATTCAATATAGTATTATCGGAAGAAAAGATTTGGCAAAAGCATCGGAAGAGAAGTATAAGGCGTTGCGTGACTCTTTGCAATATGAAGAGACGAATAAAATCGTCGGAGAACTCCAAACCAAGTATGAAACAGAGAAGAAGGAAGCAGCGATCGAGGCGCTTACTCAGCAAACGACTATTCAAGAGCTGACCATCGTCCGACGCAATCAAATGCTGATCATTGGATTAGTGATTACTTTATTGATAGCAGGTATTGCGTATTTCCAGTATTACCGACAAACCACGTCGAGGCAAAGGCAACAAGCAGAATTGGAACAGCGCTTTCTACGCTCTCAACTTAATCCTCATTTTATTTCCAATGCCCTCATTACTGTTCAGGCATCTTTGTTTGATAGGGATACTGAGGCAGCAGAATCATACCTGGAACTATTCGCGCGTCTGATGCGAAAAATTCTTGAAAATTCTCGGGAGGAGTTCATTCCGGTTGAGGATGAAATTGCAATGGTTAAAGATTACCTTGAACTCAATAAACGAAGGTTAAAGGATGCTTTTGACTATGTCATTGAGGTGGATGAATCGATTGATGAGGAGATGGACAACATCCCTCCAATGTTCATTCAGCCATTTGTTGAAAACGCCATAGAACACGGTTTGAAACCTGATGAGCGAGGACTGATCAAAGTGAAATTATCTCAGGCAGAGGATTCCATTCGTTTGGAAATCGAAGACAATGGTGTTGGGATTGTGGAAAGTGAATACAAAACAAGCAAACGTTCTTTGAGCACAACCATCATCAAAGAAAGAATTGATTTGTATAATCGTTCGCTAAAAAACAAAATCCAACTGTTGATCGAAAACAGAACGGATAATAGTGGAAATCCTGATGGAACACGTGTAGCATTGCATGTTCCTGTACGGTAAATGAGCTGCTTTTGAGAGTCGCAATTATAGATGATGAAAAAACGGCGCGTCAGCACCTTCGTGCCATGCTGGAAAAACACGTTCCTGAAGCAGAAATAGTAGGTGAAGCTTCGGGTGTAGTTTCCGGATTGGCATTGTTGGAGAGCGAATCGATAGCTATCGCATTCATGGATGTGGAAATGAGGGACGGGCTTGGTTTTGATTTGTTAGCGAACTTCGAAAGTCCGGATTTTCAAACGATTTTTATTACAGGGCATGACCGATATGCCATTCAGGCATTTAGGTACAGTGCGACAGATTATTTGATCAAACCCGTTTTTCCGGCTGACCTCAAAGATGCTATTACTAAGGCTAAACAAAGAAATTCTGAATTAACAAAGTCTGCGATCGCTACCCTGGTAGAAAACAGGGTACTCAATCAGGAAGATAAAAAGATCATCCTCAGTGATAATGAGGCCATGCACGTTGTACAGATCAAGGACATCATCAGGTGTGAGTCAGACAGCAATTATACGGTCTTCTGGTTTTCAAAAAAGGAGAAACTGACCATCTCCAAAACCCTTAAGGAGTACGAGAAAACCCTCGATGATCAGCCCTTTTTTCGGGTGCATAAATCCCATCTCATCAATATGACTTACGTCGAGCGCTTTGAAAAACGTGATGGCGGCCTTATTCATTTGTCCGATGGGTCATCCGTGCCATTGGCAGTCAGGAAAAAAGAGCAATTCATGGAAGCGTTGGCCAATCTTTAATTGGTATCCACCTACACATAAGCATGTTGGGCTGCTCTATTTGACCTTTTTTCAGGGTTATAAGCACCCTTTGAGAAGGTATCTCTCACATCGATCCAATACGTTACTCAACCTTTCTCGACGATAACTCAAAAACTCTCAACGGTAACTCAATCCTCGAAAAATTGCCTTTGTGACTGTATTGTTTTGCTCTGCATTTAACAAAAAAACAAACACATGAGGGAGATTTTACTTACTCTATGTATACTCTGTAGTACGCCCATAGCACTCTTAGCTCAATGCTCTGATCCTGTCTTTACCGTGGATGAAGATTTTGAAAACGTAAGCGGCTCGATTCCCGATTGCTGGATTCGAGCAGCTAATTCCAGTGTCTCGGACAATGATGTAGCGGTCGTTAATGGTCAATTACGGATCAGCGTCTTTTTTCAGGGAAGAGCCGTCATGCCCAGTGTTGAGAATTTGACGGGAATAATCACCTTCGATGCGGAGGCAGAAAATATCCTTCCTTCGGAAATGTTAACCATGCAACTTATGGCGACGGATGATGGGAGCCAGTGGGATGTTTTGACTTCATTTCAAGTCGGCACAACTTCACAGTCTTACACTTATGATTTGAAAGACGCCAATTATACGGGGAATTATACACGACTAGGATTCACATATCAGTTTACGCAGCAAGTGGTTTCTTCTTCGCTGCTGATTGATAATGTGCTGTATACCAGTGAATGTACAGACCCTAATCCCACCGTCACGGCAGTTACGAAAAACATTACAGTAATGCTGGATCAGGACGGTGAGGCCACCATAGCACCAGAAGATGTCGACAATGGATCGAAGGATGCATGTGATAACCTTCCTACTTTATCGTTAGATAAAACGCTATTTACCTGCGCTGATCTAGGTAACAATACAGTGACCCTGACGGCCACTATTGGATCAAGCAGTGATACAGAGACAGCCAATGTGAGGGTTATCCCAGAGCTGCCGGATAATAATGAAGTGATACCTGTTTACTTGCCGGCTTCAGGTATGCTCACTGTAGTCGCTTCAGATTTGGTTAACAGTAATTGTACGGATGTTACGTATACCTTGGATCCGCAAAGTCAGAACACCTTTGATTGTAATCACGTAGGTAGTTCAATTCAAAATTCCATCAAAGCCACCTGGGGAAACGGAGCAGACTCTCATTCTCATTCGATTACGCTGATGCCACTTGATACCATTTCACCGGTGCTTGATTTGATGGATGGTGCTGTAACACTTGATGGTACTGGGAATGCGACAGTATCAGCTGCTTTGTTCGATACAGGGTCAACCAGTTCTTGTGGGCTGACACTATCCCTTTCCAAATCGCAATTCACGTACGATGATATAGGAGTAAATACCATCACGGTAACTGGTGTAGATGCTTCAGGTAATTCGTCAAGTGGCAATGTTCAATTAACCGTACAAAGCGGCTTGGTAGAATTCAATGCGGCGCCCGCATTGCCAGCACCGTATTGTATAGATGGAGCGACAGCTTTTGATATCAACTTGGATGGGTCTGTAAATGGTAGTACCTACTATTTAATAGATACGCTAGATAACTCGATTGTAGATGGACCAGTACTAGGAACAGGAAACGCCCTGACATTCAGTACAGGAATACTCAGCGGTCCGAAAACATTTGAGGTTGCTGAAGAAACAGCCTTCACATCGATTGATCAGGGTTCTGCTTTTACTTTCGTGGGGAGCGGTGAATACGCAGATGGAAATGGTAATTGGCGCTTCAATTATGCGAACGGCTACACATTTGAAGCTACGATAGATGACTTTAAGGGAGTAAGTAGCAATAACAATGTGCTATTCTCAATTGGTAACAGTGGAGACAGTGATATAGAAGCCTATATTCAGCAGAACACAGGTTACTTAGTGATTCTTCATGAGCGAAATGGAGGGTTGAATTTTGAACGGTATCCGGCACCCGCTTTCAATACAAAAACGCACATTGCTATCGTTTATGCACCGAATGGTTCCCAATTCATGAGTGTTTATTACGATGGTGCATTGATCTCGAAAATAGGCGGGGGAATCAATAATAGCCTCGGTGTTAACAGTAACTATGTGTTTAAAGTAGGGGAGATCAATCACACGGCTTTTGGCAGTACCAGTATTTCAGATTTGACTATTGATGAAGTGAGGGTTTGGGATGCGCCCAGAACAGCTGCGACCATTCAATCGCTGATGAATACCTGTGTGGATGAGACCTCACAAGGTCTGATGCACTATTACAGACTGGATGAAGGTGCCGGCACGGTAGCGAGCGATCTATCAGGTTCTTTAGATCTTACACTGATCAATCCATTAGCCAATGCTAACAATTGGGCTGCTCCAGGTTCTGGTCTTGTTGCCTGTTCGGTAGATGTGTTAGTTCCCATTTCTAATGACGTGACTATAGGTGACATTACGGCCCCCACAGTGGTACTACAGGATGTTACTTTATCTCTGGATGCTACAGGAAAAGCAACACTTGCACCGGCTGACGCGGATAATGGTTCGAGCGACGATTGTACACCTGCATCAGAGCTAACCTTTGTGGCCGACCTCACGGACTTTTCGTGTCATGATTTAGGGGACAATACGGTAACCATTACGGTGACTGATAAGGTTGGAAATGCTGCCAGTCGGACCATTATAGTAACTGTCGTGGATGACGTGGCGCCGGTTTTCTCTGCGAACAACCCTAATGGATTATCACCCCTGAGATTTGCGATCGATCCTTCAAGTTCAAACGCAGTTACTTTTGCTGTTAGTGATCTGCGAACTTCCGTAAGAGATAATTGCGATCGCAACCCAACCGTAACACTAAGTCAGTCAAGTTTTACTTGTAGTGATTTAGGAAGCCAAACCATTACTTTGACGGCTACGGATGCGTCTGGTAACACTAGTACAGCTACAGAGATTATAGAGATTGTAGATGAGACAATCCCTACTGCAGTCACACAGGATGCAACGATTGCATTAGATGACAATGGTGTAGCAACAATTGCTGCAGACGAGATCAACAACGGCTCTACTGATAATTGCACTGCGACAGGAGATCTAATTTTGAGTCTTTCCAGGACGTCTTTTAGTTGTGAAGATCTTGGGGCAAATACGGTGATCCTTTCGGTCTCTGATGCTTCAGGAAATGAAACGACTGCCTCTGCCATCGTCACAGTTGTCGACAATATAGCACCAGTGGCTTTTGCGAAGAATATTACCGTCGATGCTGGAGAAACCCTTCTTCCATCCGATATTGATGATGGATCTTCTGATAATTGTTCTGTCACCTTGTCTTTAGATCAGAATGTGTTCAATACACCTGGAAGCTATACTGTTACCCTGACAGCTACAGATCCCGCTGGTAATACGGCTACTGCAATGTCAACCGTGACAGTATTGGAAGTGAGAACTGCGCAGAGCATTGCCTTTTCCCCAACGACTAGTAGTGTGTATGGAGAGGTGGTAACACTCTCAGCAACGGCCACCTCACAACTACCTGTTGTTTTTACAGTATCTACAGGGCCAGGTACCATCAGTAATGGCAATACACTGACCCTAACAGGGGTAGGACATGTGACCATAGTGGCCAGTCAGGAAGGAAATGATTCCTTTTCAGCGGCACAGGAAGTGACCAGGGTAATTGAAGTGTCAAAAGCACTTCTATCGGTAGTCATTGATAATCAATCCATCACTTTTGGAGCAGCCCTTCCCACCTATTCATTTAGTTACCAGGGATTTGTTTTGGGAGATGGGCAAACCTCACTGGATGTAACGCCGATTGTAGGATCGACAGCTACTGCTGCTAGTGAGGTTGGAACTTATCCGATCACGGCTACAACATTGGGAACAGATGATTCTTACGAACTGCAATATCAAGATGGCGTATTGACAATCAATAAAGCAGATCAAACCATCGATTTTGATGACATTGCTGATTTGGATTTGTCGGTGACCAATTTTGTTACCTTGGCTGCAACAGCTTCTTCCGATCTGGCAGTGACATACACTTTATCACAAGGGGATGGGAGCATATCGGGCAATGCGTTGACCGTAAATAGAATTGGAGATTTTACCGTTGTGGCAACACAGGTAGGTAATTCCAATTATAATGAGGCAACGGCGACGCAATCTTTTACGGTGATAGATTCCAGAAAAACTGATCAAGTCATCACCTTTAATGGAGTTTCAGATCGGGTGTACGGAGACGTAGTGGCCTTGTCAGCGACGGCAAGTTCCTCATTACCAGTGACTTTCCAATTGGTATCAGGAACCGGGAGCCTGGATGGGAATATCTTAACGATCAGAGGAGTGGGGAATTTTGAGGTGGTAGCATCACAGGGCGGCGATGCAATTCATAACCCTGCTTCTGCTGTACATCAACAATTTACGGTAAATAAGGCACCCCTCACGGCTACGGCTGTAGATGTTGAGATCAATCTGGGCGACATCCTGCCAAATTTCGAGATTTCTTATTCAGGCTTTAAGCTGAATGAGACAGTTGCTGTCTTGGACCAGCAACCTACCGCATTTGTCGATGCGTCCGTTGGGACAGATCCCGGCGAATTTCCGATCCAGTTGGTGGAAGGCAATGATGACCACTACGAAATCGGACTGCAGCCGGGATTACTTACCATCGTTGAGTCCGTGCTATCCAGTTCATTGGAGATTCCTCTCACAAGTAAGGTTTATCCCAACCCAGCAACTGAAAAATTTATTTTCGAATGGAGCGGTACAGGTATTGTGGTACTGAATGTAGTGACCATGCGTGGAGAGAAACAATGGACAAGTAAACCCTTTACAGGTTCCTTGGACGTGGATGTATCTGCATGGTCAAGTGGTGTATATTATGTACAACTATTCGACCAAGGTAATCTAATGGGTACCTATAAACTGTTCGTCAAATAAGATAGTCAATATTGCTCAACCAGCAATCTACAACAACAGGTGAAGAGGCTGTTCCGAAAAGGGGCAGCTTTTTTTACGAGTCAGTTGATTACTATCCATATTGCTTTACAATAGTATATTCAAGATACTGAAGTAAGGTTTCTGGCGAAAGAGAATACGATTAGATAGCTAGGTACTCCGCCATGAAACTCCATTCACGATTGTTTTTTCCAGGTCTCCGCCATATTCTGAGATCACATCCAGTTCCCATCGGCAAGGGTCAGTTGGGTTCGAGACATCAATTCCGGTGACGCTTAATTCCCGGGTGCCCTGGTCAATGGGAATCGTGGCGATGGCATATTCCAGGTTGTGCAGGAATTCGAATGCTTTGACAACATGAGCGACTGACGGAGATTGTCCATTTCCGCCAATCAAAACTTCTATTTCATCAATGTCCAGATAGCCGGGATTTTTCAATTCCTCATAACCAAGTACCATTTCCTCCGCATCGAATTCCGCTTGCCAAATGGTGTGATTTAGGTGCGGGTAGTCTGGAGAAATTTCAAAATCGAGTCCTAGAAATTCCTTGAAATTACGGAGGACCCATTGCTCGTAGTTTTGATATTCCACCGCCTGATCCTGTACATAGGACAACAACCAGCTTTTCTCACCTACATAGACGAAACCGGACTTTTCTTGCTCTTCAAGTTGCTGGATCCGCTGTTGGATCATGGAAGCCTCGACCAGATTCAATGGTAGTCCAATGAATGACCGGTTCCTCTCCGCTTCCATCCATCGGAAATAAGTGGAGATAGGGATGTACTTCCTGATCTGGTCGGAGTTTGGTTGGATGTGCATGGTAGCATGAATTGAATTTGGCAATAATAAAGTTACCAAAGTTCAATAAGCTCATTGTTGCTCCGTTGCTTTATAAGCTTTGGTCCTTTCCGGAAATTCAGTCACGGTGTAATCAAATTCAGAAGACCATTCAAACTCAATTACTTCAAACCCATTGTAAGATTCCAAAGGTGTCAGTTCATACCCCCTTAGGGTCATCAAAAAGCGATCCAGGCCACCAAACGGATAACCATAAGGAGCAAATTCGAAAAGGCCATGACTTGAATCAGTCATTTCCAGTTTGACCAGCGCTGTTTCAAAGCCATATTCCAGATAATTGAGCATTTCCGCAGGTTGGAAACTAAACATGCCGTACCTGACCTCATCGTATTTGGCATACCTTTCAAAGCATCGCTTTACGTAATCGGGGATCAGTTCCTGGTAGCGTTTTTCCTCTGTAGTAGGTGAATTTTCAACCGCTTCGTATGCTTCATCAATTTCTTCCTGCGTCATGTTTGCCCAATCGATATCGGGTTCTGCTTTTTCTTCCTCTTCGAATCTGAATCCGGGCTGACGGACCTGTTCCATGTGCGCATAAAGCTGTTGGAAGTCGGTGAATTTGGCAGCATCATTGATGGCGAATTTGATGTAGAGCATCGGCATAAAGTAAAGATAACTATCGACCTGCTTTACGAAGATCCGATGTTGGAATGCTCCTTAGATCGACTTGAAAATCTTCGTTAGGAGACGATTCACCTCAATTGATCCATGCGCTCAATGGTACCTTTTCCAATCAATTTCCGCATGACATGAGGGCCGTTTTTGATGATCTCTATCCGACTGTTAACTCCAGCATCCAATAGGCGCTGATGGCGATCTTTGGCGGCATTCATCCAGTAGTTATCATTATCACCGACGACAAAGGAGACCTTTACACCTTTCAGTTGAGACAACTTATTTTTATTCGTAGTTCCCGGGTTACCTGCCATACCAGTGATCGAATGGAAATGATTGGGGATGGACATGACCAAATCAAAAATTGAAGCACTATTGGCGCTAAAGCAGATGGTATGGAACTTGTTGCCTTCTACCTTGTAGGTCGTCCTTAAGTGATCCATTAGTGCCACGACTTGCGCTTGTTTTTGTGAAGACTCATAGAGGGTGAAATCAACCAGTATCCATCCGTAAGTTGCTGTTGTTTTACGCCAATAAAAAGACTGGTCACCTTCCGATTTCACTTCTGATGGACCGATCGCAACTGGATAGGTCTTGTTGGGATCAAAATCATCTGGAAGCTGAATGGCATAAGTCACAGCCTTACCCTGAAAATCAAACGTTTTGAAGGTTCGGGTAGATCCCCAGGTGGTGCAGGCACCACCCAGGAAAAGTAGGAAGAACAATGTTCTCATTTTACTTGGATTCAAGGTCTGCAATGACACCATCCAGGTAAGCAAACTGATTTTCAGGAGCAAGCGTCCTGGCTTGCTTGTAGTATTTCAGCGCGAGTTTCTTATTGCCATCTTTGAGATAGGCTTCACCCAGACTGTCGGTAAATCCCCAGATGAATCGGTGTTCAGCATTGTTTTTTACATTCATTTGGAATACCTCGATGGCCCCTTTGGTATCTCCACCATTGAGCAATTGGTAGCCATACTGGTTGAGTTGGAATCCGTTTGCCATCGGTATAGCTTCCTTCATGAGTGCTTTCGCTGCATCTTCCTGTCCTGCTTTTGCGAGCAATCCCGCTTTCACCTGAAGATTAGTAAACCCTTTGCTCATGTTGATAGACTGATCGATCCAGGCCATGGCTTGTTCCAGTTCCACGTCATTTTGCAGCGCGAAGTTGGCTGCCTGGGAATAGCCCCGCCATGAGAATCCTGCAGGACCTTTGAGTTCTGCTTTTGCATTTTCAAGAACGATGCTTGCCACATCAAAACCGATGGTGAACGGAACTTCCAGATCTGCCCATTGCAAAACCGCAGTAACCTCATTTCCGCCACGATCTTTGAAACTATAATTCAACCACTCTTCCGCAGCAATTTCTTTGGTCTTGACATCCACGATTGCTGTGGTCTCGGCCTCCGTGGGGGAAACGGTTCCCCATGATTGGGAGAATTGAGACAAAATGACCCTTACGTTCTGTTTGTCTACGGGTAGCATGAACAATCCATAAGTTCCGGCAGGTACACTTTGACCTTCAATAGTTGCATCGTGAGAAAAGGTAATGGTGGTATTTTCATTGGCTCCTGCTCGCCAGATAGACCCGTATTGGATGATCCCACCCCAGATGTTCCGACCTTTGGCGCCTGGGCTGTGATAGGTGATCGTGACATTAGAAATACCCACTCGCTGCGACACTTCAGCGTATTGACTTGCTCTTGGTAGTGTCAGGTTTTGTGCAAATGTGAAGGTGCTGATCAGGAGCAGCAGACACACAAAAAATGATTTCGATTTGATGTAATTCATGTTTTAAGTTTTTGATGACTTGTAACATGCTTTACGGTTCTGGTTGAGGCAGGCACATGAAAGAATGACCAACCGTGAGACGTGTGATGAATGGTTAGCTTTGATTCAAATAAACCATCACATCCTGCTTGAAGGACCGCCCGGAAGCTAATTCCTGACCATTTTTCAAGGTAAACCGATATTCGTTGTTGCTGGTATAGGTGCACTTTCCGATGTACCGTTTATTCAGGATCAGAGAGCGATGAATCCGGATGAATTCCTCAGGGTTCAACTGCTCGGCGAGGGCATTCATTGTTGTTCGATACAGGTGCGTCTTGTTTTGTGTGAACAGATTAACATAATTGCCATTTGCTTCAAAGTACAGCACTTCATCCAGGTCCACTTCAAATTCACGCCCTCTGTCTGTAATGATGAGGTGATCCAGAAATTGATCGGACCGATGAAAAGTCTGGATCATCTTGAGTAATTCTTTGTTGAAATCAGTGGTTCGTTGTGATTGAAAATGAGTGGCCACTTTACGAATTGAAGCTTGAAAACGTTCTTCATCGATGGGTTTGAGTAAGTAGTCCAGGGCATGAATGTCAAAAGCTTTGATGGCATACTGATCGTAAGCGGTCGTGAAAATGATGTAAGGCATTTGCACTCCCTGGATACGTTTGATCACTTCGAAACCATCAAAATCGGGCATTTGCACGTCCAGAAAAAGCAAGTCTGGTTGCTTCAGCCGAATGAGGTCTACCGCTTCCTGTCCATTTTTTGCTTCTCCCAGCACCTTGATTTGGTCGTGAGTTTCCAGCAGTTTGATCACTCTCTGACGAGCGAGAAATTCATCATCGATTACGAGTGCTCTAATGGTCATGTGTTGCATGGGATTTTGAGAGTAGCCGTATATGTTTCTGTGGTTTTTTCCGCGTTAAAGGCTTGCTGGTCGCCGTACAATTCTTCAAGCCTTGCGGCTACATTACGGATACCAATGCCAAAGCCACTTCCGTTAACCGATCCATTTTGAGCCGGGCAATCATTGGTGATGCGGATATGCAACGCTTTGTCGAAGACTTTCGCATTTAGCGCGATACTTCCCCCGTTTACATTTCTGGAAATACCGTGTTTGATCGCATTTTCGACCAGCGGTTGAAGCAGCAAGGGCGGGACTGGTGTGGCCAAAGCCTGATCGTCAATATCAAAAGTCAGGGACAAGCGGTCCTGAAAGCGGATGCGCTCGATTTCCAGGTAGGCCTTGATGTAATTGAGTTCATGCTCGAATGAGATCATTTGACGTTGATCTTTTTCAAGGATCTGCCTTAATAATTGGCCCAATTGAGCTAGCATCTTCTGGGCCTTTTTGCTGTCAATATCGATGAGAGAAGAAATGGAATTCAGGGTATTGAACAAAAAGTGTGGCTGTAGTTGATGTTGAAGAGCGCTGAGCCGGGCTTCATTAAGTTCTTTCTGCTGTTTGAGGTAGCGTGAATAGTAGGTAATGGCCAATAGCAGACACATGATCAGCCAGTATTCCAGAACGCTGGAAAAGAGCCCGGCTGAAAGAGCCACCTGGTTACCGAGGGCAAACCAATCCGGTAAGAAACCCGACCTGAAATAATAGGCAATATCGAATAGCAGAACAGTCAGTACCCGGTGACAGATAGCGATCAGTAGGCTTATCCCCACGTGTTTTAAGGCGGTCCAGACGCCTATTTTTCTGGCCAATAACTTTTGTGCGATGCGAAGTAAAAAATGAAAAGAAACACCCCAAAGCAAATAAGTGATCAAGATTCGTGTACTTACTACAAACCAGCTGAATTGATAGCCATAGTCATTGATCAGGTAGTCGGTATACTGTCGCAAGATGAGAAGGCTACTTACCAATAAGGCAAGCAGTACGGCATGTCCGGTACTGAATGGTGAGGGTTTCATCCGCAGGTATTGTTCCTGATTTATTGATTAAAATTACGTTTTTGGCCGGGTTGTGATCCAGTTTTGGTGACCAATGGCTAAAAATGTGATTTTTGGTAAAAACTCAAATTTCCCGCTCATGTCTGAATCCATTCCCCGTTTTATTGTTTTGTATGCATTGATGGTTTTGTCCGGTTGCTCAGGATCTAACCAAAATAACGACAGTTCTGCCGTTGCCTCAGAAGTCCCTTCCGAGGAATTAAAGAACGTGAATGACCTGACCTATATGGAAGTCGTAGAACTGGTATTTAAAGATGAAGGAGAAGGAGTAGAGTGGCACGGTGAGGCATTGCCCAATGAATTGAAGGAAGCATTGTTGATCGAAGAAGGTGGCCCTTGTGGCGAGCATGATTGTGGAAAAATCGTCAATATTCGAAATACTTCTGACAAAACGATTGTAGCCATCACTCGGGGAGATTTTGATATCAATGAAGAGCAAGGATATTTAGCTCGGAAATACACAATCCCGGCAGGGCAGACCCGTTCTATGGGCTGTTCACACCTATGCTATCGGGGCGAGGCTTTTCCATTTCCGAGAACCATTGTTGGAAGTGCATATTCGGATTAGCAGGCTTAGTTGTAAGAGCTAAGACTCCAATCCGATAAAGAAAAATAGTGGGAACTAACTCCTAAAATACAAGTTCATGACCAGGATGCCATTCGATCGTTCCACTTCATAGCTGTCCAGTTCATTCAGGTCGAAAAACTCATTGTCGACCCTGAGGTTAGAATCTCCGATGAATTCATAGTCGCCGTGACTTTCGTCCGAACAAAAACTATTGGCCACACATGGAACAAGGGCGGTTATGTTATTGCGCTGAATGATACCCTGGAGAACAGAAGATAATGTTGTTTCGTCATCGTCATCATTGCAAGAAAAAGAACCCAGGACGAGGAGGAATAAGATGATTTTAGTTTTCATAATTGAGTCGTTAAGTTTTGAACAAAACGGCAATTATGATGCCATAGTACATCTAATGCCCATTTGGCAATAAAGTTAGGGAAGCGTTTTCCTTCAACTTAAACTTTTCGATGGCCATTTTCAATTGGTTTAATGTAGTTGCTGTTGCCTGTGTCTGCGACTGATACTGCTCCATGCCTGCTGCCAGCTGTGCTGCGGAACTAGATACCTCTTCTGTTCCAGCTGCCGTTTCTTCGGCAATGACCACTACGGATTCGGTGATATTCACGATATCACGGATGTCTTGCTTTTGTGCCAGACTTGCTTCATAAATCTCGCGGGCCAATTGTAAGGTTTGATCGGTTGCCCCGGCTATTTCCTGAAAAGCGTTGGAGGCTTGTTGAGAAGCGTCTTCACCTGCCTGAATGCGCTCATTCATGACTTCCAAAACCTGGGCGGCCTCTTGTGTGTCGTTTTGGACCTCTTCCACCAATTGACTGATGCTGCCAGCTGACCGTCGCGAGTCTTCGGCCAGTTTACGGATCTCATCCGCCACTACGGCAAAACCTCTGCCAGCATCTCCCGCCTGGGCCGCTTCTATGGCCGCGTTAAGGGCGAGGAGATTGGTTTGTGCAGCGATCTCAGTAATGACGTCCAAAGCCTGAGAGATTTCTTTCGAACGGTTGGTCAATACCTGAAATGAATCGTTGGTTTTTGCTGAGAACGTAGAAATGTCCTGCATGGACAGGTTTACCTTTTGGATTCGGTCCATTCCTTGTTCACTTTTCTCAGTACTGGCCTGTGCAGCCCTGTTGATGTTCTGTGCCTGATCTTCCATGCCTGATGAAGATTGCATGATCTTTTCAATCAACTGAGAAGACCTGTCTGTCTGTTCTACCTGGCTTGTGGCACCATTGTTCATTTCCTGAATGGCCTGGGCAATTTCAGCGGTGCTTAGGTTCATTTCCTTACCGGTACCGAGCATAACCGAAGCCGACGATTGTATTTCGTTGACTTGTTCGATGACGTTGGCAAGGAGCAAAGTCAGGTTTTGCAATCCCTGGTTCAGGTTGAGCGAAAGCTGTCCAATATCACCTTTCAGGTCTTCATCCAGACGTTCGGACAAGTCACCTTCTGCCATCATTTGAGTGAGCGAACTGATGGCCTGAAAAGGAAAATGGAATGATGCCAGTAAATCATTAATGGATTGTGCCAACTCCTGCCATACCCCTTGTTTTTCTTCTTGATTGATGCGAGTAGATAAGTTGCCATCTTCGGCAGCTGTAGTTATGACTTGATTGACTTCACTAATCACCGCCAGAAGGTTTTGCCGCATTTGCAGCAGGGATTTTCCCAACTGGTCGGCTGATCCGGAGAGTTGAAAATCAGATTTCAAATTGCCCTGTCCGATCTCCTCTGCAAAGGCTGCTTTTTTAGATAGCGCTACCAGTAATAAATTAACTGATTGCGAGATCCTACTCAATTCATCTTTCCCGTGAATGGCAATTTGTGCCTGTGGATCTACTTCACCACGAGCGAGCCTATTCAATAGCTGCTCGGATTTTTGGAGGGACCTCACCATGCTATTGGTGATAAAGACAATGGCCATTACCAACAGGAATAGCCCTGCAAGTCCAATGAAGATGGTATTTCGGATAATTTCGATGGATGCGGCCGTGATCTCTTTGAACGGAACCACGGTGCCTATCGTCCAGAACATTTGTGACTTACCAATGGGGACCTGTCTCAAATTGACGTATACTTTTTCATCTGAATACCCATCAAAACCTTCGAAAGTCCAGGCTTCTCCCTCAGATAGTTGCTGCTTCAATTGGCGCGGATCACGATCCTTAATAAAAGTGATTTGGTCGATGTATTCATTGATCAACCCCTGGTCAGGGTGAGCGACCACTTTTCCCCTGTCAGATATGATCAGGGCGTAGCTTCTTTCGAAAGCATCAAACGTGGTAGTGGCCATGTATCGACTCGTAGCAAAATCAAAACCAACCTGACCCAGGTATTGATGGTCTTTCATCACCGGACTCACAATGCTGGTGCCCAACAAGCCAGGCCAGGCATTTGGTGCGAAATGATAAGGTTCCGCAGCACCTTCTTCCTCAAGCAAACGCAATTGATAGTAGAAGTTTTCCGGGTTATAGGAAGAAAGGTCCGTAGAATCTGAGAATTCTCTGCTGGAACCATTGGGCAAGCGTGTATAAGCATGACGTTCCCGACCGTGATCTTTACTCCATTCTAGCCATATGGACGATAGGTCCCAACTAAGCCAGACCTGTTTCAGATCGGGGTTGCTATCCAGTATGTTAGACAAGAGTTGTCGTTCCAGCTCAAATCGTTGATTGGCTGGCAGGCTGGGGTAATCCTGGATCATCTTGGCCATCGCTCTGGAAAGCGATAAATAGCCTTCAAAGTCGGATTGGATCCGATTGGCTTTTTCCTTTGCTCCCAGATCCGCCAACTTCTTAGCGTCTGCAATGGATTTTTCAGCCATGTTCCATCCTACATAGGTAATCGCCGAGGAATAGGTAATCAGCGAAATTCCCAGGATCAGCAAAAGCATTTTTTGCCGAATAGAAAATCGTCTTAGCATAAATCTGTCATATAAAATGACATAGCCTGGTAAAACGGGTCAAACAGCTAAATGGTGTATAGCTATTGCAAAGTTAGAAGAATCTGACTTTTTGTTGACCTGACTGGTCATGAATTCGTAGGTATAGGTGATCAATGGGTATTTTTATCACTAATCATTATTTTGAAACTTGAAAAGCTATATCGTAACCACCTACGGCAATCCTGAAGAGGTAGTACACTTACAAGAAGTGGATCAACCAAAGCCCGAAGGAAAACAGGTACTCGTTAAAGTGAAGGCCGCACCGGTCAATGATTACGATTGGTCGGCTTCCAGTGGGCTTCCGAAATCCTATCGGTTGTTGTTTGGATGGTCCAAGCCTAGAAAGCGATTTCAGCGATTGGGCATGGAAGTCGCGGGTATCGTCGAGGAAACAGGGCCTGAGGTGACACAGTTCAAGGTAGGTGATGCGGTTTACGGCGATACCTCCGATCATGAGTTCGGGAGCTTCAGTGAATACATGTGCGTGAATGAGAAAGCATTGCACATCAAACCTGAACGTATGTCATTTGTAGATGCGGTAGCCATTCCTCATGCTGCCATGTTGGCTTACGAAGCATTAATTGACCTGGGAAAACTGGGAAAAGGACAACAAGTATTAATCAACGGAGCTGGAGGAGGCATGGGTACATTTGGGTTACAGATCGCAAAAACCTATGATGCTGAAGTAACAGGTGTGGACGGTGCGCATAAATTCGACATGATGCGAGATCATGGATTTGATCATCTGATCGATTATCAACAAGAGGATTTTACCCAAAACGGAAAGCAGTATGATCTGATCCTGGATGCCAAGACGAATCGGTCTCCCGGCGCTTACCTTAAGTCCCTGAAGCCAAAAGGAAAATACATAAGCGTCGGAGGGAAGTCCGGTAAACTATTGCAATTGGCGTTTTTCGGAGGAGTCATTAAACTGTTTACCGGCAAATTGTTCAAAGTATTGGCACTGGAACCAAACAAATACCTGGACAAAATGAACGAGATGTATGAAGCTGGAGCGATCAAACCAGTGATAGACGGACCGCATTCGTTCGACAAAGTTCCTTATTTGATCAAGTACTTTGGGGACGGACTGCACAAAGGCAAAATTGTGATTACCATGGAGGAGGACATACTTTGATAATGGATTTCTTTACCCTCGGCCTGAGTTTTATTTTGTTGCACGAACTGGATGCGATCCGGTGCCACGAATGGCGAATGTTTCCCTTGACCAGCTTTCTTCCGGAACGAACAGGAATGATCGTTTTCCTTTATCTACATATACCACTTTTCTATTGGATATTGTTGCCTTCTACTTTAAATGATCCTACTTTCAAATATGGCTTCAGTATCTTTTTGATCGTGCATTGCTTTCTACATATTGGGTTCTTGTGGCATAAGAAAAATGAATTCAAAGACTGGATTTCCTGGTCCTTGATCATCCTGGCGGCCCTCTGCGGGATGTTACATTTACTTGATCTCTAAGTTTATGATCAGAAAAGCTAAACCCATAGACTATGATTCGGTCTGGGAAATATTTCATCGCGTGATTCAGCGTCGGGATACGTATGTATTCGATCCATCAACACCAAAAGCAGATCTTTTGAAACATTGGTTCGCGCCGAACATGCATACCTATGTCTTTGAAGAAGAGGGAAATATTCTGGGGACCTACATCATCAAGCCAAATCAAATTGACCTGGGAAGCCACATTGCCAATGCCAGCTACATGGTCCATCCTGATGCGCAAGGGAAGGGCATTGGCCAACTGATGGGTGAGCATTCTTTGAAAATGGCGAAATCGATCGGTTTTTTAGCGATGCAATTCAATGTCGTCATCAGTACCAATATTGCCGCTATCAGATTATGGGAAAAGTTAGGCTTTGAAATCATTGGGACTACTCCTGATGGCTTTCGAACTACTTATGGATTGGTAGATACTTATATCATGTACAGAAGCCTTTAAGTAAACTTCGTCAATTTTAGAAAATCAATTGTTTTTACCCGCTGTGGCGGATCGCCCCAACCCTTAAGGGAGTCAATTGATTTTCGATCTTTCCCTTTAGGGAAGTGAAGCGACCCACGCCGGGGGTAAGAAAGAAAAGTTGACAAAAAAGAGTCAATTTTAGATAACATACTGATCAAATACCATGATTAGATTTGTTACATGAATCGATTCCCTTTCATGCTATTGGCCTTCTCGGTGTTTGCCTGTGATCAACCTTCAACTGAGACTACTTCACCTGTTGAAAGCCCAAAAGTTGTGCTTTCCGATTCTTCAACCATTGCTCACCCCGTAGGGTACCAGTTTCCTGAAGAAGAAACGTTCAAGGTACTGTCATGGAATGTGGAACATTTTGTAGATCCTTATGATGATCCGTATATCAGGAATCGGAGAGAGGACAACCCCGATCCAGATATGCCACAGCGTGCACAGCTACTGGTGGAGGCCATCAAAATGGCAGATGCGGACGTGGTGATATTGCAGGAATTCGAGAGTGAAAAATACCTGATGAGTCTTGCTCGAGATTCCTTTCCGGAGCTGGGTTATCAATTTTTTGCGGATGCTGCAAGTCCTGGATGGTACATGAATGTAGTACTGATGAGTCGCTTTCCATTAGGTGTACTACAGGCCTATGGAGACATTTATACACCAGTCACTGGATATGTGGATGATGAAGGAAACAAGCAAACGCAGGTCAACCTGAATACCCGGATGTGGACTATGCAAATTTTTGCTGATCCTTCTTACGATTTCTGGCTGACCGGGGTTCACCTCAAGGCAGGTAGAGGTCCAAGGAATGAAGCCATGCGAGCGGGTCAGATCCATTTACTGAATCAGCAATTCGATCAATTGGTACAACAAAACCCGGAGGCCAACCTGATGATGGCCGGAGACTTCAATGCCTATCCGAATAGCAATGAATTGAAGTTACTCACGGACAATCATCTGATTGATCCAATGGATTCAACCGTATGGACCCACCCTTCAGATTTACCTGCAAGAAGGCTGGACTATATGTTAGTCAATCAGGGCATGGCCAATGAAATGGTGGTCGGATCAGTGCAACCAGTTTATTTCTTCAATGCAGATTCCATGCGCATGCTCAGTGATCATTTACCGGTGATAGGTGAGTTTAGGAGGGGAGAAAAGCCTTAAATCATTGATAATTCATCTCCAGTTTGTAATATATCTGGCGAGTAAGATGGAGGCCCCTGAATAAGAATTATGTTAGTCGCCCTGAGTTATTTTTCCAGATCGCGCAATAATTGACAAAATTTCGATAATTCATTAAAGGAGATTTGCCGAAGCCTTGTTCTTAACTTGAAATGTCAAGGAATTGGTGGTTATTGGTTTTTTGTTTGATGATAATGCTCGCTGAATTATCAGGTCAGAGTTCTGTTTCTGAACAAGCGCAAACGGACCAGGTAGCTGGTCAACTCTGGTCGGCATTGGGGAGCAATCTATCGCAAAAATCTGCATGTTCCATATTCCCTTTATGGGCAATTCTTAGAGATCAGGAAAACCTTACTGAAGACAACTTAAAGCGGTTTTTGAGCTACTTCCTAAATTACGATGTTGAGGGATTGAATCTTAATCAGATAAGTTATCGATACCCCCATTACAATAAAACCGCCATTTTGAAGGATATAGAGCATTTTATTCATCTGGAATTAATTGAGTAAGGAGTTGAAGGCTGGACCTTGAATGATCGAGGGAGGACTATTATAGATAGCTATTGGGACTTGAAAGTTGAGGTAGCCGAAACATGTAAACCCGATTACGCTCATGTCAACGTGCTTACCACAATTGCCAGAAAGATCATTTCCTTCTATGCTACCAGGTTAAAACTACCTTCCTTAGAACTACGGCTTGACAACAGGCCTATGGGCTTCGAAGAATTCCCCCCGATACTTCAGGCTTTTATTTTTCAGCAGGAATTGTCCGCAGCGTTCAATGATATCGGTCATCATCGATTTGACAACTTTGCATCGGTCAGTGTTGAGGAATGGGCCAAGTGGGAGCTGAGTTCTTTGGCTCGGGAATTATTGGGAGCGACCCGAAACCATCGTGTTTATGCGATAGAACGATGTTACAACCAACCCTTTTGGAGGGTGACTCAGATAACTTGTAATGAAGCGATTCAGGAACTTCTAGATTTATCCCTTATCGAATCTCGTTCGGATAGTATTTATCAGACAAACCTCGGTCGCGATTATTTCAATGCCGCCAATGAACTGGCTGAGGAACACATTTATGGAGCATGGAATCATATCAGCCAGCAAGAGTATGATTCTTTTAAAGAGACGTTAGAATGGCTGTACAGATGAGTCTCAAACGTCCTATTCCGCAATTTTTGACAAAATGCCTATTAGCCATAATGCTAGATTTATCGGGATATGGAGCAACAGGCTGAGCATCGTTTGAATAAGAAAGGAGCAAGACACTGGCACATACTAACTCTGTGGTTGGGTTTAGCGATTATCGCCGGACCATTGGCGATCATTACTCACGAAGGGGGTCACTTTTTTGCAGCGAAAACGCTAGGGTATTCAGACGTGGTGTTGCACCATGCCTCTATAGAAAGAGGGATTTCTCCATTGGAAGAAGAAAGTCTTACGGATCGAGGAATAATCAGTTTCGCAGGTCCTCTGATTACTCTGATCATGGCAATTGGTTGTTGCTTTTGTATAAGGAAAGGCAATAAATCGATCTTTTGGATCGCGTTGGGTATTTCAACACCACTTAGGAACCTTGCCAGCGCGGCTGCATTAATCATAGTTCTGGCCGGAAAAGAGGTGAAAGGTAATGACGAAGTGAAAGTTGCTGCTTTTTTTGATATATCTCCAGTAATCCCGCTATTGGGAAGTATTGCTGTATTACTGTTCACTTGGGGCTATCTGTTAAGAATTTTGTATCATCGAAAAGGAGTTCCGGGACTTCTGGTGGTATTATTAGGGATCGTTTTGGGAAATGTGTTCTGGCTATCATTGCTTGGTCCGATTGTGTTGCCCTGAAGTGGCACACTGCTCTGGCTATTCGAGAGATTTCCATTCGTTCTCATCAAGGTACCACCAGTCCATGAGCGGTTGGTTGGTGTGGTCCCAGCCACCGAAAAGTGTAATTCGATGGATGTGAGTGTTATAGGTCAATCCTGGTTTTCCCGCTCTTCTGGTTAGTCCGGATTCGATTGCCTGCGACAATGGTCGCCAGTTGGAACCATCCCATCCCCAGGTATCGCCCAGGTATCCCTCATGGTAACCTCCAAACAAGATGGTCAATTTAAGATTCGGATCATAAGTCATGGCATGGTGATCTCTGGCAAGATGGTCATTCATGCTGGCCAAAACCCAGCCGTTAATATGGTCCCATTCCCAGGTATCACCAAGGACTATTTTTTCCGTCCCAATCCGATTAAAGCCTCCGAAAAGGACCACTTTTGCTCTAGTGTTATCATAGGTCATGGTATGTTGAAGGCGAGCTGGAGGCCCTGCTTTATCTGTTTTTTCCAACCATGTTTCTCCATTGAATATCCAAGTATCTCCAAACGCCTGACGATTGACATCCGACCCTCCAAACAGTAGGAGATCCCCAGTGCTGGAATTTACCACCAGACGATGAGATTGCCTGGCTGGCGGCCCAGATTCAGTAATCAAATGCCACGATCCGTTTTTCCATTCCCATAGGTCATTGAGTAATAACCCCTGATCATTTTTCCCTCCAAAAAGAAGGAGTCTTCGATGCGTTGGGTCATATATCATGGTATGGCCACTTCTGGGCTCCGGTGAATGATCTTGTTCGATTAATTGCCAGTGCTGGCCGTCAAATTTCCAAAGGTCGTTGAGGCGTGTTTTGCTCTCAGAACAATATCCTCCAAATAAGTAAAAGGATCTATCCTGTTCATGGTAAGCAATTACCGGTTGATTTCTCGGGCAAGGAGTTGGTTGAATGGATCCGGTAAGCGTTAGAATTGAAACGGTGACCGATAGCCAGAGATTCATTTACCTTCAGAATTGATCATCTCCTTAAATTCGGAATTATTTTCGAGATTTTTTAGTAGAGGGCTCATCAAGATGAAATCTCGGATCTTTTGGGCGGCCATACCCGACTCCTGAGCATCTTTTTTTATCCTGGTTATCCATTGTAAGGTGCCTGGCAGATTTTCTTTGGTCATGTAAAGTTCCGCAATCATTCTCGCCGTATGTCGTTTCCATTGTCCCAGATCATAAGCCTTGATTAATGCCTCAATTGCTTGCTCTTTTTTGCCGGCATTGGAAAGGCACATGCCCAGGTAATGATAAGCCCGTCCATCATAGGGACGTAAATTGACAATCTCCTGATAGGCCTCGGCTGCATTGGTCCATTCTGCTAAGCCTCTATAGGTCATTGCTCGAAGTGGCAACATGGCCTCTTTTGAAAATCCGGACTGCTTAACCTCCAGAAGCAGGGAAGGTCCCAGCTTTTCATATGTAGCGTCAGAGGACCAATTTCCAAAAACATAATTAACCTCTCCACGAGTATCTTCTCGGAAGGCAAGCTTGAATCTTCCTGTGGAGTCCGTAAAATTTAGCGGATCGTAAGCGTAGAATTTTGTGCCCAGGAACTCAATCATCCCTTTATCAACCGCTTTAATGGAAAAAATTCTCCTGGTTGCGCCCTCGCCCTCAAAACACATGCGACAATATATGGTATTGGCGTATGTTCCTTCAAATCGCTTGGCATCGACCGAAATCTTTTCAGGCAGCTTAGTAGCAGGTTTTTGAAACCATCTATCGATCAGGTGATTGGGTAGTAGGTTTCTTAAGTTTGGATTAGGACCGGTTTCAAAATCCCGGGTATAAACCAAGAAGAAACCAAGGTTGTGTTCAGGTAGCAGGTAAAGAGAACTCGAATATCCATTCATGATTCCTCCATGCCAAAGAATACGTTCTTTTCCGATTATCCTTTCCCATAGTCCGTATGAAAATCCCGGGATTTCCGGAGCATTTCTGAATTGGCGTTTGTAAAGGATTTCCTGCCATAGATCCGTAGATAAAATTCCGGCATCTTGTCCCAGAATACCTTTTATGAATCTCCCAATATCTGCAGCTGTTGCATCCATGGAAGAAGCGGGAGTAGTGACATAATATTCGTATTTCTGGGGTACGAATGTTTCCGATTGAAGTCCATAACCCGTGGCCGTAAGGCGAGGAAGTTGATCAGCCATTTCTATTCCGGAGAGATTCATGCCCATCTTTTTTAAGATATTTTCAGAGATAAATGCTTCAAATGACATACCAGAAACTCGCTCAATGATCCTGCCGGCCAAAGTGATTCCATAAGTATCATAAGAACCGACCCTTCCTGGCGGTTTCACTTGTATCAATTCACCCTTGAGAAAAGAATCAATAGTTGGACGATCTTCTGGATTATCAAAAAGCCTGCCTCTCAGTTTTTGATCAAAACCTCCCGTATGAGTCATGAGATGCCAGACCCTTACAGGCTCTTCATAGTTAGACATTAGCTTTAGTTCATCCAGGTATTGGTTAACCTCATCATTCATATTGATCTTATTGTCATTGATCAGTTTCATCAGACCCAGTACCGTAACAAATTTGGTTATAGAGCCAATCCGAAATAGGGTGCTGTCAACACTGACAGGTGTATGGTTCTCCAGATTAGTGACGCCATATCCCTTTTGATGAATGACCTGATCCCCATGTACCATGATAAATGCCGCCCCTGGTAGTCGGTCTTGCTCCATTTCATGGCTTATCAGTGAATCAATTGACTTGATCAATAACGTGGGATTTTGTAAGTCTGCGGCCAGATCAATTTTATGTTCCTGACCGAAGGCTGTACCTGGGAGTGTAATTTGAATTGCGAGTACGATTAAAAGTAATCGCAAACAGTGCCTTCTTAAGTTCATCATGGATAGATCAATCGAGATAGTTTTCCATTAGAGTCCAATACTGCTCTTGAAAATCGTTCATGTTCAGGTCGAAATGCGCCTCAAAGGCAACTTGAACATTAACTCCACGGCCTAAGTCGTTGTAAAATGCTTTGAGATCAGCAATGCTTTTATTGTGGCCTTTGGGATCAAGAAGGTATCGTACAGCCAGCTCGAAATAGGCATAATAATCCACGAAGGAATTGTTGTCTATCACTGATTGTGGGAAGTCCCCCCATACCCTAATGGCGATCGGGTTTTCCTTCTCCCGGCAAATTCCTGGTTTGGTTTCGCCAGGTATTGAGTTGTGCTACGGTCTGTACTCTGTGATTACGCGCGCCATAATTCCCAAATCCCTCTCGCATCCATACTGTATTGGCTTGTCTGTATTGAAATTCACCAATCATCAAAAATTCAACGACATGTGCCATTTCATGTTGAAATACATTTTTCCATCGCTCCAGGTCACCATTGTACCTTGGTGAATCCCTCGCCCGAATGATAAATCCATCACGATAAGCCAGACCTACCCAGGGCTGTTGGTTGTAATCGGCGAGGATATGGATTTGATCTGTTTCGTAATCTTCACGAAATCTGAATTCTCCTTCCTGATAGTCGATGATAGATTTAAGATCGTCGAAAGAAATTTCAGCTTCACTGGCAATTTGACGCCTCATGGCCTGGCTGGATTTTTCACTATAGACGATGAAGTTTTTAGATTCGACCGGACGGCCATCGTGCCATCGGTCATTCCAAAAGCTATTCCAGGACCCTTGCGAGGTATTGATCCAGAACTCTTGATCATCCGTGGCGACCCGACAACCGATTTCTATGGTGAATGTGCCTCTTCTATCGATAGCGAACGGTACACTGACCCTAAGCGAGGACCGAGTTGCAGAGATTACTTCAAATTCCGTAAACCCAAGCCTGACGATGTTTTTCGTAGGTTCTGGGTCAAAATTTTCACCTCTGATCAGGATTTCATCACCAAAAAAGCCTTCATTGGTAGAGATGCTTTCGATCACAATAGGGCCGGGCTTAGATACCTCTAGCGTTTGTTCAGATGTGGCTTTCAGTTCTCCTTTGAAAACTTCAATTTGACCTGATTCCTCCTCTTCCGAGAGAATGATATTAATTCGATCATCACTCACATGTCGGATTTCAAGCTCCACTTCATTCAATAGGACCCGAAGGTCAGTTAAAGAGTTTCCGAAGGCGTTTCCATTGATGGATATAATATCCCCGCATGTACCAAATGCGGGGGTAATGCTGGTGATCTGAAAGGTGTTACTTTCATCATCATCCGAGCATTGAATCAAAAAAACGCACAAGGCCAGCAGAAAATAATGTCCTTTGATAATTGATCGCTTCATGTCAATTGTTCCAGTTTTGTCAAATATCTGCCGGATGCACCCTTTCCTTTTTGTCAGATATTGCAGAATAAGTTGGATAACCAGAAAATGAGCCTATCACTACATAGTTTGATCTTCTTTGTATCTACGCTGAATGCACTCACTTTCAGCATTCTTGCCTTCCTCAGGGTAAAGCGTGATAAGAACAATGCTTACCTGGGGACCCTCCTTTTACTACTAACCTTTATGTTTTTTGATGAATTTGGTCGTTGGACACCAGATTTCTTCATCACCTATCCGCAGTTTACTTTTATTTTCACATTTACCTGGTTTCTTTTCATTCCCGTCATTTTCATCTGGATCAGGTATCAAACGACAGGAGTGACTTTTAAATGGATTGATCTGATACACTTCGTTCCTGTTATTCTCATGAATTTGGTGGATAACCAGTTTGTGATCGACCTGGAAGTTCGGGAGAATTCTTTGCTATCTCATCAGGAGCAACCTGAAGCACACTATGGTAAATTCATTTTCTCCGCTCAGATTGCTGGATATATGGTTTGGGTGTATGCACTTCTTTCGAAGAGATACCTCTTTCATGGTGTAGAATTGTGGCTACGTCTGAGTCATTGGTTAAAAGCTCTGGCCATTCTTTTCTTCAGTTATTTTGTGGTGGTGTGGCTATTTATCGGAGTTTATGAGATGTCGGGAATTTACCTGAAATCCCTTGATATCTGGAAGACCAACTTTTTTCTCATCTTTATTTACGGTTGGTTGTTCTATGTCATCTATAAACCCGAAGCGCTGAAGTATCCCGTCAGAAGTATCAGGATCTGGCAGGATAGGTTTAATTGGGAGGCCTATTCTGTCTCCTTAAAAGAAATGGTAGAGCAGATCACCTTGATGCAACTTTATTTGCAGCCGGATTTGGGGGTAACAGAACTTTCGAAAAAGTTGAAGATATCAGGAAGAAAACTTACTACCCTGATCAATCAGGAGATGCAAGTGACCGTCCCGCAATTGATCAATATCCTTCGGATCAAGGAGATGGAACGGCGATTTCTTAATAAAAGCAATCAACCTTTTTCGATAGAGGGGCTTGCAAGAGATGTCGGCTTCAAGAGCAAGACCTCTTTTTATAGAAGCTTCAAGGAATTTACGGGAGAGACACCTGCCAACTACTTCAATAGGCTGACCAATTAGGGGTCGGAATTAAGTTCCATTTTCTGCAGAATGCGTTTCAAAGCTATTTTGCGAGACATTACTTATTGAGATTCACCGGAGACAAGGGACATCTCATGGTAAAGTACATTACTGATCTCAATATTGAGTCGATGGATTTCAATCGGGTTGAAAGCGGTATGCTTATTTTTAATCATCGGCAATTCACGCGTTTTGAATACAAAGCACCTGCATCGATCAAGTATGTACAAAAAGGTAGAATTTCTTATCTCATCGATGGAAAGGAGATAAGTGTGCGATCAGGGAATTACCTGTTTGTCAATGAAGGAGTGGAGGTGCTCACCACCGTGTCTGAGGCTTCCGAAGGGTATTCTATCTTCTTGAATAAGGATATGTCATTAGGTCATCATCTGAACACTTTTCCCATTTTGGATACTGGCCTGATCAAATACATTGAATCTACGAAAAGCAGGATGATTGGAGAATCCCTGGATTCGATAACCTACATTCATCAACACTTGACAAACTATCTGACCCAGGCACATGATCATCTTGATATGTTGTCTCTGAAGACTGCCGGAGCCAGGTTGGACATTCTCAAAAAACTGCTGCTAGTCAAAAGTACGATCGAGCGAAATCCAAAATCCATGTTGAGCCTCGCTCAATTAGCAGAAAACGCTTGTTTGTCAAAATATGAATTGATCAGGCGATTCAAAGAAGTTTTTGGGATCACACCCTACAAGTTTTATCAACTCAACAAGATTGAAGCCACCAAGCGTGAGTTACTCAGTGGTAAGACACTTATGCAAATTGCTGTGATTTATCATTTGGGCGATGCTCATACCTTCAGTAAGTTATTCAAGAAGACGACTGGGTTCACTCCTTCCGAGTACCGGGAACTGCATCGCAATTGACAACATAAAGTGAATTGGTAACTCCGCAATTTCTGACAAAGTGTTCTTCATTTCATCTCATGATATTGGTGCTAAGTAATAAGCAAGTATCCCAATGAGATTTAATTTTTTTCTGCTTTTTTGTTGTTCAATTCTTCTGTTTCTTACTTCCTGCAGTAGTGATGAGCCTCCATTAGGAGAAGGTCCAGTCCTCATGCCGGTAACGGATATTACCGTGAAAGATGTTGCGAACTTTGCAGATGCCCGTGATATCAGCGTTTCTTTTCGAAAACCAAGGGATCTTTCCCTAATCGAATCTTTGCGGATATTGATCGTTCCAACGGAGCTGCAATCAAGTTTTGATTCGATCGCTGCATTGAACAGCAATGCTTTCTTGTCCCTGGGAACCAGTGCAACCAGTCAGGGAATAAGGTTTGAAATGGATCAACAAGATGTACAGGAGGAGGCAATTTCAGAAAATGTTTCCTACGTGATTTTCGTGCTTTCTGTCGGCATAGCAGATGATGCAGGTGTGCTTTCCGAACCGTCTTCCGCCTTTACGCTGCAACGAAAAAATGTTGTTAGAACATTGACGGGTACATTGAATGAAGGCACAGGAGGTATGGACACTGATCGTCAGGGAAACATCTATGTGGCAGATTTTGGCCGGGCCACCAATCAAGCCAATGGCTCCAACGTTTTGAAAATTACCCCAGATGGACAAGTTTCTAATTTTGCGTCTGGATTAAACGGAGCCTCTGGCAATGATTTTGACCAGGTAGGCAATCTGTATCAATCCAATATTGCTGGAAATACCGTCAGTAAAATAACTCCTGCGGGTGAAGTTTCCCTATTTGCCACAGGTTTTAGTAATCCTGTAGGCATTGCCTTTGACGGGGACTCATTACTCTACGTCTGCAATTGCGGTAACAACACCATTAGTCAGGTAGATATGGAGGGCAATGTATCGGCATTTGCTTCAAGTTCACTTTTCAATTGCCCAAATGGGATTGATATTGATAGAGACGGCAATCTGTACATCGCAAGTTTTGGTAGTCCGACAATTGTAAAGATCACTCCTGAGGGCGAGGTGTCAGATTTCGCTACTATGCCAGGAGGTAATAATGGTCATTTATTAATTCACGGAAATTCGATCTACGTTGTTTCCAGGGGACTTCATCAAATCCATCGGGTTTCTTTAACGGGATCCGTAAGGCTCTTGGCTGGAAATGGCAACCGCGGCATTGTAGATGGCCCGCTTACGCAAGCCAGCTTTTCGTTGCCTAATGATATCGCTTTTAGCCCCGATGGTAGATATCTCTACGTGAACGATGTGGATGGTTCCAATTCAGATCAGGCAGTTATTAGTCCGTCGATCATCCGGGTAATTGAATTAGTAGAATGAATTGTTATTGATAAATAAGAAACCACCAAGTGATGTTCAGAAAGATTTTATTGACCTCAATGCTGTTCTGGTCTGTTTATTCCTCAAAGTCGCAAGACTTATGGAAAGTGCTGGATCATCCCAATACGGTGTATGACGTAGATATTGCGCAGGAAGCTCCCTTTCTTGTCTTAACTGCGGGAAAAGATTCCTTAGGACGAATTTGGGACCCAAATACAGATTTGGTTTTGCCCTTGGAAGGGCATTTCACCTCGGTTTCATCCATTGACTATCATGAAGCAACCGCTTCGATCCTAACCGGGAGCTATGACCATCGTGCCATTTTGTGGAACTTGAAGGGAGAACCTCAAGTCATCTTGGAAGGTCATGAAGAAGCTGTCGTCAATGTTTGGAATACCTCCGATTTTTTGGCAACCATCAGCCGGGATCATTCGGTGATCATCTGGAGTAGAACAGGTGAGGTGAAGCTCAGTTTGAAGGGGCATACCGGCCAGGTAAATGCGCTAGTCTATCAATCAAATTCAGATACTTTTTATTCGGGGAGTGATGATGGGGATTTGAGGTCCTGGGGCAAAGCGAATCAGGTGGTTGCTTCTTTTGATTCCGGAGTAAGACGTTTGTTGATACACGGTAAAAGCAATCGGATCGTACTTGGTCTGAAAAACGGAAACCTGGCTATGGTCCAACTTGACAATGGAAAGGTGACTTTGTCGGAAGGGCACGAGTCAATGATTACGGGTTTAGCATTTTTGGATGAAGATCGTTTCATTTCCTGCGGTACAGATGGTCAAATCAAGCAATGGACGTTAGACGGCCAATTGCAATCAACTTTTGAGGCGCATGAAAATTATGTCAGTGGACTGGCAGTCTCGAAGGGATTTTTGGTTTCTTCGGGTGGGGACAGAAAAGCGAAAATATGGCGGATAGAGTGATTTTTGACAGGGTCAGGCAGTACGGGAGCATAGTCAATCCATTGCTTGTTTGGGTAGCATTCTTCGTTTGTCAGGAAACCGTAGGGCAAGTAAGAAATGCACATAGCCTGGTATACCATGAAGGTGAATCGATGGTATATCTATTTGGGGGAGCAACAGAGAAGGAGGTCATCGCTGATTTGCAAAGGCTAAATGGCCATCAGTGGGAGGATGTGATTACGGCGGAAGTACCACCAGCCCGGACTTTTGCAGGATTGGTTTATGACCCTCAGAATGATCGACTGGTGCTTTTCGGTGGAAGCAAGGTGCTTTTTGGAAAAGAGACCAGCCTGGACAACCTGTTGAATGATACCTGGCAATTTAAAGATGGGGCTTGGAGGCAGCTTTTTCCTGAAAGCCAACCTTCACCACGTGCAGAGATGTCCATGGCCTATGATGTTCAACGTCAGAGGCTGGTTTTGTTCGCCGGGTATACTATCGAAGGAAAAAAATACATCAAGCTCTCGGACACCTGGGAGTACTATGAAGACAACTGGCATCGGGTAAAGGCCAAGGGACCAACAGCCAGACACGGGGCTCCTATGGTCTATGAGCCTTCTCGTAAGCAGTTGCTGCTTTTTGGAGGAAGTACAATTGATCGTCAATATGGTCCGGGAACCGGAGAAACATGGGTTTGGAATAACAACAGGTGGGAGAAATTAACGATAGAACAACCTATCGGAGTATTCAACGCCGCTATGGCTTACGATTCGGTTTCTTCAAGAATCATTCGTTTTGGTGGCTACAATGGAGATTCACGTGTCAATAGTACTTTGCTTTTTTCGGGGAATGCCTGGGAGCCATACGAGTCCAATCAAAATCCCCTGCCACGAAATCATCATGCGATGGTCTATGATGCCAGGGAGAGTCGGGTACTGATGTATGGTGGACATGATGGCAAAAAGGTTTTCGGGGACCTTTGGGCATTTCAAATCGGTGAATGGCAAATGCTATACGACGTGGCACCTAAAAAAAGGGTCCGAAACAGCCATTGATCTTCTGGTTAGATTTTTATAGATTATATTTTTTAAACATTTATTAATATTATTGCGTCTGTTATTTAAACGATTGTTAATAATATGGAATCTATCGGTGGTTTAGAAGAAGTTATTCTCCTGATCCTGCTCAATAACGAAAAGATCCATGGCGTAGAGATTGCCGAACAATATGAAGACGCCCTGAAGAAGACCATTTCTCTTCCGGCCATTCATGTGGTGCTAAAACGCATGGAGAAAAAAGGTTGGGTTAAGTCAGAATTCGGTCAGCCTTCTTCGGAGCGTGGTGGCAAACGCAAGCGTTTATACTGGGCAACTTCCGTAGGATACAACATCATCAAAGAAGCCCATGAGAAGAAGAATGCACTTTGGTCAGGTGCAGCGAAACCGCAATTCGAAATCATTTCTGGTGTCCAATTTTAAAATTACCGATCAGATATTAGGGGTCTTTCTTCAAGGGGACCTTAAGGAAGAAGTTTCCGGCGATTTGCAGGAGGCTTACTTCATACGGTCGGGTAAAAGAGGAATTGGTTATGCGCGGACATTTCTTTTCTGGGAGCTACTGATCAGCTTGAGATTAGCTAATCGGACATTTATCAAACTCAAAATAGGTCAATTCATGTTTTTTCAAAATTTCGTCAAAACGGGATTCCGATTCCTTTGGAAAACCCGCCGCTATTCTTTTATCAACATTCTGGGACTAACACTAGGAATAACCATGGCCGGGTATACCTGGCTTTTTGTTTCTGATCAATATTCTTATGATCGGTTCCATACCCACGCAGATCAAACGTATCGCATTGGAATGCACATGACTTACAAGGGTCAAACCCGGTCCTTTGGAGGAGCATCATTTGTGATGGGTGAGGAGTTTAAGCAGCAGATTTCAGGTATCGTAGCTGCAAGTCAGGTGAAGTCTGGCTATCCGCTTCTGAAACACAAAGGCGAGACCCAGAATTTTGTATGCCACTATGTGGATGTGGATATCTTTCGCATTTTGGATTTCGAATTCCTTTCTGGCGATGTGTCCCTATTTGGAGCACCCAAGGATGTATTTGTCTCCCGTTCATTTTATGAAAGAATGGATCAGCCCGAGACGATTGAATTCATTTTCAATGGAGAAAATCACACTTTCCAAGTGGTAGCTATTTATGAGGACATTCCTCGAAATAGCTCTTTGAGGCCGCAGGTAATGGTTGCCAATAGTTTTTATCGAACCCTCACTCCTGAGCGCCGGCTGACGGAATGGTTTGATGTGAATCTGAATGTGCTGGTTCGGTTGGAAAAACGTACATCGCAGGAATTCATCGAGCAACAAATGACCGAACTGCTCCCGGAGGAGGAGAGCGATATGAGATCCGAGGTATTTCTACAGCCCTTGACTGAAATTCATACGAATGTTGATCTCCGTGCAGGCAATGGCCTGATCGGGACCATGGATGCTGCCGTGCTGTTGGTCTTGATATTAACGAGTCTACTGTGTCTGTTGATCAGTACGCTGAACTTCGCCAACTTCTCAGTGGGCAACTACCTGAAGCGGGTAAAGGAAGTAGGGATTCGGAAGGCAATAGGTGCGGATCGTGCCATCATCTTCTCTCAGTTTCTGGTAGAAGTGAGTCTCAATGTTTTGCTGGCATTTGTATTGGCGTGGGTGCTTCAATTATTGCTATTGAGCCCCTTCTCTAGCTACATTGAACATCAATACACCGTCAGTGCTTTGTTTACGGGAAAGTACCTCATGGGAATGCTGTCAGTAGCAGTGGTGGCGATCCTACTATCCGGCAATTTTCCTGCGATATTCCTTTCCGGGATGAATGTCCTGAAAGCCTTACGCGGCTACAAATTCATGGCGCATCGTCGACCCATGAGCAAATTGTTTCTTTCCTTTCAGGCGGCGCTTTCCATATTCATGCTACTGGTGACATTCACTACCCAACAACAACTTCGGTATTTGCTCGATTTCGATTTAGGATATAACTCCGAAAATCTACTTTTTGGAAGAATCCAAAACCAGGAGAAAGCTGACATTCTCAAAGAAGAATTATTAAGGTTGCCAGGTGTTGAATATGTTTCCTTCAATTCAGGGTATAATGGTACCCGGCTATCTGGCGAATACGATCAAGTTGGTACCCGCCACCTGCACATCGATCCCGATTTTGTAGAAATGATGGACCTGGAAATTGTTCAGGGCAGAAACCTGAATCCTGAAATTAGTACGGATTTTACCAGTGCGGCGCTGATTACCCAAACCATGGCCAAAGAACTGGGATTTGATGATCCGATAGGTCAGGTATTGCCAATTAGTTATGGAGAGTTAAAGGACCCGACGATTGTGGGGGTGGTCGAGGATTATCATTTCCAGTCTCCAAGATACGACCAGGAACCCCTGGTGATGTACCTGACCGATGCCTATCCTTTTCAATATTTCTTCGTGAAGACCACACAGACAGATGTGACCATCGCCGATCAAGTGAAGGAGGTGTATGAACGAATATATGCGCCTTATGGCCTGGAGTACAGTTGGGTGAGTGACTACAATCAGCGGGTTTACGATTCGGAGGCTAAAGTGAGTAGGGTGAGTCTGATCGGTTCTGGGTTAGCGATATTTTTGGCTGCACTAGGTTTACTTGGAGTCTTGGGGACCAACATTGAGAAGCGTCTCAAAGAAGTGACCATTCACAAAATCAATGGAGCCTCCATTGCGGCTTTGTACAATATCTTCTTCAGAAATTTTCTGCCATGGCTTGCCCTGGGATTAATTGGAGGATTGTTTCCCGCCTTCTACATGTTGAACCAATGGCTAGAGGGCTATGCCAACCG
This sequence comes from Cytophagales bacterium, assembly GCA_033344775.1. Lineage (NCBI taxonomy): Bacteria > Pseudomonadati > Bacteroidota > Cytophagia > Cytophagales > Cytophagales bacterium. Next base: position 1,531,689 of record JAWPMT010000004.1, on the reverse strand, counting down.
GATCACTTTAACTGCGGACTTGTTCGTAATAGGAGTCTTGAGTTGTGCTGCGGTATTCATACTGGTCATGCTGATCCAACTGTCCCGAATCAATCGACTGAATCCGGTGAATTTCTTGAGGGATGAGTAATTAATTGCCGGCCTGAATCATTTCAGCCGGCGCTAATTTCAATAGGTCTTTGCATACCAGGCTGCGATACCGTCCCCAATTTGATGGGGATATTGTTCCTGGATGTAGTGCTTGCCCTTTCCGAGGAAAATCGTTTCCAGATTATTCCATGAAGATTTGATTTTATCAGCTTCTTTTTTCTTGATGATCATTCCTGGTTTTACATGGAACATCATTTTGGGAACAGAGGAAGTTGGCAAGTAGTCAGCATAAGCCTGGATGACCTTGGTGCTGAATTCAGGTTCACCACCTATGGGGATTTGGGTAGGCCAGACCCTAACAGGTTTTCGGTCTTCTTTTTCTAAATAAGGAGCACGGTATTGGTCCATCTCCTCCTGAGTGAGTTTGCGTCCGGCCATCATTGGGATGAATTTCTCAACGAAGAAGTTTTTCTCTACGATCAATTTATGGCCTTTTTCAGGATGACGAAAGCGTTTAAAGATGAATCGTTCGATCAAATTGGCTTCTTTCCATTCGATGGGTCTGGTGATCGCCTCAAAAAAGACAATACCTGCCACCCGGTTCTGGTATCTATGTGCGTAATGAAACCCCAGACCGGAGCCCCAATCCTGTACCACCAAAATGATGTTATCCAATCCCAACCCATCGATGAAAGCATCCATGTATTGGATGTGATCTTCGAAAGTATAATCAATGGCTGGTTTTCCGGATTTCCCCATCCCAATAAGATCAGGTACTACTACCCGGCCTTTTGGAGTAAGGTGTGGGATGATGTTTCTCCAGAGGTAGCTGGAAGTCGGATTTCCATGTAGCAGAAGGAAGGTGTGCGCCGAATTTGGATCACCTTCGTCAACAAAATGCATTTTCGAATCAAGTACCTTTTGGTAGTTAGATTCAAATGGGAAATCAGCCGAGATTGGCGCTTGTTGGCTAAAACTTGACATAGCAATAACGATTAGGCCCGCTAAAAGCAATGGCTTTTTCATGATAGGATATTTAAATAAGACGATTAAAGAGGGGAGGCTAGATCTCAAGCATTTGCTTCAAATGCTTATCTCCCAGTATGGTATTCATAACTTCATCCACGGTTTGAGTAGACTTCATCGGATGTCGACGGTAAAGTTTGGAGTAGACTTCATCTGAACTGCGTTGAAGTTCATGCAATTGGGATCTAGTATAGTCTTCGATGCGATGTTTGTAATCCTTGTTCCAAATCAGATTGCCTGGGTCTACGATTCCACGATCAATGAAACCCCTGGTTTTCTTGTTGCATCGACATGGATTGTCCTTATTGATCAAACCACAGCGATTGTGCATCCATTGGTGCAATTCATTTCTAATCCTGCTAAGTCTTTTACGAAAGCTCTCTTTGGTCAGGTCGAATATTTCTGCACCCAGATTGTGATCGATCTGAAATAAGTCCCCAACTACGTAGAGTAAGCGTTGATCTCTGGTCAGGCACATCAGCATACCACTGGTGCATTTGATCTGCACTTCCAGGGTGTAAGCATGGTTTTCATCAGGGAATGCCTGATTGGGTTCCAGTGACTCGTCCGGGATACTTTCTACTGCTCCAAATAGCTGACTGAAGGAGCTGATTCTTAATTCCGTGGCTGATTTTTTCTGATCGAGGAGATGATTGAATGCCAATCGATACAACCAAGGACGAAAATCCCCTTTTCCCGGGTCATATTTCGACAAATTGGAAACGATCTTGATGAGTATGTCTTGGGTCAGGTCTTTTGAAAGTTCTAAATCACCTGTCATCTTGATGGCGATGTTGTAGATGAACGTATTATGGTTTTCCAGTAATTCGTTTAAGGCTTTTCGGTCGCCTTTTAGTGTCCGGTCAATTAGTGAACGATCCTTATCTGAATCGTAATCTGTATGAAGTGGGTTTGTCACCATAAGCTTCGATGTTGTAATATAAATACGACGACTTTTGATAGGTGTGACCAAAATTGGTCTGGGTTTCTATATCTCTTAGGCAAAACAGGTTTTGAAAAGCCTGTTTCTTTGAGCAAAAGAATAAACCATGACGGGCGAAGAAGATCTTTCGAAATTGATTAAGCATTTGACTCCAAAATTAAATCCGGGGAAATACGTGTTCTCAACTGTAGAGAAAGACAAGTTGATTGATCTCCATGAAGTCATCGCTACCTTCAAGGAGAAGGAAGGCATTACCATAATTCTGGAGCAAAGTAAGGCCGACGAATTGGGTTTGACTTATGATTATGTGGCCTCATGGATCACCTTGCAAATACATTCTTCATTAGAAGCTGTGGGTTTGACCGCTGCCTTTTCCACGGCGTTGGCCAACGATCAAATTAGTTGTAATGTGGTCGCAGGGTATTATCATGATCATATTTTCGTCAATGCTATTGATGAGAACAAGGCGCTTGAGGTGCTGAAAAGACTATCCAATTGAAGTTCTTAAAGCTTTTTATCTAGAGGATAAAAATTGTGATTCATTCCATGCATCTTTACTGCAATGGATGCACTGACCATTGTTCTGATCATTATTTTATGTATCGGCTTTTCTCAAGGAATGGCCTTTGCAATCATTCTGTGGCGTAAACCTCCGATCGCCAACAAGTACAAGGCCATGTTGTTGTTGGTGCTGTCTTATGGTTTACTCAATCAGGTGCTGTACCTTTTTGGGATTGGTCGTTACGATGCCTGGTATCATCTGACGATGGACCTGGAATGGGCATACGGACCACTACTTTTTTTATATGCCAAAGGACAAGTAAATCCTGAATTTCATCCGGGTAAAAAAGATCAATGGCTTTGGCTTCCGATCCTAATTCAGATCATTTGTAGCATCTATGTTCGGTCACAGAATTTTTTCTGGGATGGCACGAGAGAAAGCCTGACCTGGCTGGGCTATTATGGATACATGGTCTGGATGAATTACTCTACGGTCCCCATCATTGCCAGCTTGTTGATCATCGGATTTGCCTGGAAGTCTCTTCAGTTGTTAAGAAAACTTGATTCAAAGGATGTCGTGCAGGAAAACTATCGTTGGATAGTCAATCTTGTGAGAGGATTTGGGGCTTACTATTGTGTGGTGCTGATCATTTTGATTGTAGATCTGATCTTCTTCATGTCGACGGAGAGTATATATTACTTCTATCGCACTCGGTTCTATTACTATCCTTTTTTCATAGGTATGGCCTTGCTTGTCTATTGGTTTGGCATCTCCAGTATTATTCGTTCAGATCATCGCTTGTTGAAACCGGTTAAGAAAATTCCCGAAGCTGAAAGGGCTGCTCTTTCTGAAATCGCTGACAAATTGAAGGAACTGGTAGAGGGTCAACAAGTCTATAGAAATTCGGAATTGACACTAGCGGGGCTGGCGGAGCAAATGGAGGTCAAACCATATTTGCTGACGCGTACCCTGAATGATCTGGCTAAAAAGTCATTTACCGATTATATCAACGAGTACCGAGTTCATGAATTGGAACAATTGGTCAAAGATCCTTCTAATGATAAATACACGTTGTTGTCTCTGGCACATCAAGCCGGATTCAATTCCAAATCCTCCTTTAATCGCGCGGTAAAGAAACATTTAGGCATTCCTCCCAGTCAATTGAAGCAAAGATCATAGGTGTCAATTTCTTAATTGAGACCAGCAAATATGCAGCAACAGGGTTCAATTTTAGAATTGAGCCGATCCTCATGATCCTGACTTACAACTTGCCTCCCAAATCAAAAATTTCAAAGTATGAGAACGATTATCTTAATGTCATTAGTCCTGTTTTTGAGTTTCAATGTAGCCGCTCAGGATACTCAGGAATTAGTTGGCAAATGGAAACTGGACATGAGTCCGCAGGATACAACCGATTCAAATTTTGCCATGATGGAAATCATTAGAGTCAAAGGAAATGAAATGTATGGTACCTTTTATCGTGAAGGTGTAAAGTTAAGATCTGGCCAGCTTAATACCCAGACTGGAACCATATATGGTGCATTGATCTCCGGAGATAACAGTGGTGAGTACAATACTTCATTTTACCTCAAGGATGGTAAGCTTTATGGTACCACACATGCCATTGATCGGGGGTTTCTTGCAGTGTGGGTAGCAACGAAGGAGAATTGATCAAAGTTGGAAGCACACGATACGTGTGCTTCCAACATCCGCACAGTCTGATCATAATATATATTGGCGCTATCGATCGGCGCCTTTTGTTATTTGAATGACTAACTTCAACCTATGTGGATTTGCCCAGAATGTCAACAAAAATTCGTCAACTCAAATCAATGGCATTCGTGCAATCAAAATACGATAGAACATTTCCTGGAGGGTAAAACGGAAGATACGCTTCGACTTTATCAACTGCTGATCGATGAGTTTAAGTGCATAGGGGAATTCGAACTCCATCCTGCAAAAACAAGGATTGCACTCAATAGTCGAATGCGATTTGCATCGATCAATAGATTAGGGGATAAATACCTTGCAGGGCATCTTGTATTAAACAGGAGATATGATGAGACTGCTTGCTTTCATCGAATTGAGACTGTGACTAAATCTGCCCATGTTCATCATTTTAAACTTTGCCATAAGGAGGATATTAACCAGGAGTTGATTCATTACATGCGGATGGCTTATCAGCTTGGCCAATAATGCTTAAATGGGTATTTCAATTAGTTTTTTTAAAAAATACCAAGTAGTATGAACTCTTATTCAGTAGATGAAGTTTAAGAAACATACTGACTAGTATTTTATGAAAAAATCAGAGATCACCCGCCAGTACCTATTGGAAAAAGCCTTTGACCTCATCTATGCCAATGGTTATCAGGCGACCAGTATCGATAAGATCATTGAAACGACCAGTGTGACCAAAGGAGCTTTTTTCTATCATTTCAAAAACAAAGAAGAGATGGGACTTGCGGTGATCAAAGAAGTGATTGCTCCAAGATTTGAGCAGTCACTGATTACCCCTGTTGTAGATAGTAAACAACCCGTACAAAAGATCTATGAAACGATTGAGACCTTTATGCTCAATATCTCTGATGAGCAAGTCATCAATGGATGTCCCACCAATAACCTCATCCAGGAAATGTCCCCGGTCAATCCGAAATTCATGGTAGCCCTAAAAGGTATTCTGGAAAAGTGGAAGCATACCATGGCGCAAGTACTTCAAAAAGCGGCAGATCGTAAGGAGATTGAGCAACATAATTTCGAGGAGGTGGCCACTTTCATTGTTTGCAGTTATGAAGGGACCCGGGGCATTGGCAAAATTCATCAGAGCAAGGATTTCTATCAGCTTTTTCTCCGTCAGTTAAAGACCTATTTAAGTCATCTCTAAAAATTTTAATCAAAAACATACCAATTGGTATTTTTTAATATACATGGATTCTATCTATTACCCTAATACTACTTATTGGGTGATTGCAGTAGCTGTAATCACCGCAATAGCCACCATTTTTTTGTATCGACAAGCTAGGTCCTCTTTGAGGGCGCAATGGACTGTCGGAATTTCATTTACAGTTATGATTTTAATCGTGCATTGGATATTTGGCGGACAGCACATGATTCCTCCGACCATCAGCGGTGGAGCTTTTTATTTGATCATATTGATCGGAGCATCGGTCGGAGTAGGTCTGTTTTACGTCACTTCCAACAAGATTTTTGAAGCACTCTCTCAAGAACATTTACAAATTGTGCAGGGCCTCAGGGTCTTTGTGGGGGCTGGCTTTCTGATGGAGGGCGTTGTAGGGGTGATCCCTGCATGGTTCAGCATTCTGGATGGGTACTTTCATATCACTTCTGGCTTTCTGGCCCTCGTCGCTGCCATCGCTTTTATTAAAAAACATCGATCAGCCAGAACACTCCTTTGGTCAGCCAATATCATCGGATTGCTTGACATTTTCACGATTATCACCAGTATTTGTTTTTTGGTCTGGGAAGACCTGGGGCCTTTTCATAACATGAATTATGTGGTGTTCATCGCAGGTCCGGTCTTGTTGTGGCTGCACTTTGTTTCTATCCGAAAATTACTTCGATCATGAGGCTGCTCTTCATTTTACTTACCCTGATTCTTTCAATAAACATGTTAGCACAAAAGCAAAGTACCTTCGTCTATGAACTCACGCTGTTTGAATCCTACAAGCACAGGTCTATGTGGACGGATCGCGAGCATAACATTCAGCAGGAGCATGTGGCTTACTTGGATTCACTTGAGCGGGAAGGTAAGCTTCTTATCGCCGGGATCATAGATCAAAACCTTGAGAACCATAGTGGTTTTGTGATGCTACAGACAGAAGATTACCAAGAGGCGTTTGAACTCGTCCAGCAAGATCCTTCGATCAAAGAGGGTATGATGTCGGCAAAATTGCGCCCAATCAACATTTACTTCAAGTACGAGGAATAGACTTTAATTATAAGTACGTGGAATTGAATGCCTTCATTTGAAGGCATTTTCTTTTGTAGGTAGCAGCTTCACTTCATGTTTATTTGAATTTTCATATCTTCATGATCCAACCAATCTGCCCCACATGTCGAAGTTTGAATACTTGATGGCTTTTGAGACCATCCTCTATGGTCTGGTCCTCGCTCATTGCGTGGAAGGCTTTGGTAAAATGATCTTTCACCGCAAGACAATTCAGTTTTACTGGGCACATGTATTGGCCTTCGTGACGATCTTCATCGTAGTTATTCAGACCTATTATACGCTATTTTGGGTGCCTGCAGAGACGGTTACCAGTGCCTGGTCTTTTCTTGTGCTCAGGATTTTACCATTGACCTTGCTTTCCGTTGCTACTTATCAGATTATTCCGGAGAAGTACAAACGCCTCAAGTCGGAAAAATTCTTTTACAAGCGCCTCAAAGAGATATTAATACCTACCATCCTATTTAATATTCTCGCTGTAGCAAAGACAGTGTACTATCGCTGGGATCAATACCTGGAATTGGGCAACGGCAACATCATGGGAAGCCTCAAGTTTTGGCAGTTTGTAACCCCTTCAATGCTTATTTCTGGATTTGCCTTCTTTATGGTTTTTTTCTATCAAAAGAAAAGGTTGGTGGAGGCTTTTGTCATTTTTATGTTTATCATGTCTTTGGGCTTCATGACATTTGCTCCAACCTCTAAATGATTTTTAATAATGAAATTTTTTCGAAAACTTCCCTTACTGCTGCTAATGTTTGCTTGTTCCAGCGAACCAACTGAGCAGCAAATGTCACAATGGAAAGAAGAAGTGCGCCTGGCGGAGAAAGCTTTTAACGACATGGCACAGGAAAAGGGACTCGTGGAAGCTTTTGAATACTTTGCTGCTGAAGATGGTGTGATCCGACGAAGCAAAAAGATCATAAAGGGGAAAGCGGACATCCGGGACTGGTATGAAAAAGATGTTCGTCCTAACGAAACCCTGACCTGGGCACCCACCTTCATCGATGTGAGTCAGTCTGGTGATATGGCGTATACCTATGGCGATTTTACATTTACTTATTACGATACGTTGGGCAATGAAAAGCAGAACAAAGGCATCTTCCATACGGTATGGAAACGACAAAAAGATGGCAGTTGGAAGTATGTTTGGGATTGAATATAACCTGGAGCTAAAAATGAATAAAATTGAAGAAGTCGATCAGTACATCGCAAAGGCCGCTGAAGGTCAAGTGTCGATATTGGAAGATCTACGCAACGTGATTGCCGATGCAGTACCCGAAGTTAAGGAACAATTGAAGTGGGGACAGCCGGTTTATGGTACTGCCAAGGATTTTGTGTATTTAAAGCACACGAAAAAGCACGTCAACCTGGGGTTTTTCAATTTTGAAAAAGTAGAGGACCCGGATGGATTGCTGGAGGGAACTGGCGTTCGAATGCGACATATTAAAATCACAGACCTAACAAAATTCGATGCAGATCAGTTGAAAAATATGATTAAACAAGCTGCAATCTTTTAGTTCATGAAGGGGCTGGGTTCTTTGATCCTTTTCTTTTGGTTGATTCATATGCCCGTGTTAGCTCAATCGCCATTGGGTAGCTATGAACTGGAAGTGTTTGGCTGGAAAAATACAACTTCCGGAAGGTTGGAGGTGGCTGGAGAACCAGGGGATTATTTTGGACGGGTCACTTTTCAATCTAAAAGAGAGCGGGTTTTCGCACTTGGATCAGATGATGTATCTCCCGATACCATGGTTTTTTATCTGGGAGACAGGAACGGATACCTAAAACTTTACCGTAAGGCGAACCAAGCCTGGCAAGGTGCCTTCAAATATTTTGGTTTGCGAGGTGAACTCAAAGCCGTCAAAACAGGCGAAAATGCCCCAGAAGCTTTACAGCGATTGACCAAATTGAAACCACTTACCACTGGAGTAATCACGACGAAAGGGCAGGAGTCATTTCCTGTTTTTGATACGGAAGCAGAGGGTTTGTATTATACAAGAGAAGGGCACATTCTGTTGAGTTTAAGGGCTGGAGAGGAGTGGGCAACTCCAAAAGCCATTCGATTTTCTACAAGCGCTCGTGATAGTGCTCCTTATTTATCGCCTGACGGAACTTATATGGTCTTTACTTCTGATCGACCATTTGGGTCTGGCAACAAGAAGAATTTGTGGCGATCAGATCGCGTTAATGGACAATGGAGCGAACCAACAGCTTTACCTGCTCCGGTGAACATAGATTCATTGGGAGATTACCATGCAGCAATAGCCGGTAATGGAGACCTGTATTTTGTTTCTTATAATCGGCCAGGAGGAAAGGGAAAATCCGATATCTATCATGCAGAATTAAGATCGGATGGTAGTTGGCGAGTTCGAAATCTTGGAGATTCAATTAATTCCGATAAAAGTGAAGCGGATGTATTCATAGCGCCAGATGAATCTTATTTGCTTTTTGCTTCAACGGATCGGACAGATAGTTATGGTGCGGATGATATTTATATCAGTCAAAGGGAGAATGACAACTGGAGACAGCCTCGAAATCTTGGCCCCCTGGTGAATTCGTTTGCTTATGAATACGGTGCCTGGGTGGATCAACTGAATGGCTACTTGTACTTCAACAGTTTCCGTCGTGGTAGTTCCGATATTTATCGCATTGCTTTGGCTGAGCTAGAAGTTTTTAGTGATCTTGAATAAATAGAGCATTCACTTCCAGTAATGATATTAAGCTTAAGAATTAAGTCATTTTTTCAAGCGGTGCTAACGATTGACCGTCAATTATATCTCAAGTTAGTGGCAATCCTGTTTTTGGTGGCGGCACTTTCTCTGCTTTCTTCAGTGATCTTTCAGGTACATGTAGGGACCGTACCGACTGCTTATCAGGTGTTCGATATCTCCTTCTATCATTTTATTCCTTTCTTTCTGTGGGTTTTATGTCTGCCATTAATTCATTGGATTTCTCGCCAGTGGCCACTGAATCCAACAAAGTTTTGGCTCCAACACCTGGTCACTTCCGTTCTTTTTGCATTTGCCTCCCGAATACTGGCCATTTGGGTCGATTTTGCCATCAAGCATGCAGTTGGGATGACGGACGCTGCACCTTTATCTGTGTTGTGGGACGTCCGTTGGGTCGTACTGGCTTCGCTACCTAAAGCATTGCTGGTTTACTGGCTGATCATGTTCTTGTTCTCCTATTTCGAAAAGAAAGTTTCTGCCAGATCCATTGATAAGTTGGCCCTGGATACAGACGGAGGCACCATCTTACTGTCACCAAAGGAATTGCTCTGCATCGAGTCATCACGCAATTACATCATTGTCCATACATCTACCAAGAGGTACCGCTCTCGCAAAACACTGAAGTCCGTGAGTAGCCAATTGGGAGAACAATTCATGCAGATTCATCGATCACGAATCGTGAATACGGAAGCTGTGGTTCGCGTCATTCCCTGGCGGAGTGGTGAGTACATGCTGGAACTACAAAATGGTTTACATGTGTCTTCGAGTCGTTCTTTTCAAGGAAATGTCCGCATCATATGTCAGGGAGATGCAACTCGTCCCGCAACAGCCTGAATTCGTCCCAGGTGAGCTTTTACCTCCCATAGCTTTTCTACTATTGACCTAAAAAGGTCATGAAAAACTTAAACGTCATCAATATTCTCAAGGATGTGTTGCTATGGGCCGCATCCTTATATCTCGCCTGGCTATTCATTCGTCAAGGTTATGTCAAATTCGATACGGATGGGTTTTGGTCTGGTGCATTCGAGCGATGGGGCTATCCTGTATGGTTCATGTTTTTGATTGGATTTCTGGAATGTTTGGGCGCCATTCTTATACTGATCCCCAGAACAGCGGCCTATGGTGGACTGATTATAGCAATCGTCATGGCAGGGGCATTGATTACCAGAAGCATTCATGGAGCAAGTACTAGCGATTTGGTATGGATCTTTCTCTTTGGATTAGGCGGTGCGTTGATTGCCTGGGGCCGATTCAGGCAACGGTGGAAATTCAAAAATTGAACAATCGCTTTTTACGACTGCCAGACTACTTTTAACGGCACGAATATTTTTGATTTTCATGCCTGATCTCATCAACAAACTTTTCGTTTACGGGACCCTGGGTCCCGGACGCCCTAACGAACATTGGTTGACAAACATTGGTGGGACTTTCGAAGAAGCTTACGTCAGAGGCCGGCTCTATCCAGATGGGTGGGGTGCTACCCTTGGTTATCCCGCATTGGTAATCGATCCCGAGGGTGATGTGGTGATGGGGCACGTATTTAGTTCGGATAACTTGCCTGATCACTGGCAGGAACTCGATGATTTCGAAGGAGAAGGATATTTGCGTGTGCTGACGGAAGTAACGCTGAATGACGGGAGTATCCTACAGGCTTATTTCTATTCCCTGAGTCCAGCTCCATAAACTGGTCCTAAATTATTCGCGGTGCTTATTTCACTACTCAGGTCTCTGAGGATGCTATTGAGTAATTCTATTTCCTATTGTCGCTGAATACTGTTGCTACTTTGACCTCAAAAAAATCATGAAAAGGTTAAGTAACAGTGTATTGAAAGGGGTGTTCGTTCTTCTTTGTGGAATAGTGATTGCCGGAGTAGCATTGGCCCGCGTTTCAGAAGAAAAGGTCAATGATAAATACTATCAGGTGGTGATGATCTGGTTAAAGGATCCTGCCAAATTTCAGGAGTACGGTCAGAAAATGGGACCAATCGTTGGCAAGTATGGGGGAAGCGGAGAAAGGATATTGACCCCAGTGGAGAGCTTCTATGGCGGAAAAACAGGGGAAGGTCTTTCTAAGCCTGACATGGTCAATATCGTATACTACTACAGTAAAGAAGCCTACGAAAATTTCGAAAACGACCCTGCATTCAAGAAGATCGAGCACCTGCGATCGGAATCCATCAATATGGTAGCCATAGGTGGCAAGGTAAAAGGAGGCGAATTACTTCCAGGAGACGCCTCTCAACGATTGTACATGATTGAGTTTGGTTATTTCAAGGACAAGGGTAAAAATTACAAAGCCTATGAAAAAGCTTCGAAAGGATTCAATCAACGGCTGGGGTTAAACAAAGAACGCATACTGATTCCAGATCAGGTTTGGGGAGACATTGCCTTGCCGGATTTAGTGACCATAAAGTACATCGATGATGCTTCGAATAAATCAAAAATGGAATCAGATCCTGATCACGCCAAAATTGAAGCCCTCTATGGAGAAGCCATGAGCGACCTCATCTGGATAGAAGGAAAGGCCGCGTTCATCAATATGAATTAATGTGGCCGGTTAGGTTGATTGAACTCCCCTTCGTATCTATGGAGGGGAATCTTTCGTATTTCAATTGGTAAAAGTATGCATCAAAGTCATGAAAAATAGACGTTCGATTCAATTGCTGGTCATACTGCTGGTAGGTCTGCTTATGCCTTCCTATTACAAAGTGAAATATCTCATTCTGGAAGTCATCACCTGGTCTGATATTTTTAATTGGCTACTGTTACTGGAAATTGGATTTGGACTAATGTTGGGTACAGTAGTGGTTTTTGGCCATGATTGGGTGGCACAAGCGCTTCGAAAGCAAGGGAGTACCTCTTCTTTCTTACAGAGATTTATTGTTCAATATGGGCTATCTACTTGCTATTCAGTGGGTGCTGCCATTGGGTTTTCCTATTTTTTCTGGCACGTTATTGTCCCCATGGAGATAACAGGAGAATTTCTTTTTGATTATGGGGTGCTTGGATTATTGCTTCCGATTTTGTTGAATGGAATCTCTGAGAGCTTCTATTTCTATGGAAAATGGGAGAAAGAGTCTTACGAGAAGACATTGCTCGAAAAAGAGAACATCAAAGCCAAATATGAAGTGCTACAGAATCAGCTGAGCCCGCACTTTTTGTTCAATTGTTTCAATACCCTTGCCGTATTGATTGATGAAAGCAGAGCGACAGCAGTCAAATTCTTACATCAATTGTCGAAAGTATACCGATACGTACTGGAAATGAAAGATCAGGAATTGGTGTCACTTTACGACGAGATGCAATCTATGGAAGCCTATGTGGAGTTGATGAAACACCGGTATGGAGATAGTTTTAAGGTATTATTACCTGAAGAGTCCCAGCTTGCTAACCAAAGACTGGTCCCGCTTACTTTGCAGATCCTGTTAGAAAATGCATTGAAGCACAATGAGTTTAGTGATCAGCAGCCACTGGAAGTGCAGGTAGCGATCGAAAGGGACAAATTGAGTGTAATCAATCCGCTTAGATCTAATGGAAATCAATCGGGTACTGGCATTGGATTGAATAATCTTCGCAGCCGATATCAGGCCGTTTTAGGAAGTTCTTTAGAAATTACTGCGCAGAATGAAGCCTTCCGAGTGGACATCCCATTGATTTCCGATAAATGAATTGTCTGATAATAGAAGACGAGGCAGCGGCCCTGAGGGGATTGAAGAAAGCCTTAGAAGTAGCATCGCCTGAAGCAGAGATTGTTGGTGCGATCCCAACGGTAAAAGAAGCCATTCATTGGCTCCAAACTGAGCCCCTGCCAGATCTGGTCTTTATGGATATTCATCTCAAAGATGGCAGTAGCTTTGAGATTCTTGAAAAAGTAGACGTTGAGGCTCCAATCATCTTTTGCACCGCCTTTGATGAATATGCGCTGAAGGCTTTTCGGGCCAATAGCATTGCCTACCTTTTGAAGCCCATTTCTCACGAAGACCTCAAAGCGGCCCTGAATAAACTAGCGATGCTTCGCAAGCATAAAGAAGAAGTCGCTGGCCTCGGAACGCTCCTTAAGTATTTTGGAGAAAAAGAACAGACTCAGCGAAGGTTTTTGACCAAAACAGGCCACAAATTCACTTATGTACAGATGGAGGAGATTGCGTACTTTTTTAAAGAACATACGGCCGTTTATGCCAAAACATTCGAAGGGAAAAAGCATTTGATCGAATCGTCACTTGATCATCTCGAAGCGACTGTGCCGGACCGTGATTTCTTTCGAATCAATCGGCAATTTTTGGTTGCAGCAAAAAGTATCCGGAGTTTTGAGACTGATTACGGAAGCTTTCCTATTCTTCTGGATCCACCGGCTGGAAATGTCACCATTAGCCGTTATAGGATCAATGATTTTAAGACCTGGCTGGGTCAATAACGCGCCGTAAAAGCTCCATTTTTTCCATTGAAAATCTCGCAAGTCGGAAACGATTCCGGGTATGCTATATTGTAATTATTGCATTTTAATAGTGAATTAACTGGTCGCTGTTGTGATTATCACAAACTATTGTTGGTAAATTTTAAAAAACCTAAAATGAACCAACATGAGAAAATTGAATTTTTTGGCGAGTTGTTCACTTGCCCTTATCTTTTTTGCCTGCTCGGAAGAGCACCTCGTTTCGGAGTTAGATGCTACTCCAGGAGAAATGGAACCGGTCCAGGTCACAACCCATGACGGCCGACCCTTCAGTACACAAAATACAAATGGAGCTGAGTCTGGCATATTTGTAGGTGGCCCAGGTGGCGGTGTAATGATGCAAGGTTTCTATTGGGATGTTCCGGCAGGTGGTACATGGTGGGATACCCTTACGACCAAGGTCGTTGACTGGTCCAATGCGGGCATTCAGTCCGTTTGGTTGCCTCCCGTTTCCAAGGCGCAAGGTGGCGCATTTTCCATGGGTTATGACCCCACCGACTATTTTGATTTTGGAGACTACAATCAGAATGGTACTGTAGAAACTCGCTTCGGTTCTCGTACGGAATTGGAAACGTTCATCAGTGCAGCACATGCTCAAAACATGGAAGTGTATGCGGACATTATTCTCAACCACAACAGTGGTGGTCAACTGGAGGCCAATCAATATACAGGTACCAATACCTGGACGGATTATACGGCGATATCCTCTGGTAAATTCCCTAGAAGTCAGCATGATTTTCACCCTAATGGATATGCTAATAATGATTTAGGGGTCTTTGGTGGATTTCCTGATCTGAGTCACGTGGTGCCTAATGTGCAGGACTGGCTCTGGAATCGTTCAGATGGCGTAGCGAAGTATTACAAGAATACCATGGGTTTCGATGGATGGAGATTCGATTATGTCAAAGGGTTTGAGCCTTGGGTAGTGTCTACCTGGAACAATCAAGTCGGTGGCTTCTCCGTCGGTGAGTTGTGGGATTCCAATGTGGATTACCTGAACTGGTGGGCCAATCAGGCCAACAGCTCGGTTTTCGATTTTGCTGCCTATTACAAAATGAATGATGCCTTTGATGGGAATAACCTCAATGTCCTGAATGATGACATGATGTGGAAACGCAATCCTTACAAAGCAGTGACTTTTGTGGCCAATCATGATACCGATGAGATCTGGAACAAGATGCTGGCCTATGCCTACATCCTGACGCACGAAGGTTATCCAACGATATTCTACCGCGATTATGAAGAATGGCTGAACAAGGAGCGGTTGAATAACCTGATCTGGATCCATAACAATAAAGCAACCGGAAACACGACGATCTTACACGTGGATAATGAGGAGTACATTGCCCGTAGAAATGGCTACAATGGCAATCCTGGCCTGATCGTCTACATCAACAATTCCAGCAATTGGTTGGAAAGATGGGTTCCTACCAATTGGAACAGTACGCAGATCAAGGACTTTACCGGGCACTCCGGATGGTATCCAACCACTCAAGGGGGTGGCTGGGTAAAAATCCAATGCCCTCCCAATAGCTACAGTGTTTGGTCACCGAATATTTGATTGCACATTTTTAATGAAATGAAAACCGGGCTAACGTCCGGTTTTTTTATTGGTTAGATCGTTTAATAGGTTCAAATTCTGGGAGTAGTTGATTTTTGGTAGCCAAAGTGAGACCAATTACGTTAAGGAATGTGATATTTGAAATAAAAAACTATCAGCGTTTCCAGAGAAATATTGATGATCATCAGTCTGTTGGGTGTCTTCAACGGACTATTCCTGACTTTTTACTTTTTGTGGGGGAAGAGTAAACAAGGCTATCAAAATATCTATTTAGGGTTGATGTTGCTGGCCCTGGTATTGAGAATAGGGAAGTCCGTCTTTTACTATTTCAATCGTGGTTTAGATGAAGCTTACATCATGATTGGTCTGATGGCTTGTGTGGCCATAGGTCCGTTTAGCTTTTTCTTCGTTCGATCTCAACTGTCAGGAAATAAGCGTTTCGATTACAGGAGCCTATTTACTTTAATTCCCATCCTTTTCTTGATGAGCTATGCGTTTTTCGTAGAATCCTATTGGGAGAATAAGCCGCTTTGGAGCAATTATATCCTACGAGGGATCTACGTGTACTGGGGCATTTTTTCACTCACTGCTACAGGTTTGGTGTTGAGAAAGCGCTATGTTAAAAAAGAATCATTCCCAAATCAAAACTGGACGCTGGGTGTGACCCTGGGAGTTACTTTCATTTGGCTGACCTACATGACATCTTCGTTCACCTCCTACCTGGCCGGCGCGATCACCTTTACGTTTTTAGTTTATCTACTGGTCTGGATCCTTTTTGCCCGAGGTAAGGCAACGGACACCACCAAATCAAAGGCGAAATCGAATTGGAGTGACCGTGAGATTACTGGATACAAGACAAAGATCGAAGCGACTTTAACCAACGATGGGAGGTACAAAGATGCTAACCTGACCATGCCTAATTTGGCCAAAGAGATCGGGTTGACACCCCATCAGTTTTCGTTGTTCATCAATGATCATTTAGGAAAGAACTTTTCGCACCTCATCAATGAAGTGAGGATAGGTGCGGCCAAAGAAATGTTGCACAAAGACCATCACCTTACTGTGGAAGCCATTGCTTATGAATGCGGTTTCAATGCGACGAGTACCTTTCACACTGCGTTCAAAAATGTGACCGGAATGACTCCAGCAGCCTTCCGTAAACAGGTTCCGGTTCCTTCAGATTTATAAATCCGAACCACGAGATTATAAGTCAAAAGCCTTTTTTTTATAGATAAGGACATTTTTGAGATTGATAAAACTCAAAATAAGTTATCATGAAAAGAATCGTATTTATCCTACTTGTTTCCGTTTTTGCAATTAGTGCTTACGCCCAATCAGAAGAAGCGGCGGTCCGGGCCACAGCCATGGATTACATTGATGGAACGGCCAATGGAGAAATTGCACAGATCAGAAGGGCCTTCCATGAAACCGCAGCTTTGTTCGCGGTGAATGACGATGGTAGTTTGCGGAAAATTCCCATTGCACAATACATCGGCTACTTCAAGCAGGGGCAGAAAAATGACCGGCAAGGCAAAATCATTTCGATGGACATTGTGAACAATGCCGCACAAGTAAAGATCGAAATTGTTTCTGGTCAGTGGAGATTCACAGACTACCTGCTATTACTGAAACTCGAAGAAGGCTGGAAGATCATCAATAAGTCTTACACGAAGGTGAGGAAGTGATTCCGTTGTTTCAATGTTTGTGCCTTGAACTTATATGATTGTCATCAGTCAAATTAAGCCCAAAATTTATTAACCGTCATTCCCGACTAAGTTCGGGAATCTCAAACTCATTTAGCACTTAAATCTTTGAGATTCCTGCCTACGCAGGAATGACGCTTAAATTGACTGATTTAGTATTTGAGGGCTAATCCGGCCAAAAAACCCCACTTTGCTTCAATTTCGGTTTCCAGAATTGCCACCACTTCTTTCGGACTTCTTTGAAAAGCCGGGACTTTTTTTCCGCTTCCGTGCGATAGTCGTGGTATTCCAGGAAGTAGTCATTGTCCAGTTCCTTTTCACCGGTCAAAACGATCTTTCCGGAATCCAGCCAATAGATTGCGTCCTTGAGGCATTCGTCTAATTCCGGGTAAAAACCTGCGATGATATTGTCCTGCTCCTCCCTGGACAGTTCCTCCCAGGTTTGATCATAGTGCTTCGGCGGCGCTTCAATCGACAAACCGAATCCCATGCCCAGGTCTTCCAGAAAAACGTAACCCCGGCAACGCAAATCGTAGAACTCAGCCAGTAAGTCAGGGAGACGTTCATCTTTGTTGAGTGCTGCTTCCAGCTTTCCACGGATCTTTTGTGTCTCGTATTCGCCCAGGTCAACAAACCGCTTGAGCAATTGGATTAGCTCATATTTTGCTCCATTCTTTTTGAAGTTGAAAGAGATCAAATCAAGGTGATCTTCTTCCGATAACTCGTCCTCCAGACTGGAAGTATAGACCCATTCTTCAAATGCCTCAAGCGTTACCTCTCCACTGATCATATCGAAGCACTTTTGTTTGGAGGTATGGGAGAGGTGGGAGTTCATGACATATATGACGATCCTGGTTAAGCCTTGCTATTTAAGTGATTGATGTAATTAGTCAGCAGTCCTTTGATCTGTTCCGCCGCTACAGGATTGGCGGAGTGTACTTTAAATTCAAGGTTTCGCAAATCCAATTCCGATTCATAGACCAACCATTTCGCGGCAGCATATCCGTCCGGAGCCACTTCTCCATTTTCATCTAACCCTAGATCATTGTCAAAACTGATGAAATCAGGAAGACCATTCGCTTTGATGTATTGAACGAAATCATGGTAAGTTCTAACAATATCGAATTCGCGTTCCATGGATGGGTCATAGACCATATCAACGCTTCTTAAATCATCTAAGAATAGTTTTTTCATGGGGTATTTCGTTTTTCGATCCTCACCACAATCGACTTGCTGATCGGTGTACGACTACCTCGTGCAAACTGATCAATAGGGACCAGGACATTGGTTTCGGGAAAGTATGCCGCCAGGTTCTGACGTGGGATTTTGTAAGGAAAAACCATGAAGGATTCTGCTCTTCGTTCCACATGCTCATAGTGACTCGTTAGGTCAATCAGTTCCCCTTGTTGTAATCCTTTTTCCTGCATGTCCTCAGGGTTTATCATCACAATTCGCCGGGCGTTGTAAATGCCCCGGTAGCGATCATCCATGCCATAAATGGTCGTGTTGAACTGGTCGTGCGAACGGATGGTCATCAGCACAAATTCATCTTGCTGCAAGGAAATACTGGATGGCTCACAAACTGAAAATTGCGCTTTTCCTTCCGGTAAGGCTGTGAAATCGGCAATCCGTGCATTGTTCGGTAAGTCAAACCCTTTGCCTGCGGATTTTAACTGGTAGTCATCAAATCCAGCAATTACATTCTCGATCTTTTCGCGGATAAGGTCATAGTCATGTCCTAATTCAGTCCAATTCACGGGGCCTTCGTCTCCGAATACTGCCTGCCCGATGCCTGCAACGATTTCAGGCTCACTCATCAGCTGATCACTGGCTGGTTCACGGACACCTGCGGATCGATGCACCCTGCCCATGCTGTTTTCCACCGTGACGAACCGAGGTTGGGTTTCATGTTGATCTTTCTCAGAACGTCCCAGGGTTGGCAAGATCAAACTCGTTTTTCCAGCCATCAGATGTGTTCGATTGAGTTTCGTACTGATGCTGACGGTCAGGTCGCAGTTTTGTAAAGCTTGAGCTGTGAAATATGTGTCTGAAGCAGCAGAACCGAAATTACCCCCCAGACTGATGAAGACCCTGGCTTTTCCTTTGTGCATGGCTTGAATCGCAGCTACAGTATCCAAACCTTCGTTGTTTGGCGCCTGGAATTGAAATTCCTTTTGCAGTGCTTCATTCAAAGCAGGAGAGACTTTACTCATGATTCCAACCGTGCGATCACCTTGCACATTGCTGTGCCCACGCACCGGGCACGTACCAGCTCCCGCCTTTCCGATACTTCCTTTCATGAGGAGCAGGTTCACACAAGCTTTGATGTTGTCCACCGCATTTTCGTGTTGCGTCAACCCCATGGCCCAGCAAACGATGATTTTTTTAGGCTTGGCCAGTAGGTCAATAGCTTGATCCAATTGCGGTTGAGTCAAGCCAGTTCGTCCCAGTAATTGCTCCGCATCATATTTTCCCAGGTCTGTTTTAAAAGTCTCAAAACCAGTGGTTTTCTTCTTAATAAACTCCTGGTCTAAAACATCACCTTGCTGCGTTTCCTGATCCAAAAGCCCCTTCATCAGCAGGTGAAGCAGATTGACGTCCTCATTGATTTTCACCGGGAGGTGCAGATCTGTCAATGGCGTTCCATTGCCGATAAGACCGTTCATTTTTTGTGGATTCTTGAAGCGGACCAGCCCGGCTTCCTCCAGCGGATTGATTGAGATGATCTTTCCGCCATTTTGTTTGCACTTTTCTAAAGCGCTCAACATTCGAGGGTGATTGGTGCCTGGATTTTGACCCATGATGATGATCACTTCTGCTTGCGGAAAGTCATCCAAGGTCACTGATCCTTTACCGATGCCCAGTGTGGCTTTGAGTGCAACACCACTCGACTCATGACACATGTTGCTGCAATCAGGCATGTTGTTGGTACCCAATTGCCGGGCGAGCAGGCCATACAAGAATGCCGCTTCATTACTAGACCGTCCGGAAGTGTAGAAAATGGCTTCATCAGGATGGTCAAGGCCATGAAGCTGATCACCGATCAGATCAAATGCCGATTGCCACGTAATGGGTTCATAATGAATCGAGTTCGGCTTTAAGACAAATGGCCGGGTAATCCGACCACTTTTTCCAATGGTATAGTCATCCCATTGTGATATTTCTTCTACAGTATGTTGGGCAAAAAAAGCTTCATCCACCCGGTGCTCTGTGGCTTCTTCCGCGATGGCTTTTGCGCCATTTTCACAGTATTCGCCCAGCTTAGAGCGATCGTCCGGGTCGGGCCAGGCACATCCGGGACAATCAAAGCCTCCCTGCTGGTTCATTTTTGAAAGCGTCGATAGGGCAGAAGGCAGTCCTAATTCCTTGTTAAGATGATGTATTGCCGCTGTGATCCCACCTATGCCGGCTGCTGCCTCTGCAGGTTCTTTGACCTTCGGTGTTTCCTTTTTGATCTGTCCGGTAGCCGATATGTTCCGCATGAGGACAAGTTACCAAAAAATCATTCTACTTATGGTCTGGGTAAACTGAGCCTGTCGAAGTTGGTAATTTCTTCTTAAGTTCGATTATGGTTCAGCCACTGGAAATACCCTTGGGTCAATTGTTGACATTCGGTTACGGATGTTGTCTTTGCTTTGCTGGGCTGCTTGTTCTGATCCGGCAATTCCGACAAGGCTTATGGCTTGCTGTTGGTTTGTTAGCTTTGGGGCTGGTTACCATTGAGTCCGATTTGCTTTTAAGAGAAGTAGCTACATTGGTCATTTGGCCTGCTTTTTACTTGTATACGCGTCAAAGCCTTCAAATAGTACGTTGGTATCCACTCTTAGCTTTGCATTTTTTGGTTCCGATCATATGGGGAGCCGCACATTGGTTGGAGATTGTATCATTAGAACGATGGTTGGCTGCGGTGGCATTTCTACAATTGATACCCTATATCCTGTTGTCATTAGTTGAGCTCTATCGGCAATTCCGTTCCCGGATCTTTCAACAAGCCGTTCAACCTGCCTACGCTTCGTGGGCTTTCTTTGGGCTGCTAATGATTTTTGCCTTGAGACTGTTATTGCCCTTGATTCCGGTTGATTATCAGGTGTTGATGTCAGTTTTTTATGGAGGGACAGGGATGTATCTACTGGGCTTGTTCAGCTTTTCGATCCACGGGCCGTTCAGAAGAGAAAGTTGGACCCTGCATTTGGAGAAAGAAGGCGCCTCAAATTTTGAGGAAGAGCTGCAGCGGAGGCTAAACGTATTACTCCAACAAGAAAAGGTTTTCGTGATTCCAGACCTTACTTTACAGGAATTATCCAATAAAATGCACATTAAGTCTGCCGCACTTTCAGGCTTTTTTAGCACTTCTCTCGGTAGGAATTTCAATGAGGTGATCAATGAACATCGAGTAGAAGAGGTCAAGCGATTGATGCGAGATCCGAATACTGATCCGAAGGCCACATTGATGGAATTGGCTTATAAGGCCGGTTTCAATTCCAAAGCCACTTTTAATCGCATCTTCAAAGAAATGACTGGGATGACCCCCAAGGCTTTTAAGACGCAATTAACAGAATAATAGACAAGCGCGTCATGCCGGTTTTTATTGGCCTAAATTCCGTAGGATGTCAATAAAAGACCAGCGGTCGGCGAAGTGTATCTCTTTGCGCGCTTTCTTAGACATATCTTCGATAGTCTATATTCAATGTCGAACCTCCATTTCTACAACCAATTCATCGTTCGTATTGATCCATTTTAATTCGTCTCAAATTATTTTTAAGTCGTTTTCCGTGATTTTTGACCCTTCTTTTGACCTCAGAACCCATTTGGTCAATCACGAATTATGTTACTCAAAGAATTAAAAATCGTCTTTCGAAAACTCCAACGAGAGATCAATTATATGCTCATCAACCTAATCGGACTTACTATCGGGATCAGTTTTTCATTTCTGATCTATGATTTTCTAAGGATACAATTGAGCTATGATCAACATATCGAACATGCAGATCAGATCTATCGGATATCATCCGATTATGTGATCAATGGTCATCGTGATACTTATGCCAACAATCCACGGCCAATGGCACCTTTGCTCCAGCAAGAATTTCCTGGGGTGTTGGCCGCTACAAAAATTGCAGGCTACAATGGACTCACCATACATACGGGTTATTTACAAACAGGGGAAAAGCAAATTCTTAGTGAGCGATTGTTTGCGGCTGATTCCAACTTTCTGAAAGTCTTTGAAATTCCCATGATTTCAGGGGGTAGCGACGCCTTAAAACATCCTAAAACGGCCATCGTGTCCGAGACCATGGCCAGGAAGCTATTCAACTCATTGGACGTAATAGGGAACTCGATAGAATTGGAAAATCAGAGCCAGGTCGAGATTACAGGTGTTTTTAAGGATCATCAACAACCAACCTATTTTGATTTTGAGGTATTGGTATCGTACACCACTTTTTTCAACAACCCACAAGGTGAGATTTGGTGGTATGGAAGTCACGTGATGACCTACATTCGGACGGTGCCAGAGTTCCACCCTGACGACATTTATCAGAATTGGGATCCTTTCTTTACGAAATACATGAAGCCTACATTTGACGAACTCAATGGGACAGCAAAAATCATCATCCAGCCACTAAAAGAAATCTATTTATGGGAACCCTATATCTGGGAACCTTTTCCTCATGGCAATAGTGGAGAACTGATCGTCTTTGCTTCAATTGGCGTATTTCTGTTGCTGGTGGGTTGTTTCAATTACATGAATCTGACGCTAAGTCAATCCTACCAGCGTCAAAAAGAGGTGGGCATTAAAAAGTTGCTTGGAGCAAACATGGGGCAATTGATCAAGTATCGGGTGATAGAATCTCTGGTCATAGGGTGGTCAGCAAGTTTACTTGCGATATCACTACTATCTGCATTCAATCCAGTCGTTACCAGTCTTGCTGCGGGTATCGCTCCAATCGAATTTCTTGAACGTCCCATTTCAATTCTGATTGTCTTTGGAATTGGGACGGTTTGTGGCTTGCTGTCCAGTCTGTATCCCGCAATCATCGAATCGCGCTTTCGTTGGAGTCATTTGAAAAAGGAATCTCCTAAAAAAGGACCGTTCGCAATAAGAAAATTATTTGTGTTGGGGCAGCAAATGATTGCTGTGGTGTTGATTGGAGGTACATTGGTCGTGGTAGATCAGATCAATCATGTGAAAGATCGGGATTTGGGTTTTGAGCCAACTAACCTGGTGATAATTCCAGTCAAGGAGCGACAATTATGGAAGAATATCGACGCATTTACCAATGATTTACGTCAGGAATCAGGGATTGAGAGTCTATCGATGATGGACGAGTCTCCCAGAACAGGATTGAATGAATTTACCTATATGATCCAAAATGCCGAAGGTGAATTCGTTTCCAATCCTTCGCAGACCATTGGTATTACGGAAGGTTTTATTGAAACGACACAATTAGAATTGATTGCTGGCCGCCGATTGTCAAAACGTGATGACGATTATACAGGGGTCATCATCAATCGCTTTTTGGCAGAGAAGATGGGGTTTGCACCTGAAGAAAGTCTTGGGGCACGATTAAAGTTTGGAGTCAGTGACGAGGTGGAGAGAAAGGTAATCGGCGTGGTAGAAAACTTTAGCATGTCTTCTGCGCTGGTACCACAGCAGGCGATGACTTTGGGCTATTCTAAAGCTACCGTGAGGTTGATCCTGGCTCGCATTTCGGAAAGTAATTTTCAAGAGACATTGGCTCGAATTGATGAAATAGCTCAAAAACATGGAGCTAATCTTCCATTTTCATACAATTTATTTCAGTCGGAGATAAATGACATGTTGAAAAACGAGTATCGTTTGTATCAACTCCTAATTTTGGGTTCTTTCCTGATCATTTTTATTGCGTGTCTTGGTCTACTCGGCTTGATTGCTCATACAGCTAACCGACGTACCAAGGAAATAGGAATGAGAAAAGTGCTTGGTGCCGATATGCCGGATCTGCTTTGGGTTTTGGTTCGAGAATTTGTCTATACCTATTGCTGGGCTTTTCTCATCGGAGGAGCCATCGCATGGTTGCTTACCACCAATTGGCTCGAAGGATATGCCTATCGAGTGACTTTCAGCTGGACTAATCTGGCCATAGCAGGAGTCGTCGGCTTGTTGATTGTCTTTTTGACCTTGACCGTCAATACCCTCAGGGTAATTCAGGCGAATCCTGTCAAAAGCCTACGCTACGAGTGATCACTTCCTTGCCGACCAGGCCCAGAGGATAAGTAACGGATGAATGACCACTAATCGAACCCAGGCCACTGTCATTGTCGTACATAATCCGTCTTCAATGCATCCGCCAATCTGGATGAAATAAACATGAGAAGGAATGAAGGCAATCAACATAAGGATGATGCTGTATGCGGAAAATTTCTTCGTAGCAGAAAGCAGTAATCCGAGTCCCAATGCGATCTCAATGACACCACTAGCGAAGTTGATGAAGGAATGAAACGGCAAGTAGTCGGGGATCAATCCGGCATAGAAATCAGGATTGATGAAGTGATTTACACCAGCAAACAGGTAGAAGGCGACTTGTAAGTAATGACTGACTTTCTTCATATCAGCTGGACTTTATTTTCTTTCCATGACTGTTTCAGGATGAGGAAGAATGGCACCCACCAGATGAAATCGTTGGTGATCAGGGTATAGAAAAACTCAAACGGAACAATGCCTTGCGCATAATTGAAGAAGAAGCCCAGTGGGCCAAAGATCTTCCCCAGAAATCCGACGGCTACAATGGGCCAGTGCGTACTCGGATCAGTGGCTGCCCACCAGTAGCCAAGGCCATAAACGCCGATGACCATGCCCATGCCCTGCCAGATCATAAGGTGGTTGAGTGGTTCCATTCCAGTCAGTTCGAAGAAATGTGCCGGGAAAAAGACCACCCAGGCTCCCCAGACAATATTATAAATCGCAGCTATTCGCAGTACCAGTCGCATCCAACCCATCTTCCAATTAATGTTTACTCCTGAAAGAACCCGGAAGTCATACTTTTGTTAAGAGAAATTAATGTTGCCGGTGATAACACCGGCATAGGCTGACTATGAGCTGTTCGATATTTGCAATGTCGAACCTGGTAATGGCAAGGCTTACCCCTCCCTCAATTCCTCCATATCCTGTAGCAATTCTTCCAGTTTGCGGAAGATGCCACCATAAATTGCATTAAGATCGAATTTATACAGGAACTCACTTAGGAAAAAAGCTGCGATGATGAAGGTGGAAATAGGTAATATCCAAAAAATAGGCAGGCCCTGGACAAGTGTTGTATTTGGGTCGTTCATAATTCGTGTAATAAGGCTTTCGAATCCCGGCAATTCCGCGTAGAGCATACCCACTATGATTGATAGGAATAAGATAGGGTAAATGTAGCGGTAGATTCGTCGGTATTCCTCTATGGCGTTTTGTAACCAATGATTAAAGGAACACAAGTATATATAGCTACTCGCTCCGTACTGGATATGTTCCAATTCTTTCGCTTGTCGCTTACCGACCCAGATTAAGTATGATAATAACAAAACAATGAATGCGCCTACCCAGGCTATTTTAACCCAAAGGGTATACAGAAAAAGAACGACTGCTCCAATGACGATTCCATACAAATTTCGCTTGCCCATTCGTTTAAAGCGTTCGACAATGTGCAGTGATTTCTGGCTGTACAAATTGTTGATCTTCGGGGTGTTCAGCGTTTCCGTATTCAGAAAGCCCTCTTTCCAAATGCTTTCAATTGACCTTTCCATCTAATAAATTTTTTAAGCGTTCCTTAATTCGTTTGATCCTTACGCCGATATTGTTGGGGTTGGTCCCCATGATTTCTGCGATTTCCTGATAGGACTTTTCCTCCAGGTAGAGCATGATCACAGCCCGATCCACTTCAGATAGTTTTTTGATGGCTGCATACAGTTCATTCAATGACTCATCGGAAAAAGCCTGGATCGTTTCTTCCACTGCAACAGGAACAACATCAGAGACAAAGTGACGATCGCTGTTCTTCCGCTTTTTTAGAAGTGTAAGACAGACGTTCAGGGCCAGGCGATAGATCCACGTCGACCATTCTGACTGTCCACTAAATTGCTCGTGGCTTCTCCAGATCTGCAGGCACACCTCCTGATAGTAATCCTCGAAATCTTCTTCGGAATCCGTGTAGGCCCGGCAGATTTTGATGATGATCCCTGCATATGGGAGGATCGAATGTTGATAAAAATCGCTACTCAACGTAATTTTTCTTCGATTAGTGGCTGTCGGTCTATTTTATTACACCCCTTATCCAATTTTTTTTCAATGTTTTAAAGCTCATTCTAAATTACAGTCAAATAGTCTCGCCATGAAAAGCCATCTACTTGCCGTATGTTGTCTATTTCTCTTTGCCTTTCAGCCGGCTGATCTTCCCAAGTGGAAATATACCCGGCAAGGACACGTGAAAGTGAAAGGAGGTGAGGTCTGGTATGGTGTCATGGGAAAAGGAGATCAAACACCTGTCATGTGCTTACATGGAGGCCCTGGAGGAACAGGTTACGGATTCTTGTACCTGTACGAAATCGCTAAAGACCGTCCGGTAATCATGTTTGATCAGCTGGGAGGAGGTCGTTCGACCATTCATGAAGATACGTCCCTGCTAAAAGTAGACAACTTTGTTGAGCAAGTAGAAGCAGTTAGGAAGGAACTGAAATTGGAGGAACTCTATGTCCTGGGATATTCCTGGGGTACGGCATTGGCTTTGGAATATTATGATAAATATCCGGAAGCGGTGAAAGCAATGGTATTCAATAGCCCTTATTTCAGTACACCCATTTGGACCGCAGATGCAGATACACTGATCGCCGGATTGCCGAAAGACATTCAATCAGACATCCGACAAGCGGAAGCCGATAGTTTATTTACTACTCCTGAGTACGAAGCAGCAAACACCTATTTTCTGAGTCAGCATGGGCGGAGAAATGAGCGATTGACACTGCCGTTTGAAATGGAAAGACCCCAGGGAAGTTCATTCATTTACAACTTCATGTGGGGACCCAGTGAGTTCACGGCTACTGGAACTTTAAGAGATTATGACAATCATCAGTCACTGAAAGAGGTTAAAGTGCCTGCACTTTTTACGACTGGCGAATTCGACGAGGCGCGACCATCGACCATCGAGCGATTGAGCAAACTCACCCCTGATTCCCGCTTCGTGATGATCCCCGGAGCTGGTCACTCGACCATGAACGATAACCTACCTGCTTTGGTAGCTGCCGTGGATTCGTTTTTAGAAGAGCAGGACACCAATAATTAATCTTTTTTTAGCGTTATTGGTCTACAACGGCCAGCTGATCAAATAGCGTTTCGAATCTAATCTGTTAGCTAATTTCTTAATGAGAATGAGGCCAGATTTCCGGAATTGGGATAGTTATATGAAAATTCATGTTGTAATTAGTTTTCTAACTTTGTTAGACATGATAACTAAAGCTTCGGTTCGAAACCTTGGTGTTTAGAAAACAATTATTTCGCTACTCTGATCACTTACGATGAAAAGAACTTACACCAATACGTGTTTGTGTTTTGTGTTTTTAATAGGTCTGCATCATGCGCAGGCACAATCACTTGAAATTCGTGATCCTGACTTTGAGGCAGTTGATTTTCAGTTGAATGATTTAGTGGAGTCATTCAAAAATATTCACCGCTATAATGAGAGTATCAGGGATCCCTATGAGATCCAGGAAATCGATTCAAATGGCGTCAAACAATATGGGGATAGGATCATTGGTGCTTGGGGTAATGGCTATTATCAAAGATCAGTAGGCTTCAGAACCTATCCGTTTGATCATGATTCTACCATTTATTATCACCATACACCTTCTTTTTATGATCCGTCCAATTTGCCCGCTCAGGAAAAGTGGCAAGAGACTTATCTGAAATGGATTGGCACCGGAGCAGCTCATCAACCTCTTATCAGGGATGTGAGTCGAAGAATTGTAGGATACAGTCGAATGCTTATTGACCAATATGATGAAAGAAAAGTCGAGGATCAACTCTTATATACGGTTGTTAAAAATGGAGTAACCTACTTGTTAAAAGAGTTTGAAGCTGACGGTAACAAGACTTTTCTATTTAGAAGGAGCCAGACAAGTCAGAAGTCTTTCGATGCTTATGTTCACAGTTACGGTATGTTAGGATTAATAGAGGCTTATTGGCTTTTCAAACAACATGGCTTTCCGGATTCCGTACCGGAAAGTGCGTTGATAGATGTGATTTCAAAATCTGCCTATTCCTTTGTTCGTTTTAATCAGCAGTTCTATCAACCGTTGAGGAAAGAAACCTGGTACAATATTCTCATTGATGAAAATAAGAAAACGAATCACAAAGAGAATATCAATTATAGATGCCATGCAATTTGGGCACTTTCCGAGGCGTATAAAATTACTGGTAATGAAGACTTTAGGAGCTTATCGATATCTATTTTTCACAAACTTAAGAAGTATCAAAGAGCGGATGGTTCCTGGAAGACACCTGCTATAGATTCTTTACACGATAGTCACTCTCATTATCACGGGATTATCATCACCGGACTTTCATCGCTGTATAGTATTTCCGATTCAGATGTTGATCTGGGGCAGGAGATTGCTACATGTATTGTCAACTCAATCAATCATTTCATTGATTACAATGACCCAGGTCAACTCGGTCGCAGGATTCGAGGAAACGGAAGAATAACTCAATATAGAAAGGAAACGCCAGCATTGGTAAGTATGGAGGCGATTATGGGATTGTTGATGGCCAGGAGTCTTGTCATCGAAAATCATCCAGGGATTAATGGAAAGGAATATTTGGATGCCATCCTCAGTAGGATGATGAAAATCGCTTTTGTCAGCAAATATGGTCCCGGCCGAAACCAATGGCGGCTTCAATTTAGTAATCCAAAGTCTTCTGGAAGGTATGTGAAAAATACTGGTTTTGCTACACTGGTTTACGGTCTAATTCATGATTACGAATTGAATGGGTTCCACAACCGTTATAAAAAATTTCAAAAAAAGGAAGAATTAATGTTGATAGACGCGCAATCGAAGGGTTTTTCCCAAAGGTTGATGCATTACAGATCAGGTGATACAACTAATTATCAGTGGAACACAGCAGATTACGAATATCCTTATAAATTCATCACATCCGGCAATTTTGATGGAGATAAGAGCGATGATCTGGCAGTGATCACCTATAATCCGGAAACGGAAAAGTACACGCAGTTGCGGGTTTTCTACGGCAATAATATGGTGGCAATTTATAATTTCAATGATGGAAATGAATTTGCCGGATTGGTTGCAGGTGATGTCAATGGCGATGGCCTTGACGATATCTTATTATTAAATAAGACCGGAGGCGATAATACGGTTCGATTTAGGGTAATGGAGGGTAAAAACATTGAAAATGAGCTGTATAAGATTAATTCAGAAGTCCAATTTTCTGCGAATCTACAAGTCGTCTTTGGCGATTTTAATGGAAATGGGGCAGAGGAATTTGCTGTATTCGACCCATCGGCACCTGGTATAAGCATGCACTGGTTTGAGTGGCGCTACAATCCAGGAAAGTCACCAGAAATGCGGTCACTAATCAAATCATCTAATATTTTAAAAGATAAAGCATTTGAATACCTGGATGTAGCCACTGGAGATCTAAACAATGATGGGATAGATGAACTTGCATTACTGATTACTTATTCAGATACCGTCAAACAATTATACACATTTAGGGCTGATGGTCAGTACCTGGAAATTTTAAACGATTACGATGAAAAAGAACTGCTTGTAGATGAGCGTTCCATGACAGGGCTAGTCATGGGTGATTTCTATCCAAACAAGCCTGGTAAGGAGTTAATATTGGTGGAATCTGGCGGTTCCTTTACTGGGTTATACTATTATTCTGCTGCTGATACAGTCATTACCCAATTAAAAAGAACTGAATTGAATATAGGATTTCGTCGGTTGGAAATTACAAGTGGAGATTTTTGATTGAAGGAATAATTCATTCCTGAAAGGCCGACTTTTTTAATTAATCGATTGTGTGCTCATCTTCGAATTGTCCCAGGTAAGCTATTAATCTTGCGGAATCCCCCAGGTAGTGGTAATATTGTTAAAGTATCGACGCTCGACGTATCGACGCTAGACGAATTAATCTGCTTCTATCCGAATGAACAGACATTGCCTGCTTATTGCTGCGATTCTGCTACTTAGTATCCACCCGATCCTTGCTCAGGAGTTTGAGAAGATCAATCTACCAAATGCCATTGTAACCCAGGCTAAAGTAACTTTTGATGGCACTCGAATGGTATTCATGGCCAACTACGACGGTCGATTGAAGCCTTATATTGCCGATTACGAAACAGACAGTGCCCGATGGGGCGACCCGGTACTAATCTTCGACGCGACCACAAACGGTCAGTACGAGTTCCAATACCCGCAACTCAACTTTGATAATTCCCGGTTATTGATTTCCGCCCGACCTCAGGGCAAACCAGACTTTGATATTTATTCCTCTGAACTAACAAGAGGCACATGGTTCGATCCGGTACTGTTAGAGAATGGGATCAACTCAGATCGTGATGACCTGGCACCTTCCGAATCATCCGATGGGAAGAAAATCCTGTTCACCCGACCATTTGCCGCGGAAGAAAAAAAGGATGTTTTCTGCCAGGAGATCTACATGATTGAAAAAGATGAAACGGGGCAATGGCTGGCCCCGCGTGCACTCGCTCCTACTTACAATACCGGTTGTGTTTGCGATCCATTTTTTGCACGGGACAATAAGACATTCTTTTATGCTTCTTACGAAGATGTCAATGATGCTGAAGGTCGCAGGGTCTCTAGAAATCAATTCAACATTTATTGGGCTAAATCGGATGGCGTAAGGTCCTATACGCCGAAACTGGTCAGTTCTATTCAAACCGATGCAGATATTCGTTCATTATCGATTGCAGGAGATAGCACCCTGTATTACACCTACGGAGACATTACTTCTGATAACCAACGAAGGTGGTCTTCCAACATGCGCGGTGGCCCGCTGGAGAGTTCACTCCAACCAGAAGCCATGACCTGTTTGTCAGGTACGGTCACCAAATCAGGTTCCGCAGTAGATGCGAATGTCCGGGTAGTAGACCCCTTTACCGCTCAAGCTTATCAGGACATCATCTGCGACGAGAATGGATACTATCAGTTGTATTTGCCCAGGGATCGGCAATTTTCCGTATTGGCCACCAAAGAAGGACTCTCACTCCAATCGCAATTGATTGCCACGGATGTGGAGGAGATGGAAGTTGATTTCGAGTTGTTTGAGGCGGTCAAAACTTCGTTCAATGTGTTCGATGAGGAATTCTTCTTCCCGATATTCACCATCATCACGATCTACGATAGCACGTACAATCAGTTGGCACAGGTAGGTTCTAACGGAAATGTCGTTTTGGACATTGGACAAGAACTGAATGTGGTTTTTTCTGCGGACAATTACTGGGAAGATACCTTGAGCCTGCCACTGGATCAAGAGGTGCTTTTTGAGAATTTTGATTTTGACATTGTCCTGCGGCGAAAAGTAAAATCCGTAGACCTCACCTTTGAGGATGAAGAAACCGGCAATAGCCTGGGACTTGAATTGACCGTCCTGAATGTTACCCGTAATGAAAAAACCAAACGCCAGGTGAAGGGTGGAAAGATCACCCTGGAATTGCGAGATGGAGAAGTTTATGAGATCAGCACTTCCGCGCAGGGCTACAGTTATTTCAATGCAGAGATAGACCTTACCAAAGAAGAACCTGTAAAAGAGGTGAAAGCGGAGCTTAAATCGGTGAAAAATCAGGCCATCGTATTGAACAACATCACCTTTGAAGTGAACTCCTATAACCTGGGTGCTCAATCTTATGAGGAGTTGGACAAGTTAGTCACCTACCTGCTGGAGAATCCTGACTATCGTGTGGAAGTAGCGGCGCATACAGATGATGTAGGGGGGGAGGAATTCAACCTGACCTTGAGTAATCTCAGGGCCAATTCGGTCCTGGAATATTTACAAGATCATGCCATTACGGTAGAGCGGTTGGTTGCACAGGGGTACGGCGAATCCACGCCTTTGTTTCCTAACGATACTGATACTAACCGGGCTAAGAACCGAAGAGTGGAATTCAAAATTTTAAGTGAAGGCGAATGAGAAAGTTACTGACCCTTTTGTGTTTGTTTGCTTTTGCTGATTTGCTCGGACAAGCTGGTGAATATCGAAAGATACTGGAAGCGCAAAGAAGCCAGACAAAGGACGAATTCTTTTTTGCCTTGCAGGATTTCCAGCGACTCAATCCGCAATTCTCCAATGTGTATTTTCAATTGGCGCAGGCCAATTTGGATTACTTCTCCAGTGCAGATCCGATTATCAGTCGAGCCGCTTCAGTACAGTATATCTACAATGCCAAGATCAATGCGGGTCTGGCCAAAAGCTTCTATGATGAAAAAGAAGCGATCAAAAACCCGGAATGGTACAATTTGCCTAAGATCAGGGAGCGAGACTCATTGGTCATCATGATCAATCAAAAAGTTGATGGCTTGTACGATTCAGTATTGGTTTACACGGATCGATACGAAGCGTTGATCAGCAACTATGATAAAGCGGTGCAGAAATACCTGACGTCTCGTGAAGGCTTTGTGGAGATCAATAACAGTAGTAACAACCTGAGAGAGCTCTTTCTGAAAGCGGACAAATCACTGGAAGATGCCATCGATCAGGTAGGACAGGACTTTGATTCATCGATGTATTACCTGTCAGCATACCGTGATCTTTACCAGCAGATGCCACATCCCAGAAAACGTCAGGTATTGGTCAAACGGCAGCAGATCGAACATTTTCGAATGAACGGCATCACACCTTCCAATTTTCTTGCGGATGAAATTGTGGTTTGGGATTACGGTCAGTGGTCCAAAGACTTCAGGCAGCTTTTAAAAGAAGAAGTAGATGGCCTCAAAGGAGAAATCACAGAAGCCTACCGCTTTTTCCAGGCCACCAATCGTCGCATGTTGCAAGGAGACGAATGCTTACAAGCGAATTTGGAAAACCTGAAACTGCAACGAATCATCAACCTAGTAACGAAGTATGATAATCAATCTATTTTGATCGATGTATTTGCTTATGTCGGAGAGAAGCTGGAATTCGGGAATAAGTTTGTCTATGAGAAGAACTGCAACATCATCGATAATCTCCCTTCAGATGATATCATTTCCCGTAAAGCCCGCGCGTTTCAAAACATCTATGGTTCCTGGTTTGCTGCGGATAGTTCTGCACAATTGATTGAACAATCTCCGCGTAATCAGACGCATTTTTCCTGGTTCTATGACAGTGACATGCCAGAAGGAGCCGTAGGTTTTTCTGGTCAACAGCGACAAGAAAACAAGGAAGCATTTATTGAAGAGCTGGACCGACTCTATGAGCTTTCCGCTATACAAAAAATGGAGCTTTCAGATTCGGTAAGGTTTGCCCGGCAGGATTCTTTATTGTTGTCAGACTATGCGGCATCAGATGGCGATGCGCTGATGATTTATACGAGTATTGAAACATCCGACAGTACACGATTGGTTTATGGGAAACAAGGAGAGGAACTTCGAATGATGTCCATTCAGGAAGATCGGGAGGATTTTAAATTGTTGTGGGAGAAGCCACAAGCAGTGCCTGCTTCCTATTTCAAAGTGTTGGGAGACACCTCTTTTGTGTCTGTTCATCAACAAAACCTCGTTCATTTTTACTCTTCAGGAACCGAGAAAGTCAACCTCAAGTTGCCGGCAGGTAAGATGAAGAACCTGCTTTACAATTACCTGCGAGCCCAATATTCCTTGCTGATACAGGATGCTGAAAATGACACCACTTACCAATTGGTACAAATGGACTATCGGGGAAAGACGACCGCACAAGGCAAGTTCACAACATCGGGTGAAGTGATCACCCACTTTACCAATGGTGATCTAGTCTGGGTTTTTGCGTCCATCAGTAATCCTGATAATACCACGACACTACGCGCTTATACATTTGATGCGACTTTTCAGCCCGTGGGTGTTTTCGATTATCAATTGGCCAATGAGCTGGATGACGTTCGGGTGGTGAAGAATGATGATCAGACATTGACAGTAGCTGCCAGATCAAGCGCTACGGATGAGAAATATGTTTATGCACTACTCAATTATGAAGGGGAAGTTCAGCACGAATCTGTTTTTTAAGGTTTTTTTCCTGCTGGTTGTATGCAGCGTTCAGGCACAGGACATTGACTTTCAAGCCAGTACTACGGCCATTGATGACCTCATTGCACAACAGGACTATGAGCAAGCATACGGTGAACTGAAAGGCTTTCAATCTGCCATTTCCGGTACCGCCTATCAAGAGGAAGACTCTGTCAGGCTGTACTTGTTTTCTAAGCTTTCACAGGTTTACTATCAGCTGGATAGTTGTACACAGGCGATTGAAAACAATAGAGGAGAAGCGGAGCTTCGTATGAACTTATTCGGTCCGTCTGAGATCACAACACTGCAGACCATCAGAAATCTGGGCGTGTATTATTTGAATTGTGGAGAGTACATTCAGGCAGACAGTACCCTGTCGCAAGTGGTGGACCTGCATCAGAAAAATATCGGTAAGATCGATGAACTGTATGTCCGTACTTTAGATGACCTGGCCTTTGCCAAAGGACGTGTAGATCAACCAGACGAAGCAATTGAGATATATGCCAAGATACTGGAAATATTGAGCAACTCACCCAAAGGAGGTTTTTACTATCAGGTGGTCGAAAACTACAGTGCTCTGCTGATGAACAACGAACGTTTCGAGGATGCGGTCCCCTTTTATCCGGAACTTAAAGAATACATGAAGGACCGTGCTGAATACGTCGACTTTTTGAAAGATTATTATAATGTTTTTGTTCATCTAAAGGACTATGCCAAAGCGTATGAGACCAGTAGCAGTATTGTCGAATGGTGTGCGATCGGTCACTGTTTGCCAGAAGTACATTTAAATTTCAATTTAAATGCTGCCCGACTAGCTGTTTTGATGGGTAAATACACGGAAGCCGATCAATATTACTCTGAATGCCAGGAAGCAGAAGGATCAACGACTAATGATGAGATACAGGTGTTGTTGGAGCAGGCAGACGTCAATGGGTACCTGGGCAAACCGTTTGAGCAGGTAGGTGGCCTGGAAAAGTGCCTCGACCTTCATGTTCGCAATGGCCTTACAGATAGTACTTCTTACTCTCGGGTGGTTTTGCGATTGGGGAATTTATTGACACAGTTAGGTCGTTTCGAGAAAGCTGAGACTCTGTTTACCAATTACATCGATGCTCTGGAGCGTGATGCCAGTGCTGATTCTGAAAAGCTGGCACAGGCTTACCAGTCGCTGGGGAATCAAAAGTACTTGCTACGAGATTTCAATGGGGCTGACCTGTACCTCAACAAAGCCCGACAAACTTTGCTCGATCATTCCCTGGAGCAATCAAGGGCTTACGCCTCGGTGCTTAATAGTCTGGGTGCCTTGCAGGAAGGTCTGGCCAATTATGACCAGGCGGAACGATACTACAAAGTTGGGCTGGAGGCTGCTACACAAGAGGATGCAGGCTTGTCATTGCGCGTGGCTCTGGCCGCTAACCTGGCCAATATTATGAATTCTTTTACGCCGGAGAATGATTCGATTGAGCTGTTGTTGAGCAAAGCCATCGGCTGGCAACAAAGCTTGACTGGAGAGAAGCACCCGGAGTATGCCAACTTGTTGAACAAACGAGGGTTGCACTTGCAGGAGACGGAGCAATTTTCTGCCGCCGAGTCAGATTATCAGAAAGCCCTGGAAATTCTGGGCAACTCCGTGGGTAGGTCACATCCCGAATATTTATCGGTGCTGTCTAACCTGGGCTTGTTGTATGATGCACAGGGCAACGATGAAGCGGCTTTGAAATACATGCTGGACGCCAAACAACTGTACGAGCAATTCTATGCGGATGACAATCCGGGCTATGTACTGGCCGTCAATAACCTCGCGAACACCTACACGCGATTGGAACGCTATGACGAAGCGGCACCTTTGTTTGCCTATCTGGCGGACATTGTCCTGAAAGAGATCCGAGAATCTTTCAGCTATCTTTCCGAAAACGAAAAGAAGCAATTCGTAACCGAAAAACGAAAGTTTCAGGACAATTTGAAACGCTACATCGTTTCGCGGTTTACAACAGATCGTGTTGATCCTCAGATGCTGGCTACCTGGTACGAGTTAGAATTGACAATGAAAGGAATCCTGCTGAATTCCACCAAACGAGTTCGTGAACAGATATTCAAAAGTGGCGATGAAAATTTGATTGCACTCTTTTCAGAATGGTCCTTGGCACGCCAGGAGGTAGCTAAACGTCAGTCGCTAAAAAGTGACCTGAGTGCTAACCAGAAACAAGCACTTGATTCTTTGACCCAGAAGATAGCAACGCTGGAAAAAGACATTGCACGAGCATCCGGGGATTTTGAGAACACTTTTGCGGCTGAGAAGTCTGATTTTTCATCAGTCAGTAGTGCTTTAGGTGCTGATGAGTGCAGCATTGAAGTCATTCGTACCGAGATCAATGGCGACAATATTTATACTGCGTTGTTGGCCTTGCCCGGAGCTCAATATCCTGAACTCATCTTGTTAGGAAAAGGGGAGGTATTGGACGAAAAGTCT
This sequence comes from Cytophagales bacterium, assembly GCA_033344775.1. Classification (NCBI taxonomy): domain Bacteria; kingdom Pseudomonadati; phylum Bacteroidota; class Cytophagia; order Cytophagales; species Cytophagales bacterium. The sequence continues at coordinate 1,495,016 of JAWPMT010000004.1, read as the reverse complement.
TTCGCATTCTATAAAAACACCATCAAGTTCAAAATCGATAATGCCAAACCTTTTGATATCTACTGGAAGCCCATCCATGATCGGATCAAGGACCTGGGAATCAAGAAGATCTACTATGCTCCCGATGGCGTTTATCATAAGATTAGCCTGGCCACGCTCTTCAATGGCGAGACCAAGTCTTATTTAATTGAAGATTATGAGCTGGTACAATTGACATCCACCAAAGACATTGCACGGGTAAAACAACCAGCATCAGGGATAGATACATCAAAAAAGATCTTGTTGATGGGACGGCCCACTTATACTTTTTCAGGAGAAAATAGTGGCAGTATTGCTGGTACCAGAGGTCTGGCGTCTTTTGAAAATATTGCAGATCTGCCCGGAACGGAGGCAGAGGTCACTGAAATCAACGCGACGCTTGGCGAAAAACAATTGCAACCGACCTTGTTGCTGGGTGAGGAATCTACTGAAGCCAATTTCAAGGCCAATCTGGATCATGACATCATCCATATCGCGACACACGGATTTTTCATCGATAAGCGACCAGGGTTAGGGGAGTACCTGGACCCGATGTTGTATTCAGGCTTATTGTTGGCCGGTGCCAGTGAGGAGTCCACCATGGCCAATACCGGCGAAGATGGTGTGCTGACCGCCTACGAGATCATGAACATGGAATTCAGCAACCTCGACATGATCGTGCTTTCTGCCTGCGAAACCGGAACCGGTCAGGTGGCCTCCGGTGAAGGAGTTTATGGACTACAACGTGCGTTTTTTGTGGCGGGAGCCAATACCTTGATCATGTCCCTTTGGAAAGTGGATGATAATGCCACCAAGGAGTTAATGATCGCTTTCTACCGCAATTACCTGAAGACCGGAGACAAACGCGCTTCTTTCCTTGATGCGCAGAAAAAGGTGAAAAAGAAGTACAAATCACCCGTGTACTGGGGAGCGTTTGTGATGGTGGGAAGTTAACTGCCAAACCTTCTACCAGATGGAGCTTTTCAGCCCATATTTCACCACTCATCATTTTATATCAGGATATCCAAACCTTGGATAGTCAATGGTGTTATATGACTTTGAGAGCGGTAGTCGTGAAATAATGTGGCTGCCTGTCTTATTCTTAAACCACCTAGCTAACACACCATGTCTGTAGACTATATCATTCACAAGAAGAAGAGAATTCTTGAGGCGGATTACTCGCTTTGTGAGACCAAAGATGACTTTTATAAAAAGATTGATGAGCTGACGGAAGAAGTTGCTGCTTCGAAGGATCAGGTACGTGTATTGACAGACGTCACCTTCGCCAATGTGGGTAATGATTTTTTGAGTCGCGCAAAGACCAAAGCCAAGCCACTGCAACATAAGGTCGATAAATCTGCGATTTTGGGCGTCACAGGATTCAAGAAGCTTATTCTAAATGCCTATACCAAATATACTGGGAGCAAGATGCGGGCCTTTACTTCCAGAACAGAAGCACTAGATTACCTGGCTTCGGATTAAACTTCATCGCTACTATCGCTAAAAGGTGATTCCTATTAGCTGAAAAGGTAGTCTTCGTTTAAGCCAGACCGGATCATTCGAGATCCTGCTTTTTTCTTGCGTCACGAAACGTTATTTTTAGTTGGCAATTCAGCATGACGTATGAAAAACTTTGAGCAGCGGCTGACAGGAGGCCATCCTAATTCTCTGGGGAATACCCTGGAGGTGGTGGAGGAAGTATTTGCAGATCATTCGTTGTTTGAGGAGTTATTCAATTGCTACTTCAGTGACGATGAAGTGGTTCGTTTGCGGACTTCAAATGCGGTTAAGCGGGTTTGTAAAGCCCATAAACAAGTACTTATTCCCTACATTGATCGTTTACTAACGGAGATTGCTGCGATTGATCAGGCTTCTACACAATGGACGCTGGCCAACTTATTCGATCTATTGTCAATAGACATGTCCAAAGATCAGTTAGAGCAAGCAGAAGCGTTGTTGAAAAATAACCTGGCTCATCATCAGGATTGGATCGTGCTGAACAATTCTATGGAAACATTGGGAAAATGGGCCAAAAAAGATCCTATGTTGAAGGCATGGTTATTGCCACATTTGCAAAGACTTGCCGGGGATACCCGGAAATCGGTGGCTCGAAGAGCCGATAAACTTTTAAAAATATTTAGTTAATCCATGTATCGTCTTTTATTCATTGCCTTGTTGTGGGCTTGCCAAAGTCCGACCCAGGAAGCTGCCGGCGGAGGATCAGTATTCGAAGAACAACCCGTAGCGGAAATCCAGGACCCCCAGGAAATCCCTGTTCCGGAAGGATATAATATACTAGAACGAGTCGATGGCGACCTGGATAAAGATGGAATCGAGGAGGCTGTTGTAGCGTACAATACAGCTGAAATCGATGAAGGCTCTTTCAAGAATGTTGAGCGAGATTTGATCATCTACAAACAGCAAGCAGGTAAATGGGTGAAGTGGAAATCCTCATTGCAGGCCTTGTACGGGAGTAGAGACGGAGGCATGATGGGTGATCCGTATGATACCATGTCCATTGAGATTGGAATACTGAACATTCAGCATTTTGGTGGAAGTTCCTGGAAATGGTCGGTGACGGATAAATACCGCTATCAGGACAATGAGCTTTTTCTCATCGGTTATACCAGTACTTCAGGTGCACCATGCGAATACTTTGTGAATGCAGATTTTAATGTATCTACCGGGAAGATCATCATAGAAAAAGAATGGGAAAACTGTGATGACGAAAATGCCGAGAACAAGAAAGTAAGTGAAACCTCTTTAGTCCAGGGATTGAAAGTTACCTTGCAAAACAGACACGACAAGCGTATCCATATCGTGACGCCAAAAGAGAAACTGGAGGTTTTTGTGTCTACCGGGCCCAATTAACCATTTCTAATCCTCGATTGTATCGAGGATTCCTAAGTTGTCGCGATTAGATCGCCTTGCAGAACCTGGAACAGGATTAAACCAGGTCTTCGACTTGAGAGAAGAAAAGCATTACCTAGGTAAGTACTTCTCAGGAATTGGATTTTCCTCGGATTCGGCAGTCCAGTAAATATTCACGATCCACCATCTATCTACACTTTTCATGAGCTGGATGCTGTTGATGCCCCGGGCAAAAGGTTTTTCATCCTTTTCCGATCGATAGGACTCATAGGTACTGAAAATATGTGTGACTTGACCAAAAGATTCCTCTACCCGGTTGATTTCAATTTCAAAGAAACCATTCTCTTCAAGCCACGCGCCAGATCTTTCGATGTATCCTTCCGGGCTTAGCGCCAGGTAGGTGATTATGCCGTCTTCGTTTTTGAAACTAGGAATCAATTGCGCATCGTCCGTAAAGAGGAATTTGAACAACTCCCAGTCCCTTTTCTCGCCAGCTTCTCCGGAGATAACACCATAGAGCGTTTCAATTGTGGAATCAAGTGTTTTTACTTTTTCCAGATAGGAATCTTGTGCTGTGGCGCAGCAAGTGAATAAAATAAGGAGAAAAGAAGCAGTCAATTTCAGGATAGCGCGCATGAGCAAGATGATTAGTGCTATCTAAAACTAAGCACTTTCGATTAGAGTATGGTCCGGATTTCTATAAGCGGATCACTCCACCTTTTCAAAGAAGTTGTAAACGCCATACGCTTCAGGGAAGTAGTCCGTCCGGAGTTTGTTGCCATCAAAGACCAATTCAACACCATTTCGTTCTGTAGTTTCCAGATAATTCCAGAAGCCATAAGATTGTCCATTCGGAGAAAAGTAGTAGGCTTTGGCAATCTCTTCTTTGATCACTTTGCCATTGTGCCCGAACCTGATCTGACCTTCTTCTGTCAATTCAATTTCATAGGAACCATCCGTATCATCCGCCGAGATCAATTGACCATTTTTCACCGAATACACCCATTTCCAGCTTCCAGTTGCTTCAGGTTGTTCTTTTGAAAATCGCAGCCATCTGGCCGTTTCTCTAGCGATTCCCTCCACTGCGTAGGGAACATCCTTGCGATTGATCTCCTGAGTTTCATGATTGAAATACAGGGTGTGCATGTATTCGTGGATGATCATTCTGCTGGCAGCAACGGAATCATTATTATCAAGGTATCGGTTGAAATGGTGCTTTGATACCCGAATATAGGGGCAGCCCAACGGTGTGAACCCTGCTGTCATTGTACTCCAATTCCTGGCTTTCATTTCCTCAGCAGGCATGAATTCCAGAACGATATCCATGACGTGATCTTCGGTATCAATCATATCTAATTCTTCCATTCCGGCCGACCGGCAATGGATGTCAAAGCGTTCTTCGTGTGCCTCCAACAGGCTGCTCAGGATTTCTTTATTGGTCATTTCTTCTCTGAGGTATGGACGCTTGAATTCCATCGGCGTATTGAGCACTGCATGTTGGAAATAATCGGAATTAATGATCTCTGTAATCAAAGGAGGGAGGCTCACGATAAATGAGTTCATCTGAACTTCTTCTGAAGAAAGTCCATAAACAGCATGAATACGTACTTCTGTTTGATTCCCCTGCCCAAATAGAAAACCACTACAGTTCAATAGAGAAAGGAATAAGGTCAACTTCATACATGAAATATTGAAGCTTCTTGCATTCATTTCCTAAAGATAGAAGAATCGAAAGTGTGTATCTTACTTGTGCTCATTCAAATAGGGATACACTGAGGTCCTCGAAGTGTAACCCTCCGTAGGTACAAGGATTCCTGATTGGGATCTATTGCTAATCCTCGTTTGTAACGAGGATTGCTAAAGTATCGCGATTATATCGCGTTCTGGAACCTTCGTATGATCACATTTTCCCATCCTATCTAGCGGAAGTTTGCAACTTTCGCTATTTAATGAATTGGAGTTTATGTTTCCTATCCAATTTACGTTTGCGACCAGGTAGGATTGGGTTCTCGTACAAAGCAACTAGGTAGCCTGCTGATGTTTGGTCATCCCACCCATCACCAGTTTCATGATCCTGATTTTTGCCCATCTTTGTACGGTTCGCAAGGAATAAACCAATAGTTTGGTAAGCCCTCCCGGGAGCACGGTCATTTTTGACCCCAGTGCTTTTAATATCTCGGAGCTAAGGTCTTCTGGTTTCATTACACCATCCATTACCATATTGGCTCGTTTGGCGAAAGAAGTTGCCACGGGACCAGGAGCTGCCGCCAACACATCTACATTTTTTTCCTTCAGTTCATGATAGAGTCCCTCTGCCAGACTTTGGACATAGGCTTTTGTAGCTGCATAGTGTGCGGTATAGGGTGTACCCTGAAATCCGACCATGGAACTCATCAAGATGATGCCTCCTTGTTGTTTTTCAGCAAAGTATTGAGAGAAATAATGTGTCATTTCCAATAATGCTCGACAATTGACTTCCAGCATATTTAATTCTTCATGGATGGAGGAATTAATAAAATAGCCAGAAGTCCCAAAACCTGCATTAGCAATCAACAATCCTACGTTCTTATTTTGCGTGGCATTGATGATTGCTTCAATAGGATCAGCACCTAGATCCATGCCGAGTACTGCCGCCTTAACCTGATATTTCTTTTGGATCTCTTCTTTCAAGCGTTCCAGCGCCGTGGTATTTCTAGCTACCAATAAGACATTAATGCCACATTTAGCCACTTCGATTGCCAGCCATTTTCCAATGCCACTGGAGGCTCCGGTAATCACCGCCCACTCGCCATATTTTTTGTGGAACTTACTTATGAAGTTTTTACTAAGACTCATTTTGCTGAAAGTTTATTGGATTGATTTTCTAGCTTTTCTTTGAAACCACCCAGCCAGATGTCATGAAGTTTCTGCAGTTTATTTGGGAGGAATACTTTCTGCAGTTTGGCTAACGTGCCTGTCTGCGTTTCATCCGTGATGAGCAGACATCCGTTCTCATTTTGGACAATTAGCCAGGAATGAACCGCATGTAATTTTGGATGGTTCGTTTCCCAGGTCAATCGTTCATTTGGAATGTATTCAATGACCTGAGCATCGAAATCCCTATTCATGGTATGGAATTTCAATTGAGATGCTGACCTGATCATTCCATTTTCATCATTGAGCACTTCAACATTTTGCATGCCTTCGTACCATTCTGACCATGATTCTGCCTGGATCAATAAGTTCCAGACTTCTTCCGGCCGAGCCTCAACCTCTATGCGGTTGTGGATATAGAAATCTACTTCGGAGGGGCTTGCTTCTTTAGGCCAATTGATTTGGTCATTGTATGGCTCACCCGTTTCAATGCGTTTTTTTAGGGAATAGCAACTGCTAACAGCCAATAGCAGTGACACCCAAACTAGAGATGGTTTTAACATGATTTTTGCTTTTCAGCAAAGTTGGATCGGGGGTGTCCTCAAAAACGATAACAAATGTTTACGTTTTATTCAGGTCTTGCTTTTTCAACCGACTAAGATGAATAGAGGTGATGCCCAGATAGGAGGCAATCATATGTTGAGGTACCCGGTTGTGGATGTTGGGAAATACTTCTGTGATGGTGTCATAACGTTCTTTTGGTGTACGGGTGTACTGATTCTTGATCCGATTGTCTTGATATATGAAATAGAATTCCGCGATCAGTCGACCCATTTTATCTCCTTCTGTAAGGTTACTGTAACCCCATTCGATGGCATTTCTGGGCAATACGATCACTTCTGTTTCTTCCAGTGCTTCAAGGGTATATAGGCTATGCTCTTTCCTCATGAATGCTGAATAATCACATATGAATTGATTTTCTAACGCAAAATGTATGGAATGTTCGTTGCCTTCCTTATCAAGAACGCTGACCCGTACGATTCCGGAAACAATGAAAAACACTTCGTTGGGATAAGTCTGGGGCCGGCTGAGTACTTCCTTTCGTTTCAGCTTTTTCGGAAAGCACCTGCTAAGAAAGTCATCCAACTCCTCTTCGGAGATATTGATCATTTGTTGCATTGCAAATTGAAGTGCTTCCATGACGGTGTAATTCCTATACTAGGATAACAACTTTCTTTGAATCGCAGTTATTTCTTTTTGCTTATCTCTTTTTCGCCCAGTCCCAATCTTCGTTTATAACGAGGATTCCTAAAGTATCGCGATTTTATGGCGTGATGCAACTACTGTTTTTTGACCATATCAGCATAGTCCTTAAGCACAAGTTTGATGCTGGTAATGACCAGTTCCGGGTCTTCCCATTGGACGAAATGACCGGCATCCCCGCTATATAGAAGCATGCCACGCTCTACTGACTGAATGACATCTGTCCACCTCGAAACCCGATGTTTCAATTTCGATCGGAAATAGCGTTCCTCATCGTACTCCTTAGATTGCTTTTCCACGGGTTTACCAAATTTCCCGCCTACAATGATATGGACAGGGATGTTGGGCAATGGTGTGGATTGGATGGCGTCGAAATTTTTTAGTCGCATGGCTTCCAGGGCCTGGCCCTCTCGCTGAATGGCGGGTGGGGCATTTACCCTACGTGTTGCACGATTTTCGATTTCCATTTGAATGTGCTGATCGATCTGATCATCATTCCAGTCCAGTACCTCATAATAATCCCGTTTGTTCAGCTGTGTCTCTGTGAAGTCGCCAGGGTCTACGATCACCAATCCCGCCAACTTATGAGGGTAGTAAACTGCAAAACCTCGCACGTAGATACCTCCAAGAGAATGTCCAACCAAAATGTAGGGTGGTTCCAGTTTAAGGTAATGAAGCAGTCTTACTAGTCGATTAGCGACATTCACTGGTGTCGGTATTTCATCCACTGCTTCAGACTCCCCGATGCCAGGTCGGTCATAAGCGAGGATGGCTCCCAAATTGAGGCTATCTGCAATGATCTTATCCCAATTGCCCATGGGGGTACCTGCTCCGCTTTCGAAAATCAATAGCGGTTCTCCGGTTTTTCGTTCTTCAATACCAATGGTATTGACCCGAATTTTCACACCATCTACTTGCACAAATTGAGGTTGCGCAAGCGACGAATAACAATAGATCAGCCAAAGACCAGAAGCGATGATCCATTTCATATCCATAAGCATTTGAGAGGGAGTAAACGTCTCAAGCCCCCGATAGGAACTTGAGACTTTGACCTTTGGGTTTTTATTCAGGTTGTAGCAGGATGCTTTCGTACCCGATAAAGCTTACCTGTAATTCTTCATTTTTGCTGGCGGAGATGGTGAAATTTCCTTCCAGATCGGATACGGTGCCTCGCGTTGTACCAATCACGACAACATTGACGCCAGGCAGTGCTTTTTGATCACTACTCATGATTTTTCCAGTCCATTGACCATTGTCGAATTTCGCGTCAAGTTGGAATTTTTCGTAATCCGTGGTGACTTCTTCCAGAATGATGCTCCCTCCAGGGTTTCCGTCTTTACTTACAAATTCATTCATTATTTTGAACTGTATAGGCATGACCATCCTTACCCTCACGGATTTTCCTCGCTGCTTTCCAGGATTGAATTTATTCACACTTTTTACCACCCGTACCGCTTCCTCATCACATCCATACCCAATACCATCGATGGCTTTTACCTCAGAAAGCGTTCCGTCCTTTTCTACTATAAATTGGACATTCACGATCCCTTCGATATTATTTTTACGAGCTTCCTTGGGGTATTTGATATTACTCGCGACCTGTTTGTAAAACGCGGGCATTCCTTCCTCATACTCAGGTTCTTCTTCCACCAGGGTAAACAAGTTACTCTCGGCTTGAGATTTTTCTGATATATAATTAAAGTGCCTGCTATCTTTCTTCAGTGCGATAAAGATCCGTTGAGATTCCCGGTCAATGTTAAGCGTATGGATTGCATCGGGATCCATTTCTTTCAATGCTTCGATCTTCTCAAAATTATTGTCTTCGGGAATCGCCACGCTGACAAACGCGAGTTCATCTTTTAAGGAGGCGAGCTCAGCCTTCATGTCGGCAGGAAGTTGGTCAAAGGTGATGGAACTACTATTTTCTCCCATCTCCTTCAGGTTGTTATCAATTTCTTCGCTACATGCGAATGCGATCAGTAATATCGCACCAAGAGCCGTCAGTGCCCCCAGCTTCCAGGGACGGACTGTTTTTGCTTTTTGCTTCATTGCATTTAATCGTTTGAAAATAAATCCATCATGGAAAGAGCTGGCCAGGCTTAATCCATGAGTGGCTAAAGTTGAACTGATCAGTATAGACGAATACTGGTCGATGTGATACGTTTTCAAGGCGTATGCATCGGCCTGGTACTCGTGTATTTTTCTAATTTCTTTGTTGAGGAACCAAATGGTAGGTACCCACCAGAAGCACACTTTGAAGAGTTCGAGGAACAGTAAGTCATAAGAGTGGCCTAGCGAAACGTGTGCTTTTTCATGCTTTAATATCACGTGGTAATCTTCGTGTTCCATATTGATCTTTTCATTGAGGAAGATCCAGTTGAAAAAGGTAAAACTGCCTTGTACTTGTGCTACTTTTCTAACATGGAAGTTGTGAAATCGCTCATGGTTGCTTTTGCGTTCCAGGCGAATGATCTGGAAAATATTTGCCAGGAATTTGAGTAACAGAAAACCGCTGATGGTGAGGTATATATAAAGGAAAAGTTCGGGTGTCCAAATAGAGGTTTGTGCCGGGGTGGCTACGGGAAGTACATTGACTGCCATTGGCTGTAATTCGATGGCACCTACTACCGCTTGATCCTCACCAAAAGAGATTTTGGGCAATTTCAGGAGCGGAATGATCAACGCCAGCAAGGATGAGCCGATCAGGTAGATGCGCATCTTCTGGTATTGGCGTTCTTTTCGAAGCAATACCCCATAACCCAGGATAAGTGCCAGGTGGATCGCGCCCAATTCCAATAGATAATTACTCATGATTGCTTGTTTTTTAGTTCTTTTAGGAGCTCTTCCAATTCATTCAGACTCAGGTTTTCTTCCTTGGTGAAGAAGGACACCATTTTCTGATAAGATCCGCTGAAATATTTGCCTACAAATCCAGTCATGAATTTGCTCGTATACTCCTCTTTGGAGATCATCGGATGATATTTGTGAGACTGCCCGTGAGCTTCATGTCCCACAAAGCCCTTTTGTTGCAAAATCCGCACCAGGGTAGAAATGGTACTGTAAGCAGGTTTAGGCTCCGGAAACTTCGCGATAATGTCTTTGACAAATCCCGATTCCAGGTCCCATAGTACCTGCATGATCTCTTCTTCTGCTTTGGTTAATTCCTTCATTTAATTTTTCTCTGAACTAAAACTTTAGCTCGAAACTAAAAGCTTAGTCAGGAATAAACAAGAAAACCTGACTAAAAATTTAGTTGGGTAGTGAATTGACTTAATAAAACCACTCGCGGCGCTCCCTGGATCATTGTGCGCTTTATAAATGAAGTCACAACTTTTATGATCATAGGGGAGTCTGCGAGTGATCACCTACCTGGTGAAAGTTTGCCACTTGCGCCTATAGATAGATTAAGAGTTTTCCAACTCCCCGATTCATAACCCGATTCCTTATCAATCGAATTATTATTCAAATCGAGGAATTCAATCCTGATCTCACTAACTTTCTTCATGATCAATACTCAAAATCAATGAAGTCTTTCTGGTTAGTAGCGTTTGGTTGCTTTGTTCAGTTGTCGCTTTTGGCGCAGCCATTACAATATGGTGAAACCAGGTATTTCAGTTTCAAGAACAACTTCTGGATCAACCTGCATCATTTCCTGTATCAAGAGGCCTCGGGAAGTCAGCTGAGACACTTGCAAGAAGACGGAATGACATTTCTTGATATTGGAGAGGCGCCGATAAGAAAAGGGCTCTCACAAGAAGATCAGGAAATACTACAACAAGCCATCAGCTATTACACGAAAAAACTGGTCGCTAAGGACCTGAGAACGGACCTTGGGCAAATGCGGACCTGGTTTCGCAAGCAACCTGAAAATGGCCAAATTACAGATACACGATTCACCAGGGAATTTACGGCTATACTGAATAGGGTTGCTCCGATCTATCGGTCTAACTTCTGGCAACTCCATGAATCTCATAACTGGGAAATCATGGATCAACACATTGAGCGGATTTACCAGATAGAGGAGGCCATGATCCGAAAAATGGAAGAAATGTCTGCGAATGTCTGGCCTGCTGAAACAAAGGTACGTGTGGACTTGACAACCTATGGCTCCTGGTCCAGTGCCTATTCCAGTTCAAGGCCTATCATGAATCTGGTGATCTCCACCATCGATCCAGGCCATGAGACAAGTGAATTCATCGAAACGACGTTTCATGAAGGGACTCATTTGCTTTACCTGTTCGATCAAAGTCCGGTTAGAGATGAAATATATAATCAGGCAGAAGCACGAGAAATGGATTTCCCTCGTGGACTCTGGCACGCATGGTTGTTTTACCTCTGTGGCAAAGCCACGCAAGAGGAATTGGCTGCTTTTGACGAGTCGCACCAGCTCACGATCGACACGAAGAATGTCTTTTCCAATTACAATACACCAGCCTTACGAACCATACTGGATCGCTATTACGAAGGGAAGTTGGATATGAAGGAAGCAGTGAAGACCCTCCTGGATGATCTGGCTTCGAAATAGCCCCTGACGCCCCTGGCGAAGGTTTGCAACTTTCGCCTATAGATAAAATGGAGTTTCCACCGCAAAAGCGTCATTGCGGAATTTTTCGGCCTATATTCAAATGGGCGAAAAATGTCCTTGCTATCTCATTAAGAGCTTTTGTGTTGATTCATTCCAATCCGTAGCTGGTCCGAGTTTACAACTCTCTAGAATGAAATTGCATTCTTATCCCTAAAGAACTTTCCATTGGGTCCACTTTCCGGCAATTGCGCAGCCCAGACGATGGATTCTGCACCCTTCTCCGGACTTCTGGTAGCGCCGGATCCGCCCATGTCCGTTCTCACCCAACCGGGACAAACTGCATTTACTAAGAGTCCTGTGCCCTGGAGTTCTGCACCCAACTTGATGGTAAGGACATTCAAGGCAGCTTTTGAAACACTGTAAGCAGGAGTGCCACCTGACATGCCGGAGATAGCTCCTGATCCACTGGATACATTAACGATTCTGCCATAGCCGGCTTTTTTCATTAGGGGAATGAATGCATTCGTCATGCGCCAGGGGCCAAGCAGATTGGTATCCAGGGTTTCCTGAACATTCGTCAAGTCCGCGTTTTCCGCCTTTTGCCACGTGTCATAGTTGATCCCTGCATTGTTGATCAACACATCCAGCCGGCCGAATTTCTGCTCCACGAAGTTCCTTATCTGATCAACACTATGCTGATCACTCACATCAAGGGTGTGGAAATAGAGATTGTCTGGATTGCCGAGTTTGGTCAGGGCATCCTCACCGGAACTTTCACTTCTGGCGGTGAGGATCACTGAATGATCTTTTTCCAACAGCGTTTTGGCCACAGCAAAACCTATTCCGCGATTGGCGCCGGTGACGAGTGCAATTTTGTTCATAGGTGGAAGTTAGTAAGCATGAATCAATTCCTTTGCTTATGTAACGTGGTGAAACATACTTGTGATAATTCCTTTCCCGGTAATAGAATGGATCTTACCAGGGTCTAAATAAGAGTAGTCTATGCGTAAGAGTCCTGATACGCATTGATCTTCACCTTTCACTTTCCTATACCCAGTGCATTTCCTGTCGTCGTGCGTTGGTGTCCTTACAAATGGCAGTAAATGATAAAACCTCATAGGTTTTGTGAAGTGGTAGTTCGGGACCTATGAGGTTTGTGATGGTTTTTATCCCTAACAGGGTCTCAAACTACTGTTAGGGGTTCATGTTTTACGAAATGGTCTCTCTCTCCTGAAAGTCAAAGCCAAGTTCCTGTAACTCTGCCAATACAGGCTCATAGATCTCAGCTTGCGTAGGGATATGTGTTCCGGTGAGTTTGAGTTCACCTTTTAGGAGCATTTTCGCAGCGATGGCCATGGGAAGTCCGACGGTTTTACTCATGGCAGTATTCACTTGATCTTCACCGATGGCGACCATGTGTGATTGGATCTGTTTTGGCCGGCCATCCACGATGAAATCAAACTTGTGCCACATCACGATCATGTCCAGATCGGTCTCATCAATGGTCCACTTCTTTTTCAATATGTGCTCCAGGATCTGAGCAGGAGTGCCTTTATCCATCCCTATCAGATCATCGGAAAAGAGATCCAGCCACTTGAGACGATACATCTCTTCTGATTCCAAACCGAGGTTCAGGTAGTGTGCCAGTTTCAGCTCAACTGAATCATGAGGGTTGTAGGATAGGAATGAGTTAATGAACTGACGATGGGTCATTTGAGCCACATCTTCCATTTCGTAAGTGTCATCCGTAGCGCCTAATTGAATAAAAATATCCCAGGTTTTGCAGAAACCTAATCGCCTCAGGGTCCCTCGGTACAATGTCTTGATGCCTCGCAGATTATAAAGGTCCAGGTACTTCAACGAGTCCCGGTTGGCGTAACCCTCGAAGTAGCCATGACCGGGGATGTGGATCACCTCGGTTCTGCCAAACAATTTGTGGTACGGGATATATTTAAATCTTCCTTCCTGCACAAACTTTACATTGCCGGTTCCTGCCATCACTACATTGCGAGGATTCCAGGTGAACTTGTATTGCCAGGGATTATCTTTCTCTGTGTTGTCAGCCAGCAAACCTCCGGTAAATGTCTCAAATCCGGTCAGTTCATGACCTTCCTTTTTGATGGTATCCAAAACCTTCATGGCCGACATGTGGTCAATCCCCGGATCCAATCCCATTTCCATCAACAGCAGTTTTCCTTTGGCAGCAAACTCCGCCGAAAGCGCTTCAATCTCTTCGGTGAGATAAGAGGCGGTGATCATATGGATACCTAACGCAGCACAGCGTTTCGCAGCATGTATATGCATGGATGCGGGCAGCATGGAAATGACTAAGTCCGCTTTTTCAAATGCCGTATTGGCTTCGGTATCATTCAAAACATCAAATTCTGTCAGTTGAATGCCGGGGAATTCTTTGACTCGTTGTTGACCGATCTCCTTACTTTTTTCACACAGGGTAAGGGTCCAGTCTTCAGATTTTGATTGTTGATGCAAGTATTGGATCAATGAAGAGGCTGAGCGGCCTGCTCCCAGGATTAGTATATGTTGGCTCATTTAGGGGTGATTATTGCTTCTTTACGATCGTAGCACTGGCTTGTGCTGTTGGTAATATGGTCAATTCGGCGATGGTCACATGGGCAGGTGCCAGCACAGCATATCTTATTGTATCCGCCACATCATTGGCCGTCAATGGTTCGAAACCTTTGTACACTTGTGCAGCGCGATCGGCATCTCCTTTGAAGCGTACTTCCGAAAACTCAGTTTCCACCAGACCCGGCTTAATTTCTGTGACACGAATGTTAAAGGGATTCAGGTCCTGGCGCATGCCTTGTGTGATCGCATCTACGGCAAATTTAGAAGCACAATAGACATGTCCTTTTGGATAGACTTCTATGCCGGCAATGGATCCGATATTGATGATGTGCCCTCTCTCTCTTTTGACCATGCCGGGAGTAATGGCATTGCTAACGTATAGCAATCCTTTTACATTGATGTCGATCATGGCATCCCAATCTGCCACCGATGCTTCGTGAAATGGGTCTAATCCATGTGCATTCCCCGCGTTATTGATCAATACTTCGATGTTTTGCCATGCTTCGGGCAGGGAAGCGATTTTTTCAGCTACCGCCTGCTGGTCCCGTACATCAAAGTCCAGTTGATGGATGTCTGTGTCGGATGATAAGGCTTCGGCAAGTTGGGTCAGTCGCGCTACGCGACGGCCGCAAATGATCAATCGGTGGCTGGGTGCAAGCAATCTTGCCGCGGCCTCGCCAATACCACTGGAGGCACCGGTGATCAAGGCGATCGGTTTTTGGTTCGTCATCTTCTGAGTCTTCTCTTTTTGAGGTAACTGGGTCCGCCCTCAAAAGTGATGAAAAAGGTGAAATTATGCTGAACCAATTTATCGAGTGCCGCATTGAAATCATTTTTATTGTCAGAAAGCAGGTTTCTGAGCCCCCAGGAATACCGGATTTCCGGAGAAAACTTAAAAAGTGGGAAATAAATATCGAAACCGATCCCGGTCTCAATGGCAAAGTTCCAGTTTCGGGTTTCGAGTGTTTCCACATCGGCCACTTCATCGCCTCGAGCTGCAGCTTCCAATGATGGACTGACCCCACCCACCACATACAGTGCGTGATTTCTCCTACGCACGCTTTTGTATTTTAAAACGATCGGCAATTCGAAATAAGTGGCGTCCTTGAACAAAGCGAAAGTGGTCCCGTTCGTAAACCGATACTGTAGCTCATTTTCATAGAGTCCAAAGGTGGGTAACACCCGCAGGTCCAGGTATTGTAGTAAATGGAAATTGACGACAAATCCAACTTTGAAACCACCCAGTGCCCGGTTGGCAATAGAATGCAAAGAGTCAAACGACGGACTTACAAAAGTATCGTTGTATTTAAATACATACCGGGAAGCATGACCGCCAAATGCAAATCCATAGTGGATGAATTCATCATCATAATGGATCAAATTTTCCGTTCGCCCCGAAGATGATTGTCCCCAGGATGGAAATGAGGCCAGCAGCACTAAGGCTACCAGGCTTATTTTGAGCCAACGTATATCGAACTTATGCCGAGGGTAAGGGGTCTGCATTGGGTGTTCAAAAAACCTATCCTGTCTAGGATGTTCAAAAAGTCTTTACCATCCGGAAAATTGCGAACAGAATCAGGCAAATATGTATAAGCCGCCTGGTCTTTGGAAATTAATCTCCCCACCGATGGCAAAATATATTTGAAGTAGAATTGATACAGCTGCTTGAAAGGGAACATCGTGGGCTTGGAAAATTCCAGTACCACTACCTTTCCGCCGGGTTTCAATACCCTGTACATATCAGCCAATCCTTTTTCCAAATTCTCAAAATTCCTTACGCCAAATGCAACGATCACTGCATCGAACTTATTGTCATCAAACAACAATCCTTCGGAATCCCCTGAGCGTAATTCGATGCGGTCGTCGTATTTTTTTTCCTTCATTTTCTTGCGACCGACTTCCAGCATGCCTTCGGAGATGTCCACTCCAATGACTTTTTCCGGATTCAGGGCCAGTGCTTCAATGGCAAAATCTCCCGTTCCGGTGGCTATGTCCAGAATCTGTTTCGGTTGGTCTTGCTTGAGCATCTTGATGGCTTTTTTACGCCACATGATGTCGATCCCCAAGCTAAGAAAATGATTCAGAAAATCATACCGCTTGCTGATGTTGTTGAACATTTGGGCGACTTGCTCTTTCTTCCCTGCGGTCTGCTCCTTGTAAGGCACTATCTCCATAATTCATGCAATATTACGGATTAACCTATAGCCCATCGCATAGGTTAAGAATATTCCTCTCAATCGCGAACAAATTCCTCTAATTTTGCGGCATGAATCCTGTGAAAACGGCTGTATTTGAGAAGAGTAGCTCCAAAATTGAAGAATGCCCTCCGCCAAAAGTTCCTGAATATGCATTTATTGGTCGGTCCAATGTGGGCAAGTCTTCGTTGATCAATCACATCACAGGGAATAAAAAACTGGCCAAAACTTCCGGGAAGCCAGGCAAAACCCAACTGATCAATCATTTTTTGATCGATGACCAATGGTACCTGGTGGACTTACCGGGTTATGGCTGGGCACAGGTCAGCAAGACGGAAAAAGCCAAGTGGAAAAAGATGATCGATCGGTACCTGCGAGAGCGAGAGAATCTTGCGTTGGTATTTCTATTGATCGATTCACGACATGAACCGCAAAAGGTAGACATGGAATTCATGCGCTGGCTTGGACAGAATGAAATTCCCTTTATTCTGGTCTACACCAAAGTAGACAAGCAGAGTAAAAACCAGACGGAATCCAATATTGCCAAGTACCGAAAAATACTTAAAAAGGAATGGGCGGAGCTGCCAAAATATTTCACCGCTTCGAATGTTACGGGTGAAGGGCTGGAAATCATAGATTATGTTCGTCTGCTCAATGAGGACTTGCATTAGCAAGAATAATCCCGCTTGACCCCATTAAATTTCCTTATGAGCCAGATTTAATTAGTTTGGTTCTTGAATCAAGTATTTTTGTAATAACCTTAGACTATAGAGCAAAAACACCGACGTTTAGATGGCAGAAGTAGCTGAAAGAAGATCAAGAAAGAAAGTAAAGGAGTTTACGATCCTTTATGTAGACGATGAAGCTCCGAACCTGAGAGGATTCAAAGCGGCATTTCGTAGATTATATAACATTAAGGTAGCCGATGGGCCGGAAGAGGCTTTGGAGATTGTGAAATCTGAAAAGATCGACCTGGTGGTGACTGACCATCGCATGCCCGACATGGTAGGAACTGAATTGTTGGAGAAGGTACATGCTTTCAATCCCGAAATCAAGCGTATGATCCTGAGCGGATTCATCAAACGGCACGAACTGGACGAAGCTGTCGGAAGCTTTGGTATCCATGAGTTTGTAACCAAACCATGGGATTTTGATGAAATGCTGGAAATCTTCGAACGTTTACTAAGAACCAATCCCGACGTTAAGAGCTTTTCTTAACGGTCTTAACTGATAAATATTAAAGAAAGGGTAGCTGCTTGATTTTCATTCAAGCAGTTACCCTTTTTTGATGGAGGCTTTTGTAAACTCTTTAGAGATCAATTCACCGGCGAAAGCAAAGGATACCCTGCTTCATACAAGATCTCCGCTTTCAACTTCTGAGCCTTCGCCTGGGTCTTCAGGAATTTCAACCTGGAGTTGATGTATTTATCCTGCTGGATGTTGAATTTGAACAGGTCACTTTCTCCGGTTTCCAGATTGAACAGCTCCGCCTGTACCAACCGATTGTAATTATCCGCCATTGATTCATAGTTCCTGGCATTCCTGTCGGCCATTTGCAGTTCCGCATAGCTCGTTCTCAGCTGGTTTTCAATGGCCAGCTTACTGCGTTGCAATTCCAGGTCATTACTCACGATTTTAAGTTTCGTTTTCTGAAGTTTTCCTCGTTCTTTCCTTAAGAAAATAGGGAACGAGAAGTCCAGTCCAAGTTTGTAATTGTCATTGAAGTCAATGGTAGAAGACTCACCCTGAGGGGTGATGGGCGCATCAATAAATGAATAATTAAAGTCCAATTGGGGCTTGAGGGTTTCTCTATTCCAGCGCTGTTCCACCTCCAGCTGACTGCCTTTGCCCTCTAGTTTTTGAATTTCGGGATGAAAAACCCGTGCCCAGGTCACCATGTCTATCAGGCCTTCTTCTGTAGGAATGGCCCCAAACGTGGACAAAGTGTCGGGAACCACTCCGTCCTGAAACCCCAATGGAATGCCTTCTACCGACCAAAGGTGAACAGCCAGGCGCAATTGGGATTTGATGTAATCAAATTTTACTTCTTCATACTCTACCTGACGTGTTTGGTAGTTGATCATGGCCTGAATGGTGTCCACAGGCGCTGCTTCTCCGAACTGAAAATCCAAAACCAGTCGCTCGTACAGTTCCTGAGCAATGCCCACACTCTGCTCCAAAAGCAACACCTCCTGATAGGCGAGTTGCCATTCCCAATAATCCTTGATGGCCGTGAACAAGATCTTGTTCACCATTTTTGTTTGTTCAGCTGTGGCGATGTTTTGATAGATGCGCGCTTGTTTGACCACTGCACGTCGTTCATCGATAAACAATCCTTTACCAAGTGGGATAGCCACACCCGCCGTGACTTGTTGGTAATCACTACTGGGACTAATGAACCTTTCAGGATTAAGGAAATCACCCTGCGCTCGGTCAAAAGTGATTTTGGGATCGATGGGAATCCAGGTAGGAACCTTCAAGGTTGTGTTCAGGATGTCCCAATATTCCGTGTCTTTTAGATTTTTCAGGTCATACCCCGCCGATATCTTCGGATCGAAATTTCCTTTTGCACTCAACAATTCGGCGTTGGCCATTTCTCGTACCATTTCCGCCTGTTGCACCACCGGATGATTGGCCAAGACCATATTGACCAGTTGCGAAATGGAAAAGGTGGTCTGAGTAGAATCTACTGCCGCAGTGGAGACTGCCACATTGGATACTACCACTGAGGACATTGAAGTGATATCCAATGAATTAGTTTGAGCCTGACTAACCCAGGAAAAACCAATGAACAATAAAGCGTAAATAATGGATCTCATGTTGGAGATAGCTCTCATTTTTTGCCATTCTTATCACCATTTCCGTTGCCTCCTTTGTCGGAAGTGTAGGAGTCGGCACCAGGTTCATCGTACAGACTTGGAGGGAAGCCATTGAGCTGTCGCCAGATCTCGTACCATACGGAGACATTTTCCAGCATTACCCATCCTTTGATACCAGATCCCATTCTAAGTTGCTGTGGCCACGGGTCTTCATTTTCATCAGGTTTGATCAAAATTCGGAACATGCCTCCTGAGGTGTTTACCCGATCAATTACCTGAACGGTCCCTCCGAAAGTACCCACAGAAACAGCCGGCCATCCCGAAAACTGCAATGCGGGCCATCCGTCAAATTCAATTCTCACTTTTCGACCCTGTGAGATCAATGGTACATCCATGGCCTGAACGTACATTTCTACCGCCAGATCCGGGTTTTGCGGCATAATACTCGCAACTGCTTCTCCTTCCTTGATGGTTTCACCCAGCCCTTCTTTCAAGGCTTTGACCATGTATCCGTCTTGTGGAGCAATCAGGTAATATTGGCCTTGCCTCACCTGTACATTGCTAAACTCATTGCGGAGTTTGGCAATTGATCCTTGAGTTTCCTGAATTTCGGAAAGTGTGGCTTGCAGGTCAGTGGTGGCCTTGCTGATCTTTTCAGCATAATTGGCCTGTATGGCTGCCAGGTCTGTCTGGTTAATGGCCAGATCCGCCTGACTTTGTAAGTATTTGTTTTCAGCCTCTAAAACTTTGGCCGCTCCCTGCTGGTACTTGTTCTCCAGGTCCTGGAATTTTGTTAAAGAGATGTTCCCACTTTCGTAACGTTGCTTGTTCCGTTCGAAAATATTGTCGGCATTAGCAAAGGCCACTTCTTGCGCTTTGAACTTGATGCTATCACTTTGTACTTTCAACCCTCCCTGAATGATCTTATTCCTGGCCTGTTGAAGCTTCGCTTTCAATGCGGCTTTCAGCGCCGTAATTTGATCAGAATAGGCATCACGTTTAAGTTCCTTGGCCTCAAGGCTCATCACTTTGGCGTCGATTTGTTGCTGTAACCTGGTAAGGATCTCCGGATCAAAATATTTGTCTTTTACTTCGGCAAGTCGCAGAATCGTGTCACCCTTTTGGACGAGATCTCCTTCGAAAACATACCATTCAACAATTTGACCAGGGATAGCCGATTGGACCGTTTGTGGTCGATTGGCTGGATTGAGTGCAGTTACTTTGCCCTGCCCACGAATGTTCTGCTGCCAAGGTAAAAACAGTGAAATAATGGCCACTGTAAAAATGGTCAGCAAGACCCTTGCCAGGAAGATGCCCAGGTTTGGAGTTCTCAGCGTTTTGAGCGAATACAATTGTTTATCCGCTAACTGGTCGTCGATGCTATTTTTAGAAATGTTCAGCATGATCAGTTAAGATTTTTTACGACTTCTTCATTGGACAAGACCTGATCCACCGGACCATCGACCAGGATCTCTCCTTTACTCAGGTATACCGTTCGGTCGCAAGCAGCCATGATCAAAGGATCATTAGATACCAGGATCAATGTCCATGGATGCGAAGGCTCTGTAAGTGTCTGGATCAGTTTCAATCGCTCGTTTTTAGAGAAGGCCCCAAACATATCATTTAAGATCAGAACGTTGGGTCGTTTTGCCAGACACCTGGCCAGAATAAGCTTTTGTATAAAGGTCTGAGAAAAACCTTTTCCTGCACTCAACATCGGAGTATTCAGTCCGTCAGGCAGAGAGTTGATTTTGTCTTGCAGTCCCACAAGTTCCAGCGCCTCAATGGCTGCCATTTCCTCGGCAAAAGGCTTACCTACTAGGATGTTTTCTAGAATCGTACCTTCAAAGATGTCTTCCGCGGAAACATTCTTACCAATTCTGTCACGCAAGTGCACACGGTCCAGATCTCTGAGGGAGTATTTGTTATAAGTCACTGAACCATCAAACTGGCTATACATACCTGCAATGGTGTTGGTCAGTGTGTTTTTTCCGGACCCACCTACACCACTGATACAAATTCGTTGGCCACTCGGTATCGTCATGTTGATGTTCCTGATCGAAGATTGCCTGGTGCCCGGATAGGTATATGAGAGATTGCGGACGTCTATGGTAAATCCTTGATAAGGAACATCCGGATTGGTTGGGATGTCGATGCCTCCAGTGGTTTCAAGGGGCAAATCTGTCACATGAGAGATTTTATCTACGGCCGTGAGCATGTCATAAACCACGTCCATGTACATGATGATTTTCTCCACTGAGTTCAGGATGAGGATGATGATCACCTCCGAGGCTACAAATTGACCAAGGGTAATTTCTCGCTGAACCACCAGAATCGTACCGATGATCAGCAAACCCGCCGTTACTACTGCTTTGAAAAGTAATACGTATGAATATTGCGTAATCAGGACGCGGAAGTGCTTCCTTCTGTTCTTTAAGTAGTTGTTGACGAAGTAGTCGGTTTTCTTAATTGGAAGGTCGGTACTTCCGGATAATTTGAAGCTGTACAGTGCACGTGCCAGTTCCTCCAGCCAGTACACCGCTTTGTATTTATACTTCGATTCCACGATCGAAGATTGCAACCCTTTTGGACCTGTTAAATAGAAGATGAGAAACAGAATCACCATTAGGAATAGGCCAAAGAAGACGAAGAATGGGTGATAGAACGATAGCAATAAAAGGCCAAACAAAATTTGGATGATACCCGTAGACAAGTCGATCAAGAGCTTGGGTAATCCCTTTTGAATGGTCAGTACGTCGAAGAACCGATTCATTAATTCAGGAAAATGCAAGTGCAATACCGCTTCCATTTTGATCCTGGGTACCCGGAATGCAAATTCAAAGGCTGCTTTGGTAAACACCCTCCTTTGCAAGTATTCCACAATCGTAATCTGTAGTACCTGGAGTAACCCTGATCCCAATACACCTAGAATGATGATAGTGATCAGAAAATAGACCGAACTGAAGAAAACCCCTCCAGAGATCAATTCAATGGCAGCCTGTATCCCCAGCGGCAGGATCAAACTAGTCACCCCAATGATCAGGGCATAGACATAGACATAAAAGATGTCACGCTTGTCTGCGCGCAGCAGCCTGAATAACCTTTGGACAGGGGAAAGTTTTTCTATCTCACCTTCGCCCATGTCACTGCCAACCACACTGTTGTAAGCAAAGACGGAAAGAAAGACCAAATCGCCAGCATCCGTACGTAGGATCTGTTTTTCATTGACGTCTTCCCAGTTGCGTACCTCATTTCGTTCGGGAAACAACAGGGTGATCTTCTTGTTGTCTTTTTTGTTGGTATTGACAATGGCCGGGATCGGCGTATCATCTTTCCAGATGAAAATGACCATTGGAGAATCGAAGTTCTCTACAAAAACTTCAAATTCCTTTGGTTCAATCTCTTTCTTGATGAAAACAATCCCCGTATTATTCGCAATGTTGGTCAAGTCCCTGATGAATTCCCCTAATTCGTCGATATGATATCGTCGGAGCAAGTCATCGGTCGCCTTAAGCACACTGCTATCCAGGTCCATGTTGAGCAATTGTGCGCTCTCGTGGAGGATTTGCCGGATGGTCTGATTATTCATATCAGTTACTAATTGCTTTTAATACCAGTGTTTTGAGAAATTCAAAATTATCGGTGTAGGGATCTTTCGAATCCCGCATTTCAGATAGGGTAGGGAGGTGTTCTGCGAAAAAGATCTGCTGATTGGAGGCCTCCAGGCAAGTACTCACCAATGAATTTGGGTAAGGAAAGTCCTTGTTGATCTCCAGAATGATACTACTGATCTTCTTGCAGAGTGATTTGTAACCCAGGAAGAGTCCATCTTTATTGTCTTCATCGACCTCTCGCGTCAGATAAGTCTTGTCTGACTCTGCAATGACGATGCGTTGCAATGCCGGCTCGTCAATGTCAGGAAAGTTGGCGTCTTGCTCCTTCTTATCAGTAATCGTCTTCAATGCGATCAATAAACGCTCCTCGGCAGAAGGAATGTTATTGGTTTTGAAAGTGATGAGGTGCTCCAACCAACTCCAGTACCAGGCGATGAGGTAGATCAGCAGCTTATGTTTGTTTTCAAAATAGCGATAGATGGAAGCTTCTGTGGATTCAATCGCTACTGATAGTTTTTTGAAGGTAAAGGCTTCAAAACCCATTTCATCGATCATGGACACACTTTGCTGGATGATCTTTCGTCCCAGGTCAGTGGATTGTGGATCCTTGAGGTAAAGGTTCGGATTTAACCGCAGTTGCAGGATGGTCATAGCAAGATAGCTCTATATCGTTTACGATAGTATTGCTATCAAAACGCATAGCGACTTAAAAAGTTCAGGAAGTGCTACTTTTTTTAATGATAGTATAGAATGGTAGGATGAGTGGTGCTGATTTGTACTCAAATCAACATGGGAGGGGACAGATTGTTTTTGTGTTTGGTTGAATTTCGTAAAAAGAATGCGCCCGGCAGATTACCGGGCGTTCAATTAATCAGAATATTTCCGAAACCGATAAGGCTTTCGCTAAGGCCTAAAGTTTCTTAGGGTTTCGGATCGGTTTACTCTGCCCTCAATGTCTTTACCGGATTGGAACTGGCAGCCTGATACGATTTGAAGCTCACCGTCAATGCACCAATGATGAAAGTCAGGAGGCCTGCCAAAATGAAGCTCGTCACTTGTAGGTTGGTTCGATACTCAAAGCTTTGGAGCCAATCCTGACAATAGTAATAAGCAATCGGGGTGGCTATGAGGAACGAAAGGATGATCAGCCTGGAATAATCTTTGGAAAGCATCAATACCAAAGGCACGATACCAGCCCCATGAACTTTCCGGATCCCGATCTCTTTCGATCGTTGCTCGGTAGAGTAGGAAACCAAGCCTAACAAGCCCAGACAAGAGATAAAGATGGAGATAGAAGAAAAGATATTGGTGAGTTTACTCACGATGAAGTCGCTTTCGTAGCTTTGCGCATAGGACTCATCCATCCATTCGTATTCGAATTCCTCATTGGGGTCCATGGTACGGGTGATTTCCTGAACCGCAGCCAGGGTTTCGCCAGGTTTGTCGCTTACTCGTATGAGGGCCACATTGATATTGGAAGGTCGATACCACATGATCATAGGAGCGATTGGCGTATGGAGGTCACGCATGTGGAAGTTTTTGACGACTCCTACAATGTGACCCGGAACACCCCAAATACTTAGTTTTTTACCAATGGGATCATCATAGCCCATCACTTCTGCCGCTACTTCATTGATGATGTAACTGAGCGAATCATTCAGCTCAGGAGAGTAATTGCGGCCAGCTGCTATTTCCATTTCCATGGTAGACATGAAATCATCGTCGACGAGGATAACCTTCATCTCATATTGATCATCTGGACTTTTTCCTTCCCAGCTTGCTGAACTGGTGGAGCGGCCATAGTCCAGTGGATTACCTGAGGCAGCGGTCATTTGTTCGATTTCAGGAATTTGAGTGAGTTCTGACTTATATGTATCAAAACGTCCGCTTAGGTCATCACTAAGCCCAACCATCAACACGTTTTCACGGTTCATGCCCAGGTCCTTATTCAGGACATAATGCAGCTGATCTTGAATGACCAGGGTGCCTACGATGAGCAACATCGTAATAGCAAATTGGATGACCAGTAAGCTTCTTCTGAAAAGTGCGGAGCCCGCAGACCGGGTCATCGTACCTCTAAGGGAATGGAGGATGTTCAACGCTGGCATGATCAATGCCGGGTAGCTACCAGAAAGAAGCGTCATTCCGACCATGACAATCAGGATCAGGCGCCAGATCTCCAATTGTGTGAAATCCAGCGCAAGTGATTTTGAAACTAGATCATTGAAGGCAGGTAGCACCAACCAGACAATCAGAATGGACAAGACGGAAGCAAACAAGGTAAATAGGAAGGCTTCTGTATAAAACTGAGTTCGTAATGATCCTTTTTTAGCACCCATGACCTTGCGAACACCAATCTCTTTGGCACGTCTTCCGGCCCTCGCCGTAGCGAGGCTCATGAAGTTGATGGCGGCTATCACCATCAGAAAGAGTGCTACCACGATCATTAACCGAACCTGATCAATCCGGCCACCGGACACTACACCATTTTCGAAATTTGAATAGAGGTATTGTTCTCTGAATTTTTGGATAAAGAGTAGTTCGTGGCCAGCATTGTCGCCTTCGCTGACATTGTCCATGATCTCGTTGGTGATGCGTTCATTAACCGCGGCAGCTTTTTCGTCTGAACTGGTCGTGAAAAAGAGACTGAAAGAGCCATTGCCCCAGTTATCCACCCAGGAGTTGGTGTCGAAGAAAGTTTGCGCAGGCAACAGCCAGTCAAAGGTCAATGTAGAATTCGTTCCGGGATTTTCAAATATTCCGGCAACAATAGCATCTTGTTGCTCGTGGACACGCATGGTAGCACCCATGGCGGTTTCTTTCCAGTTCGAACCGAAGAACTTCTCCGCCGTAGTTCTGGAGATCATGATGCCGCTATGGTCTTCGAGTGCGGCTTTGTCGCCTTGCAGCATGGTAAAAGAAAAGGTCTCGAAAAAATTGGCAGAGACGAATCGGCCTTCCTCTTTAGATCTTTGATCTCCAAGTTGGAAGAACAAGTCCATGGGCCAACTGTAGTAAGTGATGGACTCCACTTCCGGATATTCGGTCGAGATCAGATCGCCCAGTGGTTTGGGAACCGAAGAAGTGGTTACTACAGAGCCAGAAGATTCATGCATGTTTCTCCAGACCCGGTAAATGTTGTTGCCATTCGCATGGAACTGGTCCATTTGCATTTCGTCACTGACCCAAAGGGCGATAAGTAAGGAGCAGACCATGCCTACGACGAGTCCGGCAATGTTGAGTGCGGTGTAGCCTTTGTATCGGAGGGAATTCCGCAAGGCCACTTTTAAATAATTCTTGAACATGAGATTTTGACGTTTTATTGGATTGAGTTTAATGCTTTTGACAATGCCCGGCCGAAATAAGAGCAACACATCCAGCAGGTACCTGAACCGGGCTTTTCGCCGTGAGGTCTCCAACCGTTCGGTATACAATTCGGCCAGGTCTCCTTCCACATCTTCGATCAGGTCCGGATGGCAAAACCACCGGAGCCATCGGGTGACCCATAGAGGAGGAGAGTTTTGAGAGATGCGGCTCATGCGAACTTGAAATCGAAGGCTATGGAAGGAATGGCTTCCCAAAGCTGCTTGCGGGTTTCCATGATGTGGTCCAGCGCTTCTTTACCGACCGGAGTGACTTTAAAAAATCGCTTTCGTTTGCCACCGCGGCTGGCTGTTGCTTCTCCGAAGTGAGAGGAGAGGTAGCCTTTTTTCTCCAGGCGATTGAGGGCGGTACGCATGGCCCCGACGCTGACACTTCTTTTCAGGCGTGTTTCTATGTCCTTTTTGATAGTGATCCCATAAGCGTTTTCGTAGAGGATGGCCACGGTCAGCATGACAATCTCCTCAAATTCGCCCATTGCGTACTTTTTCATAAGGCTTTTATTTAAATCCTAAATGTAATCTAAATATAAAAGTCCTAAACGTAGCTATAATAAAAAGGTTTTTGTTTGAGGAAACCTATATGGTCTAATAGCTGGTATGAAGAGATCTTATAGGTTTATTAGAAAGGGGTGGTGAGGCTGGAGTTGGCTACAAGCCAAAGAAATATGGATCACTCGACAGGAGCCGAGCGATTGCTAATATGTTGGTGTAGTTTCAAACTACACCTAGGGGGTGCCTTTCAACGAATTGGTCGTATTGGTACTTTGAGCGTATCTACTTTACATCAACAACTAGCCTAGTAGGGAGTTTGTCATCTGAAGTAATTTCTAAAGGTTATGACTTGCCATCTGAAAGAGGTTTAGAAACCAAGATAACAGGCTGTGCATCAATATACCCCTTATCCAATTTCTGCTTAGGATTAGCATTTGCTTTTGGGACTATTTGCATAAAACTTCAGAAACAAAGATTGATTGCGATGATAGCTAGCAGAGTGTTGGTGGTTTTCGAAGATTTCATAACGGAGGAGTTTTCACTGAAGATAAAAATCATTTCTCATTTAATGGGCGTCAGTCCTAAAACCGATGGAAACTTGGCATAAAAAAAGCCCCGAAGGGCTGATTAGTCTCTTTCAATGTGATGGACTATTTCTCACTCTTGGCGTTTTGACCTTGAGTACTGGCCCGCCCTTAATCTGTCTGAGTTGACTCTTTTCAAGCTTTCTCATAGTTGTAAAATTTAGTTGAGTAATGAAGTTATTTAAAAGCCCCGAGGGGCTTGGATTAAGATTAACCCCCACCTTGACTGACTCTCAACATTGGGGTTTTCCCTGCTTTAACGGACTGAGCTTGTTTCACATTCAGCTTTTTCATAGTTGTAAAATTTAGTTGAATAAATAATTGATCGATCAGGACCAATGAATCCGGATCAGAAACGTTCGTCCCCATTCAGGTACCAGTTCGATATTTATTAGTTATCTAATAGTACTTGACCTCCTGGGTTAGTTCGACTGCCTGCTTTGATTGATTGTAATTGCTTCGCATTCAGCTTTTTCATAGTTCTAATAATTTAGTTGAGTAATGAAGTTGTTTAAAAGCCCCGAAGGGCTTGGATTAACCTATTTCAGGTCATTGTTTGATGGTCAATTTAGGACCCCCTTTAACAGACTGTGCTTGTTTCGCATGTAGTTTTTTCATAGTTGTAAATTTTTAGTTGAGCAAATAAGATACACAACAATAGACAGAGTTCAAAGCTGATAGGCTCTGAATTAGCTAAAATCCAGGATAATATGGATTGCTCGACAACAGCCGAGCTTTGCTGTAGGGATTAAAAAAAGCCCCGAAGGGCTTAACTCATCATCCACCTGTTGGTTGTCCGACTTTCAATTTAGGACCTCCCTTCACAGACTGCAATTGTTTCACATTTAGCTTTTTCATAGTTGTAATATTTAGTTGAGATATGACTAAGGCAAATAACATACCCAATTCAAATACCGATCAAAATAAAGAGTATAAAAAAAGCCCTCCTGTACTCGCTCGGTTTTGCCCCGCCGTGTAGGCCGAGTGAGTCATATTTATTTAGGCTCAAGCCTAAAGAAGTAAGTCTGTGTTCTGAATTGGCTAAAAGCCAGGGATATATGGATCGCTCAACGAAGCCAAGCGATTGCTAAAAAAAGGAGTCTAATTTCTCACTAAAAATAAATTAAAATGAAAAATAGAATCGCAATAAAGGTGAAGATGTAAACGACGTAAGAGAAGGAATTTTTGCGAATCAGGAAAGCAATGGCCGATGGAATGAAAATTAGTGTCATCGTGCCGAAAAAAGTACCTACAGTGAACCAAACTTCGCTTATTCCTTCCACGCCGCTTGTTTTTGATGAGAGAGGTATGCTGGTGATCAATGATGCCATGATTGCGACTAAGGCAGCGATCTTATTTTTTCTAGTATTCATTTGAAGGAGAACGCCTACCCCAACTTCCTGATCATTTTCTCCAAAGTCTCCAAAATAAGCGTATATATAGGTTCGATCATGGGTTCTAATTTGGTGAAACTCGCTGTATCTCCTTCTTCTGCGGCTCGACCAATCATCATATAAGTCAACACTTTTTTCCTGAAGGTATCATCGAAAAGGTCAGCGTAGGGGTGGAGGATATTGATGCAAGTGGCAGTCCTGTTGGCAGCAGCTTTCTTCACATCTCCATCGTGTTCTTCGGGTACGATTTCGACCTTCTTGACAGCTGTTAAAAGCTTTAGGAGAATTTTCTTTTTGTGTTTCTTATTCATGGTGTCGTATGCTGATCGCCAAAGAAAGCAAGAAAATTTATTTTGTCATGCTGAGCCTGTCGAAGCGTGACAAATTATCCTTCCTTTTCTAACGATTTGACTTTGGCTTGTAGTTTCTCGACTGCTCGCTGACTGATCAGCAATGCGATAAATGTGAAACCAAAAGCGGCCCAAAGAAAAGTAGTATGTCCGATGAAATGGGCAATCCTTAACAGTGCCAAAATGATGATGATGAATGCGCTGCTTCGTTGAATGACTTTGTTGCTTTTTAATAAATCCATGGCCAAAAGTTAAGGAGAAACTTCCAGATCGACGAGCTGTCGATACTTCTCTGTGTCAGATTGTTCTACAGCTACACGTAGTTCCTGAGCCCAGGGTGATTGCATATTGCGGGCCTCGTCACGGTTCAGGATCTTGAAGATCTCCCCAGCCTGATAAACTTGCAATTTTCTCAGCTCTTGGGCTAATTCCTGGACCAGGTTCTTTTCTTCGTGAACCACCAAATTGTCCTCAATCCCTACTGGCTCCTGGATTGTTTTTATCGGCAGGGTAAAGGTAAACGTACTTCCTTTCCCATGTGTAGACGTGACCTGGATGTCTCCATCGTGTGCTTCTATAGCCAGTTTACAAAAGGTAAGTCCAAGACCTGTTGACGTGACATGTCCTGTTTTTCTGGCGTCGGTTTGCCAGAACTTTTCAAAAACATGTGGGAGGTCATCTTCATGAATGCCTGAACCGTAATCAACGATACTAATGGTCAGGAAGTCGTTGGAAGTTTGATTAGAGGTGATCTTGATACTGGATTGACCGCTGGAATACTTGATGGCATTGGTCAGTAAATTAACTAGCACCCGGACAATGAGACTATCATTGCAATGCACCGCAGGATTGTCTTCCAGCTCCCGTTCAATGGTCAGGCCTTCGGAATAAGCGAGTAATTCTACCTGTAGCACTGCTTCGGAGATCAGTTTCTGGATCGAATGTTGGGAAGGGTTGAGGTGGATCTGTGCTTCCTCAAATTTTTGAATGTCCAGCATGTTGAGGACCAGACTCAGCAATTGCCCACCAGACTGATGAATTTGTTTCATCTTTTCTTCCGACTCGTTTTCAGACAGCCCCAGAATCACATTCAGGCTGTTTTTCATGTCATGTGCGATCATGTGTGTCAGGCCATCCTTGAAGCTGGAAAGCTCCTGCAATTGTTGGTTGCTAAAGGCCAACTGATTGGCTTGCTCCTGGATGTGGGCATTGTCTTTTTGCTTGGTCCGATAGGATCGGTAGAAGCTGATGGCCAATAAACAGACCAATCCGAATCCGGCAAAAGCACTGTATTGGATGACGCGCTGTTGCTGCAATTTGTTGTTCAGTGAAAGTTCCGTCTTTTCTTGTTCGGCCACCAAAGCGAGGCGCTCTTTCTCGGCTTTGTGTTCCTGATCTACGATGGTGAATTCCTGCGTTTGTGCTTCCGATCTTAGGCTATCATTCAATGTTTTGAAAAGTTCCAGGTGTTTGAGAGCGAAGGTCAGATTGCCGCTTTTTTTATGAATGCGATACAGCAGGTCATTGATCTCTTTATCAAACTCCATGTTGACTCCCAGGCTATCACTCCAACTCTGGGCCGTGTTGGCATAAGCTAGAGCGCGGCGAGCCTGTGATTTTCTGAGCAATAATTCTGCCTTGCTTTTATTGAGAAAGAAACCTTCAAAAGCCAATTGCTTTACTTTTTGTTGGACTAGTCCTGAATCGGCATAAGCTTCGGAACGTTCATAGTCTCCCATGTCGAAATACAGATCAGACAAGCGGCTTTGGATATAAATGATGTCCACTTCCAGATCTAGATTACGGGCCATTTTAAGACTCTTAAGGTAGTAGAAGGCTGATGAATCATAAAGATCAAGCGACTTATACACGTCTCCCAATTCATAAAGTAAATTGATAGCTCTGGAACCATCTCTGGTCATATAATTATCGTGTGCCTGTAAATACAATTTTTTGGCTTGTTGATAATCATCACGCATGTACAACAACGAAGCCAAAGCGAAATTAAGGGTCGCAATGGCCTGATCTTTTTCAGGGCTGTTGTCCATGTTAGAAATGGCATCTTTTCCTTCCTGAAGGCTGATCAGGGATTTTGCGAATTCTCCTTTGCCGCGATAAATGAAAGACAAGTTGCTTAGGGAAACGGAGATGATATCAATATCTCCTAAGGCAATCCCAATTGCTTTCTGTTTTTCTATGTAGTATGTAGCAGAATCTTGTTCACCCAAATAGAAGTAGGCCGCTCCTATTCTGCCCATCACACCTCCATAACGATTGCTATCAGCTGCCATCAATGCGGCATTTGAAGTCATTCGAAACTCGGTCAGGCTCTTTTCAAAAGCTCCGGCAGCTATATAAGCAGCACCGGCATCTGTACCTCGTCTGGTAAATGTCGACCAGAGTTTGTTTTTCCACGATTCGGGCATTTCAATAGCAAGCAAGCTGTCTTCCTCCGCTCGTGCTTTTTCATACAAAGCAATGGCTTCCTGAAGTCCTGTTGACTGACTGGCTAATTTGGCTTTGAAGTAGGCAGCATAGGCAACCGCGGGTACATAACCCTCCGACTTAGCGAGTGTTTCTAATGATTGAATAACAAGTTGGGCACTGTCCGTATTCGTCTTGTAAACTTTGAAGAATTGTGAATTCAGCGAATCAGTAAGCGCAACGTAATCTTGCCCATGTCCGAAAATGCTGATCAGACACAGGATACTAAATAAAAGACTTCTCATGAAAGGCGGTAAGTCGAGTATGCTGTTGGAAAAGTAACTATGCGAACATTGAATTCAAAGTAAGTCCTGATGAATGGACCAT
Source organism: Cytophagales bacterium (assembly GCA_033344775.1). NCBI lineage: Bacteria > Pseudomonadati > Bacteroidota > Cytophagia > Cytophagales > Cytophagales bacterium. The sequence goes on along the minus strand of JAWPMT010000004.1, from coordinate 1,463,255 downwards.
CATTTTATTCATGGATCAGCCTGCGGCTTCCAGATCCACCAGTTGACGGTACTTCTCTGTGTCGGACTGTTCCACGGCCATGCGGAGCTCCTGAGCCCAGGGTGATTGCATATTGCGGGCCTCGTCACGGTTCAGGATCCTGAAAATCTCTCCAGCCTGATAGACTTGCAGTTTTCGTAGTTCCTGTGATAATTCTTCCACCAGAGATTGCTCCTCCTGAACCACCAACTTGCCTTGCGAGGCTTCTGGTTCTGCCATTGTTTTTAAAGGAAGAGTGAAGGTAAAGGTGCTTCCCTGACCATAATTCGAGGCTACATGAATATTTCCGCCATGTGCTTCAATGGCCAATTTACAGAAGGTGAGCCCTAGTCCTGTAGAAGTGACTTGTCCACTCTGCTTTGCTTTGGTCTGCCAGAATTTATCAAAGACGTGTGGCAGGTCATCTTCGTGAATGCCTGAACCGTAATCAATGATGCTGATAGTCAAGGTGTCTGTGGAATTTTGACTTGAGGTGATCTTGATACTGGATTGACCTCTGGAATACTTGATGGCATTGGTCAGTAAATTGACCAGGACCCGTACAATGAGACTTTCGTTGCAATGTACCAAAGGGGCATCATCCAGCTCCCGTTCAATGGTCAGGCCTTCGGAATAAGCGAGTAATTCTACTTGCAGAATGGCTTCTGAAATTAGTTTCTGGATCGATTGCTTGGATGGGTTCAGATGGATCTGTGCCTCTTCAAATTTTTGAATATCCAGCATGTTGAGGACAAGGCTCAGCAATTGCCCACCGGACTGATGGATTTGCTTCATCTTTTCTTCCGACTCATTTTCAGATAGCCCCAGGATCACATTCAGGCTGTTTTTCATGTCGTGTGCAATCATGTGCGTCAGGCCTTCTTTGAAGCTGGAAAGCTCCTGTAATTGTTCGTTACTAAAGGCTAATTGATCTGCCTGCTCCTGAATGCGGGCATTGTCAAGGCGTTTTCTTCGGTAGGATCTATAGAAGATCACCGCCAAAATGATGAAAAGTATACCACCTCCAATCGTAGCATATTGAATTGCTTTTTGTCTTTCCAGTTCATCGTTAAATGCGAGTTCTTTCTGCTGTTGTTCAAGATCTATTTCTTTTTTCTCCCGATCAAATTCATATTGCATCCTTAGCTCCGTAAGTTTCTGAATGGAGTTCTCGTTCAGGATGCTGTCTTTCTGTTCAGAATAAAGTTTATGGTAGGAGAAGGCATTTTTGAAATCACCTTCCTGATAAGCGATATCTGATAAAATCTTTGCTGCGTCACTGATACGTTGACGGTTCATCTGAGCCTCCGCATTTTTTAAGGCCTCCCGGGCATGTTGTTTACTGCGTGTCAGGTCACGCTGATGAAGATAAACGGTGGCCAATCCCAGACTTGCAGGAGCCAGGACACGGGTCAGCTGGTGTTGTTTGCCAACCTTAAGGGCTTCTTGAAAGTAATATTTGGCGCTATCATACATGTCCAGCTTCAGGTAATTGTCGCCAATGTCATCAAAGAGCGTGTTGATTTTACTGAGTTGACCCTGGCTTTCGGTCAGAGCAAGCGCTTTCAGGTAATAATTAGTTGATTCACGATAATGCCCTTGTTCGCTGAGCAGTTCGGCTACATGACCATAGCCAACCGCCAGTGCTTCCCGGTTATTTTGCTCAATACCTAATTTGATGCCTTTTTGAAAATATTCCATGGCCAGTTCATATTTTTTCTGGCGCATGTAGATCATTCCTACACTGCCATACACGTAGAAAATGCGGCTGTAAGACTGATAGGCCTCCAGGATATCCAGGGATTTTTGATAATGCTCCAGTGCTCTTGGAAGATCACCTTGTCGTTGGTAGATGCCACCGATGTTGTTCAACTGGGTAGCCATCCCCAATTCATTGTCGAAACTTCTGTTAATGTTCATTGCCTTGCTGAAGAACTCAGAGGCTTTGTCCGGATCACCCATCATGTCGTAGACCTGCCCGATGTTGCTGTAGGGTGACTTTAATTCAAAAGTTTTGTGCGTTTGTTGATAGGCGGTGATGCTTTTGTGCAGATCAGCCTTACTCTCCTCGAGATTCCCGGATTTGGCTTTGACGATTGCAATGGTATTGTAAGCAAGCGCCACACCATGATGATAGTTGATTTTTAGAGCAAGGGCCAGGCCGTCCATGACATCCCTTTCTGAAGCGATGTGTTCTCCCATTTTTTCATAAATGGCCCCGCGTTCCAGGATCAGCCGACAGGTACCAATGTCATATCCAATTTCCTCACTGATTTCCAGTCCCTGCTTGAGGTATTCCATGGCCCGGTCGAAGTTGCCTAATCGATCCTGGGCATTGCAGAAATTGAGCATGGCGCGTGCTTTTCCGAAAGGGAGATTGGCTTTAACACTCAGGTCGTGAATCGCCGTATCTAATTGTGCAGCTTCCTCAGACTTACCGAAGAAGAACAATGTTTCAGAGAGCTCGATCATTGCCGCCAGACGACTGGAATCTCCTTCAGCTTTTGCCACAGCATCTCGCCACTGACGAATCGCCATGTTTTCAGTGTCTTGCCCGTGTAGTACCAGACAAGCCAGCATAAGTGTGCCAATGAGCATCAAGCAGGATCTTCCCATAAGACTAAAATACTATTCAATAGGTGTTAGAGTCAACCTTTTAGTGAGGGATTGAACTGTATGCCGCCCAATTTCACACCTTCCATGGAAGAACCATGTTTTTGATCCTTCTTTAGATTGGTAAAAATCGATTTAAGTCTCGGGATTTTCTACGAGTTGTAGCCCAACTGTATCCAGCAATTGACTGAACCGGGGTTCTGAGCGGATAGGTCGCCAAATTGGGCTGAGGTGTAAGAAAATAACTGCACCGATCTTATCTGTTACACATCGCTCAAGGAAATCGATAGCTTCTTTTTTTCTACCCATTCCTGTATACAAAATAGCAAAACTCATGTGGAAAGATTTATCTTCTTCATTTCCGGCATCAACTTGCAGCTTCTTTAAGTATACTTCAGCCATTTTAAGGTCACCTTTTAATCCATAGGCGTAACCCAATTGTGCGTAAGGCTTTAAGGCATGAACTGAATCTTCGGACAGGAAGGATTCAAAAATAGAAATGGCTTTTTCATAATCTTTTAACATCAAATAGGCCCAACCTTTGAAATCCAGCGCCACTTTAAAATCCGGATCTTGTTCCAGTAACCAGTCATAAATGGCAATAGACATCTTATAATCTCCCATTAGATAATAAGAATCGGCAAGTGTACGGTTGTTTGTCAGTGAAAGTGGATCGATTTCGCGGGCCTTTTGTATATAGGTAATGGCGGATTTCACTTTTCCTTTGATCAGGTAATAAAGACCATAAGTAACATTAGCTTCGGAAGACCTGGGATTGATTTCCAGCGCCTTTTCCAGGTGATTTCTACCTCTTTCAAAATTCCAGTAAAAGAAAAAGTCTGCAAAGGCTAAAGCGACGTAGCCATCCTCATTTTCCGGATTCAATTCCAGCACCTTGTTAGCCGTGTCTACTGTTTTTTGAAAGCCTTCTTTCGGCGGTAGATACCTAGTCACTGCAAGGAGCGAATAAGCACGAGCTAATCCTCCGTAGGCCTGATCGTAAAGGGGTTCGAGTTCCAAAGCTTTCAAGAAGGCTTTCTCGGCGAGTTTGGCATCACCAGGAGTCCACTTGTTATAGTAAAACTGACCTTGTAAATAGTAGTTGTAGGCTTCCAGAGATACGGTAGGTTCTGATCGAATCTCAGCGTGTTCATCAAAGGAGAACTTTTCACTTAATTCATTGGTGATGGTTTGTGCTACTTCGTCCTGAAGGTCAAAAGTGTCTACCAGCTCCCTGTCAAAACGTTCCGTCCATAGTTCATAACCATCTGACGTGCTACTCAATTGAGCATTGATCCGGATACGATTGCCTGATTTTTTGATACTGCCTTCCAGCACTGATTGTACCTCCAACTCCTTACCGATTGCCCGAACATCGAGATGTTTCCCTTTCAATGAAAATGAGCTTGCTCGTGAAACCACCTTTAATCCTTCCAGATGTGTTAATTCTGTAATCAATTCTTCAGTAAGGCCATCACATATATATTCAGTATTCGGATCAGGACTTCTATTGACAAAAGGAAGTACTACGATGCTTTTGACACGTTCTTTTACCTTGCCTTTGAGGTCACTCCGGGAAGGGACAACCAGTCCATCATTGGTCAGTGCATAAATCTCTACCGGGCGTTTGACGTTTTTTAACTCAAATTCACCCATCAACGAAGGCTTGAAAGCAGAATGATTCTTGATGTCATCAAATACTTTGTCTGAGATCATGACAGAACCAGTCGTAGCAAAAGATTCTATTCTGGACGCAATGTTGACACCATCACCATAGACACCATCTTCCTCAATGACCACATCACCGCTATGGATACCAATTCTCAGCGGAATTTTACTGGTGATTGACGCTTTTTGGATATTTACGGCAGATGTAGTGGCTGATATTGTGCTATTGAAAACAGACAGAGCCCCATCTCCATAGTATTGTAGCACTTGTCCGTCATGTTCGGCAATTTCTTTTTCAAGGATTTTTCGATGACGATCTCTAAGCCCTTTGGCATTGATCTCATCATCTTGCATGATGGCGGTATAGCCCGCCAAGTCGGTGAACATGATTGCACTAAGCTGTCGTTTCGCCATCATTCTTGTTTTTCTTTTCAACCATAAAAAAGGCAATGCCCGAGCTCACGAATGCTAATACAGCACTCAGCAACGCGACAATCTGATAGGTGCTAATGAATCCCCATATAAACATTTTGTTGATCTGAAATTGGAGGTTTGTTGCTAGCTGTTCAGGGGCCCTAGCCTCTCCGAATTTAGCTGCTTCAATCACAATTTCAGATCGAATATTTTCCTCAAACTCGAAGCGATCCATGACTTCTGCAACGTAGTTGGTGAAGATCATGATTGCTACAGCTCCCATGATGGCATTGATGAACGTACTTGCGATCCTAGTTACACTGTTATTGATTCCGGAAGCTATACCCGATTTGCTGACGTCCAGGCATGTCATCACAGCGGATGTTAGCGGTACCACCGTTATGGCCATGCCGAGGGCAAAAACGACTAAGGGAGGAAAGAAGGTGGTCCAGTATTCCGATGGCCCTAAAGTATTTCCGATCATGGACATCCAAAGCATGCCCAGGCCGGTAAGGGCAGGACCAATGATAAGAAATGGACGCGCACCGTAACGATCCGTCAAACTTCCCATTTTCCTGGCCAAAGAAACCATAATCACAGAAAAGGGCAGGAAGGTGAGTCCCGCTTCCAATTGCGAATATCCTTGTGCCTGTATCATGTTGAGGGAAAGGAAAAGCATGATAGCGCCCAATCCGGCATAGAGGAAGAAGCTAAGTAAATTAAGTCCTGCAAATGTTCTGTTATGGAACAAGCTCAAGGGCATCATTGGGGCATTTGCATGTCGCTCAATCTTTAAGAAAAACAAAAAAGCCAGGATTCCGAAGATCAGACTTGCGATCACCACTGGATGTTGAAACCCCCATTCGGGCATCTCCAGAAAACCAAAGGTGAGACAAGCCAGGCTTACAACAAGCAAGGTGGCACCCCACCAATCTATGGTCGCGGCTCCGGGTTCACGGCTTTCCGGCACTTTTAGATGCAATACCAACCAGGAGAAAATGCCTAAAGGCACATTTATGTAGAAAATGAACCTCCAAAGACCTATATCAGCCAGCGCTCCTCCCAATACCGGACCACAAATTCCAACAATGGTCGTGGCTGCCGACCAGGTGCCAATGGCTTTGCCCTTCTCTTTTTCGCTGAAAATAGAAGAGATGATTGCCAGACTTCCTGGAATCATCAGGGCACCACCTGTGCCCTGGATCATTCGGAAAATAATCAGAGATCGGATTGAGGGAGATAAACCACAAAGAATTGAGCCGATTGTGAAAATGAGGATGCCAATTTTAAACATTTTAACCCTTCCTAGTTTGTCACCCAGGCTGCCCCCGACAATGATTAAGGCAGAAAGCATCAATAAATAGCCGTTGAGTACCCAGAAAAGATCAGTCGCATTGGCCCCAAGGTCTCGCTGCAAGGAAGGAAGGATCACGTTGAGTGCCGTAGCATCAATAAAGGCCATGCTGGAAGCCAATATCGTTGAAATGATGGTCCATTTTCCGATGGTGCTCTTCAGTGAATGATATTCATTGGTTTCTGACATGTACTCAAGTTAGGCAAATCACATGGACAAGACGAATCAATGAATTCAAATAGGACAGGCCTGTTTAATTTTTTGAAAAAGGATCTAAAACAGCCTTTTAATAAACAAAAAAAGACTGCCTAAGCAGTCTTCATTCTTGGTTGGTTATAAAATGCTTAATCTTCCATTTTCCAGAAAGCAATGCCTCCGGCTTGTTTACCCACTTCCGCATAGGCAACTAATTCCATCTTCTTCAGATCGATCACATCCACAGATCCTGGTTGTCCACCTTTTCCTTCGACAGAGATGAATGCATACTTAGAATCAGATGAAATAGCGATGCCGTGCGACACTTTCCGTGAATTGGTGATTTTTGTGGCCTCTTTCCCTTTTTTCAGGTTCCAAACCGCTGTGGTTCCTTCTGATTTGTAGGTGGCCACCAGTGTCTTACCGTCCGGGCTTATCTCTACATTATAGGGTCCTTTTCCTGTGGTAAAAGTTCGGGTAGTTTCCCAGGTTTTCGTATCAATCTCCAATATTTCATCTGAGCCATTTCCTGCTACATAGACTCTACCGTTAGTCGGATGCGGAATGACCCAGGTAGGTTTCACCTTTGAGTGACTCATGCCTTTGTCCATGTTCATGTGCTGGCTGTGGTCCATTCCTGCGTGCATCGAGTGATCCATACCTGCTTCTTCCTTGTCCAGTTTCAATACTTTAGACACTTGTAAGGAAAGGGCATCAATCTCGAAAAGCTCGCCGGACATCATTGCTACCGAATAGTGTTTGAGTCCGTCAGGACTGATCCGGGAGCCATGGGGCATGGAACCTGTGGTGATCTTTGTAATCTCACTCATGCTGACCGGATCCACGACAGAAACTGTACTTGGTACCATTCTTCCATGCAAATTGAAGTTCACACAAAATAGCAAACCACTGGCTTCGGAAATTTGCATGGTTGCCGGGAAAATGCCCAACTCCACATAATCCACGAGTTTGTTATTGTCCGTTCGGTATTTATAGAGCCTTCCATAAGGATTGCCATGTGCCATGGAGAGGTACCAGAATTCTCCTGAAGGGTCTACAGTGATTCCGTGCGGCCCTTCGATTTCAGTAGGCTGGTATCCTACAGCGATGGTTTCAGCAACTCGTGCCGTTTTGCCATCGAAGTGAACGACGGCCACTTCATCTTCAGATTCCGCTGCCACATAGACGTAGTAGTTCTGCGCCTGTGTTCCCCAAGCAAGCAACACAAACCCTACGGTAAGTAACATTTGTCTCACGTTTGAAAAGGATCTCATGCTGGTTTATCTCGTTTCGATTTTCGTATTCTTGGGCTTTTTCGTCTCTACTTTCACTGCCCAAAGGCCACTGTTCCAATCAGAGAAGAAAATGTGTCCTTTGTGTGGCTGAGGTCCCCAGGCCATCGGTGCATTCGCGATACGCCCTTCAGGATCTGTTCCGAGGAACCAGGCAACTTCACGGCCTTGTCGATACAGGTCTCCCATCAGATCACCAGAGATGTCCACAACTCGCAAACCTGCATTGTAATTAGCCACATACAGCAAGTCGCCATCTACCCAGTAGTTGTGTGATCCAGCTCCAGGTACTTCATATTTTGCGACTTCCTTGGGATTATCCATGTCCGTAAAATCGATGAAGTGGAGGTATCCTGCAGGAATGGTTGGGCTGTCGTCCACATGAAGTCCGTTCGGGAAAGCTTCGTCACCACCGATCACGTAGAATTTACCTGTTTGCTCATCCTTATACGGGAAGGCAGCGTGGTTCCATCCGCTAGGATAGGCGTAAGAAGAAATGATCTTTGGGTTTGCCGGGCTTCCACCAGCCATGCCGTTTCCAACGTCAACCATGAAGACGCCATCATCCCAGTTGGAAGAATACGCGATGCCATCCATGACCCATACATCGTGGATGGAGTGGCCTCTGGTCTCTAATTCAAATTCCCCAACCTTCTTAGGATTGGCAGGATCTTCAATATTGATGATGTCATAGCGTTCACCATTGCTCAACGCATAAACGTGATTTTGGTAGATGAACAGGTTGTGCACACCACCGGTCAACCCATCAGTATAGGTCGAAATTTGTTTTACATCTCTCGGATTAGTAACATCCAGTATGACGATACCATTTTTTCGATTGGAAGCCCCTTCACGTGAAAGGATGCAGATCTTGCCATCTTCGGAGACTTTCACATCGTTCACTGTTCGCGCGTCCACGGTGATCGTGTCGATGAGAACCATGTTTGCAGGATCCGTCACATCCCAGAAAAACGCTTCACCATTGCCACCCCAGGTTCCGGTAACACAATAATCTCTTCCGTCTACACCTTCCCATACCCATAGGTCTGAAGTGTGTACATCCGAAACGGCGCCTTTTCCGATCAACTGGACTTTCTCTGTGACATTTCTTGGGATCGCCTTGATGGTTTTTTGGGTAGTGATGTTCCCAAATGCAGCAGTGATGGTGTATGTTCCGGCTACGTCTGCTACGAATCGTCCATCGTTCTGGATCATGCCACTGGCATAGGAAGAGACATCTTCTGATTGTCCCTGGAATGCAAATTTTGGTTGAATACCGCTGAGTTCTTCTCCGGATTGGCCATACGCTTTGAATTTAAACGGAATCACATCACCGGTTCTTACTTCCACTACATCGCTCATGAGTTCCAGTCTACTCACTGGATTCTCTTTGACGGTCAGGTCTGTGGTGGTAGTCAGGTTGCTGATGCGTAGCGAAATGCTTGTTTTTCCAGGAGTGAGGGCCTGCAGGTTTCCAAAAGCATCAATGGTGGCCACTTCGGGATTTGAGGATTCATAGACTGGTTTGGCATTGACCATGCTAAAGCCCTTCTCATCAATCGCAGAGAATTGTATAGGCAGATTTACTCCGGTATACAATTCTGAAGGCAATTCATTGATCTCCAGGGTAGCGGGCTCACTGTAATCCACAAAAACAGGAATATCAGCCCGGCCATAGCCTTCAATTCCGGATGATCGGGCGATCACGATGATCCGACCATTTCCTGGTTCATATCCGGTGACTACTCCTTTTTCATCTACGTCAGCTATTTTTCCTTTGGAGCTGTAATAATAGAAATTCGCTTTCAGCTTTTTTCCAGATTCGTCGAAGGCAGCTACTTCCAATTGGGTAGTCCCTTCTACTTTCATATTTATTTCTTCAACATTTGGACGTACTTCTATCTTCTGAGCCATGCCCAGGAAAAGTTGACCAGAAAGTACAACGAGTAGTAAAATTCGTTTCATCGGTTGATAATTTTTATAACTGGTGACCAATCTAATAAGTAAATCAGGTTTTTTTTTGAACATTTTACAGCAATGGTGAGTAATACTTACGACTTGGATTTTTAATTTTCAGAAATTTCAAAGAGTATTGGATGTTGAATACTGTGACGATGGAGCTTGAAGAAGCTAAACAATCTTTGATAGAAGCCTGGGGAACACTCGGAGGCAACTGGGGAATCAACCGTGCGATGGCCAAAATCCACATTTTATTGATGATTTCGCCAGATCCGCTAAGTGCCGAAGATATCATGAGTGAATTGAACATTTCCCGGGGAAATGCTAACCTGAACATTCGCGCACTGATCGATTGGGGACTGGTTAGTAAGAAATTAGTGCCAGGTGAGCGCCGAGAATATTTTTATCCCGTAAAAGACATGTGGGAACTGCTGCGCATTGTAGCAGCAGAGCGCAGGAAGCGTGAAGTACAACCCGTGGCCAAAGTTTTGGATGACGTAAGCCATGTCGAGGTAGATTCTCCGGAGGCAGAAGAATTCCTGCGAGTGGTCAAAGGCTTGAAAGGCTTGATCGATAGTGGTGATCTGGTGCTTGATATCCTGACAAAACTCGAGAAGAACAGATTCGTCAAAGGATTGCTTACCATGCGGTAAGTAATTCCAATTACTTATTCTCCGGATCCAGCGTTGCGCTGGAAGATCATTGTGACAGTTGATGAGAGAAAGGCCAGCAATGCGCCTAAAACGATGTTAAAGGATTGGGTAGCCAGTTCCTGGATATCACCAGCGCTGTTATTCACATCTTTCATGAATTCATCCAACAAGGCATTGAAAGCCTCATTGACCAAAGGATCAGGTGTCTTTACATATTGATTGGTGATCTCATAGTGCTTTTGTCTGATGAGTTCGTATTTCTTTAAAACCTTGTCAGGATCATTGAAATCCTGTTCCCAAAAGGCGACATAAGCAATCTCCAATAAGATGCTAAGATATATGGCCATGAGGGTGAACCAACGCGCCAGTATATAAACGTCCTTCTTTTTTTTAGGGGGTAAAGGCCGAGGTGGCTTATTCTGTGTTGTCAGTACATGGGTAGCAGTAACCAAATGCAGTGTCAACTCGATGGATTGAACTAATCTCATATAAGCTTGAGTCATGCAATTACTGATCTGATCCGTTTTTTAAAGTGGGTTCTGCTCCACCTGGCTACTCTGTTCAGGATTTTGGCTTTCCTCTTTCTCATATCGATTCATCAAGATGGTATGCAAAAAAGCTCAAGCTACGCTTCGATAAATTGAACAAATCTGAGTATGAAATAACTATTTGTCGTATAACTAAATAGTGTCACGATCTACGATGGTTTGTTGAATGAACGGCTAAATCTCAGCGGTCTTGAGAGCTATTACTATCGGTAAGAATAGTAGGCAGATGAGAATCATTACCATTCAAAAACAGTAATCTATCTGGGGAAAAGAGGTGGAATTTTTGATAAATCAATTGAAATCACCCGTATTTTTAAGGAGAAATCGTTTTAAAATTACCGATAAAATAAGAAAAACCTCCGTTTAAACCTTCTCAGTACACTTCCAGCTGTTTTTGCTTCACAAACTTTCAATACTTTTTGAAAGTTTGATATATCTCGTATATTTGTAGAGAACTAAACTTACAAAAGTATGTCTGAGGTAGAATTCGGAACCGCAATCAATAGCTATGCTAAGCCACTTTTTGGATTTGCTATGAAACTCACCAAAGACGATAGTGACGCGAAGGATTTGATGCAGGAGACTTTCGTCAAAGCGTATACCAATAAGGATAAATTTCGTGAAGGAACTAACCTCAACGCGTGGCTGTTTACCATCATGAAGAATTCATTCATCACCCAGTACCAGAAGGCGGCCAGACAAAAGACATACGTTGATAACTCTGAAGACCTTCACTTGCTCAATACGGCTGTTTCTCACAATGAGGGTGCCAGAAACCTGAGCTTGCATGAGTTGGAAGCCAGAATTGCGGCACTGGATGAGAAGCACAGAAGGCCGTTCGTGCTTTATACCAAAGGATTCAAATATCAAGAGATTGCCGAGCAATTGAACATCCCGCTGGGAACAGTGAAAAACAGAATTCACGTGGCCAGGCATGACCTACAAGCATACGTGATGAAGTTTAGAGGTGACAAAGTAAGAATGAACTAAGCAGACGATTTGTATTTTAGATTTAGATAGTTTTGAAAAGGCGGCCGGTTTTACCCCGGTCGTTTTTTTTGATAATTAGTTGTACAAAAACTCAACTAATATATAACTTGTGCGTTTGTACAAGAAATGAATACTCATGAGAGGTGAACATATTGGAGAATTGGAGGAATTGGTATTGCTCACGGTCGGAGCGTTGGACCGGGAAGCATATGCTGTCCTGATCATGGAAGAGATCAAGAACAACTCCAGTAGAAATATGGATGTGACAGCCATACATTCCGTGTTGCGCCGGTTAGAGAAAAAAGGATTTGTCGCTTCCGAAATGGGAGGAGCTACAGCAGAACGTGGAGGCAGAAGAAAGCGGTTTTTCACACTGACTCGTTCGGGCAGGAAGGTCCTGGACGAAACCATGGATCTTCGGATGAATCTGTATGCCAAACTGCCGAAACTTACTTTCTCTACCCTTTCATGAGCCCTCATCCACCCAGATGGGCCGATCGATTCCTGCAATGGTTCTGTCGTCGGGATATATTGGAGGACCTGCAAGGTGACTTGTATGAGATATTCGATCATGTGGTAGCTGTAAAAGGTCAGAGAAGGGCTAGCTGGATCTTTGTCTGGCTCGTTTTCAGGTCATTCCGCCCTTCTGCCATCCGGTTAAATGTCAAAGTCAAAAACTCAATTTTTATGCAATCCAAGATCAATTTGAAAGTAGCCTTTAGGGTACTCAAACGAGATCGGTCCAACTCCCTCATCAATCTGTTAGGGCTGACCATTGGGATCTCTTGTTTCATTTTATTAGGTCTGTATGTTAAGCAAGAGCTTAGCTACGATCACTTTCATAGCAAAAAAGACCGCATCTACAGGTCATGGTTAAAAGAGGATTACGGGGAAGGTAAGATCTTTTTCAATTCCAATACCCCGTTACGTTTCGAATCGCTTCTGGAAGAGAATTTCCCGGAAGTTGAACGGTCAGTTCAGATCACCAGATTTGAATTCCTGACAGGTAAGGGGGAGAATAAGCTTCGGGAAGAAGTGTATGTCGTTTCACCGGATTTACTGGAGGTATTTGATTTTAAACTGCTGGCAGGTAACCCGGAATCTCCTATTCCTACTAGAAATGACCTGTTGATTTCGGAACAATTTGCGAGGAAGTATTTCGGAAATGAAAATCCGGTAGGACAGCCGTTTTACCTGTCGATAGGTCCGGAGTTGAGAGAGTTCACGATCACGGCTTTAATGGCTGATATTCCTTCGGAATCCAGTGTGCAGTTCGACCTGGCCATTTCCTCCGCGAATGATGATATCCTCTATGACGACCGGGTAAGACAGGCGTGGTTTACAATCATACCAGAGACCTACGTGCTGATCAATGAAAATTCGTCGATTCAGACGGTGGAAGCGGGCATGCAGGATGTGGTCATGTCTTATCTGGAAGGCGAGGTAGAGCGAGATGTGTATCAGATTGGATTTCAACCACTGACGGATATTCACTTAAATCCTGATATTCCCCTGGGTTTTGCTCCGGTGGGAAACCCTGAATATGTATCGATCCTCGGTTTTGTCGGGATACTGGTACTGATCATCGCTTGTATTAATTACACCACCTTATCTGCGGGACAATCGATCAAACGCGCCAAAGAAGTGGGCGTGCGGAAAGTAATGGGAGCACCAAGAAAAGGATTGATGGGTCAATACCTGACAGAGAGTGTCCTTATGTCACAGGTAGCCATGCTGTTGGGGACAGTAATCGCCATTGTGTTGATTCCTACTTTTAATTTACTGACTGGTGTTACCTTGTCCTATGCCTTCCAATGGTGGCACATTGGGTTGTATTTTGCAATCGGTTTGTTCATCGGATTGCTGGCAGGGGCTTATCCAGCATTGGTCATTTCCGGTTTCAAGACAGTAAGTATCTTGAGAGGTTCCTTACAATCAGTAGGAGGGATGTCTGTTCGAAAAGGACTAGTGGTCGTCCAGTTTTTGATGACTGTTTTCTTACTGAGTACGACCCTGATCATGAAAAAACAGGTGAATTACCTGAAAAATGCTGACCTGGGGTATGACTATGAAGCGGTGATTTCCACGCAATTGCCAAGCGATCCCGAAGCTCAAAGACTTTCACAGCAGATCACCTCAGGAATGGAAAATGGTGAGTTGTTAAAAGCCAGGTTGGAGCAATATCCTGAAATTTCAAGGATAGCCCGAGGTAGCCATATTTTCGGAACGAATGGCTGGACGGGGTTGGCCTATACGGATGATAAGGGGGTTTTTCGTCAGTTTCGACTCTTAGTGGTAGATGATGATTACCTGGATGCTTTTGGTATTGAAATCGTGGATGGTAGAGGTTTTGAAGCGAATAATGGTTTGGACCGTCGCCAATCGGTGATCCTGAATGAAACGGCTGCCAAATATTTTGATTTGGAGAAACCTGTTGGAAGTAAACTCCCGGGCAATGACTTTGATGAACACCGGATCATTGGGGTTGCTAAGGATTTTCATTTCACTTCCTTGCATTCGGAAATTGAGCCTTTGGTCATTGTGCAAAACATTATACCTATAGCCCGTGGTGTATCCGATAGTGATTTTGGGGATACGGTCGTGCCAAAATTGGTGTTTACCTATTCCGGATCCAATTTGACGAAAGGAACTGAAATTTTGCAGAAGGAGTGGGAAGCACTGTTTCCCAACGTGAGTTGGAACTTTGAATTTATCAGCGAAAATCTACAAAATCAGTATCAGGGTGAGATTCGAATGAACCGACTGATCACTGTAGCAACCGTGCTGTCCATCGTCATTGCTAGTTTGGGTTTGTTAGGGCTGATCATGCTAGTAGCCAATGCCAAACTCAAAGAAATTGGTATCCGCAAAGTGATGGGTGCCTCGGCCGGGGCCATCTTCAAGCTGCTATCGAAGGGGTTTGTCTGGCAGTTGTTGATTGCTATTGTACTATCCATTCCTCTGACTATTTGGCTTATGAATAGCTGGCTTGAAAATTTTGCCTACCGCACAGACATTGGCGCCGGGCTATTTGTGATCAGTGCATTATTGTCCGTCATCGTAGCAGGTCTGGTGATCTTGTACCATACTGTTCGCGCTATGCGCGTAAACCCTATTAAGTCATTGCGGATGGAATGATGCTTCGACAGCCAAGTGAGATTTAGCAGGATATTAACTATCCCGGCTCTCGTGCCGGGGTGTCCGACCAGGGATCTTCTAATTTGAAGGTTTCTGATAAGGGTTTCAATAATCTACAAACAAAGCGTCAGGTTAACTAGGCGTTCCCGAGCTTGTCGAAACCTAGAAAGACCACTTTACCCTGGCGTACATTACATAAACATCATCACTATCGCTCCAGGCGAAGATCTGCCCAATTAGGTCCAGATCCAGGTTGCTAAGCATACTCCATGTCAGGAAGGGGTTAATGAACACACCCTGATTACCTGGAAAAGTCATCGTTGAAATTCCAACATTGAAAAGGGGATGAGCAGGAAAACTGGCCTGAAGAAAAGCAGAATAGCGATAAGGAGACAAGGAACGAACATCCAGGTTGGCGGTACTTGCCTGGAGTAACGAACCACTCGTTATGGGTGCAGAATTGAATAAGATAGATCCATTGAGGTAAAGTGAGTTGGCGAATACGTAATCTCCGGAAATGGATGCCAGAAAAGTCCGTTGATCTGTATTTCCAAGTGGTTCAAAGTAGGTCATTTCACCTTTGAAGCCTGCATTGCCGATACTGCCTGCCCAACCGCCACCAAGTACGAAATTGTTGCGCATGACACCACTGAGTACCTGAAAGTCGTAGTTATGCTGATTCCATTTGTACAAGTAAGCAGCGGTGACTTCATCCAATTCATCAGCCATGGAAACAGCGATCTCGTAGCCTCCCGCGTAGCCCCGGTATTTCTGGAAACGAATGGCGTCACTACCCGGCCTTTCTTCATAGTCAAAATCAAAGAAGGAGTACGCATTGAAGATGTCATTTGGATTCCAGGCCAGGTTTACGCCCCAGTTGATGCGCTGCCTGCCGACACTCAGGGACCAGCTTTCCTGTTTCCATTCCGCATAGGCCCGATCGATCATGCTATGAATCACCAGATCGTTTTTATCGACCACCAATATGGACGCATCGAAGTAGTCATCATTTACATCAATGAATTCGCCATAATTCGGAATTTGAGAGACGAAATCACCGAAAAAGATCCGATTCCTGACTTCCAATCGGAATTGAAATTGCTGACTGGGAAACCAACGGAAGTTCAACCGGTTGTGAATGAGATTGTCTATAGCTACATCGTCCTGACTGGGAAGAATATTCATAGAAACCATGTCCTTCAGATAACCGGAAAGTCGTGTGGTTTTTTTCTTCTCTTCCTCCTCTTCCTGCGCCACCAATGAGGTGGCCAGCAGCAATAAGATCAGTAGTAGAAAACTACTTTTTTTCATCGGAAACGATCTTTCCATCTTCCAGCGTGATCACACGTTTGGCTTTATCAATCACCCGTTGATCGTGGGTGGAGAACACAAAAGTAACTTGCTCTTCCTCGTTCATTTGAGCCATGATGTCCAACAGATCTGAGGTAGACTTGGAATCCAGGTTGGCCGTAGGTTCATCTGCCAGGATCACTTTTGGCTTACTCGCCAAGGCTCTTGCTACTGCCACTCGTTGTTGCTGGCCGCCGGACAATTCTGAGGGCTTCCGGTCTAAAGTTGCTAAAAGCCCCATTTTTGACATTAATTCATTCACGCGTTCATCACGATCCTTCTTGCTCATGTCCTGCAACAACATAATGAATTCCACATTTTCTTTAGCAGTCAAAACAGGCACCAGGTTGTAGGATTGGAACACAAACCCAATATGTTTCAGACGGAAGTCGGTCAATTGGGCTTCTTTCATTTCATGGATCGCCTGATGATCGACGGTCACGTTTCCTGAAGTAGGTTGATCCAGACCGCCAATCATATTGAGTAGCGTCGTTTTACCACAACCTGACGGGCCCACGAGCGCGGTGAACTCACCCGTTTCGACATGAAGAGATACACCGTTGATGGCGTGAACAGGGATGCTGTCCGGGTTATATACTTTTTCTAGTTGATGTGTTTCGATGACGTTCATAATCACAATTTTCGAATGGCTTCAAGAGGATTCAAATGGATGGCTTTGAGGGCCGGGTAGATGGCACCAACAAACGCGGTGAAGATTACCACCAGCATGAGGCTGATGTATTCACTGCCTTGCATGGCAGGATAAAAAATGGCTTCCGCGCCATATTGGGCCAGTGCATCTGCATAGGCACTCATGTCCAGTCCTTTGGTGTTGAGCCAGGTGATTGTCGCTAGTCCAAGTAAGCAACCTACAGGTCCACCCAACATCCCGAGGAAAAGCGTCTCTAGCAGAATCATACTAAACACTTTGCTTTTGTGCATGCCAATCGATCTTAACATGCCTATTTCACGAGTACGTTCCAATACGGCCATGAGCATCGTATTGATGATCCCGAAGAGTAAAGCCAGCATCATGATCACGGTCATGATCCGGGTAATCATTTCGGAGGACTCTTCCATCAAATTGAATTGCGGTGCTACTTCTTTGTAGGACCTTACTGAATTGCTAGTGAACTGTGCAATTTGAATTTGTGTAGAGTCAATGGCTTGTGCACTGTGGAGCAGGATCCCTATTTCATGTGGTTGATCGATCAGGGTAAGTTTGGCCAGGTCGTCTTTTCGCACATAAACGACACCCTCGTTGATGGCCGGCGATTTTGAATTGAAGATGCCCTCCACGCGAAAAGCGGCAGCAGTGATCTCGTTGGTTTTATCCTGAAAGGTTAGGACAACCTTAGATCGTATCTTGACCTTAAGTTTTTCAGCCAATTTTTCACTGATCAGGATGGGGTTGCGTTTGAATTTCTGAAAATAAGTGCCTTCCACCATTTGCTCGGAAAGTTGAGTCGTGTTAGCTTCTTTCGCCGGGTCGATGCCAAAGACCTGGATGCCAGTATTGGTTTTTGGAGAAGCCAACATGGCATTCACTTTCATTCGATCAGAATAGGACAGAATTTCTTCAATTTGTCCCAAATGGTCTTCCAACCCAGCATAATCCTCTAAAACGTATTTTAGGTCCGGATCTTCCAGATAATCTGCATGATGTATCTGGATATGGGCGTATTCATAGTTGACAGCACTCCGAATGAATGCATCACCAAAGCTATTGTAGAAGCCGATCATAAAAATCAAGGCCCAAACGCCAATCGCGATGGCTCCTATAACAGTGAGGCTGCGTCGCCGTGACCGCCAGATATTTTTCCATGATAATTTAGCAATCATTCTTTCAGGGCTTTAATGATTTTCAGTCGTTTGATGTACATCATCGGGTAGATTCCCAATAGCAAGGAGATCAACAACACCACAATGGCCTGATTGTAGAAAATGACCGGGTCCATCGAAAAAGGCATGATGGCTTCGTATCCAAAACTTTCGAAGGCTTTGGCGTAATCACCTGTGAAATAGATCGGGTTGTGATAGAAATAGATAACCAATGGTGTGCTGGCTAATAGTCCGACGGCAACGCCTACGAAGGTCAAAAAGATGATTTCCAGTGCTACAGTGACTTGGATCTTCGAGCGTTTCATCCCAATGGAATTTAGGATGCCAAATTCATAAGTCCGTTCTTTGGTCATCATCAGGAAAGTGCCGAGGATACCAAACCCTATCACTGCATAGAGGATGTAGATCATCATCAAACCACCGTAGTAGTCCATTTCGATGCTCTGGATCAGTTCTGGCATCATCTCTTCCCAATTCATGACCGTCAAGTTGGAGCCTTCCATCTGCTGCTGAACAGATTGTTGAACTTCAACCATGTCTTTGACTTGTAGTAATAAAATTGATTGGGAGGTGATCATTTCAGGTGCGCCGTAAAATACCTGAGCGGTTGCCAATGGCATGTAAACCGCTGTTTGATTGAACTCCGGGACCGGGAATTTTAAGAAACCAACCACATGATATTTGCCAACAGCATTTACCCCATGATACCCCTGACTTATCAGTACCAGTGTGTCACCCAATTGCATGCCCATGTACTCGGCTAGCCCTTCGGCGATCATGATCCCTTCATCTTTCAGGTATGCACCTTGCGTTACTTTCTTGTCTAGCAAGGTCAGTTGTGCTTCCTTCTCCGGGTCGATGCCATTGATCATGACTCCTTTTGTATGATTTTCGTAGGAGGCCAGCGCGAATGAGGATAGTCTTGGCACACTGACTGCCACTTGGTCATCATTTAATTGAAGGTTTGCTATTTCCTCGATCAAGTAAGAGTTGTCCAGTACTTTGTCGTCCCAGTATTCCTCCTGATGCACGGCAAGGTGTCCGGTATAAAACCGTACCGAGTTGTCAATCATTCGCTCGTAAGAACCGAGCTGCATGGACTGCATCACCACCGCAAAAAACACCGCGAAAGCGATCGAAGAAGCCGTGATCCAGGTCCGTTTCTTATTGCGCCAGACATTTCGCCAGGCCATGATGAGATAGAGTTTCATGTTAGCCTATCTTAATCTTTTCAGGTTCTGCAAGGAAAAGAACCGGTCATCCAGCTCCACATCAAAAGCCATTTTCTCATAGATCATGACCGTTTTTTGATCGGGGTTTTCTGCCGGGATCATTTCTAGTCGGGAGGGGATGCTTCGATTACCAAATTGCTTAATGTCGGACAAGACCATGGTGTTGATCAGAAAGCCATCTTCATCGTAATACTTGAAAAGCAACTGGAAATAATTATGCTGCTCGACGTAGGCGAGGATACGTCCCCATACTACCGGTGCATCTTCATGTGGGATCAGTTCCAGTTTCCACGCCGTGTATTCCCCGATAGTGGTATCGCCTAACAGGCGATGCTCATAGTCTTTCACGATGGAGGACTCCCTTACCAGGTCATCATTGGTAAAATCCGAACCCATCCAGCTCTGCATCATCATGGAAGGTGGCATTTTGATCACCCGATCAATCGTTGGTTGCCAATTCCACAATTCCTTCTCTCGTTTTAGAAACCCTGTACCCGCATCTCGAGCTGGGTCCGTGATCAAGGTCAGGCTGTATTCATTGCCTTTCGACCAGGTTTTCATGCCGATTTCGCGGGTCCATTTGGGCCGTACTATGGTCATTTTCATCTCACCTTGCGATGAGTTACCCTGCATTAATTGATCTGCTTTTTGCACGATCTCTTTGGCAGTTTGTCCCCATAAAGCAGTCGCGCTAAACAGGGAGAACATCAGAAAAAAATATTGCTTTTTCATAGCAAATGATACTTATCTCGAAGTGTTTGTTCCATTTCAGTGAGGTAGTCCTGCTCATTGAATACATAGTACTGCATGCCGATTCCATCAAAGAGCGCACCTAAAATGCGTGCTTCCGCCGTAGGATTTTCATACCCTAATTCCCGAAAAAGCTCGGTAAACATGGCCACATATCCATTCGCTTTCTGAGTAGCCATTTCATGGATGAAATCAAAATCGTGCACTTGTACCGTCAGGTTGATGAATAAAGCCCACTGGTGCTCATGTTCTCGCATTTCCCGAAAGAACCAATCGATGATTTTATTGAGTCGGTCCTTTGCACTTCCTGTCATTAATTCAGAGACCTTTTCCTGGCCACCTTCTATGAAGAAGTCCACCAGTTGCTTCAGGATGTCTTCTTTGCTATCGAAATAGTGGTAGATCAGGCCTTTCGAAATACCGGCTTTTTTTACGATATCCGAAATGGTCGTGCTTTTGTAGCCTTTGGTTCCGAATAGCTCCAGTGAGGATTCCAGAATCTTTTGGCGAGAAGCGTCTCGCAGTTCTTTGAATTGTTCACTTGAACGAGGGCTCATACTTTGACTGAACGTTTGGTCAATAAAAAAGTTCTCAAATATATGGCAAATTTTATTGTCGCCTTGATTCGATCAAATGAGTAAAATCATTCATTAGAATGAGATGCGTAGGAAGATTTGAAATATGAGGGTATAGGGTTCTTGGCAGATTAAAACATCACTTAAAGTCTGGTGTGCGTTTGCAATGCCTAACTCGCTAGTGCTATGGTAGTAATTTTATGGGAATCAACCTTAAAAACGCTCGCTAATTTCTTTAAAACAACACCCAATAAATAATGCCCCCATATAACACCCACTTCACCACATAGTAAAGTCGCTCGTTGTAAGCCTTGAGTTTTTTGCCTACGAGGCGCTGGGCATAGAGGTACTTGAAGATCTTGTTCAGGAACCCTGTTTTGTCATTGGAGTCATTAGGAGATTTGGCAGCGGCCACAATGAACCACGAGAAAAAGTCATTAAGCCATTTGCCCAAACGATTTTTCATGGGTCGACGGACATCACAGAAGAAGATCAGGCGATCTTGTTCGGTGCGATTCTCGGCATGGTGCAAATAGGTCTCGTCAAACAAGACCGCTTCACCATCACGCCAGGCATACGTTTGGTTGTCCACGTCAATGAAACAATCGTCCGAATTAGGAGTCTCTAAACCCAAATGATATCTCAAAGAGCCCGCATAGGGATCACGGTGTTTGGGTAGCTTAGAACCTGCAGGCAATACCACAAACATGGCGGCCTTTACGGAGGGCGTTTGCTTCAAGAGTTCGATAGTTCTGGGGCACTGATCAATCGAGGAAGGGTGAAAATCCTTGGAGTACCATTTCAGGTAAAATCGCTTCCAGCCCCGGCGAAAGAATGAGTTAAATCCAATGTCGTTGTATTTGTCCGATCCCTTAATGGTTTGGTTTCGGTTCAGATCCAGTGCTTCTTCTTTCAGTACTTCCCAGTTTTGAGTCAGTACTTCCAACTCGGGAACATCGTTTAGTTTCAGGAAAGGCTTGTTTTGAACGCTCGAAAAGGCATACATCAATAAGTTGATAGGCGCCATGAAGGTCGAGTGGTCAAAGATCTGACGGCTGAATTTGAATCGACGTTCCCCCCTGAAATGGATGATCGATCCACAAGCGGCAAAAAAAGTAATGATGATCACACCTGGTGACGTCAGTAAATTCAGCACTCCCATACATTCGCAAAGTTGAGCAATTGGTATTTGCCTCCCAAATTCCAGGATGCTAAAGTCCTTGTGCTAACAAACCCAAAACACGAATTCTTTCCTGCATATCCGGTAAAAAGTCGCGATCATCGATTTTTCATTCCTGATGCATAATCATTAACTTAATTTTGATTTTTTAATCAACACTAAAACAGGTCCGCTAGCTTTTTACCCCATGAGTCGTCATAAACTCAATTCATTTCTCATCATTGATGATGAGGAGGCCAATGAATTCATCACGCGAACATTCCTTGAAAGAGCGAATTGCGTAGAGGAGATCGTATCCGTGAATGATCCCAGGGACGGCCTTAGTGTCCTTGAACGCAATGAGATGCCAGAGGTAATCATTGTCGATATCAACATGCCCGGTATGAATGCCTGGCGGTTTTTGGAAGAAGCCCGAAAAGTAATGGGTAATGGAAGCTTCCCATTTGTGGTGATCTTAAGCTCATCAGTGAGTATCGAAGACAAAGAAGCAGCTGCGTCACATCAGGATGTGAAAATGTTTGTCAGCAAGCCCCTCAATCCCGACAAGGTGAATGAGATATTGGATCAATATTTTGCCGCCTACCCATCATGATCCACAGCCGGAACATCTGTTTGATGCTGGGCATTTGCCTGGTCATGAGCTTTCCGTCTCTGGGACAATCAGTAAAGGTAGCGGGCAAAGTTTATGATCAGTTTGGTAATCTTCCCGGTGCTAAAGTAGCCGTTGAAGGGTCGACCATTTCCACATCTACGGATGTTAATGGTAATTTTTTGATGAACATTGATCCGGGAACCTACAACATTGTTGCCGGATTTGTTATGTACAGTGACAAGGTGCGACAAGTAGACCTGGAGGCTGGGGATAGCATTTACCTGGATTTTCAACTTGAGTCAGGCTTTAGTATTGATCAGGAAGTTAATGTGGGTACGCGATTTACTCCACGGGCCTTGCAGGAAACGACCGTTCCTATCGACATTATTAACAATGCCATATTAAGTGCTTCCCCTCAGATCGAATTGGGACAGATCATGCAGTATAGCGCGGCATCTTTTTATTCCACCCATCAGACCATCTCAGACGGATCAGACTTTATTGATCCTGCTACTTTGAGAGGACTGGGTCCGGATCAGGTGTTGGTGTTGATCAATGGAAAAAGAAGGCATATCAGCTCGTTGTTGAATGTGAACGGGACAGTTGGTCGGGGTAGTGTGGGTACGGATTTCAATGCCATCCCTGCAGGGGCCGTAGATCGAATAGAAATACTCCGCGACGGGGCAGCGGCTCAATACGGTTCGGATGCCATTGCTGGTGTGGTAAATATTGTATTAAAAGAACGGACAGGGGTGACTACCGTGGATGGTGGCTATGGGGTCAATGAATTGGGTGATGGCTCCACGAAGTTCTTTTATGGAAATGGTGGTTTTGATATCGGAGAAGGCGGCCATGTCAACATGACACTTGAGTTCCGGGATCGAGGAGCAGTCAATCGTGCAGGTGCTTATCAAGGTCCTGTTTATGCCAATAACAATCCGACTTTAGATGAGGTACTAATCAGTCAACGCGACTTCTTCGATCAGACAGGCTATGACAATCAGCGTGTGATGTCCATCGGTAGCGCGGCTACCAGAAATCAAAGTGTGTTCTTTAACATGGAGATCCCTATCAATAACGTGACGCAATTTTACGGCCATGGTGGGGTGAATTTTAGACAAGGTAAAAGTCGGGGTTTTTATCGCTTTCCAAAAGACAGTGTGCGTGTAGTAGCCGAATTGTATCCTGATGGTTTTTCTCCTGGATTACGCACGGACATCAGAGATGATGCAATCACCCTGGGTTTTAGAGGACTGAAAAATACCTGGAATTTAGATCTGAGTAACACCATTGGAAGGAATCATTTGGATTTCAATGTGGAAAATTCCAACAACGCCAGCCTGGGACTGACATCACCAACGGATTTCTATTCCGGAGGCTTTTTCTATGCCCAGAACACCACGAATTTCGATGCATTTCGCACGTTCAATGCCCTCCAGGGGGTGAATGTAGCTTTTGGAGCGGAAATGCGGATTGAAAGGTACGAGATCATCAAGGGCGAGGAAGCTTCGTATGTCAATGGAGGAGACTCGGTGCTTGTGGGGGCCAACTGGATGCAGGCTGCTCCGGGAGCACAGGTGTTTCCTGGCTTTCAGGAGGATAATGAACTGGAAGAATTCCGGACCAACAATGCGTGGTACCTGGAAATCGAAAGTAAGATGAGTGATGCTTTTCTTTTGGGTACGGCGCTGCGATATGAAGTGTACAGTGATTTTGGGGATCAGCTGACCTGGAAGCTTTCCGGCCGCTATAAACTCGGTGAAAACTATAGCCTCCGCGGCGGCTTGAGTACGGGATTTAGGGCGCCTTCGCTGCATCAGTTCTATTTCAATAATGTCGGAACACAGTTCGTGAATAGTAATCCGCTTCGGGTAGGTACGTTCAACAATGAAAGTACGGTGGCCAGAGCGTTTGGGATCGGAGACTTAAAGCCAGAACTTTCCGATCATATCAGTCTGGGATTCATTGGTAAACCGACAGCTGATTTTACCATCAAGGTGGATTTCTATGACATCCGGATCCGGGACCGCATCGTGCTTTCCGGTCGTTTTGATGAGGGTTATGAAGCCATTTTAGGTCCATTGGGGGTAGGAGCAGCGCAGTTCTTTACGAATGCAGTCAATACGCGAACAACCGGGGTGGACGTTGTGCTCAATTATCGGTTGAAAATGCCGCAATACGAGTTTTTTAGCCTGCTATCGGGAAATTGGACCAATACACGATTGGATGGTGGAGTGCAAGCCAATGGAGCCCTGTCAGGTGAGGAAGAGGTACTTTTCAATCGTGAGGAAATTTCAAGGGTAGAGGTGGCTCAACCGAATTTTAAGATCATTTCGCAAAACAATCTGAAATATCAGCAATTCAGTTTTGATGTGAATTTCACCTTGTTTGGTAGAATAGAATATATCCATCCCGAAGATGGAGATCAAACCAATTGGATCCTGAATACATTCAATGGAATGGTAGAAAGCAGGGATCAGACCTTTGATCCGAAACTGATCACTGATGTTTCTGTAGCTTATCAATTCAGTGACAATTTTAGGTTTTTGGTTGGTGGGCACAACCTCATGGATGTCTACCCGGATGAGCACGCCCACTCGGGAAATACTTCTCACGGAAGTTTTAGGTACAGCAGACGCGTACAGCAATTTGGCGTGAATGGACGCCACTGGTTTATGAAGATGACCTTAAGTTTCTAGATGCGGAAGTTTCTTTTCTTAATTACATTGGTTGGGGGGCTGCAAACTATGGCTCAGGACGAAGAAATTCGTACGAAACAGCGGGCTATATTCATTTACAATTTTGCAAGGCAGGTTGTTTGGCAAAACGAAACAGAGTTGGATCAGTTCAGTGTGGGTGTCTTGGGGACCGATCCGGTGGTACAGGAATTGTCGAAAATGGTGAAACAAGGCCGTACGGTACGCGACCTTCCCATGAGGGTCCGCCGGATCACGAGATTGTCAGACATCAGTAGATACCAACTGGTTTATTTGCACAAACAATTCAACTACAACATCGATCAGGTATTGGAGTTTGCGAAAGGCCAAAATGTCCTGGTTGTCAGTGAAGGGTATGGTTTCAATGAGTCTATGATCAACATCATCGAGACCACTGATGGTTTTGAGTTCGAGTTGAATGAGACCCGGTTGAACATCGAAGGTTTCACCATCAATAATGGTCTGCGCCGAACTTCTATCAGTACGGCTGAACGATGGCAGGAGTTGTATCAGGCTTCTTTCCAATCATTGGAGGAAGCGCGATCATTATCAGAGGAGCAGGAACAAGCTTTGGATGAACAAAAAGCGGAGATTGGCACGCTTAATCAACGCATTAATGATCAACGATCACTCATGGATGAGCGTCGCCTGGAGGTTGAATCTCTTAAAAGAGAGAGCGAGGTTCAAAATGACTCCCTGCGTGCATTGCAACTTCGTAGTGAAGCCCAGAAAGCAGCTTATGAGCGGCGGGAGCAACAACAGCAGGTTGTAGAGCAAGAATATGAAGATCAGATCGAAGCCCGACAGCAGGAGATTACCAGGCTGGATCGAAACCTTAAGCAGCAAAAGCAGGAGTTGGAACAGCAGGCCATCGAGCTTGAAGAGCAAAATCGAAAGATAAACATCCAGCGTCAAGAGCTCAATGCTCAGCAGTGGTTTACGATCTTGTTCGCTATTCTGGCTGCACTGGCATTCATTACGGTCTTCTTTATTTGGAGAGGTTATCGCATCAAAAGAAAAGCTAATGAAACCCTGGCCATCAAGAATGCAGCCATCGAAGCTCAGGCGCGTGAAATTGATCAGAAGAGTCAGGAAATGGAGCAGTTTGCCTATATCGCCAGCCATGACCTGCAAGAGCCACTCAATACCATTTCAGGTTCCCTGTCGCTGATTGATGGACAAAACTTAGACGATGTAGGCACTTCCAGTGTCAAGTTTATCGATGAGGCCATCATTCGGATGAGAAAAATGATCAAAGGATTGATGGAACATGCACGCCTAGGTGCAGATGTGGAGTTTCAGCACCTGGAGGGTCTGGAATTGCTGGAAGGTGTAAAAACGAATCTTCATCAGACAATTCAGGATAAAAAAGCCAAGGTGGAGTGGGGAGAACTTCCCCCATTATATGGTCACGAAGTAGAGTTGTCCTTGCTTTTTCAGAACCTCATCAACAATGCATTAAAATTCACCGTACCTGATCGACCTCCTGAAGTGCAGATTTCAGTACAAGAATATGTCGAAACATCAGAGCAATTTTGGCTGTTCAGGGTACAGGACAATGGCATAGGGATCGACCCGGCTAATCAGCAGAAAATCTTTGGAATTTTTCAACGCCTCAACAGTCGCTCGCAGTATGAAGGCAGCGGCATCGGTCTGGCTCACTGCAAAAAGATTGTGGAATTGCACGGTGGCAAGATCTGGGTAGAATCTGAACTTGGGATCGGGAGTACATTTTGCTTTACGATCAGAAAGGTAAGCTGAAAGACCACCCAGATTGCTCCGGGTGGCCGTTATCAGGAGAGTAGTTGACCCTGAATAGTTAAGGGTTTTTAGCAGACTGTGCCAGTTTTCCTTTGTGCACCGTCACTTCGAGTAAATCATATTTGTTTCGTACTTGCCTCGGATTATTATTCAGTAGTCCTTTCAGGTGCGTATCGAAAAACGCGGTGACCAATGAGTTGGTGATTTCTAGCCCTAAATATGGATCAATTGTGCCACAGCCACTCAGCGAATTGACGGGGATCATCAATGGGATGTCCATGAAATTTGGGTGTCCGGATTTAAGAAGCTTACATTCATAGAAAAGATCCGTACTCTTATTGATGTATATGTGGGAGTTGATGTCCTCATGTTCCGCTGGCCAATCTGCAGAAATATACAAATAGGGGATCTGATAAATACTGTCGATCATATTACCCCACTGAATACCATCCAAGTTGGCAGCCGCTTTGATCCGCTTGTCTCGCATGGCCACTTTACCTGCAGTGCCACCTCCTACAGAGTGTCCGAAAATACCAATCTGATCCAGGTTCATCTTGTTTTTGAGCAAACCGAAATCATTCCAATCCTCGAGTAAGTCTAGTGTCAGGATCACATCATCGGCCCATCGGTCTTCGATGGTTCCTTCAAAATATGTTTTAACCGCTTCACTTACAATTGGATGTCGCTCCTCATAATCTAATCCATCTTTGAAGGCCTTGATCAGTGGTTCTACGGCGGTCATAGCGCCTTCGGATATTTGACGTTGATAGCCATAGTCAAATGATTTGACTTCTCCGTCAGGTAATGTTACACCAAGGCTTTCGTACGTGTGATTCATGTTGATCACAATATATCCCTGACTGGCAATCTCGCTAAGCAAGGCGTAATACCCAGTGGCTTTCGAACCATATCCGTGGGAAAAGATCAGTACGGGGAAACTGCCCTTACTGATAGGGAGTTCCTGGTAAGCATGCGTTTTGACACGGTCAAGGTAGTTCAGGGCATTGGCGGGTAAGCCATATTTGGTTGCAAAGCCTGACCTGCTGCCACGATCTACATACACGTCCCTATTGTAGTCATTGGTCGGACCCTGGCCGGGGTACCATACTTTATACATGAATTCTCTTTTGTCCGAAGGATCAAGAGTGATGGATTCGTCCAACTGGGAGATATAATGGAGGGAGGTTGTTCCTACAGCATGCACACCTGTTGGTTGGGGTAATGAAAATACAGGCAATACCATTGGTAGGATCCAGCCAACCGCAGCAATCAATATGATGCCCGAGTATCCGATTAAGCGTAAGAATGATAACCTGGCAGTGTCGGGGTTCATCGTCAGTACTCGCCAGGCGAGAATGAGAAGCAGAAGGTAAGCAGGGACCATTTGCCAGCGCCACCCTTCGATGATGAAGTGCAGTAAAGTTACTGTGCTCACTACTCCGACCAAATAAAGGGGTTGGATGGATCGTGTAACTGGCCTTTTTACGAAGGGAAGAAGTGTTACTACAATCAGTAGTAGGATCTCAAAAGTTCTCATAAGCAATCAGCTGTTAGCAGTTAAAATTATAATGAGCAAAGCTTGAGTGTGGCAATAAAAATGACAATGTCGAATCCGTAGCTAAGTGTGTCGTTTGTCGATAAATGGGACAATTCGTACTGAAATTGAGCTTATCAAGATGGAAACCATTTCGAAAACTGAGACGAGTCCTGAAATTCGTACAACAATCTGTAAATGTTGATAACCTCGTGCATAACCGTGGTATAACCAGGGTATAATGAGGTGGAAAACCTGTTGAAAATCAGGGGTTTATAAAATTTGGAATCGCAAAAGTATAGGCTACTTTAGTATCACCAAGCAAGGGATAGGAAGCTGAAACGAAAGTTTCCAACCAGACAAAGGGAAGCGGATGTGAGTTACGGCTCAGGTCAGCGAAGTTTGAAAGGTTGTGACGGAAAACCGGACGGAGAGGCAACTCGAAGAAACGGAACCATCGGGAATCCGAACAGTAGTTTGGAGCGATGTAGAAGCTACGGCAACTACATGGTTAATAGGGCAAGTTCAGCAATGGGCAGGCCCTTTTTGTATTTAGAGACAACTATGGATCAATCGAAAAACCTGTGGAGCAATAGTATAAAATCGGAGTTGTCGGATAGTGACGACCTTGATTCATTTTAGGTTTTTGGTTCAAAGAAGAGCAGAAAAGAATGCGGACGGCCAGTTAAAATTCTGTTCGAGCCAGAAGAATTTCGTTTCAGTATCGTTTCTTGATTGGCGAGTTTATTTTATTCCTGCTCTTTTGGTTCAAAAAGCGTTAAAAAATGAATCCAGTCTATATTTTTCCCCACTTTTCATCGATGGAAAAGTGGGAAGGAAGAAAGTGTTTCTGACAGAAATGTGCCTAAGCCAGGTAATCTATGCGATTCACTCAACTCTTTAATCTGAATTAATGTTCTTTAATAGGTAACTCCCCATAAATATTGCTTGATCCACAACTATTCACTGAAAGTCGGAAGGATCACGTCTCTGACGATAGCAAAAGGTATTTTGTCTTTTTCAGAATTATAAGCACCGCCGGTAAAAATCACCACAAGCTCCAGCTCAGGAAATGACATGATATATTGCCCTCCATTTCCCGTTGCCGTCTTGGATACTTGCCTTCCTTGGGGTGTCTGAAAAGGCAAGTTCCACCACAGATAGCCATAGTTGATACCCGTTATTTTCGTTTTAGAAGAGGTAGCGTCTTGAATCCATTGTTCTGAAATGACTTGTTTTCCTTGCCATTTCCCTTTATTCAGGATCAGTTGTCCAATTTTAGCCATATCCCTGGGCGTCATGTAAAGTCGCTTACCTGATTCAATCACCTCTTTATCTGATGTGTGTCCCCACTTGACATTAGAGATGTCCAGGGGATTGAATAAATATTGTTGCGCAAATGCTTGAAGTGACATTCCGGAAGCCTGACTGATGATCTCTGCCAATAAGATGGTGCCCATCGAGCAATAAGCAGATACTTCTCCTGGTTCGTGAATCATGGGTAGGTTCAAGGTGTATTGGATCCAATCTTTCTTTTTGTAGACTTTGTCTTCTCGCCCTTTCGATTGCTGATCCCAGTCATTGCAATCCAGGCCGCTGGACATGGTGATAAGGTGCCTGATGGTGATTTTTTCCTTACTGTCAGTCAGGTTCTTTCTTGGAACATGCGATTTGAGGTATGTAGATATAGGATCATCAATGCTTTTAATAAATCCCTGGTCCAGGGCAATTCCCAATAGGAGGGATCGAATACTTTTGGTTACTGAGCGCAAGTCGTGAGGTTGATCCACTGTATACCCGTCGAAATATTCTTCGATGATGAGTTGGTTTTTGTGGATTACTACTACGCTATGAATCTCGTATGATTCGTAATGAAGTTGCTCAAACAAATCTTCAATACTGACGGGAGTGAACTCTAATTCATACAGACTCGCCGTTTCCCATCCGTCATTTAAGGCTTTTGGAGTGGAATAGGTATAACTCGACTGGCTAAATCCATGGATATTAACCCATAGGCATAAGATGGATGCAGCTATTGCTTTCTTCATGATCCTGAAGGGGAATACACGATTCCGAAGTAAGCTCAATTGGGATAACTGCCGAACGAATTAGGATTATTTAACCCTTCCTTTCATGATTTTTAACGTCATGGACGCTACTTCGGTAAAATTGGTTTCAACCTCAGATAGCTTGGATCTTCCTCTTTGCCCTTTGCTGCCGGTGCTGCCACATAGCCATTAGGACTTAGCTCTCTATAAAAAGGAATGATCGAAAATAAGCCTTGGTACATCTCATCAGGCCCTTTTACCTTCACTGTATGCATGCCTTTGGGTAAGTCGGTGATGTCCAGATAAGTAAGTAATCCACGTTGTTTTGTTTTCTGTTTGTAATGAAATAACCACTCAACACTATCTATTTTTTCATCATCCAACAGCACCTGATAAAAATCTTTAGCACAATGGAGTTTTACGTATCGGCTGGCGGTATCCAGCTGAATCAGCGAGTCATAGTTGCAATGTTTTTTGATGGAGTCTTCCCTGCCAATCTTCAATACGGTGAAAAGGCGTATCGTATTTTCTGAAATGATGTCTGATTGAATGTGCGCCTGCGTAGAGTGGATTTTATCATTTTGGTCGTCATAGTTTCCGCTGAAACTTGCGACATATCCGCTGGTATCCCAGAAAATTAATCGGGACCAACTCTCACCCGGGATAGCCCCACTCCAGGCGATCCTACCCATTAAGAAAACACTACAAAACACGAAGAACACCAGGAAGCTGCCGATTTTCCAGCGATTGTAGTTGGTGATTAACGTAAAATAGATTGGGCGATAGAACCGTGCCAATGAGAGTGCACTTACAACTTTGTGCAGTGGATAATAAATGCGTGACAGCCAGGACCATCGCTTAAGCAGCCCCAACGTGACGAAATCAAACAGTGCCACAAAAGCCACTCCGAGGGCAACATAGACGTAAATTTTAATGATCAATTCGTGAATGTCTGAAACGTTATTCACGCCCACGTAAACCAAAGAGGAAACTACTGGAATGATGATGGTGACCAATACGAACATGTATCCTCCGATGATAATCATGAACATCATGAAAGAAATAGAGAAGAGCGAACTGCATAGCTTCTCGAGATTGATGATGATCTGTTGAATAGGAGGGATGCGATCTACTCGATCCTTAAACCGAGGGCTGAGTTTGAGCTTTTCTTTATTGATTCCGTTGGGAAAGGTGAAGCTAAGACCGACCATGCCGACCCAAATGCCCCTGCTGATCAGGTGCAGTATCAAGCCAAGTATCAGCCAGTACAAGGCAATCTTCAAGAGCGCAATCATGTTATCCAGGTCAGTGAAGTTGCCCCAGATGTTCAACTTGGCATAAGCTAAAAGTTCATCCAGTAATCCGGGCGCCTGAAACATACCATAAAGGACAATCCCGGACAGTAGAATTTCCGGTTCCCAGCTTTTCAACTGAAGTTCACTTAGCCATTGTGGTTTTTCAGAAGTAGGGTCAGGTTGAGACATGAATGGAATGGTTGTGCTCCAGCTGATAAAAATAGTGAGAAATAAGAATTAAGATATTACAAGAAGTCAGTTAGTTGCTTGTAATGTCGTGTGATTTCTACTACTACTTTGAGTATGTAAACTCATCTGAGTCCATTATTGAAATCCATAGTTTGCGGGGATTGGTTGCTCTCGTAGCTCCAGGATTTGTTCGATTACCTGAGACTCTGGAGGTAACATTGAGCTAGAACTCCCATTCTTTTGATACTGCTTAGCGGATCGGTTAGTTAATAAAGCTTTCCAGTTTTTTAGCAGATAGATCCATTTTTTGGAGAATGAGCCATGACCGATAGCTGCAGATTCGGACCACCATTCCATGTATAAGGTACGTCGAACGCCAGCTGTTTTTTTAGGAAGTGAGCTATGTACGATCATTAGGTCATGAACAATGAGATCTCCTGCGTTCGCTGGGATTTCGATAATGAATTTCTCTTGGTTCCTTGAAATGGATTTGATGTTTTGTCGTTGTGATTGAGATCCTGGGATCAACTTTAAACACCCATCTTCGTGGTTGGCATCATCAAGATAAAATCCAATGTTCAAGTACGGTGCTATTCGTGGATAAATGGCGTCTTGGTGCCAAAGAACATTTGAGCTTGAATGCGCATGTTTGAACAATACATCGCATTGCATGGGAATCGCATCATTGCCGCAAAGAGATTCTGCAATATTCAATATGGCTTCATGGGCTAATAACTCCAAAACCTCCTCAGGATAATGACCCATTAAATTGTTGATCCTTGCAATAAATCGTGGATTGTCCATTTCCAGAAAACTTATATTCCTGGCAATAAATGGATCAGATAAATCGAATGAATCGCGATTGTGATCTTTTAACAATGATTGCCATTTATTAACCAATTGATCAGGAATTGCTTTTGGGAGATGTAAATAGCCGTTTTTGAGGAAAAACTGCTTTTGTTCTGCACTCAAAGCTAGGGTTGTCATAAGTATTAGTTGATGATGCGAATTGTATAGTTGGTTCCCCAGAGATTGGTTTCTATCATTTTACGACGAAAAATTACATAAGTTTTGGGCCTTGATCTATATCCTTTTTTTCCATAACTGTAAGATTAAATGTTTTGTGAATTTATATCGATGTATTGCGATTTCAGGCTCCATATAATCATCACTATTCCCAAAAGTACTAATGGAATACTTAAATTCTGACCCATGTTCAGGGTAAGCCCTTCCTCAAAAGCGACTTGATTTTCTTTGACAAATTCCACGAGAAAGCGCTGAATAAAAATGAACACCATACCAAGACCAAATATGAATCCAGCATTGGTGTTAAATTTCCCAGACTGCCAGATCAGAAACAGCGCGAAACATAAGGTCAGGTAAAACAAGGCTTCATACAACTGCGCCGGATGCCTGGGCACTTGATCGATGCGGGTAAAAACAAATGCCCATGGTTGATCACTCGGGATACCAATGATCTCAGAATTCATCAGATTGCCAAGTCTGATGAACCCTCCCAGGGCAGCTCCACCTACAGTTAGTCGATCTAGTAGCCAGAGATAATTCTTTTGATATTTTCGGGTGTACATGTAGAGGGCGAACAATGCACCTAATATGCCTCCATGACTCGCCAGTCCTGCCAGTCCGGTGAATGTAAAGGTGGGCTCAAGTCGAATCGGCAAGATTTCAATCGGATGTTGCCAGTAGTGAATTGGATCATAGAATAAAATATGTCCCAATCGCGCACCAATGATCGCTCCCAGAGCGACATAGGTAGTGATTTTGTCTAATGCTTCAATAGGGACCCCTTCGATACGAAAGATGCGCGAGACAATCTGATAACCAACCAGCATGCCCAGGACCCAACTGGCGCCATACCACCTCAGGTAATCAAATCCGGGAATGATATTAGGGTCAATGTCCCAAATGATGGCCGAGATCATCCACCTACACAGAAAAAAGTGATGACCAGAAACAATACTGCCTTGGCGAACAGTCGGTAGGCGTGGGTCGCGTCGGTATTGGGTTCCTCAATGAGCATTAAGATCTCTGTGGTATTCAGATCCTGCATACCATTTTGTGTTTTGAATCGCTGCCACGTTGGCTTAAGGTCGTTTAGTTGCATAAGTATGGGTATTGAATCTCGATTTTAACTGGGCTTTGATACGATTGAAACGAGTGGCTACGTTGGAAGTCGAAAGGTCGAGCATGTTTGCTATTTCCTTGTTTTTATAGCCTTCCAGATGCAGTACCACCATGGCCTTGTCTACATCCTTTAAAGTCTGGATCACCTGATGAAGTAGCTCCAGATCATCATCCGAGTTGCTGGTTTGAAGGAGTTGCTGATATCCGTCAATGGAGGTAAAGCTGGTGGAAGGTTGTTCTTTCCGCTTTTTAGAAAGCAGTGTATTCAAGCCTACCCGGTAGATCCACGTGTTGATCTGCGACTTTCCTTCAAAAGAGTCAAAGGATTTCCAGAGTTGAAGTACAATGTCCTGAAATGCATCCTTTTGATCCTCGGGAGTGGCATAATATACCTGACAGAGGCTGCGGATGGTTCCCCGGTGCTGATCAATGACTTGTATGAAGTGACGCTTGTCCAATTTGTAGATGAAGCTACTGCTATTAACCTATTAGTTGCAGATTTATCAGAAATGTCACAAGAAGAGGAAAATAAATGTGAAAAAGTTTCTCGGTCTCTGATCAGAGATGATATCCATCAACACACTTTTAATGTCCGTGACATTATGCAATGAAACTTCGAATTATAAGAATATTCTGCTTCTATTCTGAGAAAAAAAGTATTGAAAATGCTACTAAGACACTCGTGAGTAAATCAAAATGCAAATAAAATATGCATTTTATTTCCAAAGTTTTAGGGTATGTGCTATCTTTAATGTTGAATATTAAAGCGTGGAACCTATGAACAAAGCACGGTCTTATTTCTTTGCCTCAATCATTGCAATTGGTTTGTTATTTACAAGTTGTAGCCTAACCACAGACCTTGAAGACATTCACTCTACTCCTTTGCCTGATCTGGAAAATACTGATGGTAATGCAGGTGGAACGGGTGGAAGTAACCCACCACCTCCCGGTGGTTGAAAAAATAATTGGCATTATTTTGTGAAACCGCGAGGGTATGTGTAGTTTTTTTATTATCTATACCGGTGAATTAGTGTGGAATTATATTCATGTTTGCCCAAATCACCCGAACCAACCGGTACGCTATCCTATTATGCCTACCTTTTCTTATTCCTGTTAAGATCCTTGCTCAAGCTGAGCTGACGGCTGCTGATCAATATGAGACGGCACGTGAGCTTTATTTGGAATCTCCGGATGACGCGAGAGTGCATGGTCAGCGAGCCATGGATCTCGCATTGGAAGAGAGAGATTTAATAACCATGGCAAAAGCGCACTTTCTGCTGGGTTATATCTACGATTATCAGGAAGACGCGGCCAATGCCTTCCATTTCTATTTCGGTGGTATTCGGGCCTATCGTAAGCTGAATGATCCGATCCGTATACAGCAACTGTACGAGAACCTGGCTTACATTGCTGAGCGCAAGGGGGTACACACCGTGGCAGAGCAACTTCGGCGTGACCGGATGGGTGTCAAGTCTTCCGTGGACTATCGCATGCAAGCGGATATGCACTACGATTTGGGATTGTCATTGAAGCACCAGGGAGATGTGACAGATGGGATAAGGAATCAACTTCAGGCACTTCGCATACTGGAAAGCAATCCTGATTTGAAGGATACCATAGCTTATGCGAATATTTGGTTGGAATTGGGTGTGCTTAATTACATGGAGGCTAAGGCGGTTAATGATCACATCTTACTGGATAGTGCGTTGCTATGTTATAATCGAGCGCTCCATTTCAATGGTACTGATGTCATCCATCGAAGCAAGGTACAGAACAACCGTGGCAATGTGCATCGACTTCTTGGGCAGTATGATCAATCAAAAAAGTATCTCTTTGATGCCCTGGAACTAGCAGAAGGTCAGGATAAGTTAAAGATCCATAGCTATTTCAACCTGGGTCGGGTCTACTTCGCAGAACGGATGTTGGATTCTGCCATCTGGGCCTTCACCCGATCTCTCGAAATCAATATCGATGAGTTGAATTATCAAGAGTCGCAAACACTGTATGAAAACAACATCGAGCTATCCAAAGCTCCTGAGTTGTTTGGGTCAGTAGCCTACCTGGATTCACTTGGGATCAAAGACATGGAAATCCGGGGGCGGGCCATGCGTCATGTTTACCGGATTGCAAGAGATCGCTATGAGATCATCAATGCGAGTAATAATTCCATGATTGCTCAGCTCTATCAACAGCATCGTAAAGCCCTCGCCAAAGAAGAGCGTTGGGGACTGATCATGAGTTGGAGCCTTTGGACGTTGCTACTGATGACGATCGTGGTTGCGGCCTGGTTTTGGTGGAGGAGGTATAGCGTAAAGCAACACAATCGCCGACTCGCACTTCAGATGGAAAAACGCCTGAAGGATAAATATGGGATTGAGCTTAGGGACTGATCTGAGAATGGGGCAGATTCTGTACACCATCAAAGCTTAAGGCGTTTCATTAGCAATAAGAGCTCCTCCTGAATATTCTGCTTTTCCTCGATCATTCGACTAACATCGAGGGTAAGCTCATCCAGCATTTTCCTTCTTTCCTCAAATTCCTGCTCATTGGCCATGAGTTGTATTTTGGATATGATGGTGCTGCCAATGGGCTTGTAATCGACGATGAAGTCCTGTGCAGGGTCATCAAGAAAAAAGGTATCGAATGTGCCCTCTGTCATTTTTCGAGTGAGGAAATAGTGCAGATTGATGTGGTAATTGTCGACTAGTGACAGTAGAAACTCCTGTCGAGGTTCCACTGCTTCTTCATAAGTGGCCAGCTTGCCACGGTTGATGCCAAGTTCAATGGCAAACTTCTTCTGACTCAGGCCTTTTTGTTGCCTCCAAAACTTAAGATTATGACTGAAATGGCTCAAAAGTAAATTTTTTTAATAAAATGCGTATTTTATTTTCAAATGACAATTTAATTGTCAATATTTACATCACTGATCACGTAATGATCATAGATTGATAAACCAGAGCCGGGCTTAATGAGCACGAAAGATACAAATTGTATGAAAACTTCAGATGATGGCTGCCGTGTGACATGACAGGCGACTCGACCGTGGAGCGAAGTTAGCCGCGTCGAAAGATGTATGCTCTGTTTGGCGGAGTAATACCGATGCTGGTTCTATGGCAAAGGTGAAGTTTCATGCTTCACCTTTCTTTTTTCACCTAATTAGCTGTTCTAATACGAAATTTTGAACCGATGCAGGATTGACGCGATTGGTATTTGCGAGTACCACAATATTGATGTCAAAGTCCAATACGTGACTTAATAAAGTGTTTACACCCCAAATCCTTCCGTATCGTTCCGTGACTTTGATCACAGTTCGATCGTGTTGTTGATATCGTACCCATAGACCATACCCGTAACTCCGGGTTTCGGGGTACGTCCTTAGGAGCTGGTCCATCGATTGATCATTTAGCAAGGCATTTTTGCGAAACAAAGCATCTGAAAAGGTGGCGAGATCTGCGGCGTTTGAATACATCGCACCTCCAGTAAAGTAGTTTGCTATTTGGATATTACGATCTCTCTTTAAGTCCTGTGTTTCTTCCTTCCAGGTATAGCCTTGGGGAAATCTCTTACTGGATGTGGAGTAGGTGATCAATCCTGTATTTGATAATCCAAGTGGATCCAGTATGCGCCTGGCGAGCACTTTTTCATACGCCTCATCTTCTATCTGTTCTATGATCTTTCCAAGGATGATGTAATCCCCATTGCTATAATTGAATAGAGTACCAGGTTTAACTTCAAGACTGCCCTGACAATATTTAGTGAACAGGTCATCGGAAGAAAGGCTATCCAGGAACATCAGGGGGATATCGTTTTTTTCCGGAAATATCGTTTCAGGACGTTTAATCCCAGAGGTATGATTGAGGAGTTGATGTATGTAGACAGAATCTCTAGCTGGCCCCAGGTATTCGGGTAAATATTGACCGATGGTCTTGTTAAGGTAAAGCTTTCTTTCTTCTGCCAACTGAAGGATAATTATGGCTGTAAAAAGCTTAGAAATGGAAGCAATGGCGAAGGGTGTTTGATCTTGATGATGAATCATATTCTCAACGTCTGCCCATCCGAAACTGCCATGATAGAGGGTTCGGTTTTTATGAGTGACTCGGATTACCCCACTGAAATTTTTCTCTTTCGCGAATGTCTCAATCTTTTCAGATAAGTCGACATCCATGATCACTCGAAAGCCTTTACTGACTGGAAAAGCACCAATGAGTTGGGCACTGCTGCGAGCTGAGACCCTCCCTGCTGTCGCTTTATTGTCCCAACTCCCGCCTCGGAGTATCCGATAAGAGCCATTGACAGGCCCGGTCGGATTTACTCCGCCTTGGAGTTTATATTCATAGGCGTCGCTACACCACTCTTTCACGTTGCCACTCATGTCGAAGATACCCAGCTCATTAGGAGATTTTGAGCCCACTGGATGGGAACCTACATCCCGTTTGAATCCCCAACCCGTTTTTGATTCATCCGCATTTTCAAAAGAGTACGACACTTCTTCAGCGGTGTTGCTTCCACTGTAAACATAACTACTACTTTTTTGACCAGCTCTTGCAGCATATTCCCATTCAGCTTCTGTAGGTAGTCTGTAATTTTGATTGGTGATAAGGGATAGCCATTTTGTGTAAGCTTGGGCGCCATACCACGTGACATTGGATACAGGATAGCGTTCATAGCCTGGCTTTGCTTTGAATGTGCCGTCTTTGGTAGCAACGATCAGGGCGTATTTGTCTATTTTGTACCACCTTTCACCACCCTCCACCTGATTTCCCTCACTGGAGAGAAAAGCCGCATACTCGGAATTGGTTACTTCATATTTTCCCATCCAGTAGTCAAATAAAGTGACTTGAGTGATGGGTAATTCATCACTTACACATTGTCCGATCTGCTCTTCCGAGCAACCCATCTGAAATGCACCACCCTTTACGAAGACCATTTCGGGTACAGGCGCTGTTATTGTTTGACCGAGGCTCTGTAGGACTATGAATGATAGAATTGGAAGGATCAGGTTGATTGGTCTCATCATTTTCGTTGCTAAGTTTAAATCAGAGACATGAAGTCAAGCCTTTAAGTTGCACCAGGGGGATTATTTATACTGCTGCAACAAGTGTTCTCGTTGGATTTTAGGGAGTTGTCTAAGGGCAAGTATGAAAAATGGAATGACAATGATGATGCTTAGCACTGCTTCCCATACCCGGTATTCATCGATGTTGCCAGGTTCAATAGCTCCCGGAAGATCGTGAAGATTTCCGGAGAAATTGATCAGACCATGTAGGCATCCGATGGGAAATATGCGCTCAGTTCTAAGCAGAAGGATGCCAAAGGCAATACCAAACATAGTAGCGTAAGTTACCTGAGCACATACTGTAATGATATTGGCATCTGGAGAAAGCAGGTTGACGAAATGTAACACGCCAAATAAAAAACCTGCTGTGAAAATCGGTATGATGAGTCTTTGTCTGGCATCAGCACCAATCAGTAAATGTGGAAGTACATACCCTCGAAACACCAGTTCTTCCGAAAATCCAACCGATAACATGGCTAGAAGTAAAATGAATATATCTCCTATTTGTATGCTGTCAAATTGATAATCTAGTATCCAGTACTGGAAAGGACCGGCTAATAAAAAGTACAGTGGCACAATGATGAGAAAAGTAATCTTGGTTTTTAAGGTAGTGAGCCCCGCAAGTTTCTGATAACCTGAACGGTAGATCAGCACAAAGGCGCCAATCATAATGATCAGATTTTTCATGATATCCCCTAGTTGCTCAGACTGAAACGAGGGAAAATCAAAAGCCCTGAAAAATGCTTCAAAGGGAAGCAGGAGCAATAACAGGAAACCGAATGCTACGGCTATGCCTCCACCTAAATTTACATTTGATGAGCTCATTGTTCCCGAAGATACTTTAGTACATCACAAAATGGACGGAACAGGAGGAATTCGGCCTTAATCTTATTGCGATTACTTAATCTGTTTCAGAATGATATTCCAGGATATCCCCCGGATGGCAGCCCAATGCCTCACAAATGGCCTCCAGCGTCGAGAACCGAATGGCCTTTGCTTTTCCAGTCTTCAAAATTGACAGGTTGGCGGTGGTGATCCCTATCTTTTGGGCGAGCTCATTGCTTTTGATGCCGCGTTTGGCCAACATCATATCCAGGTTAATAACTATGGGCATGGGTTAAATGGTCAACTCATTTTCAGCTTCAATGGAATTGCCTAGCTGCAGCAAGGAGCTTAATACCAGTAATGAAAATCCAACGATGAAAATACTCCACTCAAAGGTAATTGTTGGATTGATGTTGATGTCAATGATGCTTTTCATCCATTTGCCATTGTCGAAACTTTCTAACATGATATAATCGTTGAATTTGGTCAGAAAATAACTACGAGAGGCACTGAATATCTCTGAGGCAATCAAGATCATCCCTAGCCACTTGACCCTGGTGGCAATTTTTGGCTCAAAAGAGAAGGATTTCTTTAGGCTGAAGAAAATGCACTTCAATTGGTAAAGAATAAGGATCGTTAGGATCAAATTGAGCTTATTGGATAGCTGCATGAGCACATTGAGCCAGGAGTCGGACGATTTTGCATAAACCGTTCCAAATGCCGTGATATCGGAACGAGTGTGTTGTAGGGGCCCCTTTTGCGGCGTATGGACTCCTTCCGGAGTATCCTTGTAAATGGTTACTTCATTGTGCCAGAAGTGCTTTTTTACATTTGGTAAACGGCTGATACTGTCGCTCCATTGGTCCAATTCCTGATTGGGCAGTTCAATTTTGGAGTACCTGCGATTACCGCTACTGATGCTATTGCCTAAAGAATCCAAAACCTCATACCTGACAACAGAATCAGGAACAGCTAAATGAACTTTCACAGGTAAGGCAATAGGATCATAGACCGGAAGATTGTGCCATCCACTTATGATGATCTCTTCATTATAAAAATCTCTGGCTGTAGTGATAAGGCCAAAAGCGATCAGGAACCAAAATGATATGACAAATACCCGATGAAGGACAATAATTAAAAGGCGGTTCTTTTTCATTTTATTATCGTTTTTCGATAACAAATTTATGGAAATTATTGATAAACAATAATTTTTCTCATTTTCGATCTTTGGTTTAACAGATGTTCGGGCTACGCTACTGAAAAATCCTCCCTATGTTCGCAAGATGCTTAAGATCTACCTCAGGTATTGGTTAGGTGTGCTTTTGACCATTCCCCTGTTGCCTATTTTGTATGTGCAGGGAAAGCGCGTGAAAGCCAACGTTCCCTCTTTGCCGGAAGCCACAGGTACTGACGGGTTAGTCAGATCGAATAATGCGGAAGAAACATGGAAGCTGCTCGTCATTGGGGAGAGTACGATGGCGGGTGTTGGGGTCAAAACGCACGAGGAGGGTTTTTCAGGGACATTGGCTAGGGAGTTGTCTCAATTGATGGAGAAAAACATCGAATGGAAGGTGTTTGCTAAAAGTGGTTACACGGCTCGGGAGGTGCGAGAGAAACTGATTCCGTCTATTGATGAAGCGACATGTCCTGATTTGATTGTGATTGGATTGGGAGGAAATGATTCTTTTACCTTGAACACGCCCTGGGGCTGGAAAAAACAAATGAGTTTACTCGTGGAAGAGATACGTAACCGATTCCCGAATACTGCCATCATGATTGGTAGCCTTCCTCCGATCAAGGAGTTTGCAGCTTTTACACCTTTGATGAAATGGGTCATTGGAAACTTATGTGAGATACTTGGAGAGACATTAAAAGTTGCTGTTCAGAATCAATCCCAGGTTGCCTATCATCACCAGGTGATCACTTTTGAGCAATGGAAGCGGAATTTCAATATCGAAGCGAAAGACGAAGACTTTTTTAGTGATGGAGTGCATCCGTCAAAATTGACATATCAGACAATGGCCAGGGACATGGCACACTTTATCAACGAGCAGCTTCCTTGAAAAACCGGGGATCCGGACGCTTATAAACGTAACCCAATTCATTGATAACTTTCTTCGTCAGTATGATTCTGCCAGCAGGTTTTTCCGCTTCAATAGTGGTGGCTTCGCCCAATTGTTGATCCATTATGTCTTGTTTGGTAGGGTGTTTGGGAGCTACCACATTGTAGGTCTTTGCTGAAGATTTCACTGAAATCATTTTTTCGATGACCCCAGCAATATCTTCGTAATGGATATGATTGGCTGCTTGATGTGTGTCCTTGATTTTGTACTTGCTCAGGAAGCGATCGTCACCCATGAGGCCTGCTAACCTTAAGATATTGATCTGAGGAAATGCAGTTTGCATCTGAAGCTCAACGGATCGGATGTTGGGTTGAAGTTCCGATTCAGTTATCGTATCCTCTTCAATCTCCATTTCCATTGATGGATATACACCAATTGAGCTCATCAAAAAGATGGGGCCCTCAAATCCCTTGATGAAACGACTTACATTTTCGAAGCGATTTTTTAGAACAGATATTT
The DNA here is from genome assembly GCA_033344775.1 of Cytophagales bacterium. NCBI lineage: Bacteria > Pseudomonadati > Bacteroidota > Cytophagia > Cytophagales > Cytophagales bacterium. The sequence continues at coordinate 1,420,740 of JAWPMT010000004.1, read as the reverse complement.
CGGTGCGTTTCGAGAAATTGACGGTAAGGATCAGGAGATCCAGTTGTTTAAGTTCGCTCCAGGGCTGAATAGGCTGCACTTGCTCACCGGAAAACTCCATCATGGTAGGATGTATTTTTTCCTGAATCAGACTTTCAAATTTATCTGCACTCCTCGTGGTGGCGTAGATCTCAAAATTCTCATTAAAAAGTCTGGCTAGTCGAATGCCTAGCCATCCTGCCCCAATGATGCCCATTTTTTTCATCTTGGAAAGGTAAGAGTTGGTGAGCAAGTTTTTGGTGTTTTATAAGAAACTCATCACCATGTTGAGCGCTATTACCGCAATGAGAAGAATTGATCCCAATTTTAGTTTCAAATCGAATTTTTCACGGGTAACAATTGCTTTTATAAAAATTGCGATGCTGGCTATGAGCCATAGTAATGCGATCCAATTGAAGATTTCAATGTTGTTTGAGAATTTCTGGGCATCCTGAAGAAAGTCAACAAAATCATATATCAGGAATGCAACGGTGATGTTGATCATTAAATATATGCCAAGGCAAAATAGAATGGCAATGCCGCTGTTTTTAAACATGTTGGTTTGGAATGAAGAGGTATTAACTTCAATAATACAAAAAAAGGTCGCTAACTCGTAGCGACCCGATTGATTGTCGAAGATTTGTCTAGCAGGTATTCTTAAATGTCTTTAGGTAAGGCGAAATAAACGGTTGAAAAGACCTGTGGTCTAAAAAGAGAGGAAGTCACTTCATGGTGACTCCCTCTGCCTGTCTCACTCTTAAATTTCCAGCTGTCACAAAGATGTATATAGAGGTGATTTTGGGATGCGTTTTGTCGTTGGTTGGGCTAAAACTTCTGACGAATGGGAGATAGGCTTAGACGAACAGGTGAATTGCGCCTTTTTCGCCGAAAATGACGAGGATAAATTACTGATCTACGAATAGAAACCCGCGGGCATCGGCTTCATTGTAAAAATCCACTTTTTTCCCCATAATGTACATTAATTCCCGTTTTCGGATCAATACTGGGATTTTTTGAACCTCTAATGTAAGGTCGTCTTCTTTAGGTTTGTCAAACCCAAGGGTGAGCTTCACACCGGCACAACCCGAACCACCTTTTACGGTTACTCGTAGCGAGTAATCAGACGGAATTTGCTTGTGCTCAAAGATGTTTTGGATCTCTTTGGCTGCCTCTTCGGTTATCTCAATCGGATTTTCTGCCATTGCTTATTGAAACATGCCCGTGTAGTAAGCGTTATTGCTCAAGATCGGGATCACAAAATAACTAAATTTGATCCGTAACAAATTAACATGACTATTCATTCCATGGAACCTTTGATTGAGTTGATAAAAGTGTTGGGCCCCGCTGCTTTGGTATTGTATCTGGCTTATTTGCTGGTGCGTTCATTTCTGAATAAGCAGCTTGATGAAATTCGATTGCAGGTTGCACAAAAAAGTCAGGAGGTGGTCATTCCTGTGCGATTGCAGGCCTATGAAAGAATTTGCCTGTTATTAGAAAGAATTTCACCTACCAATCTCCTTTCCAGGATCAATAATCCGGAGCTCAATGCCATAGAGTATCAGCATATCCTGATCAATGAGATCCGTGAAGAGTTCAATCACAATTTGTCGCAGCAAGTGTACATGTCTGCAGAAGCCTGGAATCAAGTGCAAAGCGCCGTAGAAGATGTGATCAGCCTTATCAATGAAGCCGGTGGCAGTTTGGAAGGGGAAGAAAAAGGACTGGCTTTGGCAAAAAAAGTCATAGACCTTAGCATGGCTCGTCCTGCGGATTCAACCCGACAAGCACTTGATTTTGTAAAAGGAGAGATTCAAGGGATTTTTTAATAATCGACAGACTCAGCTCATAATATTCTTTTTTAGCACTGTGAATGAACAAGCCAGTTTTTTAGTCATTCCGCTGATGATGGTTTTCTGAACTTGTCAAAACTGGAGTTTCGACGACTCTTATTGTACCATTTAACCACGACAATGGTGTTTTTCGAACTGCTAAAAGTGGTGTCAATGGTGATAGTTGCTTATTTTAGCTGAGTAACGCTTTTTATTTTTTACTGACAATTTTTTTGCTACTCTATGATAGCTGTCATACAACGCGTACACGAAGCCAATGTTTCTATTGAAGGTGACATTACTGGAGCCATAGATGAGGGACAGTTGATCTTGCTCGGAATCGAAGATGCAGATGGTCAGGAAGACATTGACTGGCTGTCCAAGAAAGTGCTGAACCTCAGGATCTTCTCAGATGAGGAGGGGGTGATGAATCTAAGTGCATTGGATGTGAAAGGCGAGTTTTTGATTGTAAGTCAATTCACACTTCACGCCAGTACTAAGAAAGGAAATCGGCCTTCTTACATCAAGGCCGCCAAGCCGGATATCGCGATCCCACTTTATGAAAAATTCATAGAAGCAATCAAATCAGGAACAACATCAAAAGTTCAGACCGGTACATTTGGTGCGGATATGCAGGTTTTTTTGAAAAATGATGGCCCTGTAACCATCATTATTGATACTAAAAATCGGACTTAATTCCCCTTGTTTTTATTGTTTTATCAGCCTTTGATTAAGGATTCTTTTTCATTAGGTAATAAATTTTTCAAATTTTGAAAATCATTTCTAATTAACGGAAATAATTAGGTACTTTCGTCTCGAAACAATTTTTTCAAAACACAATTTTTTTCAAAACAAAAACGATTATGAAAAATTCATTTTTAATGTTTTTTGCACTGGTGCTGTTTGTCGTCGCGTGTGATGATACAACAGAATTCACGGCCTCGGATGAGGTTGTTCCAGATCTAAATTCCTTATCTGCTTCCATTGATAAAGATGAGTTGCTGGATGATTTTGCCTTGACGGTGGCTAAGAGTATGGACGATCCTGAATTCAGGGCACTGATCAAGAAGGAAGCTATGAAAATGTATGATGGAGACTATGATATCTTCTATAAGTTTCTGGAAAACATGCCACTAAAAGATGATATGGTGGTGAAGGAGCTTCTAATGGATCAAATCAATGGTACAAAAACTGCTGGCAGAGGTGTGTCTGGTGGAAACTGGTTGGATGCTTTAAAGGTGAAATATCCTGATCTGCAAATTGCTGTTCCTGTAAATATCGAAAAATGGGATACCGAGAATTTCACGCCATTAGTGACCTTCCTCACGGACGACTATAATGAAAAAACGACGCTTACTGTTAAGGCCTATGATTCTAAGGGTAATGCTTTTGAATTAAGTACCAAAGAAGAGCCTGATTTTCCTGTAGTTGTCATTAGCAGATCAGAGCGAGTGGATGGTGATGGAAACTTGCTGTACACCAAAGATGAGTACATTGAGATCAAACCCGAAGAATCGGAAGATAAGGAAGAGAACGCAGGAAAATCGGAAGTATTTCCTACTGCGCCTACCAACTTAAATATTTTGCCTACAGGTTCGTCTGGTCAGTATATTTTGACATGGGGAGATGTGGCCAATGAGACTAAATATCAAATCATGAGGATGAGACCTCAAGATGCGAATTTCCAATGGATTGCGGATGTTCCTGCAAATCAGACTTTCCTGACCACATACATCGGACCTGCAGCAAAAACATTCTTTATTGTAAGAGGCATACATGTTAAAAGCTCGGGTGGAATCGATCATGGTCCATGGTCAGCACCTATTGCGACAAAAGGTTCTGAAAGAGTAGATGGAGAGCGACTAAAGATGGCACGTATGTACTTGTCTGGAAGTAGACTAAAGGACATAGAAGGTTGGGTAAGCGGAGCTCCCGAAATTTTCGTCAGAATTGCTATTGGTAATACTTCTTCAAGTTCAATTATCTATACTTCTGGGAAGCTAGAACCGGGTAGCAGAGGTGACATTAAAAACAAATGGTGGAACAAGTCGGTAACCATGCTAAACGCTTGGGATGTGGCTACTTTTGGAACAGTTCTTCGAATCAATTTTATCGAGAGAGACAAGTCCTGGGCAGAAGGCACCAAGATCACTATATCAACGCAATACGAGGACAAAATGGATGACGCTACAATTAAGTCAGGCATCACCGCGGAGACTACAATTAATGATGATCTAACAGAATTTGCCGAAGATGCTATTTTCTGGTGGCAAACTCGAGATTTCATTTACGAGCAGAATGGATTTAAATGGCAGCTATCCAATTAATCCATAATTTTCAGAGAGGTCGCTTGAAAGGCATAGTTCTAATTTTGTTCTTAACAAGTTGCCTCTTTGGCTTTGATGCGTTCTCGCAAGAATCTGCAGAAGAATCAAATAATTACGGAAGAGCCATCGAGTTGGCCGCCGGATTTTCGATTTCACCACCTTATCCGCGGTTGCCAGGTGGGTTTCTATCTATGGGGTTTGAACAGTCTGTCAAAAAGAATTTTGCTTTAACCAGTGCCATTTCCTGGGCTTACATGCAAAAGGAAGATTTTGACATAGAGGATTTCACGGAAAAAGTCCATGTGATCAATTTGGATTTTGGTGTTAATTATCAGCGTGAATTCGGCCTTAATGTCTTCGGGGTATCAACGGGCCCGGTGCTCCGTTACCTGGATCGGGTTTTTATAGGGAACGTAGTTTCCAGGGGAGATCAAGTGCTCGATTATGACGTTGATACTGAAGGAGGCTTCTTTCTGGGGTACCATTTAGGTGGGTATTGGGACTATCGATTTAATGATAAAGCAAGTATTGGAATTAGGTATAGGTCTTTTTTATTCTTTGATCGTTTTTCCAATCAGACGCTGGGAGTTTCTATCAAAAGAAGATTCTGATCATTAATTAATAAGAGCTAATTGAATGCGGTGAGGATACTTACCGCATTTTTTTATGCTTGACATTTTGTTATCCTCTAAATTCGCCTTTTAATCAACTTTTCACCATTTGTTTGGGTTGTTGAACTGAATGATCGCTTTTCTATTCTATCTTCCTTTTTTACTCGGCTTCGTGGTGTTAGGAGTCTACGGCGAGCGGAAAATTTCTGCCTTCATTCAAAGTAGGGTAGGACCGATGGAAGTAGGTCCGATAGGATTGCTGCAGACTGTGGCTGATCTCTTGAAAATGCTCCAAAAAGAGCACATTGTTCCTTTAAAAGCTGATCGACCTTTGTTTATCTGGGCCCCTTTGGTGGTTTTTGGTTCCATCTTCACTGGCTATGCGCTGTTGCCCCTGACCGACCTGGAAGCAGGTAGCGGTATACAAACCGGCATCATCTTCTTGTTGGCTTTCGTATCACTCGATGTATTGGGTATCCTGATGGCCGGCTGGGGCTCAAACAATAAGTTCTCCTTGTATGGCGCCATAAGGTCTGCTGCACAGGTAATTTCCTATGAGATCCCACTTGGACTCAGTATCCTTTGTGTGATCATGGTTTGCCAGAGTGTAGACTTACAAGAAATTGTCCTGCAACAAGGTACGGGTATGGAAAATCACCTGTTTGGAATAGCTGCTACTGGAGTAGATACCTCCGAAGTGGGTGGTTTCCTAAATTGGAACCTGTTTCGCGTACCCTTGTTGATTCCCGTGTTCCTTATATTCTTTATCGCAGGTATGGCAGAAGCCAATCGGTCCCCTTTTGATTTACCAGAAAGTGAGTCTGAGATCATCGGTGGATACCATACTGAATATTCAGGATTTCAGTTTGGGATATTCATGTTGGCCGAATACGGCATGATGTTGCTGATTTCCTTTTTAGCAGCCATCTTGTTTCTGGGCGGTTGGCAAACGCCCTTGCCAAACATGGGATCTTTTGCTTTAGCGGAGTGGACTACAGGAACGTATTGGGGGGTATTCTGGTTAGTGACTAAGGCCACATTTTTTGTACTGGTACAAATGTGGATACGCTGGACTTTGCCCAGGTTACGCGTGGATCAACTGATGAGTTTGTCCTGGAAATACCTGACTCCAGCGTCGTTGATACTGGTTTTTTTAATCGCCATGTGGAGGTTGTGGATCATGTAATGTGTTGATGAAATGTCAGAATACTTCAAACATATAAAGCAATCGGTCAAGACCGTCTCTGAAGGGATGAAGCTGACGGTGAAACATCTGGCAGAAGCCCGGGTTCAACGCGAACCTGTGGGCGTTCAGGAGGCAAATTATTTTGAATGGGACAAAGGGATTGCCACATTACAGTATCCTGCGGAATCACTCCCGGTACCTGATAATGGTCGTTATCGCCTGCACAATGAAATCGACGATTGTATTGTTTGCGATAAATGTGCCAAGGTTTGCCCGGTCAATTGTATCGATATTGAGCCTGTTCGGTCGGCAGAAGAAATCGGCAAAACTTCAGATGGTACTTCAAAGCGCATCTACGCGGCCAAGTTTGATATCGACATGGCCAAGTGCTGTTTTTGTGGGCTTTGCACCACGGTGTGTCCTACAGAATGCCTGACCATGACCAAGGTCTATGATTTCAGCGAGTTTGAAGTAGAGGATCATAATTACGCTTTTGCGGAAATGACTCCTCTGGATATTCTGGAAAAGAAAAAGGCCTTTGAAGAACATCAAGCGGCCAAACAAGCCGCGAAGGCTAGTGCAGCACCTACGGCAAAAAAACCTGCTATTGCGAGACCAAAGCCAGCTGCAGCCGCTTCTCCGGAAACGACTCCTGCAAAAAAACCAGTTTTCAAACCCAGGGTTCCTCCGGTGAAAAAACCAGCTTCTCCAGCTACTGGAGAGACGGAACCTTCGGCGACCCCCAAAAAGCCAGTCTTCCGTCCTAAAGTCAAGCCGGTAATAAAGAAAAACGAGCCTACGGATCAGGATTCACAAGCGTCTTCCGCTCCAAAGCCTGTAGTAAAGCCCAGGGTAAAGCCAGTCATTAAGAAAGCAGAGGATCAGCTTGAGAATGAAACACCAAAAGCAGCCAGTCCTAAGCCTGTTGTAAAACCCAAGATCAAACCGGTCATGAAAAAGCCGGTGGTCAAGCCAGTGATCAAGAAGGCCGAACAAGAAGAAAAGACTAGCGAAAAGAAAACAGCACCTAAGCCCGTGATCAAGCCCAAAGTCAAGCCGGTCATGAAGAAGCCGGTGGTCAAGCCTGTGATCAAAAAGAAGGACGATCCGGCCAATAATCAATCTGAAACCAACGAATGAACATAGAAGAAATCCTTTTTTGGTCTTTTGGTGGGGTAGCCTTGCTTTCAGCGTTGGGAATCATTATCAGTCGCAATGTGATCCATGGAGCCTTACTATTGGTGCTCACACTACTGAGTTTGGCGGCGATCTTTATTTTATTTGGAGCGGAGTTTCTGGCAGTGGTACAGATCCTGGTTTACGCTGGTGGGATTGTGGTTTTGATGGTTTTTGGGATCATGATCACCAAAAGAGAAGGAGAGGGGAATTTGAATGCTTCCAGTCATTACCTGGTGCCCGCGATCCTTATTGGGGGACTGAGTTTATATCTGCTGGTTCGAGTCATTGGTCGATTTAATTTGACAAATAGTATTGTTGAGCCATCTCAAGTTCAGGTGCAAGAAATTGGGATTCAACTGATGACTACCAACCTGGTGGCTTTTGAATTGATCGCCTATCTATTATTAGTGGTGCTTGTTGGAGCTGCATTTTTAGCTAAAATCAAAACCTCCGCATGATTCCCTTTGCTACATATGGACTCTATTTGGCCGCGGCGCTCTTTTGCATAGGGTTGGTCATCATCCTCACAAAAAAGAACCTGATCTTTATTCTGATTGGTACGGAATTGTTGTTGAATGCCACCAATTTGAACCTGGTGGTTTTCTCAAGAACGAACCCAGGATTACAAGGGCAAATGCTGGCGCTATTCATCATAGTGATCGCTGTAGCGGAAGCGTCCATTGCATTGGCGATCCTGCTGAACATATTCAGAAAGATGAAAACTTCTAACCTTAACGAATTAACCAAGCTAGGGAATTGAGTGTCTGGACAATATATAGCCTGATTTTATTGTTGCCTTTGTTGCAAGGCATGGTGATCTATCTGTCTCGTAAGAAATCACTATTGATTCCATTCGTGCTGGTGGGTATGCTCACTGGTTTATTGCTGACTTTAAACCTGCTGTTTTTTGACCTGGAATCAAGCCATTCACATCGATTTGAGTGGTTCCCTGGCTTTGAGATAGGCTGGCGACTGGATCAGATCTCGCTTTCACTCATTGCGCTGGTGTACTTTATTTCATTATTGGTGCACTTGTTTTCCTCTTTCTATCTAGAAGGAGAGGAGCGTTATCGATATTTCGGAAAACTTGGGTTTTTTACCTTCTCCATGATTGGGTTGCTGGCAGCTGATCATTTGCTGTTATTGTTTGTGTTTTGGGAGCTGGTTGGGTTTGCCTCCTATTTGTTGATTGGATTTTGGTACAAGGACATCAACAATAGTCAAGCCTCCAGAAATGCCTTCATTACCAACAGGGTTGCGGATGTACTGCTATTGGCTGGAATACTCACCCTTTGGGTCAATACCGGAAACTTATTCGTTTCGGATTTAAATGCGATGGAAGCGACACCCTGGTTGACCTTTGCTTCTGTAGGCCTTTTGGTCGGAGCAATGGGTAAGTCGGCACAATTTCCATTCCATACCTGGTTGCCACATGCGATGGCCGGCCCAACGCCGGTTTCCGCCTTGATACATGCAGCGACCATGGTTGCTGCTGGAGTATATTTATTGATCCGGGTTTCGATCATATTTCCGGAACCTGTTATGATGGCAACCGCCATCATTGGCGCATTTACCGTTGTGATGGCCGCTTTTTTTGCCTTGACGCAGTTCGATATCAAGAAGGTGCTTGCGTATTCTACGATCTCTCAGTTGGGATACATGATCCTGGCCATCGGTGTGAGTTCCGTAGAAATGGCTTTCTTCCACCTATGGACACATGCCTTTTTCAAGGCCGCTCTCTTTTTGACGGCTGGTGCGATCATTCATGAAATGCATCATCGCCAACCAAAACTCGACCCACAAGACATGCGATTCATGGGGGATCTTCGTCAATCCATGCCTGTGACATTTTTAGCTTATTCTATTTGTTTGCTGGCATTGGTGGGTCTTCCCTTTTTTAGTGGCTTCTTTTCCAAGGACGGAATTTTGTTAGCCGCGGTAATCAAAGCAAAGTCCTTTGGAGGTATCTGGACGTTGATTCCAGTGCTAGGCCTTACTGGTGTATTGATGACGGCTTTCTACATGGTTCGTCAATGGCGCCTGGTGTTTTTTAAGAACGAATTAGAAGCAACAGAAAGCAACAAAGAGGCTGAACCACTATTTACAGTGAAATTGCCTTTGATTTTACTGGCATTGGGGTCGCTATGGTTTTGGTATGGCTTCAACCCAATAGGGGATGGCACAAACCTGACCCAGGCGTTGTTTGGAGAAAAAGATCATGCGCACTATTTCTGGTTGCCCATGATTTCGGTGGGGTTAGGAATAGCAGGGATGGCATTTGCTTATGTGAGGTACAACAATACTAAAATTGAAGACCGGACCTTGATGACGGCAGAACGACTTAACCCAATACAGAAGCTTTCTTTTCAAGGATTGTACCTGGATCAACTGTATGAAAAGGCATTCATTCGATCATACAATCAATTAGCACTACTGTCAAAGGCCATCGATGAACGAGTAATTGATCCTTTCTTACATTTCATCAGCATCAGCACAGTCGTTTTGGCAAAAACTGCTCGATTATTTGATCACTATGTTATTGATGGCTTCGTTAATTTCGCGGCTTGGTTGTCAAGGACGCTTGGATGGTTTTTGAAGCAAATACAATCCAAAGACTTGCAATCTCAATTTTTCATTTTGCTGATGGTGATATTGCTGGTTTTGCTACTCTTGATCAATACTAATCTCTAAGGAGGATGGGAATATTAACACTGATCACATTCATCCCTTTGTTAGCTGCCCTGATAGTGGTGGTGGTGCCTGCTAATCAGCAACAGGCCCCACGTTGGATTGCCATGATAGCAACAGTTTTGCAGCTTGTTTTCTCTGTCGTTGCGTGGCTCCAATACAAGAATCCCGATGCTTCCGAAGCTTTTACGAAATCCTTTCAGCTCGTGGAACAAATGGAATGGTTCAGCCTTGCCCTTAGCAAATCACTGATCTTCAAAGTCGAATATTTCCTTGGTGTTGATGGGTTTTCATTGCCATTGGTGATGTTGTCATCACTCATTTTGGTCATTGGTGTGATCAGCTCCTGGGCCATTCAGAAACAAACGAAAGGATACTTCTTCTTGTACTTGCTGCTGGCTACATCAATCGTAGGCTGCTTTGTCGCGCTAGACTTCTTCCTGTTCTACCTGTTCTTCGAATTGATGCTCTTGCCGATGTTTTTTCTCATTGGTATCTGGGGTGGCAAACGAAGAAGCTATGCCTCCATCAAGTTTTTCATTTATACACTGGTAGGTTCCTTGTTGATCCTGATCGTAATGATCGGTTTGTACACTTCGGCAGTCGAGCCCGGAACGGAAATCCATACGTTCAATTTGCTGCACCTGATGGATGCATCGAATTACCTGCACGAAAGTGTTCTTGCGCCAGGTGCTCAAAACTGGCTGTGGGGACTGCCGATTCGTGAAGTGGCCTTTTTAGCCTTGATCATTGGTTTTGCAATCAAACTTCCGGTAGTGCCATTGCATACCTGGTTGCCCGATGCACACGTAGAGGCACCTACTCCTATTTCTGTCATCCTTGCAGGACTGTTATTGAAGGTAGGCGGGTACGGTATTTTAAGGATTGCTTATCCGATCTTTCCCGACGCGGCCTGGGAATGGTCTTACCTGATTGCTGGGTTTGGCGTACTGTCCATCATCTATGGGGGTATGAATGCACTTGCTCAAAGAGACTTTAAAAGACTGGTGGCCTATAGTTCTGTTTCACACATGGGATTCGTCTTGCTTGGGTTGGGTGCTCTGACTGTGGAAGGCGTTTCAGGATCCTTGTTTCATATGCTGTCACATGGTTTGATATCGGGAGCTTTATTCCTGATCGTAGGGGTCCTTTATGATCGAACGAGCAATCGAACCATTGAAAACTTTAGTGGACTGGCATCCAGGCTCCCCGCTTTCACAGCTGTGGTGGTTTTGGTGTTTTTTGCTTCCCTGGGACTTCCTGGCTTGTCGGGTTTCATTGGAGAAGTCATGGTGTTGATGGGAGCTTTTGCTTCAGCCGGATCCAATGGCGTGGTGCCATTCACCATGGCCATCATCGCTACCGTTGGTATATTAATTTCTGCCATTTATTACCTGTGGACCTTACAACGAATGTTTTTCGGAACCTATTGGGTACGAAAGGCAGAGTGGGAAGGTCAAATGAGTGACCTCAATAAGCGAGAGTACCTCATGTTCATTCCACTTATTTTGTTGATCCTGTTGTTAGGGATATGGCCTCGATTGGTATTGGATATCTCTCAAGGCACGGTAGAGCAATTCATTACGCATTTGAAAACCTTCAGCGCCAGGTAATGGAGGCCACATCTATCAATAGCCTGCTCAATGAAAACCTGGATGGCTTATCCAAGCTATCAGCTGAGTTGATTTTGATCTTCGGTTCTATTGTTCTATTGATTTCAGGAATCTTTGGTCTTCAGCGTATGCTGCAAGTCGGACTTTATGGGTTAATCATTGCAGTAGCCATTTTCTTCAAATCCACTAGTATCGGTCCTCTGTTCAATGGTGATCTGGTCGTGACCGAACTTGGTAGTAATGTTCAGTATTTATTGCTATTTGCTTCCCTGTCCATGATGCTGTTTAGGTCGTTTTGGAAGCGTAATACGGAATTCTATTTCATGCTGTTGGCCATGCTCACAGGGTGTATGCTGATGGTCTGTGCCAGGAATTTACTGCTCATCTTTTTGAGCATCGAATTGGCATCTATGCCAGCTTATATCGCTACCGCTTTTCATTTTCGCAAAAAGAGTTTTGAAGCCGCGATCAAGTATTTATTAACTGGGATCATTTGTTCCGCCATCATGCTATATGGTATGAGTTTGATCTATGGTCTGGAGGGAACCTTGTTACCTGCTGGACAGGTCTCAGATGAGTTGCTTTCTCTGGTAGGCTGGTCCATGCTCCTTGTAGGCATTTTGTTCAAAGTATCCGTTTTTCCCGCTCATTTATGGGTGCCTGCTACCTATCAGGTTGCTCCAACGGAACTGGTTGCTTTCTTCACAATCGTTCCTAAAATTGCAGGATTTGCGCTACTCTTGAGTCTGGCGCCTGTACTACAGCGTGAGTGGATCATCAATATCCTGTTCCTTGCCGCCATCGCTTCCATATTGATAGGAACTTTTTCGGCCTTGCAGCAAACTCAGGTTAAGCGAATGCTGGCTTATGGAGCGATTGCTCATTCAGGGTTTTTGTTGCCCCTTACTATGCTGCCAGACTATGGCAGTCAGGCATTTTTGTATTACATATGGGTTTATGCCCTGATGAACATAGGCGCTTTTTATTTTGTTTCCTGTTTTGAAGAAAAAGGAGAATTGGAATTAGCCCGGTTGTCTGGTTTGGGGCAGATGTCCCCGATCATTGGCGGAGGTGTGGTAGTGATCATGATTTCCCTGGTTGGGTTGCCACCAACGGCTGGATTTTCTATCAAATTATGGCTGTTTTCGGCAGTTTGGCAAGCTTACGAAGCTTCCGGGAATTATCTGTACCTCACTTTCGTTGTGCTGGGTATATTGAGTTCGGCGGTATCATTATTCTTCTATCTGCGGGTCCCTTATTACTGTTTTATGGTACCTTCAGAATCGAAGGAACTGCGATCGAGTAATTGGAAAATGGCAACATTTATGCTTTTTTTTGCTCTCTCGCTCATTTTGGTTTTCGCCGTGCCTGACATTTTCGATAACTTTATCTTGTTAAATTAGTAACATACCACCTGTGACCCATGAGCGATCCTATTAAGCACGAATGTGGCATTGCCCTCCTCAGATTGAGAAAGCCACTTCAGTACTACATTGATAAGTATGGAACGCCGACCTGGGCCATGAGCAAAATGTACTTGCTCATGCAAAAGCAGCACAACAGGGGGCAGGACGGGGCAGGAATTGCCAATATCAAGATCAACATGCCTCCGGGATACCGATACATCAGTCGATACCGGACCATTGACCCACGACCACTGGAAGATATCTTCGAAAAAGTAGGTAAGAAATACCGAAAAGCGCTCAAAGAAGGAGGTAAGGACAATTACAATAGTGCGGAATGGATGCGTGAAAACTGCGCATTTAGTGGTGAGCTTTGGTTAGGCCATTTGCGTTATGGAACACATGGTAAAAACAGCATTGAAAGTTGTCATCCGTTTTTGCGTCAGAATAACTGGAGAAGTAGAAATCTCGTGGTGGCCGGAAACTTCAACATGACCAATGTGGATGAGCTCTTCAATATTCTGGTAGAGCTTGGACAGCACCCGAAGGAAAAAACCGATACGGTGACGGCCATGGAGAAGATTGGTCATTTCCTGGATGACGAGAATCAAAAAATATTTGAGAAATACAAAGGTCAGTATTCCAATAAAGAGATCACCTCGGTGATTGAAGAGGAGTTGGATGTACAGAAGGTACTGGAACGCTCTTGTAAAGATTTTGACGGAGGCTATGCCATGGCCGGATTAGTAGGACATGGAGCAAGTTTCGTCGCACGAGACCCAAACGGCATCCGTCCGGCTTACTATTACATCGATGATGAGGTGGTAGCAGTTGCTTCTGAAAAGCCTGCCTTAAAGACCACTTTCGAATGCGAATACGATGAGATCCAGGAAATCGATCCGGGACATGCCTTGATCATCAAAAAAGACGGGAACATTCGACAGGCACAGTTCATTGAGCCACAAGAAAGAAAGTCCTGTAGCTTCGAGCGCATTTATTTCTCCAGAGGCACTGATCCGAACATTTACAATGAGCGCAAGCAATTAGGGAAGTTGTTGATCCCTCAGGTGCTGAAGTCTTGTAATTTCGATCTAAAGAATACCGTATTTTCTTACATTCCCAATACTGCGGAGACGTCCTTTTTGGGACTCATGCAAGGGGTGGATCAATACCTGATTGATAAGCGGAAGGAAGTGATTCTGGAAGGGAAACCGACCATTGATTCTCTGGATGAAATAATGAGTTTCCGACCAAGGGTTGAAAAACTGGTCTTGAAAGATGTAAAGCTTCGTACGTTCATTGCCGATGATGAGCATCGAAACGACATGGTCAAGCACGTTTACGATACCACGTTTGAGGTGATCAATAAGGGGAATGATACCCTGGTCGTGATCGATGATAGCATAGTTCGTGGTACCACACTGGAGCGTAGCATCCTGACCCTACTGGATAAACTGGGCCCAAAAAAGGTAGTCATTGTTTCTTCTGCACCTCAGATCAGATATCCGGATTGCTACGGTATTGACATGAGCAAAATGAAGGAGTTTGTAGCCTTCCGGGCGATGCTTGAATTGCTCAAAGATCATGACAAAGAATACCTGCTGGATGAAGTATTCGATAAATGTCTGGCGTCTACCAATGATCCCGATCAGCCTAATTTTGTGAAAGAACTTTATGAGCCTTTCACCTATGATCAAATCTCATCCAAGATTTCAGAAATTGTGAAACCTGAAGGTATGAAGGCGGAATTGCAAGTAGTTTATCAAACCGTCGAAGATCTGCACAAAGCTTGCCCTGCCCATATTGGTGACTGGTACTTCACTGGTGATTATCCTACTCCAGGTGGCAATCGCGTAGTGAACCGCTCCTTCATTAACTTCATGAAGGGTGTGGAAGTGAGGGCGTATTAGCCTTCGACAGGCTCAGGCTCACTAACCGAGTGCTTCAGGCTAATTATTGGAATCTGGATTTAGAATAAAATCATAATGCTGCAGGACGACCGGTAAGGGAATCTCTATGTCGATTTTTCCTGGCAAAGAATCTCTCTAGTCGGACTGATAATAGCGATTTTGATTGGCCTTGAGATGAACTCTCATAATATACAGTCATACTATCTGAATGTGTTCTAGCTTTGGTGGATCATGAAAAAAGCAGGGCGGATTTACATCAATCAATGGCATTCCTTTAAGTCACCAGATGCACATTCTTCCACCGACACATATTATCTCAACCTATGTAATGAGATCAAGCAAGGTATCTACCGAACGGAAGCCTGGGAAACTCTAGAAGAAATATTAGACAAAGAAGGTGTAGATCAACTTTGCGTTTACCTGGCTGCGTATTTGGAAGATCTCGTATCTGAAACCAACATCTGGAATTCATTTGTCAGGGTTCATCAAAGATTGTACGATACGCCACTGCCGTATTATGAGATCAAAGAATACTATGCAGGTGAGGTGAATTATGAGGATATCTGTTTTTTGATCTGGTATTTTCTTAATTGTTTGCAGGAACATGAATTCGTCTCTCATTTGAATGTTTTCATTCTACAGCTGGGAGAAGCCATCACTGACATGCTCATACCTGCCTGGGAGGAGGCCCCCGAGAATCAAAGGTTAAAAGCAAGCTATGAGTTATCTGAGTGCGAGACGGATTATTATGTCGCCAGGTCATACATGGAACATGTCTTTTTCGACTCTTATTTATTTTATCCGGATACGGGCATTCGCCTAAAGGAGACATTGGAAGCCATTGCTGAAGAACACGCGGAGGATGATAACCTTTCTGGTTTTCTGGACGATTCCAGAGATCATCTTTTGTACAACACTCGTACTCAACTGCTAGCACTGAAAAGTCATGAATGGGTGGCTGAGATCCTTGGGGATACACACCCTTTACACGAGGCCTTCCAAAGCTTGACGCCTAAAATCAACTCGGTCTTTTTGTACAAAGGGGAACGTGGCACTCATTTTTCAATTGAACACATCGCATCAGGTCGGGCTTTTGATGTGCGTCTGGAGGATTTTATTTCTGTTGATGAATTTGAAGTAGATCGTACGATGATGATGTTAGGAATCGTCAATTGGAGAGAGGAATGGTGGTTTTCCGGAGTGTGTTCTCCTGCACCGTACGATGAAAAAATCGTAGAAGAACAACGAGGTTCTTTAAGCAACAAGCAACAGGTTCATTTTCTTCAGGATCCACAAAAGACAGGAGAAGTGCTCAGCTTTCAAAGGAAGTGTTTTTTGGAGTTCAACGAAGGTCAACCCATTGCTTTCATGTGGCTTAAGGACGTGGAGGTATTCATCAATGATTTTTGGGAGCACTACGAAAAACATTTGCCTGCTGATCTACGCGCTGTAAGTAATGTTTCGAAAGAGAAGTCAATTGGCGAACAAATGATTCGTCAACTGTTTGAAGATAATCGAGGTTTGGAAGCATCGAAGGAAGTGGTCAATGCATTGGTTTTCTTCAATCCTATTGCTGGGCTGGAAATTGTTCCAGGATTTAATGATTTCTTCCCCTTCGATCATAATCAATTCTACAACGCAGAAGATGCCAATGACTATGTGGATAGGATTTTCTTTGCCGAAAATGTGTCTAAAGAATTGGCTGAGTTTTTCGTCGAGCATGCCGGGGACAAACTAGACTTCTTTAAAGAGGATATGGGCGTATCCTATTTGCACCACCTTGACTTTTTACTTCGGTTTTGGAAAATGGATGATTATCAAACCAGTCCTTCATTTAGTTTAGTTTGTGATCCTGCGAATCAATAGAGCAATAAAATGTTTGATCTAAGCCCTGAAGAAAGGCAGCGGGTTATGCTGCATACGCTACAATCACTGGAAGATTATTATCAAAACACCAGAGGTAGGAGGGTTTCTCCACCATTGGATATTCCAAGAATCCAACAGCATGCCCAAGTTGATTTTGGTAAGGACCGATCTGAAGAAGCTGCCGTTGATCATGTGATCTCCGGGCTGGAACAATTTGCAGTTCAGACACCTCATCCTAGCTATTATGGCCTCTACAATCCCCGCGCAAACTTTGCCAGTATACTGGGAGACCTGATCGCAGCAACATACAATCCTCAAATGGCTGCCTGGAGTCATTCCCCCTTTGCCGTAGAAGCAGAGACACACCTGATCAAGGAATTCGGAAAGAAGTTTGGTCTGTCGGAAGGATCAATAGATGGTGTTTTTACGGGTGGGGGAGCAGAGGCCAATACCACTGCCGTGCTGTGTGCTTTGAATCATGCCTTTCCTGATTTCGCAAATGAGGGAGTGGTCAATGTGGATAGAAGACCCCTAATCTACTGTTCAGAGGAGGCCCATCACTCTGTCATTAAAGCGGCTCGTTCCGCAGGTCTGGGCTTAAAATCTGTGCGAAATATTCCCGTTAATGCGCACCAGGAAATGGTTGTGATTGCTCTAAAAGATCAATTGATAAGTGATATTGCTGCAGGACATCAACCCTTCATGCTTATCGGTACCGCAGGCACAACTGGTACCGGGGAATTAGATCCGTTGCCACAACTTGCGGAAATTGCGAAGGCACATGATCTTTGGTTTCATGTAGATGCGGCATGGGGTGGGGCAGCCATCTTGTCGGAGAGTTGTCATCATTTACTCGAAGGAATAGAGGAGGCCAATTCCATCACATTCGATGCACATAAATGGTTGTCAGTGCCCATGTCAGGAAGCATGTTCATCACCGCTGATCCTGAGATTTTAAGTAAAAGCTTTCGGACTACCACAGAATACATGCCCAAGGATGCCGGTGATCTTGAAATTGTTGATCCATTCACGCATTCGATCCAATGGTCTCGTCGTTTCATTGGCCTTAAGCTGTACTTATCGCTGCTTATGTACGGATGGCAAGAATATGAAGCCGTGATCAAACACCAAATCAAAATGGGAGATGCATTAAGAAAACGCTTACAACAAAAAGGCTGGAAAATACTGAATCAAACACCTCTTCCGGTGGTGTGTTTTTCGCATCAGGTATTCATGGAGGATCGTGAGTTTGTTCCGTGGATAGCCCAAGCGGTTGTGGACTCGGGAAAGGCCTGGATTTCACGGTATCCTGTTGATGGTAAACCTGCCCTGCGAGCGTGCATCACGAATTACGATACACAAGAAGAAGACTTGCAAGCACTGGTAGATTTGCTAGAAAAGAAACGTGGTGATTACGATCGAATGAAGAACATGGGGATTTGATGACCCTCCTTTATATTTCAATACTGTCACACGGAGTTGGTAACTGTCCGATGCCAAAAAACACGAAACAGGGATCGGCCCGCCGAAGCGTCGGACCGCCGAAGCGGATAGACTAAAATAAGCGCGTCATGCCGGTTTTTCTCAGCTTAGATTCCGAAGGAAGTTGAGAAAATACAGGTATCTCTTTCACGCGCTTTATACTTTATTTATCGAAAAATCATTCATCTGTTACAGATAGATAAGCGATGTGTGGTAATACCTATTTATCTTGTAAAACTTGTCAGGGCAAGATTAACATAAGCTGCTAATTCTTCCTCTTCAGCCCCGACTCATCCACTGTATGGAGTTTAAAGACCTTCACTTTTCGTTCAATATCAACTGTGGTTGGAGCTGTTTTTCCGTTCCTAAATACCCCAATGCATTCTCCTTTTAAGGTTTTGGCCATCCACCAATGATTGGAATAGGTACCCTGTACTATTTTTTCATCTGGCTGTAACGTTGCATAAGCGACTGGGTTTTGATCATGGTCAATCCAGAGGAGTTGGACTGCTTCAGTGAGATGATTTACGAAGGTGATGTCAGTGGCCTCTACAGCGCCTTCGATGGTCAACTCTTTAGGGTCTCTACAAGGTTCCAGGACTGCTGCGGCTGTTACTACGTTCAGTTTGATGACTGGAGTGACTGGTTTGTCATCGCTTGCCTGATCCTGAGGTTTGTTTTCTTCCGCTACTTCTTCCTCAGGTTCTTCAGATGTTTCCTCTATTGCTACTGATATTGCGACAGGTTCATCTGAAGTCATCGTCACATAGTGATTGCGTGTCCAATTTTTGCCATCATCACCAGAATAGTATGAATGGCCACCTTTTATCGGGATTTTAATGGTAACTATTGATCTCCCAAGCGCATAGTAATACTCATCATCTTGCCTAAATTCCTCGAAATGGTATGAATCTTGAAGGTAATCCTGATCCTCTATCCAGAAGGCGTCGCCCCCTTTGGTAATGTTCCTGGTAAAGGTGCCGCCATGGAAACTGTACACGGTTTGATGGACCACTGCTCGATTATCAATTTCTTCATCAGTGATAAAGAATGGGCTTTTTCTCAGGTGAACTTTGTCATCTGGCGTCAAATATGTTTGGTCAGGGTACTTTCCATAGATGCCCGTCCACATGATGGCATCTGCATGTTTTTTGGTGTCTTGAGGGTGAGGTAAGCCAAACGCATGACCAATTTCATGACCCAGTCCTGCAATCCACCGAGGGATATCTCGCTGAGTTGGATGCCTGCCCGTTAAACCGAGTAAATCGTCTTCAGGAAGGTAGCAGATTTGCCCACCACCTCGACCGGAACTTCCAGGACCATCTGAGTACATGACCCAGGTGTAATTTCCAGGGATCGCTTCATTGGGGAGGAGTCTTTTGATTTCACTGAGGGTATGCTGAAAACCCCAATCTCCTTCGCCAACACCAGGTATAGGCGTGCCTGTAAACCAGTTAGCAGGTTGATTGGATTTAAGCACCTCTACTATCGGCTCATTCAAGCGAAATGTACGTCCATTCATCTGTTTCTGATACCATTTTTGGATGTCCAGGACAGCCATTTCAATGGCTGCTTTATAATCTGCACGTTCCTGCCGGTCGGCGGATACGAGGTAGACAACTCGCACAGAAGGCGGCTGATCTTGCGCTGTTGCTTTAAAGCCCAGACACATGCAGATCAGACAAAGAGAGATAATGGTAGTTTTCATGGGACATTTAAATGTGCGCATGAAGATAGAGGAAAGAAAATTGAAGACAAGATAATGGGTGTGGAATGCTGGCTTGAAGTGTGAATAGCAGCTATTTGTGCGTGTGATTAAGAGCAACTTAATGAGGATAAATAAGTGGGATCAATCGCTTTTAAGTGATGCGGGTTAATTTGTCAAATGAAAAGAACGATACAGTGAATGGGAGTCCAAAAATTAAGCGTCAAAAAAGGGGAGATCTTACAACATAAAGGAGAGCTAAATTCAAAAGTATATATCGTAAAGAAGGGCTTACTCCGATCCTACTCAAGAGATGAGAAGGGGAAAGAACACATTTTTATGTTTGCTCCGGAAGGTTGGATCATGGGCGATGCGGTTGATCAAGCCAGTCGAACCGAGCTAACCATTGATGCCATAGAAGATTCAGAGCTCATTGTCAGAGAAAAAGATTTGGAAAGAGACGGTACTCCTCAGGGCTTTGAGGGATTGGCTCGGCGGTTACTGGTCTTGCAGCGAAGGATCATCATGATGATGAGTGTTTCTGCGATTGAAAGGTATGAGCACTTTGAGAGCACTTATCCTGAATTGGTGCAACGGGTCCCACAAAAGATGATTGCTTCTTATTTAGGGATAACACCTGAGGGACTGAGTAAAGTAAAGGCCAATCGATTGAAGGGGAAATAGTTTTAGTCATCATCCATTTCTTAACCTAGGTTATTGTGATCTGATTTGGTGTGAGTCACCTTCGTGTGAATTTATCTATTAGAGAATAGGGTCGTTTATGCTACGGCCAAAAATCAACTGATCATGGGTTACTCATCACTATTCAAAATTTCCGCAGTGCTGTGGATCATTTGGGGTCTGGTTCACATCTTGGCAGGAGTCATGACTGATGCTTTTATTTTATCTGATGACATTCAGGGGGCTGTATCGGGTATTGCAGATGCGGTTGATCCCAGCACTTTAGCCGCGAATTACCCTCCTGCTTCCGGAGCCATCATAGGTCAGCATGGTTTCAATCTGTTGTGGATCGGGATGGTGACTCTCATTTGTGGATTCTTTATCTGGAAAGGGAATAAAAACGCCATTTTCTTAGCTGCCTTGTGTGGAGGCCTCGCTGATCTCGGTTATTTCTTGTTCATGGATTTAGGAGGCTACGTCAATTTCGTTCCGGGCACGGTGATGACCCTGGTTTCCAGTGCTGCGATTATCTTGAGTTTTATGGCGTATTTTCAGTCCAAAAAACAAGCTTCAGCTTAAGAGTGTAAAGAATATAGAAGAGATATCTAATCTCGTCCATTATTCGTTTGTTAGCTCTCATTATCACAATGCGACTGTCTTAAAAATGATGCATAAAAAAAGCGTAGAAGAAATCTACGCTTTGTTGAGTGCGCACGAGAGGATTCGAACCTCCACGCCCGAAAGCACTACCGCCTGAAGATAGCATGTCTACCAATTTCACCACGTGCGCATGAAAGGAGTGCAAATATATTTCAATAGATCAAAACACATCAATAAAATTTTAATGTAGAATCAAGATCACTCATCAGAGCTATAAAATTGTGTGCAGAAAAACCCAATAACCGATTAACCAAAAACCTGCCTCCGGCAGGTTAACTCAGGATCATTCGAGATTTACTGTTCTAAATGGATATAACAATGATCCTGCACACACCCAGATTGCATGCCCTTCCTTCCGAGGATGGAAGTACAAGGCGCAATCGTCGGTGAGTCTTAGTTTTTCGGGAGCTAATCTGCCTGATAAAAGAAGAACCCCCGTAGGGGTCCCTCCCAAACAACTAAACAGTTGGTGGTTTCGGTGGCTCGTAGAAGAACTGTTCAGTGAGTATCCTGCCGTTTTCCACATGATACAAGCATATTTCCTCAGATTGCTGTCTCCCTCCTTCGTGAAAGGTGATGTCGCTGACCATTTTCAAGACGATGTGCGTTCCTGCTACCAATGGCTCAGAGACGTCCACACCATGAAATTCCTTGACCATCTTTGACCATACCTGTCCTTTCTTCTGGATGTTGGCGATGCCGGTTGTAGTGCCACTCATTGCACCCTCAGGCTCTATGCTTGTTGCATTTTCGTGAAAAAGTTCATCGAGTGCCTGTTCCCAGGCGCCCCGCCGGCACAACGTGACCAGCCGTTTTGCCACTTCTGCTGTTGTCATTGTATTAGGGTCTAAAATCCTTAGCAAAGATAGGAAATTAATTCTAATATAATTAGTAATTTACTAAAATAATTAGTTGAATAATCGCACTTTTGCTAACACCATGCGAACCATCATACATCTAGACTTAGACACCTTTTTTGTGTCGTGCGAGCGTTTGATCAATCCTAAATTGATTGGTAAACCTGTGATCATCGGAGGAACTACCGGGCGAGGTGTTGTTTCTACTTGTAGTTACGAAGCAAGGCGTTTTGGCGTCCACGGAAACATGTCCATGCGACTGGCCAAAGAACTGTGTCCGGAAGCCGTAGTGATCCGGGGTAACAGTGGTATTTACGGCAAATATTCCAAGGCAGTTACTGAAATCATCAAAGAAGAATCACCTTTATATGAAAAGGCCTCCTTCGATGAATTCTATGTAGACATGACCGGTATGGACCGCTTTCATGGTACTTTAAAATGGGCGCGTGAACTGAGGGAACGGATCATTAATGAAGTCAATTTGCCGATCTCTATGGGTATCTCCGTGAATAAAACAGTCTCTAAGGTGAGTACGGCCCAAGCCAAACCCAATGGAGTACTACAGATCGATCGGGGGAAGGAAAAAGGGTTTCTACGGCCCTTAGTCGTCAAAGAGATCCCGGGGGTAGGACCAGAAACCTATTACAAGCTACGTGACATGGGTGCGCAGCATGTAAAAACCGTGCAGGAAATGCCCAAACGATTCATGCATGCTGCTTTTGGAAAAAACGGGTTGACCATCTGGAATCGTTGCAATGGGCTGGATGATTCTCCGGTTGTGCAATACCATGAACGAAAGTCCATTGGTATAGAACGAACCTTTGAGCGGGACACGATAGATGTGCATAAGATGAGGAGTTTGATTATCGCCATGGCGGAGAACCTGTCCATGCAACTGCGCACCGGTAATAGACTCACTTCTATTGTAACCGTACGGATTCGCTATGCGGATCTTACGGTATTTTCGAAGCAAAAGCGGATTCCATTTACCTCCAATGATCATGTGCTGATTGATGTTGCCAAAGAACTTTTTGAGAAGCTCTATGAACGCCGATTATTGATCCGATTGATAGGGGTACGCTACAGTGGGTTAGTTCAGGGTGGACATCAGATCTCCTTACTGGACGATACCGAAGAAATGTGCAACCTCTATCAGGCCATGGATCACATCCGTAAGCGCTTTGGGCAAGATGCAGTCAAAAAAGCCATCGCCATGGGTACCAAGAACATTGGTACCATGAACTCCTTCAATGGCGAGCCCAACTGGATCCCGGCGCATAGGAGGGCTTAGTTTCCCTTTCATCAACAAATAGCCCGTCTCATACGGGTTAAGCTCATTGAGTTGTTTACTAAGTGATTAAGTTTGTAATCGTTTTCACTATTTCCAGTTACAAAACAGAGGTCATGAGAGTCTTTGATTTACTATTCAACCAGTATACGCAACATAAGTTAGAGGACGCGCTTTGCTACAAAGTCAAAGGGGAATGGATCAAGTACAGCACGGGAAATGTGATCAGTGTTTCCAGCAGACTTAGCCTGGCGTTACTCGAGAAAGGAATCAAAAAAGGAGACAAGATCGGGCTGATCTCTGAGAGCAGACCGGAATGGAACTTCATTGATTTTGCTTGTCAGCAGATTGGTGCGGTATTGGTCCCCATGTATCCAAATATTGGCGCTAAGGACTATCAATACATCATTGAGCAATCGGAAGTCAAGATGCTCTTTGTGTCAAATAAGGAGATTCTTGCCAATGTAAAAAATGCCTTGAAAGGCAGGGAGTCATCCACGGAACTCTTCACAATCAATAAAATCAGAAATGAAAAGCACTGGAAAGACTTGCTGCCACTTTCAGAAGGCCGTGAGATCAAAGAATTGAAGCCTTATCGTTCGGCAGTCAAAGAAGATGATCTCCTTACCATTATCTATACTTCAGGGACTACCGGAAATCCGAAAGGGGTGATGCTCACGCATAAAAACCTGGTGAGCAATGTGTTGGCGTATGAGCAGCTTTCTAATCTTGTGGCAGGTGACAGGGCTTTAAGCTTTTTGCCGTTGAACCATGTCTACGAGCGAATGTGTATCTATGCTTACATCTGGCTGAAAATAAGCGTCTACTATGCAGAGAGCATCGATACGATTGGTGACAACCTGAAAGAAGTCAAACCACATGCCTTTACCACAGTGCCAAGGTTACTTGAGAAAGTCTATGCCAAAATCATGAAGACAGGCAGTGAACTGGGGGGCATCAAGAAAGGTATATTTAACTGGGCGATCGGCTTGGGGCTGAAATACGATCCACGTGCAGACATGGGGATCATTTATCAGAAGCAACTCAATGTAGCTCGTAAACTTGTTTTCAGTAAGTGGAAAGAAGCACTGGGAGGTAATATAAAGACCATTATTTGCGGAGCAGCTGCTTTACAGGAACGATTGGCCCGTGTCTACTGGGCTGCGGAGATCCAGGTGATCGAAGGCTATGGCCTTACGGAGACTTCACCCGTCGTAGCAACATCCTCTGTAGAAGACTATAGAATTGGATACGTAGGTAAACCGCTCGAAGGAGTTGAGGTCTCGATGGCAGATGATGGCGAAATTTTGGTCAATGGGCCTAACCTGATGAAGGGATACTACAAGAATGATGACATGACCGAGCAGGTCATTCAGGATGGCTGGTTCAAAACCGGTGACATTGGTACCCTTGAAGATGGTTACCTGAAGATCACTGAACGGAAGAAGGAGCTTTTCAAAACATCTGGAGGGCTTTACATTGCGCCACAGCAGCTGGAGAAAAAGCTGAATGAGGCCAACCTCATCGAGCAATCCATAGTGGTGGGAGAAGGGGAGAAATTTCCGGCAGCCATCATCGTTCCGAATTTTGAGGAATTGATTGAAGAAGCAGGGAAAATGTTCATCATGGCTGCTGACTTAAGTGAGAGGATCAAAAATCCGGAAATCATCAAGCTCTTCCAAAAACTGGTCGATAAAGCCAATCAAGACTTTGGACGATGGGAAAAGATCAAAGATTTCCGATTAGCGCCGGCCTATTGGTCCATTGAGGGAGGTGAGCTTACCCCCACCATGAAACCCAAAAGAAGGGTCATCATTGAAAAGCACAAGGACTTGATCCGGGACATGTACAAAGGCGATGGTAAAGAACTCTTCAAGGACATTGAGGAAGTTTCTATGGATGAGTTGGATGCTGATATCGTTGAGAAGATCAACGAGGGTAATTCTTAGGTTGCATTTGATTTCTATTAAATTCAAAATGGTTATCGAAGCAAATTAGGCGCGTCATGCCGGTTTTTATTGACATATATTCCGTAGGATGTCAATAAAAGACCGGTATCTCTTTTTCGCGCTTTTGTGAAGTACCCTAAAACAACACCCCATCCTTCTCATAAGGAGGAATGTCCTTTCCTGGCTTCCCATAAGCCCGCATTATTTCCCGAATGAACATCGAATAGATGCCCTCATGCTTGATAGGGCATGTCAGGTTTTCTAATGAATCCTGAAATCCGTAAGCGTCAAAACCCTGAATGAAACCTTGGTCTTTGGAAATGACATGAATCAGCGTTTCATTTCCATATTTTACATGATCTCCAAGGACATGCGGTTGATGATCTCCGATCAGTAGAAAGATGTCATGGTGATGGGCTTGCTTCAGGATGAAATCAGAAAGGAAATCCAACTGATAGGTAATGGCCTTTTGATAATCGGCATGGGTAGGCTCCTGTAAAAATTCCTGTCCAATGTTTTCCTGATTTCGATGGTTCAGCGTTTTCCAGTCCGGAACGACCTCCGATGGAGAGATGAATGGAGAATGTGAATTCTTTGTCAGATAGAACAAAATGAATGGATCTTCTTTCAATTCACGCTTGATCTTTTCTTGTGCAAAATTCAGGACATATTGATCTGCAGGACTTTCAGTGAAGCCATAAACAGGCCCGGAGTAATCCATGTCCCTGGCGAGGATCCATTGGTCAATCCCGAAAAAGGAAGCCATTTGCCGATAAGGCACCATGACTCCTGCTTTGGGTTGGGTAGCGTTGAGGTGGTAAGACTGGTAGCCTTCCTTCATGAAAACTTTCATCAAGGTGTCGTAGCGATACAGTTCCGCTTTGTTGAGGAGGAATTCATAGGCGAAGTTGTTGGCTACTTTACTGCCGAAGAGTACGGAAGTATATGCTAACCAGGAAGGACCTACTGGAGATACAGATTCAGAGAGGTTAGAGGTGATCTTCCAGCCAGCTGCTGACAAAGCATTTTTGAAGGTGGAAAAATCCTGAAGGAACCTTTTGCTGAGTCGCTCTTCCTTCAGTAAAATGCTTCCATACGACTCGACGAACAGACAATAAATATTTGGTTTTTGGGCAAGATTGAGTCGTGTATTTCTGGACTGGTCAAGTTGATCGAAGTTGGTCCTTTTTAAGCGAGAGACGAGCTTCCAGCTATTGATGACATTGAATGCGATCCTGAGTGGTGCAATCAGTATGCGCATGGCCGTGTCACTTTTAGGGCGATAAATGCCGTATTTCCAGATTCCAACTATTACATACAAAACAAGGGTTAGTGAAAGGAATAACGTGATCCAATTGGGAGGAAGCTGTGAACTAAAAGCCAGTAGTTGATGAAAGCCCGCCGAAAGACCTATGATCATGATTGCTGCCAAAAGCGAGGAAAAGACCACTTTGACTTTGGACTCACCCCACAGAATGCCGAATGCATTGAGAATCAAACGAAAGTCGTTGGAAAAGATGGGATAGACCTGATAGATCTTGCTAAAAGCGTAGTGATAGATACTGTAGAGGAGCAGGAAACTGTAGTATAGCGTCGCTGCAATGATACCTTGATCAAAGGTTAGCCAGCGATAAAGTAGAACGATCAGGGAAACATCGACACTAATTCGGTAAAAGTCCGGATTGAAGCTGAAGAACAAGGCATTGTGGTCCATTCTGTTCTCCATTTGAAAGGGATTGAGGTACCGCGCCTTGAACTGGATCAGCGTATGGAAAGCAAACAGACTGAAATTGAACAAGAAGAAAAACAACCAGAAAAGAACTTCTTGGTACCAGATCACATCTCCATATCTCATACAAGTTTTCAGTTTTTCATTCTCTGTTTTGAGTCATTGGGTGAAACTACAATTTTTCGATTCAGGACACGTATGGTTTTTTGTTGAATTGAGATTTGAGGTAATAAACGTCGGTAAAAGACATACTCTGAATGTGAAACTTTTCAAAAATCAATATTAACCGTGGCTAAAAATGCGAATGAATTATCAATATTCATTTGAAATCCTTTGTTGCGATAAAAATTTTGCACTTTTCAATACATCAAGACTACATCAATTGCCTGAATGCTCAATATTTAATAATTGTTCGTCTTATTATTGAATTCGTAAAATCCTGTAATAGTATGAAGAAGTGATCAGTTGGTCTATTTAATAGCTGGCTGATGGAAGGATGCATTACGATTCATGTTTAGTATCTCCAAAAGGCTAGTCTTACATTGACTAGCCTTTTGATTTTACCCAGGGGCAGTTATAAAGAACTAAGAAGGTCCAATCTTCCAGTTCCCTTATCTTACTATCTTCTGAGCAGTTACTGTCACCGCACCAAAGTGCTTGAAGGCAGAGTCTCTGGGTTCGGACAAGGGTGGCGGAGGTTCCTGACCAACAATTTGGAAAACGAAAGGCATCATGATCTGTTCACCCGCATGACTGACATCCCAGGAGCCATCCAGCTTTCTGAATACATCTTTGATGGCGCGCTGTACGGACTTGCATCCAGCACCATTAACTTCTTCCAAAATCGTTTTGCCCTCCTGATCGATGGACAGACGAGCCATGCAGGTTCCCTGAAACCCGGCATTTCGGGCAGCTGACGGAAAACGCATCTTCATGGCGATCTGCTGATAAAAGTCCTTCAATCCTTCTGAGAAAAGTAGCGAATCACCTTTGAATCCCATTTTCACTTGAAACTTGAGCGAAGTGGGCAATACCAACTCTTGCGGAAAATAGGAGGGATGCTTGAGTGTCCAAAGGTCTTCTGGTTGGCCGGGTGCCGAAAAATACCCGAGGAAGTTACTTGTGGCGATCAGTGAGTCCTCGTACCATACTTCCAGTCCATCAATTGGTTGGTTGGTGGTTTTGTCGACGCTACGAATCACATAGGAATCCTGTGCAGTTAATGATGCTGAGTAACAGCAGAGCACCAGGACCAGCATTGCTATCGGTGTATTGTTTTGCATGAGGTGCAAGATAGTACGTGCTGATCAACTGCGTAGAATATCCCAAACATGATTGATATCTCGAAAAAAAATACAAACAACTTTCCTTCGACTCCTGCATCATGGCATCAATGATCAATTTCTTCAATCATGGCTTTTGCTGACAGCACACTTTTATGATAGGATCGCTCATAGGTTCTGGTGACAGGAATGGCAATGATGGCAACCATCAAAAGTATCATGCCTAGCATCCAAGGGTGGTGATAAATATCTACTCCAAAACCTGTGAATATGATTATGGGCCACATACAAATCACTGCACAAATGCCCAGGATGAGCTCAATCCGGGCTAACTTAATTTTTTTGAGCTGTAGGGTGGCCAGGTGCCTTTGTAAGATCGAAATGGGCGTGGTTAAGTCCTGTGCTTTTCGGATCAATTTTATTCGATGTGATGAGAAAACAATCAGACCAAATGCTGATGAACTAGCAATAAGTCCGGGAATGCTGTATTGCCAGATCGTCATGAGGTGCCAGGATATCGCCAATAAGTAAATGGCTAAGAGCAATGTGCTTCCCAGGGTCACAAGTTCTGACCATAGTGGTTTTTTAAGGGTGCGATGTGCGGTTTCAAAATTTATTTTTCTCAACAACTCTTGATTCATTTCCAGTACTCTGTCAAGTTTCTGGTCCTGTTGCTGCCAGGTATGTTCAAGTTGGTCCATATTCATCATTGATAGCTTATTTGAGTTTATTTATATTCTTAGATAATTGGTTTTTGATCCTGGCAATTTTTGTAGCCACATTTGATGGGGTGATTCCCATGATATGAGCGATTTCAGTGTGTTTCAAGCGGTCCAGGTACAACATCATCATTGCCTTGTCTGTAGGCCCCAATAGCTGTATGGCGCGATAAAGTAGATCGATATGGTCGCTATCACTGGTGTCATTTTGAAGATTGATGATGGTGTCATCGATTCGTTGCAGATTGGAGAGGTAGTTGTTGAGCTTTTTAGTCTGAGTGATTGCTGTGTTGATGGCCACACGATAGATCCAGGTGGACAATTTAGAAGCTCCACGAAATCGCTCCATTGAAAGCCAGAGTTGGATCAAGATCTCCTGCTCCAGGTCCTTTCGTTGCTCTTCATCCGCACCATACAGGTGGCATACTTTGAAGATCAGCTTCTGATGTTGTTTGACAATTGCTATAAACTCCTCTTGTTTCATGCAAACGCTTTGACCATTAGTAGAGGAAAAAGGGGAAATATCACAGGAGCATAGAAAAAACTTGTGATTGCTAATTAATGATGCTTCAAGTGTTTTCTACTTTCAAACCAACTGCTCTGGAAATCATTGCCCTACCACAAACCTGCCAGTCTTAACGACTTCACTCTCTTTGATGATTCGGAAATAGTAGACACCTTCCAGTTCACCGACTGGGAAAGTTTCCGCTTCCGCACTGATGAGGAAATTGCTGACAATACGGGCCTGAGAATCCACAATTTGGAAGATGGCATCGGTTGTTGGGCTGAGTAAGGACAATTGGCCGTCATATACCGGGTTTGGGAAAAGGATGTATTGCGAATCATCAGTGGTGAAAATTTCCACTTCCTCTGAGCTGATCTCAAGTCTGGAGCTGGTCGAGAGCATGACCTGATAGATCGTCCTTCCTGGAGTAGGGCTGGGATCGATGACGATGTAGCTGTCCTGGTCAGGCACCACATCGAGTAGGACGGATACACCTTGCCTGTCACTACGGAGTACGCTTAAAGAAGTGATTTTTTCAGGAGTACTCAGCGATATGGTCAATTGTGCGGCTCCCTGATCATCGATAGAGACAAGGAAACGATTAAGGTAGCAACCAGCGCCCTGTTGATTCACGTTGAGGGTTTCATCAGATAGTCCGGTTACATGATTGAAAAGAGGTGTGACAGTGAATTGATTCCCGGGGAAAGCAGACCTCTCGATCAATGTATCCAGTCCCTGAACTTCGGAAACAGCAACCAATGCGCTACCATCAAATCGGGATAACTGATATGAAGGAGCGCCGACATCATTCCAACTGAGAGACATCTCTTCATCACAAAGCAGGTCGACTGACAAATCAATTTTGGGATGGATCGCGAAGGTATCAGAGAGGAACTCCTGACCTTCAAATAGGGCGCGTAAGATTACTTCGCCCGAAAGGTCTGGCGTGTACGAGACCAATTGGTCAGCTGTGCCGATAGCGGCAATTGATTGCCAGGAACCTTCCAACGTTCGAATTTCCAGCGTGCCGGGTGCCGAAAAAGTTTGATCAAAATACAAGAAGGCTTCCTCTCCGGTGGTGAAAGCATCCAGTTGGGTAGGGTAGGTCCATTCAAATTGATCGGCTGCTGAGATATGATAGGCGATTGCAAAACCCTGATCGGTGGTCAGGTTGCTGCTGGATACTGCAATGGAGTAGCTTCCGGAAGCCGGGGATGGGATGGTGATCATCTCAACGTTATTTAGGGTGTCGTTTCCGGGAACGGCAAGAGCGGATAGCAGATTGATGTCCGGCCGATGATCCAATACCCAGGGTTCCCAGGTGGTACCAGCGCGAGAAACGCGCACATTCAGGTCATGGACCAGGGCATAAGCATCCGCATCATTGGCAGGAGGATCGATCCAACTGAGCACCACTTTCAGTGCTGCAGTCCCCTCGGGAACATCGATGGTATGATTCATTGAGGTGTTTGTCGTGGTAAGATTATCCTGAATGAAATGACCAGAATCAATCAGATCCGTAGCTCTGGGTAGAGACATCTGCCCGTATCCGGTTAAGAAGTCCGGGCCGGGAGCACCAACCTCTTTACTGGAGGCAATCAGAATGGCCTTCATCAGATCGATGGTTGCATACTCGTCGTGTAGTTGCTCAAAAAGCTCCTGAAGGACCAGGCTGGCCCCGGTTACCAAGGCAGCAGCATCGGAAGTGCCACTCCCTCCGTAAGCGGTTAACTCAGGTTTGATACGCCCATCATAGGCAGGTCCGGCGGAATTTGCGTCCGCAACCTCACCCAGATCATCAGACCCTGTGACCACCAGTACGTTTTTGGCTTGTTTAAAGCTGCCTGTGAGGGTTCGGTACCGCACAATGTCTTCATAATCGCCGGTGCTGTTCAATGCACCCAGGTTGCCGGAAGAAAATACATGTAGCAGGGTTGGGAGTGTGAGTGCCTGTTGATCAAAAGCTACGGATTCGACGCCATAGAAATTTTCAACCCCTACGCCGTAAGAATGATTCTGTAGGGCAATGTTCCTGTTGAGGAATGCCTGATCGGGGGCGGGTAGTAAATTAGAAAAGTCCTCGGAAAGGAATCGGGTCGCACGTGCCACACCTTCTCCGGCTTTTCCGCTATTGGCGGCACCTCCGATGAGGGTGGCCATGTTGGTAGCGTGGTTGACCTGGACTGTGGAAGTGAGACCATCCCAGGAGGCGCGTCCTGCCAGGTCCAGGTCGGCAGTATCCAATGCATTTTCTTTTACCGAGACGATCAACGAAGCTCCATTAAGATTAGGGTATTGTTGATGTGTTTTTCTGATGCCGTTGATCCCAAGATTATGAAGGCGTTGCAAGCTTTCTTCTTTTGGAGTCCGATTGGCTGGCTGAATGAACGTAACCGATGGTAGTGGTAAAACTTTTTCCTTGAGCGTTTCGATGTTACCGTAAACCAGTGATAAGGATCTGTCAGGATCAAACCAATGCTCGTGAATGCCGTTTGTCGCGCTCAGGCTTTTTGCAGTCCTGATGTAGAAAAATCCTTCTTGCAACTCGTTTGCAAAACCACCCCATTTCCATTCGTGGTTAATACCGGAATTACCTGCTGATTGCCCCCCCTTTTTAGCACTTTTTTTACGTACAATTACTTCCCCGTTTCCCAGTCTCCGTATGACCTGATATTTACTGGTAAGTTCACCCTTATTGAGTTGCAAATATGGACTGTTTGCAATTGGGATTAAGGGGCTGCTGTTCAGTACATTAGGGGATTGAGCAGCCAGATTAATTGAAAGGAAAATAAGGATGATGAGAAGCGTAATTCGCATCTTGCGAAAATAGTTTTTTTTCCTAAATCGCTGATATAAAACATTTTAAACGTTTTCATTGAAAACTTTGTCACAACAAAAAAAAACATATATTGCGAACTGAAAATTCAAATTAACCTAGTTTATTTCCTATGAAAAATGTGTTTAAGGCCATGGCTATTGCTATGGTAGCCTCGGTTGTTTTGTACAGCTGTACTTCTGAAGAGATCACCAGCTCTGAGGACATTTCGCCTGCCATGATGGCGTTGATTACAGATGCTGGTTTTGATGTCGCAAACCAAGCGCCAATTGTATTCGAAGATGGGTTCCTGATCGAAGGTGATATTTACCTTACTGAGGGACAACTGAGAGAGATGTCTCACGGTCACAGAATTCCTGTAGCGGAGCAGTATTCTACGAACAATCTTGTGTCCACGGGTGGATCAAGAAACATCACGATTTACGTACCTACCGGTCGAAGAGGTTTCAGCGCCGGTATGATTGCAGGTTTTGATGAAGCGATTTCTCGTTACAATGCAGAGAACCTGGAAATTACTTTTAGTAGAACTACGAATAGAAATGCGGATATTTCTGTTTCTCGTTTGAAAAGAAGAGATGAAAGGCAAGGTATTTTAGGTTCTGCCGGATTCCCTACGAATTCTGGAGATCCTTTCGGATCTATCCAGATGAGCGGAATTTTGGAATCTTCCTTCGGATTGAGCACTGATGGTATTGCTACCATTTTTGCGCACGAGTTGGGCCACTGCATCGGATTCCGTCACACAGATTACTTCGACAGAAGCATTTCTTGTGGTGGAGGTACTGCTAATGAAGGTGATGCAGGTATTGGTGCAAATCTGATCCCTGGAACTCCTGCTGGCGCTTCTTTGGCAGCTGCATCATGGATGTTGGCTTGTACTGATGGAAGCGATCGTCCTTTCAACAACGATGACCAAACTGCATTAGACTTCTTGTACTAAAAAATTGAAGAGTTCAATAATAGCGTTATTTAGGTAGCGAGATTATTTGATATTCTGGTTGAATAGAGAAGGCCGATCCCTTTAGGATCGGCCTTTTTTGTTGATACTTTTTCTAGTCTATTTTACTCGTTCAAGATCAAGCCGAAAACCTGTGGAGTAATTGCATTAATTGGAGTTGCTATCACCTAAGGCCATGCTTCATTTTAGGATAGCAAGTCGATCACTTTATTTACAGAATGCCTCGTTCAGATTAGCTTGAAATTGCAGTACATCACTAAATACAGCCGATTGCAGTCATCAAACAGGTGATGGCTGTGATATTAATCTCTGTGGTTGGGGGAATAATGAAGAGCAGTTCTACAAAGGGGAAATGTAGAAGTGAGTGGTGGTACACTGAAGATCACCGCAAAAAGGGAACGCAACCGTGGGAGTCGATATACTTCCGCGAGGATCAATATCAACGGTAAGCAAGGATTTGCCTTCGGAAGAATGGGGTAGCTAACCTTCAGACCTGAGGTTTGTCCAAAGGAGCTGTAACAGTAAATGTGTGCGTGGATAATGTAACAAATACCAGCCTGCCATACGATGCCAGTGCCAACGTCATTACTTGTACCGGAGCAGGTGCTCGGTCATTCATCACGAATGTTGAAGAAGTTGCCGAGCTGAATGTGAATTTTTATCCTATCCCGTTTGTGGACGAATTCAGCTTGCAGTTGGCTTTGCCGGAGGCGCAGGAAGTGAATATAATTTGATTGATGTCATGGGTAGAACAGTCCTGAATCAAAGCGTGGCGCTACAGGCAAGGCAGAGAGAGGTAAAAGTGAATGTAGACCGGTTAGATCCTGGCATGTATTTCATGAACTTACGCATTGGAGGAGACCAATATCAATATAGGTTGATCAAGAATTGATTTGCGATTCTAGTTTAGTATCTCGAAAAGGCTGGTCCGCCCCGATGATTATCGGGAGGGCTGGTCTTTTTTTATGTCATTTGAAGGATGCTTTTCTTTTTTTAATCAGGAAATTACCTGTAGAGTATGCTTCTTGATCAATACAATCGTTTGAAATCACCTTATTCGAGGGATATCATTATAAATGCCTGAAAATCAGAATTGTATACATAGAGACAGTTCAGAATTTTAGTCGAGTAAATGGGTCCATTGGTCGAACTTTTCCCTAACTTCGATAATCGTTCGCCTAACTATGCCATCGCTATAGGGAAATAGTCTTACTCACATACCGCTTAACCGTAACCAGAGTACAGATGAAATTTTCGTTTTTTGCCAAGTCTCCTTCGTCAGAGACTAAACAGTCCACCACATCCACGCCTATTGTTTCAGAGGAAGTCATTGATCAGGCCATCGATGATCTATTGACCAGTGAAGAATTACAGGACCTGGAGTACTTGTCTAAGGTCGTAGAAAAGTCCGTTCCCAAAAAAGTCAAACCCCGTTTTCGGATCATCAAAGAAGTAAATGGTAGCAAATTTATGCTTGATGAGGTCAATGGCCTTTCAAGAATCAACTGGTCCGGTTCCGTGACCAAAGAGACTGCCTCCGTTTTGTTAGAGCTAGGAGGAGATAGTGTGGAATTTCAGGGATACAGAAAATTGATTTTAGACCGACGAGGACTCAAAGAATTTGATACGGAGGCTCGGATCTGGATGAAAGGGTTCATCAAAGGCAGGGCGAAAAATATTGTCGGAAAAGTCGAGCGACTGGCCATGGTCAACCGACAAACTGGATCAGGGAGCATTTTTGCCAATTTTATAGGTTCTGCGATCAAAATGGTGATGCCTAATCTGAAAATCAAGAAGTTTACGGATATTCATGATGCCCTCGACTGGACGATGGAAGAGTAAGTAATCAGATTACTTGCCGCTGGTCCTATTTTCAAAGTAGTCGGCTGTGTTTTTTTCTAGCTTTGATGGTGAAATACTTTCATCATGAAAAAGCAGCTTTTCTCAATTCTTCTGTTGGTTATTGCCGTCACTGTTCAGGCGCAGGATCGTCTGACCGGACAAACTTTCACCACACGATCTGAAGTGTTGGCTAAAAATGGCATGGCAGCCACCAGTCAGCCTTTGGCAACGCAGGCGGCACTGGATATTTTGAAAAAGGGAGGCTCGGCCATGGATGCGGCAATTGCCGCCAATGCAATACTCGGACTGGTAGAGCCGGCTAGCTGTGGGATAGGCGGAGATATTTTTGCCATCGTCTGGGATGCCAAGACGGAGAAACTGTACGGTTTCAATGGCAGCGGGAGATCTCCAAAATCGCTGGATATTGCTTACTTCCAGGACAAGGGCATGAAGCAGATCCCGCTCTTTGGTCCACTGGCAGTTTCTACTCCCGGCACGGTGGATGGGTGGTTCATGATGCATGAGAAATTTGGGAAGCTGCCCATGATCGATATTTTGGCCCCTGCCATTCAATACTGTCGAGAGGGTTTTCCGGTATCGGAAGTCATCGCCTACGAAATGGCGACCAACTATCAGAACAAAGTAGACTTCCCAGGCTTTGCTGAAACTTACCTGCCCAATGGCCGTCCTCCGAAAAAAGGAGAAGTATTTGTCAATGCAGACCTGGCCAATACCTATGAGAAGATCGCGAAGAAAGGAAGAGATGTCTTTTATAAAGGTGAAATTGCTCGTACGATCGCCGCTTATATGAAAAAGCATGGAGGGTTCCTGTCTTACGAGGACCTGTCCTCACACACCGGGAATTGGGTAGAGCCTCTGAGTACCAATTATAGAGGATATGAGGTGTGGGAGCTGCCACCAAATGGGCAAGGCACGGCCGCTTTGCAAATGCTCAACATCCTGGAAGGATTTGACATCAAAAGTATGGGATTCGGGAGTGCAGCATACCTGCATGTGATGACGGAGGCTAAAAAACTAGCCTATGAAGACCGAGCGAAGTTTTACGCTGATCCGGAGTTCAACAAACTTCCGATTGAAACACTGATTTCTAAAGATTACGCGACAAAGAGAAGCAAACTGATTGATCCTGATCAGGCGGCCAGGACCTATCCTGCAGGAGACCTGGAAATTGAGACAGGAAATACTACTTATCTGACGGTAGCGGATAAAGATGGGAACATGGTTTCCCTCATCCAAAGCATCTATTTTGAATTTGCGTCGGGCATGGTACCAAATGGACTAGGGTTCGTCTTGCAAAACCGTGGGCAAATGTTCAATGTACAGGACCCTACGCATGCCAATGCGCTGGAACCTGGGAAAAGGCCTTTTCATACGATCATTCCTGCGTTCATTACTAAGGATGGAAAACCATGGGTGAGTTTTGGACTGATGGGTGGTGCGGTCCAGCCACAGGGCCATGCACAGATCGTGGTGAATCTGATTGATTTTGGAATGAATTTGCAGGAAGCAGGTGATGCACCAAGAATGCGACATGTCGGCAGCTCACAACCCACAGGTTCGGTAATGACCAATGGAGGCACGCTCAACCTGGAGAGTGGGTTTACTTACGAAACCATCAGGGAGTTGCGAAAGAAAGGGCACCGAATCGGAACGGGCGTGGGTATCTATGGTGGTTACCAGGCGATAGGGGTGGATCTGGAATCTAAAGTATATTCCGGAGCTTCGGAATCCAGAAAAGACGGACAGGCAGCTGGATATTAATCTGATTACTAGTTACTTCATCCTTTTCGGATTCTCTGACAAAAACGCACCCCAGCTTTTGAAAGATTTCTGGACTTTGCCACCCTGGAAATAATGGCATACGGCTACCGCCAGGGCATCCGTCGCATCCAGGAGCTTGGGTTGCTCCGTAAACTTCAATAGGTTTTTGAGCATGGCTGCTACTTGCTCTTTGGAGGCATTTCCATTCCCAGTTACGGATTGTTTTACCTTTTTGGGGGCATATTCATTGATAGGAATATCGCGAGAGAGGGCAGCGGCCATGGCCACACCCTGCGCCCGGCCAAGCTTGAGCATCGATTGGATGTTTTTTCCATAAAAAGGAGCTTCCAGTGCCACCTCATCCGGATGATAATCGTCGATAAGACTGACAACCCGGTCGAAAATCTTCTTCAGTTTCAATTCATGTCCGGTATACTTGCTGAGATGGATCACGCCAAATTGGACGAGGGAAAGTTGCGATCCTTTTACGAGGATGAGCCCATAACCCATTACATTCGTGCCTGGATCCAGTCCGAGAATTACTTTATCTTTTGTTGATGCACTCACCGCTACAAATAAACGACTTTCGATGGAAAGAAACGGGACTTTGGTTGCTCAAAGTAGTCGTATTGGCGGGTTGCGTCTATTACATCAGTCAGGCGCTGGGGCATCGGTCCTATGAGGGCGTAGCTTGGCAGGAACTGAAGCGTGGAAGATTATGGCTATTAAGTGGCCTGGTGTTGTTGTTGGTACCGCTCAATTGGTACCTCGAAGTAGTGAAGTGGCGGATTTGTGTAGCACCGCTTACGCAAATCACTTCCAGACAGGCCTTATGGTCAGTATTGCGAGGACTATCGCTCAATTGGGTCATTCCGTTCACTTTGGGTGACTTCATCGGAAGGAGCCTCAATTTGCCAA
The DNA here is from genome assembly GCA_033344775.1 of Cytophagales bacterium. NCBI lineage: Bacteria > Pseudomonadati > Bacteroidota > Cytophagia > Cytophagales > Cytophagales bacterium. The sequence goes on along the minus strand of JAWPMT010000004.1, from coordinate 1,382,916 downwards.
AGAACAAAGGCGCGATCCGTGCCAATCTGGTCAATCGCTTTGCTTCACTTTGGACCACCTTGTTCATGTTTGCCCTGGCTAGTATGTTCTATTGGCCTGATCACAGTGTATGGACAAAAGCAGGTGTGTTGCTTACACTTATTATGCTTGTATTCGCCATCATCTGGGATAAGCATTATTCGATGATTAATAAATTGAAATTGCTGGCAGTTTCCAGTTTCCGATACCTCGTTTTTAGCCTGCAATTCGGTTTGCTGCTATTCCACTTTTGCCCGGACCTATCGAATACATTATTAATGGCCGGTATTCCGGTGGTTTTCCTCATTCGCACACTGGCACCTTCCTTATTAGGAGCGCTAGGTGTCAGAGAAGCGGCCGTGATCTGGACTTTTGCTGCTTACACAGCACTGCCTGGTAGCTTGTTGGTAGCGAGTTTGTTCCTCTGGCTATTCAATTTGGTTCTGCCATCCCTGGTCGGATTGCTACCCATTCTTGCTTACCGATTCAAACTCACTGCATGATTATTGCGGGCATTATCGCATTGGTTCACATCACGTTGATGTGCTGGCTACGGCTCACCTGGAACCGAATCCCTCGTTTTAACCCCGCGGGAATGGCCAATGTGAAAATATCAGTGATCATTCCGGTTCGTAATGAGGAGTCTAATATTGCTCAATTACTGGAAGATCTGAAAAATCAAGATTACCGACAGGATCATTTTGAAGTGATTGTAGTCAATGATCATTCTACGGATGATACCGTTCAGGTGGTCGAACAAGCCATTTCCGAGATTGATCAACAGTTTCGACTGATCCATTTAGCGGATGCCAAAGGAAAGAAAGCCGCTGCCACCTTTGGAGTTCAAGCAGCTTCCGGAGACTTCATCCTATGTACCGATGGAGATTGCCGGGTACCCAGAACATGGATATCAACCTATGCCGCGTTCATCAAGGCTAAAAGTCCTTATATGGTTTCAGGTCCTGTGAAGATGACCGGGAGTCGATTTTTCGATACGATCCAGGCCATGGATTTCTCTTCACTTCAGGCATTTGGTGCCACCTCCCTTGAGCAGGGGATGGCGTCATCTTGTAATGGAGCCAATATGGCTTACAGCAAGGAAGCGTTCATCGCAGTAGATGGCTACAAAGGGAATGAGAACCTGGCTTCCGGAGATGATGAATTTCTCTTGCAGAAGATTTTTGCTCAGTTTCCCGATAAAGTATTTTTCATGAAGTCACCTGCGGCGATCGTAGAGACCTCACCGAAAAACAGCTTGAAGGGATTTATTCAACAGCGCGTACGATGGGCCAGCAAATGGCGATTTTATCAGGATTTCTGGATGCGAGTCAGTTGGGTATTCACCTACGTGGATTTTATGTCGGTCTTTTTCATTACCATCGCCATGTTGTTTGGGTACCTGGCCTGGTTGCCTGGTTGCCTGATCATTGCTGCGCGGTGGATGGCTGAAATGTGGTACCTGAGAGGTCCGGTCAGCTTTCTCAAGATCCGGGGAAATATACTTCATTTGCTTACGGTCAGCTTTATTTATCCCTTCTATGTGCTGTTCTTGGGTTTTGCCTCTATTTTTGGTGCCTACTCTTGGAAAGGGAGGAGGTATGGGTGACTGAATTGGAATTTGATGTGCTGGACGAATTGTATTTCGTTCTGTCCTACCAACAACTTGTCGAGGCTTGTGAATTAACCGAGCAGGAACTGGTTGTTACATTGGCCACACTCTATGAGAAAGGCTGGGTGAAGGTGCTTCAGACGGTAGATGATGAAGCGACCGAACCTTTGGAACTACCGGTCAAATTTCACACCTATTATTATTTAGCGACCAAGAAAGGATTACACGCCCATAATTTGGGGTAGAAAGCATGGCGAAACAAATCGGCGATATCAAAGATCTGGAACTCCGGGCATTGCTCGAGGTAACTCAGGCCATTAATAATAACCTGGCTGAGAAAGATCTCTATCGTATCTACCGATTTACCCTGCTGGCAGACCTAAAGGTGAAGAAGCTGGCCATGTATGTAAAAGGCGATGTGGATTGGGCCTGCGAGGTGCATTATGGCACCAGTACTGACTGGGATTGTGAATTATTGCCCCAGGAATACCTGGATCAGCAAGAAAAGATCGTCCATGCCGAAGGGCCTTTTTCTGAATTCACTCATGTTTTTCCGGTACTTCATAAAAGCCGACTATTGGCGATCGTATTTACAGGAGGCCTTGGGCAGATTGCTGATACAACGTTTTTGACGGCCCTGACCAACATCCTGATTGTGGCCATTGAAAATAAGAAGTTGGCCAGAAAGCAGTTGGAGCAGGAAGCCTATCGCAAAGAACTTGAAATTGCCAAAAAGGTCCAGAACTTTCTGTTCCCTAAAAAACTCCCGGAATCGACCCGATTGAAAATTGATGCGGTGTACCTGCCACATCAGGATGTCGGCGGAGATTATTATGACTACATCGCACTGGATGAAAATAAGTTCATCGTTTGTATCGCGGATGTGTCAGGCAAAGGAGTACCGGCGGCATTGCTCATGTCCAACTTTCAGGCTTCGCTAAGGACGCTGGTCAGGAAGACTCACGATTTGGAAGAGATCATCAATGAACTCAACCATGCCACTTATGCAAGTAGCAATGGAGAAAACTTCATCACCTTTTTCCTGGGGATGTATGATTATTCGGACAGCTCTTTCAATTACGTAAACTGTGGCCATAACCCGTCCTTGATTTTATTCGATGGCGGCACGCAGGTGCTCGAGGAAGGAACAACAGTGCTGGGTATGTTTGACCCTCTGCCCTTTTTGGAGACCCGCAAAATTGAGAACATCAATGACTTCCTCTTTTTTGGATACACAGATGGACTCACCGAAACCTTCAACCTGGAAGAAGAACAATTTGGTTTTGAGCGGCTGGAAGAATTGCTTATTACTCACCAATCAGAGAACCTGAACATACTGCATCAGTTTCTACTCAAAGCCCTGGATGACTTCAGAGAAGATGCGCCTTATCATGATGACATCACCATGATCTCCTGCCAGGTAAACAATACGACGAAAAGTTAGGTCCGGTATGGTTACCGAAATAGCAGTCTTGAAAGTAAAGCCCGATTGGCATGAAGCCTTTGAGCAGGATTTCAAATTGGCAGGGCAATACATCAGTGCGATCAAAGGTTACAAAGGCCATTCACTGAAAAAGTGTCTGGAAGAGAAAGATCAATACCTGCTCATTGCCCATTGGGAAACACTGGAGGCGCATGAGGAAGGTTTTCGAGGATCGAAGGAATACCAGGAATGGAAAGCATTGCTTCATCCTTATTATGATCCACATCCTACGGTAGAGCATTACGAAGACATCATTCCATTCGAATGAGTACCGATTAAATGAATTAGAACAACTTCTTGTCCGACGAGTGATTTGAAGCAGTAATTATTTATCTCAATTATCGTATCTTGTATAAAGTTGCTTTATGGATATTGAACGAGAAAAAAAGGACATAATAGAGCGAATAAAATCGACAAATGATGCTCATCTGATCTTGGAGATAAAGCAAGTATTAGAAAACGACAGACTGTTAAAAGAATCCATAGAAAGAGGTCTTCAACAGAGCAGAGAAGGAAATGTCTTCACACATGAGGAAGTGATGGAAGAGGTTCGCTTGAGGTTCGGTCTTAATGGTGATTGATGAGAACCTACCCTTTTCGCACGCCATACTTATTGACCCAGGCTTTTTCCGGGCTTACCTGGAGAGTAGATGCCAAAAATGAAAAGAACATCTACCTCACGTTCGATGATGGCCCTCATCCGGAGGTAACTCCTTATGTATTGGACTTATTAGATCAGCATAAGGCCAAGGCGACTTTTTTTGTGGTAGGAGCCAATGTTGAAAAATATCCAGAACTCTTACAATTAGTTCAATCGAAAGGCCATGCAACGGGGAATCATACCCAACATCATCTTTCCGGCTGGAGGACTGCCACTGCAACTTATCGAAATGATGTGGCAACATGCGAGACGGCCATGACGCAAGCCATTGGATCGTCAGACCTAAAGTTATTTCGTCCACCCTACGGTCGGATCACGCCCTCCCAAATACGTTCTTTGAAATCAACACACGAGATTGTGATGTGGAGCATGCTCTCGGGAGATTTTGATCAGGACCTGAATATTACAGCGGCTAAAAAGGCATTGGATCAATCAAAACCAGGTGAAGTGATCGTTTTTCACGACAGTCATAAAAGTCAAGGTAATTTGAAACAATTACTGCCCTGGTTTTTAGAGCGCTTTCATCGCAAAGGGTATAAGTTTGCGACTTTATCACCCCTGAAATGATTGATACCCACGCTCATATCTATTTAGAGCAGTTTAAAGAGGATTTGCCCGAGGCAATGGACCGTCTACGTACCAGTGGCGTCAAGCAAGTGCTCATGCCCAACATAGACCATACTTCCATAGAAGATATGTTGGAAGTGGAACAGCGATACCCGCATACCTGCATCAGCATGATGGGACTGCATCCATGTTCGGTCAACGCTGATTTCGAAAAAGAACTTTATCTGGTCGAGGAATGGCTTGGAAAGCGTGAGTTTCTGGCGGTAGGAGAGATCGGTACCGATTTGTATTGGGACAAGACCTTTTATCCACAGCAGGTGGAAGCTTTCAATATTCAGTGTGAATTGGCCCTTAAGCACGACCTACCCATTGTCATTCATTGCCGCGAGTCCATCGATGAAACGATCGCATTGACCCGTCCATTCAGTGAAAAAGGATTGACAGGAGTATTCCATTGCTTCACCGGTGACCTTGAACAAGCCAATCAAATCACCGACCTTGGTTTCAAATTAGGAATCGGGGGCGTGGCGACGTTCAAGAATGGTGGAATGGACAAGGTATTACCTCATGTTGATATCAAACATTTGGTGCTTGAAACGGATAGCCCTTATCTGGCACCAGTGCCTCATCGTGGAAAAAGAAATGAGCCGGCATATGTGCGATTGGTGGCAGAACGCCTGGTGACATTGAAAGGAATGGCATTTCAGAAAGTGGTGCAGCAAACCACTGCCAATGCTCGTGAGTTATTCAAATTGCCAACCCCAGCCTGATCATGGATTATACCATTCAAAATACAAGGACTTCTCGCAAGGCCTCTGATGTCTCTATATTGATCGTGTACACAGGAGGTACGATTGGTATGGTTTACGATGAAGAAGGATCACTACGGCCCTTCGATATTGGCCATGTGCTGGAAAAGATCCCCGAATTGAGGGAGCTGGATCTGCAGATCACTGTGGTTTCCTTTCCTGATCCCATTGATTCTTCGAACGTCAACGAAGAAGATTGGAAAAATTTGGGACAGATCATCTATGAGAACTACAACCGATACGATGGTTTTGTGGTTTTACATGGTACAGACACCATGGCTTATTCTGCATCGGCATTAAGTTATATGTTCGACGACCTCCAGAAGCCAATTATTTTTACGGGAGCACAGATCCCGATCGGTCAGTTGCGTTCCGATGCTCGGGAAAACATGATCACTGCACTTCAGATCGCCTCGGCTAAAGAAAATGGGGAACCGTTAATCAAAGAAGTGGCCATCTATTTCAATTTTGTGTTATTAAGAGGAAACCGCGCTCAGAAAGTGAGGTCAAGTACGTTTGCCGCCTTCCATTCTGAGAATTATCCCAAGTTGGCGAACTCGGGGATATTCATCGAATATTTTCCGTCCAATATTCTTAAGCCCAAAAAGAAAGCAAAGCTCAAGTTTTGTCCCTATTTTGACCCTAACGTAGTGATATTGAAGATATTTCCGGGGATTACAACAAAGGCCATTAAGCACGTGCTGAATACCCCGGATCTGAAGGGTGTGGTACTTGAAACCTTTGGATCAGGGAATACACCCAACGCGGATTGGTTCCTGGATTTAATCAAGGAGACCGTAGATAAAGGTGTGGTTGTTTACAATGTGAGCCAATGCAGTGGAGGCGAAGTGATCCAGGGTCGATATGCCACTAGTAAAAAATTGGAAGAGATAGGCGTCGTAAGCGGAGGAGACATTACATCAGAGGCGGCGGTGACCAAGTTGATGCATTTACTCGGTAAAGAGTCTGATCAAAGAGAGATCAAACAATTGCTGAAGCGCCCACTTCGAGGAGAAATGGACCTTCAATAAGCGCCTAAAATAATTTCAAAATTTGCATAAGCTCATTTTTCTTGATTTATTTGTCGGAATTAGTGGTCGCATGTAGAGACCTAAATTAGAGAGGTGGCCGAGTGGTCGAAGGCGCACGCCTGGAAAGTGTGTATACCCTAACCGGGTATCGGGGGTTCGAATCCCTTCCTCTCTGCAGGACTTAGATGTGTCAAGAATAATTTAGTTACACAATTACTTACGTTTAAAACTTAACCGAAGACTACCAAACAGATTATGAAAAAGTTAATGACTCTTTTGATGCTGACGGGTGTTTTGGCATTCAACATTTACGCGCAAGATGCCGATACAACCTCAGTTGCTGGAGATTCCACATCAGTGGCAGCTGATTCCGTAGCAGCAGAAGAACCAGAGCCAGAGCCAGCACCAGCACCAGTTCAAGAAGTAGAGGCAGTGGCAGAACCAGGATTCCACCAAGTAGTGAAAGATCAGTTTATCGATGGGGGTCCCCAGTTTATGGGAATCGTATTGATCTGTTTGATTTTAGGTCTGGCCATTTCTATTGAGCGTATCATTACGTTGAACCTGGCTACTACAAACGTTAAGAAATTGCTCGCGAGAGTAGAAGACGCATTGAACTCAGGAGGTATCGAGGCTGCTAAAGATGTTTGCCGAAATACGAGAGGCCCAGTTGCTTCAATCTTCATCCAGGGTTTGATGAGAATGTCAGAAGGCATAGAAATGGTAGAAAAGTCTATCATCGCTTACGGTTCTGTTGAAATGGGCCGATTAGAAAGAGGTATGGTTTGGATCTCCCTGTTTATCTCCCTTGCACCAATGCTTGGTTTCATGGGTACGGTAATTGGTATGATCGACGCCTTCGATGCGATTGCAGAAGCTGGAGACGTTTCTCCTACACTTGTGGCAAATGGTATCAAAGTAGCACTTTTGACTACTGTAGCGGGTCTGATCGTTGCGGTAATCCTACAGTTGTTCTACAACTACCTTATTTCTAAGATCGATTCTTTGGTGAACAGCATGGAAGACGCTTCTATCTCTTTGGTAGACGTTTTGGTAAAGCACAACTTGTCTGCTAAATAATTCTAAATCGTAGATTACTATGGGAATTATTGACATTGGACTTATCTCAGGTTATATCCTGATCGGACTGTGCGCCGTTACGGCGATCATCATGCCGTTGATCCAGTCGTTTAGCGATCCTAAAGGATTGGCTAAATCAGCGATGGGTGTTGGCGGACTTATAGTTGTTTTCCTGATTGCTTACGGTTTGGCAGATCCAAACGCAGAAGGCGCTTCAGAAAGCACTTCCAAAATTGTGGGAGCTGGTCTCATCACAATGTACATGGCGGTATTCATTGCGATTGCTGGCATTTTGTATACAGAAGTTTCTAAACTGATTAAATAATGGCAAGAGGCGGAAGAAAACCACCTGAGGTAAGTTCCGGCTCCATGGCGGATATTGCATTCCTGCTGTTGATCTTTTTTTTGGTCACCACCACGATTGCAAATGACAAGGGTATTACCATGCTCTTGCCTCCTCCACCGGATCCAAATCAGGAGGATTTAGAAATTAAACTTCAAGAAAGAAACATCTTTACCATTCTGGCCAACTCCCAGGATAGACTACTAGTCGAAAATGAGCCTTACACAGGCACAATGGAGGAGTTGAAAGATGAAGTAAAGAAGTTCGTTTTGAACTTTGGAGATCCTTCAGCAGAAGGAGTAGAGGTTTATAATAGTTTGCCTTCTTCATTGAAGTCATTTGTGAACCAAAACGGTAAAAACCCGGAATCATCTGATGATCCGACATCCGGAAACGCCGTAGTTTCGTTTAAAGCTAACAGGGGTACCACCTACGATTTGTACATCAACGTACTGGACGCCATTCAGGGAGCTTACAATGAGATCTACGCGGAGCGTGCTGGTATTACCGTAGAGGAGTGGCTCACACTGGACAGAAGCGACGACATACAAAAAGACATGTATGACAGAGCAAGATTCGGTATGCCAAAAGCGATTTCAATTGCAGAACCTGATTAATCATTATTTAAAAGAGCATTATGGCAAAGTTTAAAAAAGGATCAGGTACTTCTCAGGATATTCCAACGGCTGCATTGCCTGACATCATTTTCATGCTGTTGTTCTTCTTCATGGTGACAACAGTACTTCGGGAAGATGAAATTCTGGTAAAGCAGAAGATTCCAAGAGCGACCCAGTTGACCAAGATTGAAAGAAAATCTTTGGTAAGCTACATATACATTGGTGAGCCGAAAAACACGGCGGTTTATGGTGAAGAGCCAAAAATTCAAACCAATGATGTATTCATCGAGAAGGAAGATGTAATCCAGTTCGTCAATACAGAGAAAGATAAACTCTCTGAGGCGGAACGAGATCAAATCACTATGTCGATGAAGGTAGATATAGACGTTAAGATGGGAATTGTTTCTGACGTTCAGCAAGAGCTTAGAAAAGGTAACGCGCGAAAGTTGCTGTATAGCTCCTTGTTACGATCGGACGGGGATTAATTCCAAACATAAATTATTTAAAAGACCCTTCCCGGAATACCGGGAAGGGTTTTTTATTGGCAATACTTTTTGGGTTAGGAACCGGAGATTAACCCTAAAACCTGTGGAGTAATTGCATTAATTGGAGTTGCCATCTCGCAAGGCCCCGGCGGGGGTCCGCTTGATTCATTTTAGTTTTTTGAACTCATGAGAGCAGAAAAGAATGCGAACGGCCAGTTAAAATTCTATTCGAGCTTTTCGAAACTCCATTAGTTCAATTTCATGAAATAGCGAGTTTATTTTATTCCTGCTCTTTTGAGACAAAAAGCGTTAAAAAATGAATCCTGTCCTGGCGGGGAACCGCTAGATTTTTGGCCCACTTTTCATCGCCGCGTGGCGTACCGTGGAAAGTGGGAAGAAAGGCAGCGGTGCTGAAATAAATTAGCCCACAATGTACAATCCATGAGATACGGTCAAATCTGCAATCTGTAAAATTGCATTCAAAAAGGTTACTCTCTATAAATTCCTCTTGATTCGGAACCTGAATGGTGATAACACGGTTGCATCATAACACTATTACATTGAACAGTGGAATCAGAAGAGGTAGTAATACTTGGAGCCGGATTGGCCGGATTGACATTGGCTTATGAACTGGAAAGTCAGGGCATTGCTTATGTTTTGCTAGAGGCCAGAGATCGCATAGGGGGGAGGGTCCATACTACGACAACAGATTCAGGCGCCACTATCGAAATGGGGGCAACGTGGTTTGCCGATAAGCATGTCCACTTGATGGAACTGATCAAGATATTGAATGTACCCTTTCAGCATCAGTATACAGGCAAACGAGTCCTGTACGATTACGCAAACCCTGGAAGAACTGCTCAGCTCTTCGAAGTGCCAGCGGCCACTGAGGCACAATACCTGTTCACTGATGGCTCGCAATCTTTGATAAGGGCGTTATCGGAAAAACTGGATCCCAATCGCATCTTAACTGATCATCAAGTTCAGCAATTAAGCTTTGATGAAAAAGGAGTGACGGTATTAGTCAATGATAAAGCGCTTCGGACTGAACGAGTCATAAATACTTTGCCTCCTAACCTTTTTGTTAATAAGATAGAAATCTCACCTGCTTTGCCAGAAGATTTGCAAAAAGTGGCCAGCCAAACGCACACTTGGATGGGGGAATCCATCAAGGTTGGATTGGAGTATGCGCAAGCTTTTTGGAGAGGGCATGAAATTGGAAGTTTGCTAAGTCAATTCGGGCCTGCGTCTGAATTACATGATCATCAGCATGAGGGCAAAACTGGAAATATACTCAAAGGTTTTATCAATCCAGACCTACATCAACAAGGTACCAAGGTCAGAGAAGAAAAAGTACTGGAGCAAATGAAGTTCTATTTTGGACCAGAGCTACCAAAAGCAACATACTATGAGAAAGACTGGCAAGATGACCCTTCGACTTTTCATCCTTACCAAGCAGAAATAATGCCACATCAGTACAATGGTCATCCGATTTTCAGACAAAGCTTCTTTGAAGACCGCCTATATTTTGCCGGATCCGAGACTGCCCAGGCTTTTCCAGGCTATCTGGATGGAGCGGTGGAACGAGGGCGACAGGTAGCTAAACAGTTAACATCAGCGATTCATATCGAAGCGTCAGCGTAGTTAGGAATAGATCAATCTGTCTCGCCATCATTCTCTTCATTGATTTCCATGCGAAGCATTTCGGCTTTTCTCTGTAATTCCTCATCATCAGGATGTTCAACTGCATCCATATAAGCGCGTACATATTCAGGATGATCTCTGTAAGCATAGCTGACTATCATCCATCCAGGTATTCTCAGGAGCGCAAAAGCTAATAGCCCCCAGATCATTAGACGCCCAAGTAGTTTTAATTTGAATACACTTTTCTGAACTAAATAGGAGATCAATCCCAGTACGAAAAGAATTAGCGCGGCGATTTGCCCATTATATAGAAGTACGCCGTACCCTGGTAATTGTAAAACTTTGAACATGCATCCCGAGGATAATAAGGATAGAATAAATCCTGCTACAAAAGTCACAAAACCATGCCCTGGCGAGATTTCGCGATAAGCTTCTCTTTTAAATACCTTAGAAAGCCCTATTCCATTGATGTGCCAAAACCCCAATGGAAAGTAGATGATAGATAAAATAGTTAATGATAAGCCCAGCGCATATTCTGCGTCATGAAAGGTCATGAGCATGAAGATCAGACTTACAATTGCGACCGCCCCTAACGTAAATTCAGTTCTCATGTTTATTTACTCATTTGGGTGCAAAACTCTTGGGATCGTCATGATCTCTGTTTGACGTCCGTCAATATAGTAGGTCTTTTCTCCATCAAAAAAGGCTTCCTCTTCCAACATGATCCGAATTTCTTTGTCCCAGTCCTCGATAAATACACCGGCATTCAGTTCGATGGAATAAGCGGTATTGGGATAAAGTGGGTAGTCACCTTTCCCTGGAACACCACCTTGTTGGTCCCACAATCCAATCGTCGGTCCGGCACCATGCCCATGAAAACCAATAGGATGGGTATAGATTACTCCTTTCAGTCCTTCTGCAGCACATTGATCGAGCGTGGCCTTTAAGATCTCATTACCGGTGCGACCTGTTTTAAAATGGGATGTGAGGATGTCTTGTACTCGATTACCCTTCTTAAATGCTTCTACCAAATAGGTAGGTGGGCCGGTTTCTCCTGGCTTCAATACATAAGCATGTTGTTGTGTATCCGTATTGAGTCTTAAGTAAGTAATGCCAAAATCTACATGTAACAAATCGCCTCGAGTGATGATGGCTTCTGCAGGTCGATCAGAGAAAGACCTCTCGTGCTCCGTGGATTCAGGGTCTTTCCGCTGGATGGATACAGAAGGATGAAACCATGCCGAAAAACCAAGTTCACGAATACGATCCCGGTACCACCATACCACGTCATCAGTTGTAGTGATTCCTGGTTGGATCACTTTTTCGGAGAAACCTTCAGCAATGATCTGATGTGCCATGCGAACGATGTTTTGATAAACGATCATTTCCGATTCGGTTCGAGTTTCTAGCCACCCAATGGCCAGGTCTTCCGCATTGACTACCCGCGACTTCATTTTCTTGGGCAAATACTCCATGAATAGATCGTGATGGGTAGCAACCATTCCATCAGCAAGAGCGAAGTTTGATGACTTGTTAATTCCAATTTTTTGAGGGTTTTTCTCCTCGATCATTTCTGCCAGGGCCTTCCACTGATCAGGCTCCGTTTCCTTATCCCAGGCTTTTTTGAACAGCTTCCCGACGCCATACCGAGCCATGGCGAAAGTCTCTAAAGGTTTTCCCTGTCCTGGATCATACACGACCAGGATAGTAGTTCTTCTCGCCGACTGCCAGGTGGAAGGTAGAAAGGTCTTCAATACCGGGTCTTCGTTGTATTCTCGTGAAATGATCACCCACATATCGATCCCACTGCGCTGCATCAACTCCGGAAGTACAGTTTGTACCCGTTCTTCCAACCACTGGTCGATGACTTGCGCGCGTTCACGCATGTTCAGCGTTTTTGGGAAGTAAGAATTTTGAGCTTGAGAAGTGAATACTATCAAAAGCAAGAGCAGTCGGAAGGTCGATTTGATCATGAATACTAATTTTCTTCAAATTGCTAAGAAATCACACAACCCGCAAACAAAAAAAGCAGAGACGATGCTCTGCTTTTCCTATATTATTGATTTGACAGTTCTTATACCGAAGTACCTTCTTCTGTCTTTTCTTCTTTGGTAGCTTCAGACTGGCCGTTACTGCTAGTAACCTCTTCCGTCTCGGTTTTAGGAGCTTCTTCGGTTTCTTCTTCCTTGTTATTGAAATCACCGTCAGTAAACGCTTCGTAGGTCGTTTTCCGATCAAAAGGCCGCTTTCCGATCAGTCTTTCCAGATCACTTTGGAACAAGATCTCTTTTTCCAAAAGCTCCTTAGCGATGGTCTCCAGCTCCTGCTTCTTCTCCATCAAAAGATCTTTCGTCTTCTGATAGGCACCTTCAATTAGGCTTTTGACCTCTTTGTCAATCAACTCTGCAGTGGCATCAGAATACGGTTTTGTGAAGTTGTATTCTGATTGCTTGGAATCATAGAAGGATAAGTTACCTACCTTATCGTTCATTCCATAAACGGTCACAATGCTGTACGCCATTTTTGTGATTCGCTCCAGGTCACTCAGTGCGCCGGTGGAGATTTTGCCAAAGATGATGTCTTCTGCAACTCGTCCTCCAAGCGCCATGCACATTTCGTCCAGTAACTGCTCAGTTTGGTACAGGAATTGCTCTTTGGGCAGATACTGTGCATAGCCCAATGCGGCCACTCCTCGAGGTACGATACTTACTTTCACCAAGGGGTCAGCGTGCTCCAGGTACCAACCGGCTACTGCGTGCCCCGCTTCGTGGTAAGCCACGATTTCTTTTTCTTCAGGTGAAATGATCTTGTTTTTCTTCTCAAGACCTCCGATCACACGATCAATAGCATCCTGGAAGTCTACCATTTCCACTTTTTCCTTATCTCTTCTTGCCGCGATCAGTGCAGCTTCGTTACAGACGTTGGCTATTTCTGCTCCGGCAAAGCCCGGTGTTTGTGCAGATAATTTCTTCGCATCGATTTCCTCATGCAATTTGATCGGCTTCAAGTGCACCTTGAAAATGGCCTCTCTGCCCACGATATCTGGCTTGTCGATACTCACCTGACGATCGAAACGGCCCGGACGAAGTAATGCGGAATCAAGTACATCAGGTCGGTTCGTAGCAGCAAGGATGATCACTCCTGAATCTGTGCCGAATCCGTCCATTTCTACCAGCAGTGAGTTCAGTGTGTTTTCACGTTCGTCATTAGAACCGGGCATCTGACCTCTTCCTCTGGATCGTCCAATGGCATCAATCTCATCAATAAATACGATACACGGTGCCTTCTCCTTGGCTTGCTTAAACAAGTCGCGAACCCTCGCAGCACCAACGCCAACAAACATTTCCACGAAATCCGAACCGGATAAAGTAAAGAAAGGTACCGCGGCCTCACCAGCTACTGCTTTTGCTAACAAAGTTTTACCAGTTCCGGGAGGGCCTACTAGCAATGCACCCTTGGGGATTTTACCGCCCAGTTTGGTGAACTTGCTTGGGTTCTTCAGGAAATCAACAATTTCTTTGATTTCTTCCTTGGCTTCTTCCAGGCCAGCCACATCTTTAAAGGTGATCTTTACTTTGTTTTCAGCATCGAAAAGTGCCGCTCTGGATTTTCCAATATTGAAGATCTGTCCACCAGGACCTCCGCCGCCAGTCATTCTTCTCATAAGGAACCAGAATCCAAAAATGAACAAGAAGAAAATACCGTAGGTGAGTAAGAAGTCTGTAAAATCAGATCGCTCATCAGTTTCATAACCAATTCGCTGTTCTTGAGGTAGCTGCTCAACAATTCTTCTGAAGTCATCCACGAAAACTTTCGTGTCGACCACATTGAATTGATAGTGAGGGCCCTGATTGTTATTGAAAGGATTGCTCTTTTCAAGTTCAATCTTATATTTCGTGTTTTGCAACGCCTCAGGCTTAAGGGTTACCTCTACGAGTTCTTTATTTTTGATCAGCACCACACGTTGAACGTCGTTGCTGAGCACCATTTCTTCAAATCTCCTATCAGAAATTTTTATAGCAGAGGAGTTATTGCTGAAATAGGTGAAGCCAATGATGGATGAAATCAATATGATGATCACCCACATTTGATAGTTACTTCGACCTGGCCCGCCCATCAAACTTCTCTTCTGTCTCGGTTTATCTGCCATTTATTGCTTATTTCTAAAATATCCTTATAAAACGCTTTGAGAGTGATTAAGTTCTCAAACTTCTACCGGGGTGATCATAGCATCGCCCCAAAGTTCTTCAATCGCATAAAAAGTTCGTTTATCCTGACTGAATACATGTGCAACCACATCTACATAATCAATCAAAATCCACTCTCGGTTCTGCTGTCCTTCTTTCTTCCACGGCTTTTGTTTGGATTGCTCGCGTACGTGCTTTTCGATGGAGTCAGAAATTGCGTCAATTTGAGTGTCTGATGTTCCTGAACAAATGACAAAGTAATCGGAAACCGCATGCTTGACATTTTTTAGGTCCATAACCACGATATCGGAAGCCTTCATTTCTGCCATCCCCTCGACCACTAAGTCACAAAGCTTTTTTGAATTAATTTCTTCCTCAACCAGATTTGTCATTCACTAACTTATTTTCGAGCTTAAAATTACTAAAATTATAGTGCATAAATTCTTTGCCAAAACTGCGTTCCTGGGGAAAAATGTAATAAGTCTGCCAGAATGTCATTCTACCAACGATTTATTGATGGACTATGCGAGAATGGGTAAGGTAGAAGAAGGAACAATTGTCATAACTGACTACCAGACTTTAGGTAAAGGGCAGCGAGGAAATCATTGGGAAAGTGAGCCTGGAGCAAATTTGTTGTTTTCTGTCTTATTACGACCACAGTTTCTCGAACCCAGGTCGCAATTTTATATTGGGTTGTGTATGGCAGTGGCCACCGTCAATGCCATTGAAGCCCTTTCAAGCCCTCAGGCTGGCCTGCAGGTGAAGTGGCCGAACGATCTGTACCTGAACGATAAAAAACTGGCAGGTATCCTTGTTGAATCAAGTCTTGCTGGTAGTAAAGTTGATTTTGTGGTGTTGGGTATGGGACTTAATGTAAGACAGATGGACTTTGTCCATCCTGCAGCGACCTCTTTGTTAGCGCAACAGATTGATGTGCAGAAAGATGAATTGTTAGAGGAAGTCTTACTACAACTTGAAAAACAACTCTATGCGTTACAAGAAGGATTTAATTTCATTCATTCAAATTACTATCAACGATTAAGGTGGTTGGGAGAAGAACATGAATTTGAAGCTGAAAATCAACGGTTTCTGGGTGTAATTACCGGTATTGACGAGCAAGGTCGTCTTCAGGTTACCTCAAATGGGCAGGCGTTGATGTTCGATATTAAAGAGATCAAATTTATTTCGTGAAAGCAATTGATTAAGTTTGCGGCCTAATTCAAACGACAATGTCAGAAGTAATAGAAAAATTCAAGGTTAAGGATATTGCCCAGGCAGATTGGGGAAGAAAAGAAATCAAATTGGCTGAGGCAGAAATGCCTGGCTTAATGGCACTTAGAGAGGAGTATGGCGATTCAAAGCCATTGGCCGGTGCCAGAATCGCAGGTTGTTTGCACATGACCATTCAGACTGCTGTATTGATCGAGACACTGACTGCTCTTGGCGCAGAAGTGACCTGGTCTTCTTGTAATATATTCTCTACTCAGGATCATGCTGCTGCTGCCATTGCAAAATCCGGTGTTCCTGTTTATGCCTGGAAAGGAATGAACGAAGAGGAATTCGATTGGTGTATCGAGCAGACTTTGTTTGCTTTTGAAGGTGGAAAACCCTTGAATATGATCCTTGATGATGGGGGAGACCTGACCAATATGGTGCTGGACCAGTACCCTGAATTGGTAAAGGACATCAAAGGACTTTCTGAAGAGACGACTACTGGTGTTCACCGATTGTATGAGCGCATGAAAAATGGAACTTTGCCCATGCCTGCGATCAATGTGAATGATTCTGTGACCAAATCGAAGTTTGATAACAAGTATGGATGTAAAGAGTCGTTGGTAGATGCAATCCGACGAGGGACAGATCTGATGCTTGCAGGTAAGGTCGCTGTTGTTGCAGGATACGGTGACGTAGGAAAAGGATCTGCTGCTTCTTTAAGAGGTGCGGGTGTTCGTGTGATCGTCACGGAGATCGATCCTATCTGTGCACTTCAGGCAGCAATGGACGGATTCGAAGTAAAAAAGATGTCTAATGCGATCCCAAGAGCTGACATTGTAGTAACTGCTACAGGAAATAAAGACATTATCCGGGCGGAGCACTTCGAAGCGCTGAAGGACAAAGCGATCGTTTGTAATATCGGTCACTTCGACAATGAGATCGACATGGCCTGGTTGAACAGTAATCACGGCGCTTCTAAAGTGGAAGTGAAGCCTCAGGTTGACATGTACACGATTGACGGTAAAGATTTGATCGTATTGGCAGAAGGAAGACTGGTGAATCTTGGTGTAGCTACCGGACACCCTTCATTTGTTATGTCCAATTCTTTCACCAACCAGACGTTGGCGCAATTGGAGTTGTGGCAAAATGCTGACAATTACGATAACGCAGTTTACATGCTGCCTAAGCACCTGGATGAAAAAGTAGCTGCATTGCACTTGAATAAGATCGGTGTTGAATTAGAAACACTTTCTGAAGATCAGGCAGATTACATTGGAGTGACTGTGAAAGGTCCTTTCAAACCTGAGTATTACAGATATTAAATCATTTTTTTGTAAGACCCGGATTGATGTTATCGTCCGGGTTTTATTAGTTCTTTCATTAATTCCACGTTCTGTCACGTTGATCAGTGGCTAATTTTGGGGTAATGCCTATTCACACCCGATCTGCTTTTGAATCTTTTGATCGTCTCAATACAGCTTTAGCAACGGGAGAGCGGACTTTTTATACCCGATATGGGGACGGAGATGTGTATCTGCTTAGAGGAGAAGGCATTTACAATCATCAATACGATCCCAAACTCACACAGGAATTAACGGATTCAATTTTGATTGAGGAGCCTGGCTATCTCAAGGCCATGTGTGTCAATTACAATCTGGATCCGGGCATGGAAGCAGGGCTGTTTACCTGGTATCCGGACAATGACGACATGGCTGCTTTTTTGTCAGACAAATTCAGTCCCGATAAAGTCTGGGAATTTGAGCACCACTTTACCTTACCCTATTACGCCATTTTTCAACCTGATGCTTTCATAGAATTTTTTGAAACGCATATTCGGCCGAAAAAGAAGCTTTTTGTCGGAGGGGTGAAGAAAGAAGTAGCGGAACAACTTTTCGGACCCATTGATGAATATGTGCAGACACCTTTAAGAAATGCTTTTGGTAAGTTTGATGAATGGGTGCCTGCAGTATTGAGTAAACTGGATAAAGTAGATCTGGTCTTACCTACCGCCGGTGCTGCCGGCAAGATCCTCAACAAACGACTATGGGAAATGGGCTATGAAGGCAATAGCTTGGACATTGGTGCGCTGATCGATTGGGTGGATGGACGCAGAACCAGAAAATGGATCAAACTCAAAGGGCACAAAATCAATGATGTATTGGTTCCGGAGCATCGCAGGACTTCCTTGCCTTTTAGAACAGCGTACGCCTACCGGGAAGCCTACTACAAAGTCCGCAGGGTCTGGAAAGGATTGAGAGGGAAGTTGTGAAACCTCAATGTGTTCTTTCGTTTAGCGATAGAAGGGTTAAATAAGCACATCATACCGTTTTTGATGACATATATTTCTTTAAGAGTCAGCAAAATAACGGACACGCGGTTAGGGTATCTCTTTCACGCGCTTCCCAGTCTTATCATTCGGAATTCGTTGACCGTTACAGTTTCCCATACAACTTCACATACTTCTGAACCATTTCTTCTACATAAAAATGAGTTACAGAATCAAGCGCATTAGCTTTCAGCTTATTCCTTAAATCATCATTTGATACCACTTCCATGATTTTGTGGGTAAACTCTTCTTCATTCTTTGCGTCACTCAGTAATCCCGTTTCCCCATCAGTTACGATCTCTCGAATGCTTGGTAAATCACTCGCGATTACCGGAACACCTACTTGCATGGCTTGCAATAGGGTAGTAGGAAACCCTTCCGATAACGACGGGAAAAAGAGTACGTCAAGCGCTGTAATCCAGGATTGTATGTTGGCTTGAAATCCTGGGAGAAAGACCCTACTTGAAAGTCCTAACAGATTAATTTGAGCTTGTACGGTCTCTTTTAGCTCGCCATCACCAATCCATAGAAAACAACAATTTTTGTATTTGGCAAGTACTGCCCTGGCTGTCTCTAAGAATACCTCAGGGTTCTTCTCCTCCGTTACCGCAGCTACATAACCAATGACTTTTCTGTCCCTCGTTTCAGGAATGAGTTGGTCTAGCTCAATGGGTACGACAGGTTCTGGTTTTTCAATGGCACTGTGAATGACCTTAATATTTATATCAGGAAGTTGTTTTTGTAAGACATTGGCTGAAGCTTGAGAGACACAAACCACCTGATCGGTTTTTCGGTATTTGAATTTGGAAAAAAAGTTACTGCCAATCGGAAATGAAGTTCGCTTGGTACAAATGACCGGCCTATTACAGCCTAGTAGTTTAGCCAGTATGGCAATGGATTGAGCCTTTGGCGTATGACAATGGATCAGGTCCGCTTGTCGCGCCAGTTTTTTCAAACGAAGTGCCGCTTTGAAATCAAATCCATTCTTAATGGACAGGTCTACTACTTCATGAGTACCCTCCAGGTGTCGGTTTAATTGCCCCCTCTGATCGCATGCAATGATGGAGTCTACATCCTTAGCACCGTAGTTGGTTAGCAATTCTACTTGCCTTTCACCCCCACGCCAGGACAGTTCACTATTGACATGCAATACCCGCATGGTTATCGGATGCGGTATTGAAGACCACCCATGAATGCCAGGAAGTTTCCGAAACCACGTTGGTCAAATCCTACCGCTCCTGTCCAGGTCAACGGAAGCTTTTCCATGTCTTTTTTCAACTCAAGGTAGAGGTATTGAGCATTGATGCCATTGCGAAAGAAATAAGTTCGATCTCTGTTCCAGCTACCGATAAAACCGCCATAAAACCCTGCGTAGGTGCCTTCATTTCTAGTGAAAGTGATCAGCATTTTGTAATCAAGGTCCAGAGGCACAATTTTTCCTTTGAAGCCGATGTGTTGTGCCTGAATTCGATTATTCACAATAAACTCTGCATCGAATGCTCGAATACCATTCAATTCGAATAGTCGGTCAGAGGTCAGGAACAGCGGATTGCCAATGGTAAATCCCTGATAAGTATTGCCTCTGGGAAATCCACGATTATTGTAGTAGGAGTCCCGGCCGCCATACTCAAGGTTGTTGTTGGTTTCGAATCTTATAATATCGAGAAATTCATCAAAAGTCAGGTTATCTCCTTGCGGTGGATTGCGGTCTAGCGCATCTTGACCTAACTCGTCGATGATGAACTGATCGTAATTCTCAATCGCTTGTAACTCTCCAAAATTGTAGCCTACATCGTTGATGATGGGATCGGGCAGTCCCGGTCCACTTTGATGGATTGTATTGATGTTTTCATAAAGAATCTCCGTAAGCCATTGCTGGTTTTTTAGCCTAACCCGAATTCCCAGCATGTAATCTTTATTACTCGCCGACCAATCCTTTATACTCGAGCCATCTGTCCAAGGTTGATGATAATAGAAGTCAAAGTCTGCTTCTGTTGTTTCAAGGCTTAACCCATAGTCGAAAATGCCAAAGTGTGCTCCGGCAGCATTAATTGAATCCCCGTTCACATTAGATGTGGAAGAACGTTGGCCCAGGAAAACTTCCAAATATTTGGTGGATTGCTTTTCACCGTTGAATTCTCCTCCAAAAAGCGCATTGTGCATGAATCCGATGTGAAAATTGATAGGAAGCTTTCGGGTGCGGATACTTGCATACTTTTCATGGTAAAGTGCATTGGAGACAGGTCGATCACTTTCGAGAATACCTTGTGAAAGTGCACCGCGGTATTGTAAATAGCCTTTTGTCCAGGGAACATCCGAATATTCCAGCACACCTAAAGTCACTTTGGGGATCGTGCGTGCATTCCTGCTGGCAAACATATGCCCGGTAGACAGATCGTCTGGGAAGTACTGGTTGTTGATTTCATTGAGGCCCATTTGCAAGGACCAGTTTTTCCATTGCAGATTGACATATGCTTCGTGTATGAATACATCGCTTGTATTGGCGATCCCATCAAACTCTGTAGAGACCTTAAAATTTTCACCGATGGAAAAAGGTCGTTTGATTTCCAGTCTGGAGTAGGCACTGCTTTCACCCGTAGGCAAAAAACCGTATCTATTGAAGGCCATCCAGTGAGGTAATGCTTTATCGATAACAGAAGCAGCCCCCATGGTTTCGACCATGAGTTTCAAGGAATCCTGAGCTTGAACAGCGAACCCGCTGAAACAAGTGAGTACAAACAGGAAAAATTTAATTGTTTTCATACGTGGTATCTTAGCGGTGGCAAACTTACCTAATGTAATTGCTACGACCTTACTTAAGGAACTATTAAGCGCACTTCTCGTACAATCATGTATCAACATGTATTTTGAAAAGAGAGGAAGAAATGCAGGTACTAGATATGGTAGACACACAAGCGACGCTTTCCGATGGAGAGGAAGAGCGTGGTACGAAATATACATACTCCGAAAAGGAGCGGCTTGAAATCTTTAACAACGAATTCATGCCTCACATCGACTCGATGTACAATTTTGCCTACAGGCTCTCATTTGATGATGACGACAGCAAAGACCTGGTACAGGACACTTACTTGAAGGCTTATCGATTTATCAACAGCTTTCAGCGAGGGACCAATGCCAAGGCCTGGTTGTACCGGATCTTGAAAAATAGCTTCATCAATGAGTTCAGGAAGAAAGGAAAAGAACCTTCTAAGGTCGATTATCAGGAAGTAGAGAACTTCTACAACTCAGATGATGTTGACGATACCAGAACGGTAGACCTTCGGGTAGATACGGTGAAAGATATGATCGGTGATGAAGTGACGAATGCACTGAATTCATTGGCCATAGATTTTCGAACTGTGATCATCCTTTGTGACCTTGAAGGGTTTACCTACGAGGAAATGGCGAAGATATTGGACATTCCTATAGGAACAGTACGCTCCAGGTTACACCGGGCGCGAAACCTCCTGAAGGAAAAGCTGAATACGTACGCCTCTTCAATGGGATTTGGTAATAATTGATTAGTTAGATAATGGAAGAAAATAAGGAAGGGAGATCAGAATGCAAGGATTCGTCTGAATGTGAAAAATTTCTGAGTCTGGTCAATTTAATGCTCGATAACGAAGCTAATCAGCAAGAAGAACAATATATATCCGATCACATTGAAGAATGTTCGCCATGTTTCAAGCAATTGGAACTGGAAAAACAACTCCGTGAAACGCTGAAAAGCAAAATAGCGCACAAAGAAGTGCCATCGGAGCTTGTAGATCTCATCAAGACTAAGATAAAATCCTTAGCTTAGCGGCCTTAAAAATTTGAATGGAAGGGATTCCCTTCCATTCACTTTGATAATGGCTATGAGCGAAGGCAAGGCTTTGATCTTTTCAGCACCTTCTGGTGCAGGCAAAACGACGATTGTCAGACACCTGATGTCGATCACTTCGGAACTGGATTTCTCCATTTCTGCCACTACACGGGCGCCGCGCGAAGGCGAACAACACGGAAAAGACTATTACTTTCTTGATGCCGAGGATTTTCGTCAGCGAATTGATTCCGGCCAGTTCCTCGAATGGGAGGAAGTGTATGAAGGCACCTATTACGGTACGCTGAGATCGGAACTGGATAGGATCTGGAATGCAGGAAAGCATGTCGTGTTCGATGTGGATGTAGAAGGTGGGTTGAACCTGAAAAAAGAGCTAGGAGGGCAAGCCATGGCCGTTTTTGTGAAAGTCCGGGATCTTGAGGTACTGCGTGGCAGACTAAAAAAGCGCGGATCAGAAACAGAAGAAAGCCTGGACCGGCGTGTCAAAAAGGCTGCCATTGAAATGAGCTATCAAGATCGTTTCGATTTTGTATTGATCAACGACGACCTGGATCAGGCCAAACAACAAGCAGAAAGAGAAGTGATCACCTTTATTCGATAGCCATGGAAATTGGTTTGTTTTTTGGCTCATTCAATCCCATACACGTTGGACATTTGGTGATTGCCAATGTTGCTTACCAAACGACAGACCTGGATCAGGTTTGGTTTATTGTCTCTCCTCAGAATCCATTCAAAGCGAACAAGAACCTACTGCACGAATTTGATCGCATCGATATGGTACGTGCAGCGATTCATGATCAATACCATTTTCAGGCTTCCGATATTGAATTCAACATGCCCAGGCCCAGTTATACCATCGACACCCTGGTGCGATTATCCGAAAAATATCCCCAACACAAATTTCATCTGATCATCGGAGAGGACAACCTCGCAAGTTTTCCAAAGTGGAAAAACGCGCATATGATCCTCGAGAACTATGGGTTAGTGGTATATCCGCGGATCAATAGCAAACCTTCGGAATTGAAGGATCATGAAAAAGTAAAATGGATCGACGCGCCACAGATCAATATTTCTGCCACATTAATTCGCAAGTTGGTTAGCAAGGGGGGATCCCCGAAATATCTGGTCACAGATCCGGTACTGGAGATCATCGAAGGCCGAAAACTGTTTTTAGATTGATCAAACCAACGACACCCGTGAGGTAGACAATTAGCAGTCATCGTCACTAAAAAACGGTGAATACCTATCATTTATCTAATTTTACGGGCAATTGTTGAGGGTTTGAACCGAATCCTTTGACTTTTTTGAAAATTCACCGATTAAGATATATGAACGCCTTCAAGAAATTATCGCTGGTTTTAACGGGATTGATGTTGTCTTTTCAATCATTTAGCCAGGCTGAGTACACTTTTACGGACGGGACATTCACAGACTCCAGGGATGGTCAAACCTACAAGACCATCAGTTTCAAGCTTGACAAAGGTGGTGGAGTATTCGTTGAGCGAACCTGGTTTGCTGAAAACCTGAATTATAATGTCAAGGGTTCTTATTGCTACAATGATGAGCCTGCGTATTGTGAAAAATTTGGTCGGCTGTACAACTACAAAGAGGCCATAGCGGGTTGTCCGGAAGGATGGCATTTACCTACCATCGATGAATGGGTGCATTTATTCGATCATTTTGGGGGCAGACATCATGCAGGAGAAGTCCTCATAGAGGGCGGCGGAAGCAACATGCACATGCTGTACGGAGGCTTTGGCGAACCTGGCCATATTTTCAAAGACATTACGATCAGTGGCAACTGGTGGGACTCTGAAAGAAAAGGAGGGGAGGCCGCAGGGATCATTACGCTCGAGAAAGATTCTGGGGAAATCTTCCATGAAGTGATCGGAGATTATCACCGACTGAGCAGTCGCTGCGTCAAATTCCACGCGGATTAAAATAAAAAACTCCGTGTCTTTTGATGAGCACGGAGTTCTAAAACCTTTACGTAGAAGGTGCATTAAATCTTATTCAGCATTAGATCGTCATGATATCTTCTTCCTTCTGAGATAGAATATCATCTATTTTCTTGACATGTGCATCCGTCATCTTTTGCACTTCATCTTCAGCGTCTTTGATCATATCTTCGGAAGCTCCATCTTTTAATAACTTCTTCAAGGAGTCATTGGTGTCCTTTCGAGCGTTTCGAACACTGATTTTGCCATTTTCCGCTTCTGCCTTAGCCTGCTTTACCAGTGCTTTGCGTCTTTCCTCTGTCAAAGCAGGGATATTGATCCGGATCAGTTCGCCATCGTTCTGAGGGTTGAATCCTAAATCACTGTTGATGATCGCTTTTTCAATTTCCTGGATCATGTTCTTTTCCCAGGGCTTGATGGAAATGGTCCTTGCGTCAGGCGTGTTGACCGTGGCTACCTGGTTGATCGGGGTAGAATTACCGTAATAATCAACGGATAAGCTGTCCAGCATATTTGGACTTGCCTTACCTGCCCGGATCTTTCCTAATTCTACGACCATGTGAGACACGGACTTATCCATGGATTCCTGAGCATGTTCCAGATAAAAATCTATTTCTTCCATTGCTTATTTGATTAATGTACCAATTTTCTCACCCTCAATCAGTCGATCCAGATTGCCAGGGCGATTCATATCGAAAATGATGATGGGCAGATCATTTTCCTTGCAAAGCGTAAAAGCCGTCATGTCCATCACGTTCAATTCTTTCTGGTATACTTCGTCGAAAGAAATGTTATCATATTTTGTGGCCTTCGGATCTTTTTCCGGGTCTGCAGTATATACACCATCGACGCGTGTACCTTTCAGTACCACTTCTGCTTCTATTTCTATGGCTCTCAAACTTGCTGTCGAGTCTGTCGTGAAGTAAGGATTACCCAATCCCGCACCAAAGATGACGATCCGACCTTTCTCCAGGTGTCTGATGGCTCTTCTGCGAATGAAAGGTTCGCAAACCTTTTCCATTTCAATACCACTCATTAACCGTGTATACATGCCGTTTTTTTCCAGCGAGCTTTGTAGTGCCATGGCATTTATTACGGTGGCCAGCATGCCCATGTAGTCACCCTGTACCCGGTCGATCCCGGCACTTTCGGCCTGAACCCCTCTAAATATATTGCCACCTCCGATAACGATGGCAAGTTCTACTCCTTTATCGTGGACTTTTTTGATTTCCTGTGAATATTGTTCCAGCCGATTCGGGTCAATTCCAAATTGCTGATCGCCCATCAAGGCCTCGCCGCTAAGCTTCAGTAGTAGTCTTTTATATTTCATACAGAACTAAGGAGGAAAATCTCGGCCACAAATATATAATTAGTTGGCACTATGCCTTTTTGTAAAATCAGAATTTGATCAAAGTGTCATTCTTTTGGACCACACTTCCAGGTGTAGCCACAATCTCAGTAACAGTTGCTGCCGAAGTAGCTCTAATGATGTTTTCCATTTTCATGGCTTCCAATATTAATATAGGATCATTCGCTTCGATATCTTGTCCTTCTTTCACCAGGATATCCACAATTGTTCCGGGCATTGGTGCCTTAATTTCTGAAATACTGCTCTTGGCATCTTCCTGATAGCCGATTTTTTCAAATAGATCGGCCAATCTTTCACGTTTTTCAATTTTTATTTCAACACCATCAATATTTAATATTCGGTAGCCGGGTTGTTCTTCGACTACCCATATTTCGAAGGTTTGATTCCCGTTTGAGACCACCGCATGATTGCCTTCGAGAGACAATAACTCCACAGATTGATCAGATTCGAAGATTTTGGCATTTTTTGCCTGAAGATCGACGGTATAATTTTTTTCGTTGATGGTATAGGAATAAGACATGTTTGGATCAATATTATTGAGTAGCTCGGACAAAGATCAAAAATATTTATTGAACTTTTTAATCAGTAATGGATTCAAAATTTGATTAAAATAAAAATCCATATAATTTTGCAATCCCTTTTTCGCACATGTGGAAAAGAGAGTTCTTTGGGGGGATACCAAAGCGGCCAACTGGGGCAGACTGTAAATCTGCTGACTTATGTCTTCGTAGGTTCGAATCCTGCTCCCCCCACGTATTGAGGAAGTAATGATGAGGGTGTTGCTCTGACAAGGAGCTGACACCTGTTCGTAAAGTAAAAAGCGGGTGTAGCTCAGTTGGTAGAGCGACAGCCTTCCAAGCTGTAGGTCGCCGGTTCGAACCTGGTCACCCGCTCAATTTTCGTTCAGGACTTTCATGGTTCCCGAATTTTTGCCTCCTTGATCTGTTCTGTCAGGTCAATGCCATCTTTCTTTATTCCTATTGAATAAGAGGAGGCGATTCCTGCAAGCCGACGTAGCTCAGGGGTAGAGCGCTTCCTTGGTAAGGAAGAGGTCACGGGTTCAATTCCCGTCGTTGGCTCTCAATAGAACGCTATTAGAAAAGAATTATTTAAGATTATAATAGACTAATTTAAAAACCGAGGATTATCAAATATGGCAAAAGAAACCTTTGATCGTTCCAAACCACACGTAAATATCGGTACTATTGGTCACGTAGATCACGGAAAAACTACGTTGACTGCTGCTATTTCTTCAGTACTTGCGGGCAAAGGCCTTGCAGAGCAAAAAGACTTCTCTGCGATTGATAATGCTCCGGAAGAAAAAGAAAGAGGTATCACCATTAACACTTCTCACATTGAGTACCAAACTGACGCTAGACACTACGCTCACGTAGATTGTCCTGGTCACGCGGATTATGTGAAGAATATGGTTACTGGAGCGGCGCAAATGGACGGTGCG
This sequence comes from Cytophagales bacterium, assembly GCA_033344775.1. NCBI lineage: Bacteria > Pseudomonadati > Bacteroidota > Cytophagia > Cytophagales > Cytophagales bacterium. The sequence continues at coordinate 1,356,232 of JAWPMT010000004.1, read as the reverse complement.
ATCATCGTTGTAGCTGCGACTGACGGTCCTATGCCTCAAACTAGAGAGCACATCCTGCTTTCTCGTCAGGTAGGTGTACCTGCACTTGTAGTATTCATGAACAAAGTTGACCTTGTTGATGACGAAGAGCTTTTGGAACTTGTTGAAATGGAAATCAGAGAATTGCTTTCTGATTACGATTTCCCAGGTGATGACATTCCTGTTATTCAGGGTTCTGCTCTTGGCGCATTGAACGGCGAAGCTGAGTGGGTAACTAAAGTAGAAGAATTGATGAATGCTGTGGATGAGTACATTCCTCTTCCTGAGCGATTGATCGACAAAGACTTCTTAATGCCTGTTGAAGACGTATTCTCTATCACTGGTCGAGGTACTGTTGCAACTGGTAGAATCGAAAGAGGTGTAATCAACTCTGGAGACGCTGTTGACATCATCGGTATGGGAGCAGAAGATCTTAAGTCTACTGTAACTGGTGTTGAGATGTTCAGAAAGATTTTGGACAGAGGTGAAGCAGGCGATAACGTAGGTCTGTTGTTGAGAGGTATTGAGAAGTCTGAGATCAGAAGAGGTATGATTATCTGTAAGCCTGGTTCAGTAACTCCTCACGCTCACTTCAAAGCAGAGGTTTATGTGCTTTCAAAAGAAGAAGGTGGACGTCATACTCCATTTTTCAATAAATACCGTCCTCAGTTCTACTTGAGAACAACTGACGTAACTGGAGAGATTGTTCTTCCTGATACTATTGAGATGGTAATGCCTGGTGATAACGTCACAATTGAAGTGAAGTTGATCAACCCTGTAGCCCTTGAAAAAGGATTGCGATTTGCGATCAGAGAGGGTGGTAGAACCGTAGGTTCTGGTCAGGTTACCGAGATTCTTGACTAAGAAATAAATAACACAATGACGCTCGGAGATTTTCTTCGAGCGTTTTTGTTGTTTTGAAGTTATTTTTTTCTAAATTTGCAGCCCTTTTGGGGCGCTGTTTTACGGGTGTAGCTCAATTGGTAGAGTAGCGGTCTCCAAAACCGTTGGTTGGGGGTTCGAGTCCCTCCTCCCGTGCATTTATAAAATTATTATGTCGAAGTTAGTAGAGTTCGTAAAAGATTCCTACCAGGAAATGATAAGCAAAGTGTCCTGGCCAAAATACTCTGATCTGCAGAACAGTTCAATTTTGGTGTTGGTTGCTTCAATTATCTTTGCCCTATTTATAGGAGCGATCGATTACGGTTTCGACAATTTGCTTACGTGGTTCTACGACGAGTTCTAATTATAGGTCATGGCTGAATATAAGTGGTACGTCGTTCGAGCAGTAAGCGGACAAGAAAAAAAGGTAAAGACTTACCTTGAAAATGAGATTTCCAGAAGAAAGATGGAGGAAGCCATTCCTCAGGTTCTGATCCCTTCAGAGAAGGTTTATGAAATGAGAAATGGTAAGAAAAGAGTTCGAGAAAGAAACTTCTTTCCCGGATATATTCTTGTTTCTGCCGATTTGACAATTGGAGAATCTCAACATGTAATCACTGAAATACCTGGGGTAATAGGCTTCCTGGGTGCCGGGGGCATGGGTGCTTCCAAAGATCCGGTACCGCTGCGCCAGAATGAGGTGAACCGAATACTTGGAAAAGTCGATGAGATCGAAGAGTATGAGGAGAAATTGGATACTCCTTTTATAGTAGGGGAATCTGTCAAAGTAATGGATGGACCATTCAGTGGGTTCACAGGTACGGTGGAAGAGGTGTTTGAAGATCGCAAGAAGCTTAATGTTACGGTTAAGATTTTTGGAAGGAATACACCTGTTGAGCTCAATTATATTCAAGTAGAAAAACAGGATTAAAAAGACGATGGCAAAGGAAATATCCGGTTATCTGAAATTGCAAGTAAGGGGTGGAGCCGCAAATCCATCACCACCGGTAGGCCCGGCGTTGGGAGCGAAAGGTCTCAACATCATGGAATTCTGCAAGCAATTTAATGCGCGTACGCAGGAAAAGCAAGGCCAGTTGTTACCGGTTTTGATTACTATTTATGCAGACAAGTCTTTTGACTTTGTTATCAAGACCCCTCCTGCAGCAGTAATGATCATGGAGTCCATTAAGTTGAAGAAAGGTTCACCCGAGCCTAACCGAAACAAGGTTGGATCAATCTCCTGGGATCAGATCAAAGAGATCGCTGAAGTAAAAATGCCTGATTTGAATGCATTTGAAGTAGAGTCAGCGATGAGAATGGTAGCTGGTACTGCCAGAAGTATGGGGGTTAAAGTTTCAGGTACAGCTCCTTGGAGCTAAAACAAGACATTGATGGGTAAGTTAACCAAGAATCAAAAAGCGGCTTTAGAAAGATACGATCCTACCAAGGAGTATTCTATAGAAGAAGCTGCCAAGATCGTAAAAGACATTACGTTCACCAAATTTGATGCATCAGTAGACATTGATGTCAGATTAGGTGTGGATCCAAGAAAAGCGGACCAAATGGTTCGTGGAGTAGTATCTCTGCCTCATGGTATTGGTAAAGATGTGACCGTACTTGTGCTTTGTACGCCTGACAAGGAAGAAGAAGCAAAAGCTGCCGGAGCAGATCATGTTGGACTAGATGACTTCATCAGTAAGATCGAAGGTGGCTGGACTGACATTGACGTGATCATCACCATGCCAACTGTAATGGCGAAAGTAGGTAAACTGGGACGAGTATTGGGACCAAGAGGCTTGATGCCTAACCCTAAGTCCGGAACAGTGACCATGGACATTGCGAAAGCAGTAAAAGAGGTGAAGGCCGGTAAGATCGATTTCAAAGTAGATAAGTTTGGAATTATCCACACCAGCATTGGTAAAGCATCTTTCGATGCTGATAAGTTGAAGGAAAATGCATTGGAGATGATCAACACCATCAACAAGCTCAAGCCTTCTTCTGCGAAAGGAACGTATTTCAAATCAATTCACTTGTCCTCTACCATGAGTACTGGTGTGTCAATCGATAAAGCTAGTGTCCCTGGCGCATAAGTTATGACAAGAGAAGAGAAAGCACAGATCATTGCTGAGCTGACGGACAAGCTCAACGAGAATAGCCACTTCTACATTACTGATACGTCAGGGTTGACTGTGGCTGAAGTAAATAAATTTCGAGGAATGTGTTTCAAAGAAGGTGTAGAATACCGGATTGTAAAGAACACATTGATTCAAAAAGCGCTGGAAAATCTCGAGGCGGATTATACAGAGATGTATGACGTCTTGAAAGGAACTTCCGGGATCATGTTCTCCGTGGAGAACGGAAAAGCTCCTGCGAAGATCATCAAGGATTTCAAAAAAGGAGATCCTGAACAGCGCCCTGCGTTTAAGGCTGCTTCCATAGATACAGATATATTTTTAGGAGAAGACCAACTTGAAGCACTTACTAAGATCAAATCTAAGCAAGAGCTCATTGGAGACGTCCTTACCTTATTGCAATCCCCTGCTAAGAATGTTATCGCTGCACTTCAGAGCGGTGAGCAGAAGATAGCGGGTATTGTTAAAACACTTTCAGAAAAAGAATAAAAATTAGAATTTTAAAGATCTAGAATAATGGCGGATTTAAAAGAATTTGCAGAACAGCTTGTTAACCTTAGTGTTAAGGACGTAAACGAGCTTGCTAACATCCTAAAAGAGGATTATGGTATCGAGCCTGCTGCTGCAGCTGCTCCTGTTATGGTAGCTGGTGCTGGTGGAGAAGGTGGCGGAGACGCTGCTGAAGAGAAGACTGAATTCGATGTAATCTTGAAAGCTGCTGGAGCTTCTAAGCTTGCTGTTGTTAAGCTTGTGAAAGAACTTTCAGGACTTGGTTTGAAAGATGCCAAAGAATTGGTAGATGGTGCGCCTAAGCCTGTTAAAGAAGGTGTAGCGAAAGATGAAGCTGAGGCCATTAAAAAGCAGCTTGAAGAAGCTGGCGCTGAAGTCGAATTATCTTAATAACACGACATATTTTCAAAAATAGACCTGGCTCCCAGCCTCAACTGGGATCAGGTCTTTTGCTGTTTGTATATACACAACAGCACAGATTAATTTCTAACAAAAAATTGTAAGCCTTGGCTAACGTTGTAACAACCAATCGGATCAATTTCTCATCTATAAAATCCGTTATAGATTACCCTGATTTCCTAGATGTACAACTTAAGTCGTTTGTCGACTTCTTTCAGTTGGATACTCCGGCTGAAAATCGTGAGACAGAAGGACTTTATAAAGTATTTAAGGAAAATTTCCCCATCACGGACTCCAGAGAAAACTTCGTCCTTGAATTCATTGATTATACAGTGGATCCGCCTAAATACTCTGTGGAAGAGTGTATTGAGCGGGGGCTTACTTATTCTGTGCCTCTGAAAGCAAAGCTGCGACTGCTTTGTAATGATGAGGACAATGAAGATTTTGAAACCATCGAGCAGGAAGTGTTCCTTGGTAATATTCCTTACATGACTGCTAAGGGATCTTTCGTAATCAATGGAGCGGAACGAGTGATCGTTTCACAGCTACACAGATCTCCGGGAGTATTCTTTGCTCAGAGCAAGCACACCAATGGTACGCTGCTCTATTCAGCACGGATCATTCCTTTCAAAGGGTCATGGATCGAATTTGCGACAGACGTGAACAACGTCATGTACGCGTACATCGATCGTAAGAAAAAATTCCCGATCACTACCCTGCTTCGTTCAATCGGATACGGTTCAGATAAAGATATTCTAGATCTGTTTGGCCTTTCTGAGGAAATTGAAGCCAAAGAATCTGAACTGAAAGCCATTGTCGGAAGACGATTGGCTGCAAGGGTTTTGAGAACCTGGACAGAGGATTTTGTGGATGAAGATACTGGTGAGGTAGTTTCTATTGACAGGAATGAAGTAGTTCTTGAGCGGGATTCTATCATTTCTGAGGATGACATTGTGACCATCCTTGATTCAGGATCTAAATCTGTTATCCTGCACAGAAAAGATGTGAACATCACTGATTACTCAATCATCTACAACACCCTTCAGAAGGATAACTCCAACTCTGAAAAAGAAGCGGTTGAGCAGATTTATCGACAGTTGAGAAACACAGAGGCACCTGATGAGCAGACTGCCCGTGACATCATCCAAAGCTTGTTCTTCAGTGATAAGCGATATGACCTGGGTGAAGTTGGTCGATACAGAATCAATAAAAAATTAGGACTGGATGTTCAGTTCGACAAGAGAGTGCTTACTACTGAGGACATCATCCTCATTGTGAAGTATCTGATTGGATTGATCAACAGTAAAGCAGTGGTTGATGATATTGACCACTTGAGTAACCGACGTGTACGTACTGTAGGTGAACAGCTTTATTCTCAGTTCGGTGTTGGTCTGGCCAGAATGGCAAGAACGATCCGGGAGAGAATGAACGTTCGTGACAATGAAGACTTCAAACCAGTTGACCTGATCAACGCAAGAACTTTGTCTTCTGTGATCAACTCCTTCTTTGGTACCAACCAGCTGTCTCAGTTCATGGATCAAACTAATCCACTGGCAGAGGTAACGCACAAAAGAAGAATGTCTGCCTTAGGGCCTGGTGGTCTTTCCAGAGAAAGAGCCGGTTTCGAGGTTCGTGACGTTCACTACACGCACTACGGTCGACTTTGTACGATTGAGACGCCAGAAGGTCCAAACATTGGTCTGATTTCTTCTCTTTGTGTGCATGCGAAAGTGAACCCTATGGGATTCATTGAGACACCTTATAGAGAAGTTGATCAGAAAACTGGAGTAGTAGACATGTCAGGAAATGTAAAATACCTGACCGCTGAAGAAGAAGATACATACAACATCGCCCAGGCAAATGCGCCTTTGAAAGACAGTGGAGAATTTGTAAACGATAAGATCAAAGCAAGATTCGAAGGTGATTTCCCTGTGGTAGGACCAACGGATCTTAAATACATGGATGTTGCGCCAAACCAGATTGTATCTGTAGCGGCATCTATGATCCCATTCCTGGAGCACGATGATGCAAACCGGGCCTTGATGGGATCGAACATGCAGCGCCAGGCGGTACCGTTGTTACGTCCTCAGGCACCAATTGTAGGTACTGGACTAGAGCAGCGGGTTGCTTTGGATTCAAGAACACTGGTTGTGGCTGAAGGCGATGGCGAGATTGTTTATGTAGATGCGGATCAAGTTACCGTGAAGTATGAACAGACGCCAGATCAGGAGTTGATCTCATTCCACGATGACATGGTGACTTACGAGTTCATCAAATTCCGTAGAACTAACCAGGACACTTGCATCAACCTGAGACCAATTGTAAGAAAAGGTCAAAAGGTTGTTAAAGGAGAGCCACTTTCAGAAGGATTTGCGACTGAAAAAGGCGAATTGGCACTCGGTCGTAACCTGCAAGTGGCTTACATGCCATGGCAAGGGTACAACTTCGAGGATGCGATTGTAATCTCTGAGAAAGTGGTTCGAGAGGATATTTTTACTTCCATTCACATCGATGAGTATGAACTGGAAGTACGAGATACCAAACGAGGTGAAGAAGAATTGACTTCAGAGATTCCTAACGTAAGTGAGGAAGCGGTGAAGAACCTCGACGAGAACGGAATCATCCGAATCGGAGCAGAGATCAAGGAAGGTGATATTTTGATCGGTAAGATCACTCCAAAAGGAGAATCTGATCCTACACCTGAAGAGAAACTGTTGAGAGCGATCTTCGGTGATAAAGCAGGTGACGTAAAAGATGCTTCTTTGAAAGCTTCTCCTTCACTAAGAGGAGTAGTAATCGATACCAAGTTGTTCGCTCGTCCTAAGAAAGACAAAGACTTGAGAGCTCGATCTAAGAAAGAGGTAGAGATCCTGAAGAGTACTTATAGCAAGCAATTGTTGGAAGTAAGAGGGCAGATGATCAGCAAGATGACTGCTCTGTTGGAAGGAAAGACCTGTCAGGGGATCAAGCACAAGTTCGGTGAGGAGGTAATGTCGAAAGGCGTTAAGTTCTCCAGAAATAATATCGAGCAGAACCTGTTCCCTCCGAAGAACATCTATAGAGATGAGAGTACTTACAACGTACCTGAAGAGGCGAACTTGATCAGTGACCTGAGCATTGATAGCTGGGTTGATGATTCAGAAGTGACCGAAGGAGGTTCCAAGACCAATGATCAGGTATTAGCCCTTATTAAGAAATTCATTGGTAAACGAAACGAAATTGCTGGAAACTTCAAGCGTGAGCGATTCACACTGGAAGTAGGAGATGAGTTGCCTGCAGGTATCGTGAAACTGGCCAAAGTATACATCGCTAAGAAGCGTAAGCTGAAAGTAGGTGATAAGATGGCGGGTCGTCACGGTAACAAAGGTGTGGTTGCCAAGATCGTAAGAGAGGAAGATATGCCTTTCATGGAAGATGGAACTCCGATGGATATCGTACTGAACCCACTGGGTGTACCTTCGAGGATGAACATCGGACAGATCTACGAAACTGTATTGGCATGGGCAGGATTGAAGTTGGGTAGAAAATACGCTACTCCGATCTTCGATGGTGCTTCCGAAGAAGATGTACAAAGCGAATTGAGAGAGGCTGGATTGCCATCTTTCGGACGTACGTACCTCTACGATGGTTTGACAGGAGATATGTTTGACCAGCCAGTAACGGTAGGTATCGCGTACATGCTGAAACTAGGTCACCTGGTAGATGATAAGATGCACGCAAGGAGTATCGGACCTTACTCGCTTATTACGCAGCAGCCTCTTGGAGGTAAAGCGCAATTCGGGGGTCAGCGTTTCGGGGAGATGGAAGTATGGGCACTGGAAGCATTTGGTGCGGCACACGTCCTTCAGGAGATCCTTACCATCAAGTCGGATGACGTGATCGGTAGAGCGAAGGCCTATGAGGCAATTGTTAAAGGTGAGAACATGCACAAGCCGAACATTCCTGAATCATTCAATGTACTGGTTCATGAATTGAGAGGTTTGGCCCTTGAAATCACCCTTGACTAATCATTTTTAATCACCGTCCGAAAGGACACTTTCGATAGATTTTGAATTATGGCATTCAGAAAAAATAAAAAACTGACCAACGACTTCTCGAAAGTCACCATTAGCCTGGCTTCTCCCGAATCAATTCTGGAGAGCTCTCATGGTGAAGTGACTCAGCCGGAAACCATCAACTACCGGACTTATAAGCCGGAAATGGGTGGTCTTTTCTGCGAGCGAATTTTCGGTCCTGTTAAGGACTGGGAATGTCATTGCGGGAAATACAAGAGAATTCGTTACAAGGGTATCATTTGCGACCGATGCGGTGTTGAAGTAACTGAGAAAAAGGTGCGTCGTGAGCGAATGGGTCATATCGAATTGGTAGTACCAGTAGCTCACATCTGGTATTTCAGATCGTTGCCCAACAAAATCGGTTACTTGTTAGGTCTTCCTACCAAGAAACTGGATCAGATCATCTACTATGAGCGTTACATCGTAATCCAACCCGGTGCAAAAGAAGAAGATGGTGTGAACAAACTCGACTTCCTGACAGAAGATGAGTACCTGGACATCCTGGATAAGTTGCCACGTGAGAACCAAATGCTGGACGATAGCGATCCGCAAAAGTTCATCGCGAAAATGGGAGCTGAAGCATTGGAAATGTTGTTGGCAAGAACGGAACTGGACGAATTGTCGTATCAGCTTCGTCACCAGGCAGCTACCGATACTTCGCAGCAACGAAAAGCAGAAGCATTGAAGCGATTGAGAGTTGTTGAGGCTTTCAGAGATGCCAGAACCCGAATTGAGAACAAACCTGAGTGGATGGTGATCCGAATGGTGCCAGTAATTCCACCGGAATTGCGTCCATTGGTGCCCTTGGATGGTGGTCGTTTTGCGACTTCTGATTTGAATGACCTTTACAGAAGAGTGATCATCAGAAACAATCGTCTGAAGCGACTGATCGATATCAAAGCACCGGAAGTGATCCTTCGAAATGAGAAGAGAATGCTTCAGGAAGCAGTTGATTCCTTGTTCGATAACTCCAGGAAAGTAAATGCGGTAAGATCTGATGGAAACCGCGCCTTGAAATCTTTGAGTGACATGCTTAAAGGAAAGCAAGGACGATTCCGTCAAAACCTACTTGGTAAAAGGGTAGATTACTCTGGTCGTTCAGTGATCGTTGTAGGTCCTGAATTGAAAATGCACGAGTGTGGTCTTCCTAAGTCCATGGCAGCGGAACTTTTCAAGCCTTTTATTATCAGAAAGCTGATCGAAAGAGGGATTGTTAAGACCGTAAAATCTGCAAAGAAAATCGTAGATCGCAAAGATCCGGTTGTTTGGGATATTCTGGAAAATGTATTGAAAGGACATCCTGTTTTGCTTAACCGGGCTCCTACGCTACACCGATTGGGTATCCAGGCATTCCAGCCAAAACTGATCGAGGGTAAAGCGATCCAGTTGCACCCACTCGTATGTACAGCATTTAACGCTGACTTTGACGGTGACCAGATGGCGGTACACGTTCCTCTTGGACACGAAGCAGTATTGGAAGCTTCTCTGTTGATGCTTTCTACGCACAATATCCTGAACCCTGCGAACGGAGCACCTATCGCGGTACCTTCTCAGGACATGGTATTGGGACTTTATTACGTGACCAAAGGAAGAAAGAGCACAGAAGAAGAGCCTGTAGCAGGAGAGGGGATGACCTTCTACAATGCTGAAGAGGTGATCATCGCGCTTAATGAGAAGACCATTTCTAAGCACGCACATATCAAAGTAAGAACCAAGGTTCGAAATGAAGAAGGTGAGCTTGAAGATAAAGTGGTCGACACAGTAGCAGGACGAGTTCTGTTCAATCAGTTCATTCCTGAGGAAGTAGGATACGTCGATGCCCTACTGACGAAGAAGCAATTGCAGAAAACCATTGCATTGGTATTCAAGATCTCCGGAATGGCCAGAACGGCACACTTCCTGGATGATATCAAGCACCTTGGGTTCCAGATGGCCTACAAAGGCGGTCTTTCTATGGGACTTGGTGACATCAACATTCCTTCAGCCAAAGAAGAGTTGGTTGCAGAAGCGAAAGCTGAAGTGGATGTGGTATGGAACAACTACTTGATGGGATTGATCACGGATAATGAGCGATACAATCAGGTAATCGATATCTGGACAAGAACCAATACACAGCTGACATCAACTTTGATGCAGCAGCTGGAAGAAGACAAGCAAGGATTCAACTCTATCTATATGATGATGCACTCAGGAGCCCGGGGCTCAAGAGAGCAGATCAGACAGCTTGGAGGAATGAGAGGGTTGATGGCCAAGCCTCAGAAAAACTTGCAAGGTTCCGTAGGTGAGATCATTGAAAACCCGATCCTTTCCAACTTTAAAGAAGGACTGGATGTAATCGAGTACTTTATCTCTACTCACGGTGCACGAAAAGGTCTTGCAGATACAGCACTTAAAACAGCGGATGCAGGTTACCTGACACGTCGTTTGGTGGATGTGGCGCAAGATGTAGTGGTGAACGAAGAAGATTGTGGTACACTCAGAGGACTGAATGTGTCAGCGATCAAGGACAATGAGGAAGTGGTAGAATCCCTTTCTGAAAGAATCCTCGGTCGAGTTTCTGTTCACGATATCTATGATCCTATTTCTGATGAGTTGATCATCGCATCAGGTGATGAGTTCACCGAAGAGATTGCGGATCAAATTGATACGACAAGCATTGAAGAAGTAGAAATTCGTTCTGTACTGACTTGCGAAACCAAGCGAGGTGTATGTGCGAAATGTTACGGTCGTAACCTGGCAACAGGCAACATGGCCCACAATGGAGAATCTGTTGGAGTGATCGCCGCACAGTCCATTGGAGAGCCTGGTACGCAGCTAACGTTGAGAACCTTCCACGTAGGGGGTACTGCATCTAACATTGCTGTGGATGCTAATATCAAAGCTAAATTCTCTGGTACTGTTGAATTTGAAGAACTCAGAACAGTAAAATCTGTTGATGAGGACGGAAACGACATCCAGGTAGTAATGGGACGTTCCGGTGAAATCAAGATTGTAGACGAGAAGAAACAGCAGATTTTGATCAGCAACCACGTTCCTTACGGTGCCATGCTGAAAGTGAAAGATGGAGATAAAGTAGATCAAGGTGCTGAACTTTGTAACTGGGATCCATACAATGCGGTAATCCTTTCTGAGTTTGATGGTGAGATTGATTTTGATGCAATCATCGAAGGCATCACTTACAAAGAAGAGTCGGATGAGCAGACGGGTCACAGAGAGAAAGTGATCATCGATACCAAGGACAAGACGAAGAACCCTGCCATTGTTGTCAATGGTAAGTCTGATACCAAGTCATATAACATTCCTGTGGGTGCCCACCTTGCAGTGGACAAAGGAGATAAGATCAAAGCGGGTCAGGTACTCGTTAAGATCCCTAGAAAAACAGGTAAGTCCAGAGATATTACAGGGGGTCTACCTCGAGTTACTGAGCTTTTTGAAGCACGTAACCCGTCTAACCCAGCTGTAGTAACTGAAATTGATGGTGTAGTAACCTATGGTGGTATCAAGCGTGGTAACAGAGAGATTTTCATCGAGTCGAAAGACGGTGTGAAGAAGCGTTACCTGGTGCCATTGTCTAAGCACATCCTTGTTCAGGACAATGACTTCATCAAGGCCGGTGAGCCACTTTCAGATGGTGCGATTACGCCAGCAGATATCCTTTCTATCCAGGGACCTACTGCAGTGCAGGAGTATCTGGTGAATGAAATTCAGGAAGTGTACCGACTGCAAGGTGTGAAGATCAACGATAAGCACATTGAGGTAATCGTTCGTCAGATGATGCAGAAAGTGATCATCATTGATGCTGGAGATACCAACTTCTTGACGAATCAAGTAGTGGATCGTTTCGCCTTTATGGAAGAAAACGATGAGATCCTTGATAAGAAAGTGGTTGTAGACGCGGGTGATTCTGAGTCACTTCGTCCGGGACAGATAATCACCAGTAGAAAACTTCGTGATGAGAATTCTAACCTGAGAAGAAGAGACCTTAAGGGTGTAGAAGTGAGAAATGCGGAAGCGGCGGTTTCGAAACCAACACTTCAAGGTATCACGCAAGCATCTTTGGGAACTGAATCATTCATTTCTGCAGCTTCCTTCCAGGAAACGACCAAAGTATTGAGTGAAGCATCTATTCGAGGTAAGTCTGATAGCTTGATGGGCTTGAAGGAAAATGTGATCGTTGGTCATTTGATCCCTGCAGGTACCGGACAGAGGAAATTCGAGAACTACATCGTTGCTTCTAAAGAAGAGTACGACACCATGGTTACTTCCAGAGAGGAGTTCGCTAGAACAAGAGAATACGTTGCCGAATAAACATGGCAGATAAAGACGAAAAGAAGCCCAATCAGTTGAACATTGAATTGACTGAAGAAACTGCCGAAGGCACTTATGCCAATTTGGCAATGATTGCACATTCCAGTAGTGAGTTTGTGATTGACTTCATTCGATTGATGCCAGGTGTTTCCAAAGCAAAGGTGAAATCCAGAATTGTGATCACACCTGAGCACGCAAAGCGATTATTAATGGCTTTGCAGGAAAATGTGGTCAAGTATGAGGCGAATTTTGGTTCGATAAAACAAGCCGAGGAGCCACCAAAATTCCCAATGAATTTTGGTGGCACTGTTGGTGAAGCTTAAATAGAGAAAATTAAATTGGGATAAAAGCTTAGAATCTCTATCTTTGCGTTCCCAAAAAATTGAGGTATAGAAAATAGAATTATAAAATATGCCAACTATCCAACAATTAGTCCGAAAGGGAAGGAAGAAGTTGACGTCTAAATCAAAGTCTCCTGCATTGGACTCCTGTCCACAAAGAAGGGGAGTTTGTACAAGGGTTTACACGACAACACCTAAGAAACCAAACTCAGCAATGAGAAAGGTAGCTAGGGTAAGGTTGACCAACTCAAAAGAAGTTAACGCATACATCGGTGGAGAAGGTCACAACCTTCAGGAACACTCAATTGTATTGATCAGAGGTGGTAGAGTAAAAGACCTTCCTGGAGTAAGATATCACATCGTTCGTGGCGCGTTGGATACCGCGGGTGTGAGCGGTCGATTGCAAGGTCGATCAAAGTATGGTGCTAAGAAACCAAAAGAGAAGAAATAAGAATTTTAGTTTTTAAATAATGAGAAAGGCTAAACCTAAAAAACGATACATCCTGCCGGATCCCATCTATTCGGATACATTGGTCACCAAGTTTGTGAACATGATGATGGAGGATGGTAAAAAAAGTATCGCTTACAGTATTTTCTACGGAGCTGTTAAAATCGTAGAGGAGAAGACAGGTGAGAATGGTTTGGAAACCTGGAAAACTGCTTTGAGTAACATCAGTCCTTACGTGGAGGTGAAAAGCCGACGTGTAGGAGGAGCAACATTCCAAGTTCCAATCGAGGTTCGGCCTGATCGTAAAATCTCTTTGGGAATTAAGTGGATGATTCGTTACGCTCGTACAAGAGGTGAGAAGACGATGAGAGAGAGATTAGCGGGCGAGATCATCGCAGCTTCCAAAGGTGAAGGAGCTGCAATCAAGAAAAAGGACGATACGCACAGAATGGCGGAAGCTAACAAGGCGTTTTCACATTTTAGATTCTAAACTTAATTAAGCTTACCTATCACTAATGGCGAAAAGAGACTTACGCTTTACCAGAAACATCGGTATTGCAGCGCACATTGATGCTGGAAAAACCACCACCACTGAGCGGATCCTGTACTACACAGGAGTTAGTCATAAAATCGGAGAGGTACATGATGGTGCTGCCACCATGGACTGGATGGAGCAGGAGCAGGAGCGTGGTATCACGATCACTTCCGCTGCAACGACCGTATTCTGGCCTTACAAAGGCGATGAATATCACATTAACATCATTGATACTCCAGGTCACGTTGACTTTACTGTTGAAGTAAACCGATCGTTACGAGTATTAGACGGATTGGTTTTCTTGTTTAGTGCGGTTGATGGTGTTGAGCCTCAGTCTGAAACTAACTGGAGACTTGCTGATAACTACAAAGTAGCTCGAATCGGATTCGTTAACAAAATGGATCGCGCAGGTGCTGACTTCCTGAATGTTTGTAAGCAAGTAAAAGAAATGTTAGGTACCAAAGCGGTGCCTTTGCAATTGCCTATCGGAGCAGAAGACACTTTCAAAGGTGTAGTTGATTTGGTAGAGAACAAGGCAATTGTCTGGAACGAAGACGATAAGGGAATGACTTTCGAGGAAGTTGAAATCCCTGCCGATATGGCCGACGAAGTTGAAGAGTATCGAGGAAATCTCGTAGAAGCTGTAGCTGAATACGACGAAGAATTGCTCGAGAAATACTTCGAAGATCCTGATTCAATCACCAGAGATGAAATCGTTGCAGCCTTGAGAGCAGCTACCATCGATTTGGCTTTCGTGCCAATGATGTGTGGTTCTGCCTTTAAAAATAAAGGTGTGCAAACCATGCTCGATTATGTAATGGAGCTGTTGCCATCTCCTCTGGATAGAGATAACATTAAAGGAACTGATCCTGATTCTGAAGAAGAAGTGACAAGAAAGCCAGATCCTACCGATCCTTTCTCAGCGCTTGCTTTCAAAATCGCGACTGATCCATTTGTAGGTCGACTTTGCTTCGTTCGTTCTTATTCAGGAATGTTGGATTCCGGTTCTTATATCTATAATACAAGAACCAGTAAGAAAGAGCGTATCTCTCGTATCTTCCAGATGCACGCTAACAAGCAAAATCAAATTGATCAGCTTCATGCTGGTGACATTGCCGCGGTTGTTGGTTTCAAAGACATCAAAACAGGAGATACACTTTGCGATGAGAAGAACAAATTGGTTCTTGAATCAATGGACTTCCCTGATCCGGTAATCGGATACGCGATTGAGCCAAAGACTCAGGCGGATGTCGATAAATTGGGTATCGCAATCGCGAAACTAGTAGAAGAAGATCCGACACTTCAGGTAGAAACTGATCACGATACAGGTCAGACCATCTTGAAGGGTATGGGTGAGCTTCACCTGGACATCATCATTGATCGATTGAAGCGTGAATTCAAAGTAGAGATCAATCAGGGTGCACCTCAGGTGGCTTACAAGGAGACGATCCGATCTACGGTTGAACACAAAGAAGTTTATAAGAAGCAAACTGGTGGACGTGGTAAGTTTGCCGATATCGTTTTTGATCTTGGTCCTCAGGATGAAGATTACGAAAAGGAAGGTCTCCAGTTTAAGAATGATATTAAAGGTGGTGTAATTCCTCGAGAATTCATCCCTGCTGTTGAGAAAGGCTTCAAAGATGCCATGGCTAATGGTCCTCTTGCTGGATTCCCTATCGATAGCATGAAAGTAAGATTGCACTTTGGATCCTTCCACGATGTGGATTCTGATTCACTGTCTTTCGAACTTGCTGCCCGTCTTGGTTTCAAAGCAGCTGCTGCTAAAGCAAAGCCTGTGATCCTGGAGCCTGTGATGAGTGTAGAAGTTGTAACACCTGACGAGTATACCGGTTCTATCACTGGTGACCTCAACAAAAGAAGAGGTATCATGAAAGGAATGGATACCAAAGGAAACTCACAGGTAGTTAAAGCCGACGTGCCACTTTCAGAATTGTTTGGTTATGTGACGGATCTGAGAACAATGAGTTCAGGACGAGCAACTGCTTCCCTGACCTTCTCTCACTATGATCCTGTTCCTAACAACATTTCAGAAGAGGTGATTGCTAATGTAAAAGGCCAACCTGCCTAAAATTGAGTTGTCATGAATCAGAAAATTAGAATAAAGCTTAAATCTTACGACCACAATCTGGTAGACAAATCTTCAGAGAAAATCGTGAGAGCGGTAAAAACTACTGGTGCGGTAGTAAGCGGACCTATTCCACTTCCTACTGAGAAGGAAAAGTTTACTGTACTACGTTCACCTCACGTGAATAAGAAGTCCAGAGAGCAGTTCCAACTGTGCACCTACAAGAGATTGGTAGACATTTACTCAAACAGTGCAAAAACTGTTGACGCATTGATGAAGCTTGAGCTTCCAAGTGGAGTAGATGTAGAGATCAAGGTGTAGTTTTTACTCCATAAGAGTATACAAAAAGAACCAGCGAGAGTTGGTTCTTTTTTTGTGTCGAAAGACGAACCAAATATTTGGTTTAGGTTGAGGAATTGCTATCTTTGCAGTCCTTTTCCGAAAATGGAAATAGAGGGGTTTAATTAATAATAAAACGCAGAATGCCTGGAATAATTGGAAGAAAAATTGGTATGACCAGCATTTACAACGAGGCGGGCAAAAATATTGCCTGTACAGTCGTTGAAGCGGGACCCTGTGTCGTTACGCAAGTAAAGAATCTGGAAACTGACGGTTATAGAGCTGTTCAGCTTGCCTATGGCGAACGAAAAGAGAAAAATACACCTAAGGCCTTGAAGGGACACTTCGCTAAAGCCAAAACTACACCCAAGCAAAAAGTGGTGGAGTTTAGGAAGTTTAGAGATGAGTTTGCTGAGCAAATTGCCTTAGGAAACACCATCACTGCTGATGAGGTTTTCTCTGAAAATGATTTCGTTGACGCTATCGGTACCTCAAAAGGTAAAGGATTCCAGGGAGTTGTAAAGAGACACGGTTTCGGTGGTGTAGGTCAGAGTACGCACGGTCAGCATAACAGGTTGAGAGCACCTGGTGCGATTGGAGCATGTTCATTCCCAGCTCGAGTTTTCAAAGGATTGAAAATGGCGGGTCGTACGGGAGGAAACAGGGTCAAAGTCTTGAACCTGAAAGTAATGAAAATTTATCCCGAGAAGAATTTGTTGCTGGTGAGTGGTTCCATTCCTGGTGCAAAAAACTCTTTCGTAATACTGGAAAAGTAATCATGAAATTAGCAGTAATTAATTCGAACGGAGAAGATACCGGCAGAGAAATTGAGTTCAAGGACGAAGTTTTCGGTATCGACCCAAATAGTCATGCAGTGTACCTGGATGTGAAGCAATACCTTGCTAATCAGCGTCAGGGAACAGCCAAGACGAAAGAAAGAAACGAAATCGCAGGATCTACGAGAAAGATCAAAAAGCAAAAAGGAACAGGTACCGCACGTGCAGGTTCTTTGAAAAACCCGATTTTCCGAGGTGGGGGAACCATTTTTGGTCCACAACCACGTGATTTTGGCTTCAAGCTCAACAAGAAAGTTAAGCGCCTTGCTCGACGTTCTGTTGTAGCGCAGAAGATCAAAGACAATCAGGTGAAAGTTTTGGAAGATTTCAGCATGGAGTCTCCTAAAACTAAGGAGTTTGCTGGCATCCTGGACAAATTGTCTATTGGTGGCGACAAAGCACTCTTTGTGGTAGCAGTTGAAAATAGGAATGTATCGCTTTCAAGTAGAAATATTCCTAATGCGAAAGTGATCTCTATCGATGAGATCAATACTTATGATTTGATCAATACTGACGTTCTTGTATTCTTCGAGAGCTCAGTAGAAACACTAACTAACCGGTTGAACTAAGAGAAATGGGAGTTCTAATCAGACCACTCGTTACTGAGAAATTTTCTGCTTTGAATGAGCATGGCAAGTATGGATTCGTAGTTGCTAAAAGCGCGAACAAAGTAGAGATCAAGAAAGAGGTTGAGAAGACCTACGGAGTAACAGTAGAGGATGTCAATACCATGATTCATCCGGGAAAAAGTAAGTCCAGATATACCAAGTCAGGTGTTATCAGCGGAAGCTCGCCTATGTACAAGAAGGCTATCGTGAAAGTTGCTGACGGGGACATCATTGATTTTTATAGCGAAATATAATAGATAATGGCGGTTAAGAAACTAAGACCAACCACGCCGGGTCAGCGATTTAGGATAGCTCCTGTCTTTGATGATGTAACATCGGACAAACCAGAAAAGTCGCTGATCAGATCGCATAAAAGCAAAGGGGGTAGGAATAATCAGGGGAGAATGACTGTTCGCAACGTAGGTGGCGGTCATAAGAAGAAACTGAGAGAGATTGACTTCAAAAGAAATAAAGAAGGCATCCCTGCAACAGTTCACTCCATTGAGTATGATCCGGGACGTACAGCTCGAATCGCCCTACTACATTATGCGGACGGTGAGAAAAGATACATCCTGGCTCCTAATGGCCTGGAAGTAGGAACAAAGTTGCTTTCGGGACCTAAAGCGGCTCCTGAATTAGGTAACGCGTTACCTCTTGGAAATATTCCTTTGGGTACGATCATCCACAACATTGAGTTGAAGCCTGGTAAAGGTGGAGCCATGGCACGAAGTGCAGGTTCTTATGCTCAGATAGTTGCGAGAGAAGGTAAGTATGCTACTTTGAAGTTACCTTCCGGAGAGATGAGAATGGTGTTGATCACTTGCTATGCTACCATTGGTACCGTAAGCAACACAGATCACATGAATGTTAGACTGGGTAAAGCTGGTCGAAACAGATGGCTTGGAAAGCGTCCTCGAGTAAGAGGTGTTGCAATGAACCCTGTCGATCACCCAATGGGTGGTGGTGAAGGACGTTCATCCGGAGGTCACCCAAGATCTCGAAACGGCAGATACGCGAAAGGTGAGAAAACCCGTAAGCCGAACAAGTACTCAGATAAATTCATTGTAAGCAAAAGGAAATAATGGCAAGATCGCTTAAAAAGGGACCCTACATAGATTTCAGACTGGAGAAGAAAGTTGATACAATCAATGAGTCTGGAAAGAAGACCGTGATCAAGACATGGTCCAGGAGATCTATGATCTCTCCTGATTTCGTAGGACATACGTTTGCTGTTCACAATGGCAATAAGTTCATCCCTGTTTTCGTGACAGAAAACATGGTGGGCCACAAACTAGGTGAATTTGCACCTACGCGGAACTTTAGAGGTCACATTGCCAAAAAAGATAAAGGTAGAAGATAATGGAAGCTACTGAACAGACCAAAATCAAGAAGTCTGTAAGAATCAGACTTGAGAAAGAAGCTCAGAAGGAGTGGAAACAAGCTAACGCAGGTAAACTTGGTGATGTGAAAGCATCATTGAGAAACGTGCCTACAGCTCCACGAAAAATGAGACTGGTAGCTGACATGATCCGTGGCGAGCGAGTGAATGTGGCATTGAACATTTTGAAGTTCGATCATAAGCATGCATCTAATACCTTAGAAAAGTTGCTTCTAACTGCGATTGCAGACTGGCAACAGCAGAACGAAGAGGTCAAAATCGAAGAGGCTGACCTTTACGTGAAAGAAGTATTTGTGGACAGTGCACGAATTTTGAAAAGGCTTAGAACTGCTCCTCAGGGACGAGCTCATCGTATCCGTAAAAGATCAAACCACATCACAATAGTGGTTGCAGATCGAAACGCGGACAACAGTACAATTTCTAACGAAAACGAAAACGAGTAACGATGGGACAAAAGGTAAACCCTGTAGGATTTAGATTAGGTATCGTCAAAGGATGGGACTCTAACTGGTTCGGCGGAAAGAACTTTTCCGACAAAATCGTTGAAGACCATAAGATACGTGAGTACATCAAGGCAAGGATCCCTAAAGGTGGGATTTCAAAAGTTGTCATTGAGCGTACATTGAAAAGAATCACCCTTACTATTCATACTGCCCGACCAGGAGTAGTGATCGGTAAAGGGGGAGCAGAAGTAGATAAGATCAAAGAAGAGTTGAAGAAGATTACAGGAAAAGACCTGCAAATCAACATCTTCGAGATCAAACGACCTGAGTTGGACGCGGTATTGGTAGGTGAGTCTATCGCCCAGCAATTGCGTGCGAGAATCTCTTATCGTAGAGCGATGAAGCAAGCGATTGCTTCCTCTATGAGAGTAGGTGCTCAAGGTATCAAGATCAAATGTTCCGGACGTCTCGGTGGAGCTGAGATGGCAAGAACTGAGCAGTACAAAGAAGGCAGAATTCCATTGCATACTTTGAGAGCTGATATCGACTATGCAGTATCTGAAGCACAGACTGTATACGGAAAGATCGGTATCAAAGTGTGGATCTTTAAAGGAGAGGTATTCGGTAAGAGAGATCTTTCTCCTAATGTTGGAATGGGTAATAACAGCAACTCTGGCGGGCCAGGAGCTTCTCGTAGAAGAAGAGGTGACGGACCTAAAAGGAAGCGATAACAGACGAAAAGTTTAGGAAATGTTACAGCCTAAAAGAACAAAATTTAGAAAAAAGCAAAAAGGCCGCGTTAAAGGTCTTGCGCAAAGAGGTCATACATTGGCATTCGGAACTTTCGGTATCAAGTCTTTAGAGCCAGGTTGGATTACTAGCCGGCAGATCGAGGCTGCTCGTATCGCGATGACCAGAGCCATGAAAAGGGAAGGGCAAGTTTGGATTCGAATTTTCCCTGACAAACCCGTAACTAAGAAGCCTGCTGAAGTAAGGATGGGTAAAGGTAAAGGAGCGCCAGAATACTGGGTAGCTACTGTTAAGCCTGGTACCATCTTGTTTGAAGCATCAGGAGTAAGCGTTGAGCTTGCAAATGAAGCATTGAGACTGGCGGCTCAAAAGTTACCTATCAGTACCAAATTCATTGTCCGTAGAGATTATCAGGGATGAAAAATTCTGAAATTAAAGCCTTAACTCTCGAAGAACTTAACGGCAAGATCGCTGTTGAGGTAGAGAATTATAATAAGCTAAAGTTTGCACATGCAGTAACCCCGATCGAGAATCCCATGAAGATTCGCGATTCGAGAAGACTGATTGCAAGGTTGCATACTGAATTGTCCAATAAGAAAAATCAACAAGCGGATTGATGGAAAGAAATCTAAGAAAAGAACGAGTTGGGCAGGTGGTTAGCAACAAAATGCAAAAGACCATAACTGTATCAGTAGAAAGAAGAGAGAAACACCCTATTTACGGGAAGTTTATCCGAAAAACTTCTAAGCTTACTGCCCACGATGAGAACAACGATTGTAACATCGGAGATACAGTACGACTTATGGAAACTCGACCTTTGAGTAAAAACAAAAGGTGGAGATTGGTTGAAATCATTGAAAGAGCGAAGTAATGATCCAGCAAGAATCAAGATTAAGTGTAGCGGATAACTCCGGAGCAAAAGAGGTTCTCTGCATCAGGGTACTTGGCGGTACCAAGAAAAGATATGCTTCTATCGGTGATACGATAGTAGTTTCTGTCAAATCTGCTTCTTCTTCAAGTGCAGTTAAAAAAGGTACTGTTTCTAAAGCAGTAGTGGTTCGCACTAAGAAGGAGATCAGAAGAAAGGATGGTTCTTACATCCGATTTGATGATAACGCAGCTGTTTTGTTGAACACCAACAACGAGCCTAGAGGTACGAGGATTTTCGGCCCTGTAGCTCGTGAGTTGAGAGAAAAGCAGTTCATGAAAATTGTTTCACTGGCACCTGAAGTACTTTAAACGATGGGACAAGTAAAAACACACATCCGAAAAGGCGATACGGTAAAGGTGATCGCTGGGAACGATAAAGGTTCTACTGGAAAAGTGCTTGAGATTTTCTTGAGCAAAAACAGAGCGATCGTTGAAGGAGTTAACATGGTAACTAAACATGTGAAGCCTTCTGCGAACAATCCTGAAGGAGGTATCCAAAATACAGAAGCAGCGGTGCACATCAGTAACCTGATGGTGGTTGATCCATCAACCGGCGAGACTACCAGAATTGGTAGAAAACTCAATGACGATGGAAAGCTACAGCGCTATGCTAAGAAATCCGGAAATTTTATATCTGTTTCTGACAATGGCTAATCCAAGATTAAAAGATAAGTATCTGTCGGATATCGTTCCGGCATTAAAAGATAAGTTTCAGTACAAGTCTGTAATGCAGGTTCCTAAGATCGAGAAAATCGCGATCAACAAAGGAATTGGTGCTGCGGTGGCAGATAAAAAACTGATCGACGTAGGAGTTGATGAATTGACAATGATCGCTGGTCAGAAGGCAGTTCCAACCAAAGCGAAGAAATCCGTCTCTAACTTTAAGTTGAGAGAAGGAATGCCTATCGGTGCAAGAGTTACCCTTCGAGGAGATCGTATGTACGAATTCCTTGACAGATTAATGACTGTCGCACTTCCTCGAGTAAGAGATTTCCGAGGTATCAAAGAAAAAGGTTTCGATGGTAGAGGAAACTACACCTTGGGTGTAGAAGAGCAAATCATTTTCCCTGAAATCAGTATTGACAAGATCAACCGTATCTCAGGTATGGACATCACATTCGTGACGAGTGCGGGTTCAGACGAAGAGAGCCTTGCCTTGTTGCGAGCGTTCGGATTGCCATTTGTTAATAAAAACCAGAAAGAAGATTAAGTCATGGCAAGAGAAGCAGTAAAAGCCAGAGAAAGAAAAAGAGAAAAGCTAGTTGCCCGATACGCTGCAAAGCGTAAGGCTTTGAAAGAAGCAGGTGACTATGAAGGACTGGATAAACTTCCAAGAAACTCCTCAAAAGTAAGATTGCACAACCGATGCAAGCTTACCGGTAGACCTAAAGGCTACATGAGAAAGTTTGGAATCTCCAGGGTTACTTTCAGAGAAATGGCATCCGAGGGCAAGATCCCAGGGGTCACGAAAGCAAGCTGGTAATCTTTTTTACTTTTTCTTTCGAATAAAATTTACAATAAACTAACTTTGCACCCCTTTTCGGAGGGGCAAAAGAAAATATTATGGTAACAGATCCCATAGGAGACTACTTGACAAGGCTGAGAAATGCCATTAAAGCGAACCATCGCGTGGTTGAGGTCCCTGCTTCAAATTTGAAGAAGGAGGTCAGCCGTGTACTTCGTGACAAAGGTTATATCCAAAACTTTAAGGTGGAGGAAGATGGAAAACAAGGAGTGATCAAAATTGCTCTTCGTTATAACCCTCAAACGAAACAATCTGCAATCACAAAATTGCAGCGAGTGAGTACACCTGGCCTTAGAAAGTATGCGAATGCAAATGAGTTGCCTCGCGTATTAAATGGTTTGGGAATAGCTGTTTTGTCTACTTCGAAAGGAGTATTGTCAGACAAGGAAGCTAGACGCGAACACGTGGGTGGTGAAGTTCTCTGTTACGTTTATTAATCAGGAGTCATGTCAAGGATAGGAAAAGCACCCGTAAGCATACCCGCAGGAGTTACCGTTGATATCAAAGGAGGTAACGTAACTGTGAAAGGTCCTAAAGGAGAGTTGTCTCAAGATATTGGTGTAGAAATTACAGCTAATATCGAAGATGGTCAGGTTGTGGTTGCAAGACCAACTGAGCAAAAAAGACACAAAGCACTCCATGGTTTGTATCGTTCTTTGATCAATAACATGGTCGAAGGAGTAAACAGCGGATATAAGAAAGAGCTTGAGTTGGTAGGGGTAGGATACAAAGCGGCTTTGCAAGGGAATGTATTAGAGTTAAATCTCGGATACTCTCACAGCATCTATTTGGCGATACCACCTGAAGTAAAAGCAACAGCAGTTACTGAAAAAGGTAAGAACCCAGTCGTAACATTGGAAGGGGCTGACAAACAATTGGTAGGTCAAATGGCCGCTAAATTGAGATCCCTTAGAAAAATCGAACCTTACAAAGGAAAAGGTATTCGATTTGTTGGTGAGCAAATTAGAAGGAAAGCAGGTAAAACTGCAGCTAAATAATCTTAAGAGATGGCAATTTCTAAAACTGAAAGAAGATCCCGGATCAAAAAAGGCATCAGATCAAAAATTTCTGGAACTGCTGATATTCCAAGGGTCTCAGTTTTTAAAAGTAATAAGGCGATTTACGCACAGATCATTGATGACGTATCGGGTACTACCCTTACTTCTTCATCTTCGGTAGAAATCGGAAAAACAGGAGTAAACATCGAAGTATCCAAAGAGGTTGGGAAAGCCCTTGCTGAAAAAGCAAAAGGCGCTAACGTGGAGAAAGTTGTCTTCGATCGTAATGGATATCCTTATCACGGAAAAATTAAAGCATTGGCTGACGGAGCACGCGAAGGCGGCCTAAAATTCTAAATCGGATATGTCGAAAAGCAACATAAAAGCCGTGAAGGCGAGTGAGATTGACCTTAAAGAAAAGGTTGTAGCAATCAAGCGAGTAGCAAAAGTTGTAAAAGGAGGTCGAAGATTTAGTTTCTCCGCTATCGTTGTTGTCGGTGACGGCCACGGTGTAGTGGGATATGGGCTTGGAAAGGCCAATGAAGTAACTGATGCGATCACAAAAGGTATCGATGATGCCAAGAAAAACCTGGTAAGAGTTCCTGTGTTGAAAGGTACGGTTCCTCACGAGGCACTTGGTAAATTCGGTGGCGGTCTCGTCTTATTGAAACCTGCTTCTGCGGGTACTGGAGTAATTGCTGGGGGTGCGATGCGCGCTGTACTGGAAAGTGCAGGTATCCACGATGTACTGGCAAAATCAAAAGGTTCTTCTAACCCACACAACGTGGTAAAAGCAACCTTTGATGCACTGAACAGGATGAGAGATCCCTGGTCTGTAGCGAAGCAAAGAGGTGTTACACTTGATAAAGTTTTTAACGGATAAGAGTAATGGCAAAAGTAGCAATTACACAAGTGCGTAGCACGATCAAACGTCCGTCTAATCAAAGACGCACCATTGAAGCTTTGGGACTGGGAAAAATCAACCGGACCGTAGAAAAAGAATTAAATCCTCAAATCCAGGGGATGATTGACACAGTAGCTCACCTCGTTGAGGTAAAAGAACTTTAAGAATGAGACTAGAAACATTAAAGCCCGCAGAAGGTTCGACTAAAAGTCGAAAGCGAATTGGTAGAGGCCAGGGATCTGGTAGAGGTGGTACTTCCACAAGAGGCCATAAAGGAGCTAAGTCTCGTTCAGGATACTCTAGAAAGATCGGTTTTGAAGGTGGACAAATGCCTCTTCAAAGACGTGTTCCTAAGTTTGGATTCAAGAACAACAATAAAGTTGTAATGAAGC
The DNA here is from genome assembly GCA_033344775.1 of Cytophagales bacterium. Lineage (NCBI taxonomy): Bacteria > Pseudomonadati > Bacteroidota > Cytophagia > Cytophagales > Cytophagales bacterium. The sequence continues at coordinate 1,331,394 of JAWPMT010000004.1, read as the reverse complement.
CAATCAACCTTGATACGCTTCAGAAATTGAACGAAGACAAAGGCATCACTGAGATCAACACTACGGTATTGAAGGAAAATGGCCTTGCAGGATCAAATGATGTAATCAAGATCTTAGGTAGGGGAGAGTTGACTGCTGCATTGACAATTACTGCCAACAAATTCTCAGAGTCTGCAAAAGCGGCTATCGAGAAAGCTGGTGGAACCATTACGATCGAAGAGTAGATGAAAAGATTTTTTCAGACCATAAAAAACATCTTCTCCATTGAGGAGCTGAAAATGAAAATCCTAAACACCTTAGGATTTCTTATTATTTTCAGACTAGGGTCCTTCGTGACGCTACCTGGAGTTGATCCGTCTAAATTGAATGCCTCAGCTGAAGGTATTTTCGGTTTGTTAAACACCTTCCTGGGCGGAGCTTTCCTAAAAGCTTCCATCTTCGGATTAGGGATCATGCCTTATATTTCTGCATCCATTGTGTTGCAGCTGATGACAGTGGCTGTTCCTTATTTCCAGAGACTACAGAAAGAGGGCGACAGTGGTCGAAAGAAAATCAATCAAATCACTCGAGTATTGACGATCTTCATCTGTTTGGCTCAGTCTTTTGGTTATTTAACCACTATTCCAGCAGAAGCCATCGTTGTTGCTAACCCATTCTTCTTCAAAATCTCGGCAGTAATCATCCTGACTTCAGGAACGATCTTCTGTATGTGGTTGGGAGAGAAAATTACTGACAAAGGAATTGGAAACGGAATCTCGATGCTAATCATGATCGGTATCATTTCCAGATTCCCAGCAAGTATTGTCGCAGAAGCTTTATCAAGAGGATTAAGCCAGGCGTTGATTCTTGTTATCGAATTAGTAGCCTTGTTCTTTGTAGTACTGGTAACGGTAGCATTGACGCAGGCTATTCGACGGATTCCCGTGCAGTATGCCAAACAAGTGGTTGGTAATAAGGTGTACGGAGGTCAAAGACAGTACATTCCATTAAAAGTGAATTCTGCAGGGGTAATGCCGATCATTTTTGCACAGTCTCTTATGTTCTTACCTTCCATGGTAGCAGGATACTGGGCAGATAGCAGTGATACAGCGAGCTACATTGCCACTACCTTCTCTCAAATTGAGACTTGGCAGTATAACGTAGCGTTCGGTACCTTGATCATCCTTTTCACCTTCTTCTATACAGCAATCACCATCAATCCAAGTCAGATTGCCGATGACATGAAGAGAAACGGTGGATTCATTCCTGGTGTAAAGCCAGGTAAGCAGACTTCCGAATTCATAGATAGAATACTGTCTCGGGTAACCTTACCCGGGTCTGTTTTCCTGGCGGTCATCGCCATCCTTCCTGCCTTTGCAATTATTGCAGGGGTAAGCAGAGACTTTGCAACCTTCTATGGAGGTACGTCATTGCTGATCATGGTAGGAGTGATCCTTGATACGTTGCAGCAGATCGAAAGCTATCTGTTGATGAGACACTATGAAGGAATGATGAAGTCCGGAAAAGTAAAAGGTAGAACTCAAAACGCGGCAGTAGCATAATGGCAAAGCAGCAATCCATAGAACAAGATGGAAAAATTGTAGAGGCTTTGTCCAATGCAATGTTCCGCGTAGAGTTGGAAAACGGTCACGAAGTGATCGCACATATCTCAGGAAAGATGAGGATGCACTACATCAAGATTCTACCTGGAGATAAAGTCAAATTAGAAATGTCTCCGTACGATCTAACGAAAGGAAGGATTGTATACAGATATAAATAAGCCCTTGAGGAAGGTAAAACTGCCAACAGGTCTAAAAGAAACTGAAAAATGAAAGTTAGAGCATCCATCAAGAAGAGAAGTGCAGATTGCAAGGTTATCCGACGCAAGGGTAAACTTTATGTAATCAATAAGAAAAACCCAAAGTTTAAACAAAGACAAGGATAAGACATGGCTAGAATCGCAGGCGTAGATGTGCCAGATAACAAAAGGGGTGAAATCGGCCTTACCTACATTTTCGGAATAGGTAAAAGTAGTGCCCAAAGTATCCTTGCTGAAGCTGGGGTTGATCCAAACAAAAAGATCCACGAGTGGACTGAAGAAGAAGCAGGTAAGATCCGTGCTATCATCGCAGAAAACTACAAAGTGGAAGGTGTACTTAAGTCTGAAGTGCAGCTGAGCATCAAACGATTGATGGATATCGGATGCTACCGAGGTTTGAGACACAGAAAAGGACTTCCTTTGAGAGGTCAGCGTACCAAGAATAATTCCCGAACAAGAAAGGGACGTAGAAAAACAGTTGCTAACAAGAAGAAAGCAACTAAATAATAGTTAAGCATGGCTCAGAAAAGAAAAGATAAAGCGAAGAAGAGAGTTGTGGTTGTAGAACCTGTTGGACAGGTTCACATTCAAGCAACCTTCAACAACATCATCATTTCTATGACCAATCTTCAGGGTCAGGTGATCTCTTGGGCATCCGCAGGCAAAAAAGGATTCAAAGGTTCTAAAAAGAACACTCCTTATGCGGCTCAGGTAGCGGCACAGGATTGTGCTCAGGCTGCTTACGATTTGGGAATGAGAAAGGCGGAAGTATTCGTAAAAGGCCCTGGTGCAGGACGTGAGTCTGCAATCAGAACCATCCAGAACATTGGAATTGATGTGACGATGATCAAAGACGTTACGCCGCTTCCTCACAATGGATGTCGACCACCAAAAAGAAGAAGAGTTTAAAGGTTATATAAGAGAAAGATATGGCTAGATACACCGGGCCGAAAACCAAGATTGCCAGAAAATTCAATGAGCCAATTTTTGGACCAAGTAAAACGCTCCAAAAGAAGGCTTATCCTCCAGGACAGCATGGTCGTGGTAGAAGAAAAAAGCAATCTGAATATGCAATACAGCTTGCTGAAAAGCAGAAGGCCAAGTACACTTATGGCGTATTAGAGCGACAATTCTCTAATATCTTCGACAAGGCGTCAAGAAAGAGTGGTATTACAGGTGAGGTTTTACTTCAGTTATTGGAGTCAAGACTCGATAACACTGTATATCGCTTAGGAATTGCACCTACAAGAAGAGCAGCTCGTCAGCTTGTACTACATAAACACATTACAGTAAATGGAGAGATTGTAAATATCCCTTCTGTCACACTACGTGCCAACGATGTAGTAGGTGTGCGTGAAAAATCAAAGTCACTTGAGGTAGTGTCTAACAGCTTAGCAGCTCATAGTGCACAGAAATACTCATGGCTTGAGTGGAATCCGACCGATTATTTAGGCAAGTTCCTAAATGCTCCTTCAAGGGAAGAAATTCCTGAGAACATCAAAGAGCAGTTGATCGTCGAATTGTACTCTAAGTAATAATTATTAACAATATTTAATTCCTAAGAATATGTCTATTCTAGCATTTCAAATGCCGGAGAAAGTGGTGATGGAAAAGGCAGACGATTTTCATGGTCTGTTTACTTTCAAGCCACTAGAAAAAGGATACGGAGTAACAGTTGGTAATGCGTTAAGAAGAATTCTCCTTTCTTCACTGGAAGGATATGCCATCACTGGGGTGAAAATCCCTGGTGTATTGCACGAATTCTCTTCAATCGAAGGAGTAGTTGAGGATGTTACTGAGATCATTCTGAACCTGAAAATGGTTCGTTTCAAGAAGATCACAGATGTTGTTGATAATACCATTACTGTATCTGTAGCGAACAAGACGCAATTGACTGCTGGTGATCTGGCAGCTGTTACGACCTCTTTTGAGATCCTGAATCCTGACCATGTTATCTGTAACCTAGATAATTCAGCACAGTTCGAGATGGAATTGACCATCGAGAAAGGAAGAGGTTATGTGCCTGCTGAGGAGAATAAGCCCGCAGAGCAGAACTTCGGCTCTATTGCCATCGACTCGATCTTTACGCCAATCAAAAACGTAAAGTACAGCGTTGAAAATACGAGGGTTGAGCAAAAGACTGACTATGAGCAATTGATCATTGACATAGAAACAGATGGCTCTATCCACCCTGAAAATGCATTGAAAGGTGCAGCAAATATTTTGATCCAACACTTCATGTTGTTCTCTGATCAGAACATGATCCTTGAGACACAAGAGAAAGGTGAGCCAGAGCAGGTTGATGAAGAATTGCTTCACATGAGAAAGCTGCTTAAGAGCTCTCTGAATGACTTGGATCTTTCAGTTCGTGCTTACAACTGCCTGAAAGCAGCTGACGTACGAAGCCTGGGTGATTTGGTGTCATTGGAAATCTCTGACATGATGAAATTCAGAAACTTCGGTAAGAAGTCTCTGGCGGAATTGGAACAATTAGTAGCTGACAAAGGTCTGACTTTCGGTATGGATCTTTCAAAATATAAACTGGACGAGGAATAATGAGACACGGGAAGAAATTCAATCACTTGGGGAGAACGGCTTCTCACAGAAGTGCCATGCTATCTAATATGGCCTCCTCGTTGATCAAGCACAAGCGGATCAACACCACAGTTGCTAAAGCAAAAGCTTTACGAAAGTACATCGAGCCTTTGATCACAAAGGCAAAGAATGATACCACCCATTCAAGAAGAGTAGTATTCTCTTACTTGCAGGACAAAGAGAGCGTAACTGAGTTGTTCTCTAACGTTGCTGAGAAAGTAGCAGCAAGACCTGGTGGTTACACAAGAATCTTGAAGTTAGGCGCCAGATTGGGTGATAACGCGGAAATGTGTGTCATGGAGTTGGTAGACTTTAACGAGTTATTGCTTGAAGAAAAAGCACCTGCTAAAGCGAAGACCAGAAGATCAAGAAGAGGTTCTGGTAAGAAGAAGGAAGAAGCAACTACAGCTGTTGAAGATGCAGTGGTAGTGGAAGATGCACCAGAAGCAGAAGTAGAGGCAGAAGCAGAAGCAGTAGTTGAAGAGGCACCTGCTGCTGAGGCTACAGAAGAAGCTCCGGAAGCCCCTGCAGAGGATGCGGAAGGAGAAGAGAAGAAAGAAGGAGAGTGATTTAATCACTTGATCATATTAGAAGGGAACAAGCTATCTTGTTCCCTTTTTTTATGCCTTTTCGTTACTAAGTACTGCAAGTTGCGCTCCTATCATTCCGTATATGTCACCTTTGACCCTTTTCCCTCTTATAAAGGATCGTACATCCATATAGAGAAAGCTTCACGGGTTTTAAGCAAGGCTTTTGGTGAAACAATGTTACTTACACTCAAGGGGCAGCGAAGGCAATGGATCAGGTCCCCTCGAAAACATATAACTTTTGACAAAGAAGAAAGTAATTTCCTTCGACGCGCCACGGCTTTTTCGGAATGGGTGGATGATATTTTGGAGTCGCAATATCAATTACGATTAGGACACTTTAGAGATATCTGGGGAGGGTTACCCTTGCTGGAAAGGCCACATATTGAAACGGTTTTTGAAGTCAATGGCTTACCATCCATTGAGTTGCCTTATCGGTTTCGGCATATTGCCAAGGAAACACTCTACAAAATCCAGGACCTGGAAGATAGGTGCATCCATGAATCGGATCACCTGATTTGCCCTTCGCAAGTGATCAAGTCCCACCTTGAAAAGCGTGGTGTTCAATCGGAGAAAGTTACGGTGATATCTAATGGGGCGGAGCCTGTCAAGTCATTTAAGAGACCCAGGAGTTTACCGGAGAATTATGTGGTTTACTTTGGCGCCTTACAGCCATGGCAGGGAGTGGATGTGGCCATCAAGGCTTTGCAATACTTAAGGGACAAACCTGACTTAAAGCTGGTGATTTGCTCAGCGCATAAAGAAAAATTTGCTCGCCCCTATCAGAAACTAGTGCGGCGTTTGGGACTGGAAGATCAGGTGATTTGGAAACATCAGTTATCGAAACCTAAGCTGTTTCAGATCCTACAACACGCAGTGTGTACCCTGGCACCTTTGACGGAATGCAGTCGTAACCTGGAACAAGGTTGTTCGCCGTTGAAGATATTTGAAAGCATGGCCTGTGGAACGCCAGTGATAGCTTCCGATTTACCTGTAGTGAGAGAAATCATCAATGACAAGCAAGCAAGGTTTGTGCGACCAGATCGTCCGGCCGAATTGGCTCGTGCGGTCCGGGTTCTAGTGGATTACCCGCAGCATGGTATCGAATTGGCTAGTAGTGCCAAAAGTCAATTCGAAAAACAGTACACCTGGGATAAGATAGATCAACAACTTTCTGAGTTTTATCATAACTTACTTGTTGCAGACTTTCTGTAGACAATGACCAACTCTAAACAAGTAAAGGTCTCGCTTTCAGAGGAACTACCAAGATGGCTCAGGATTATCTTTTGAACAGTATGAAGCTTAAGAAGATGTTGTGATGAAAAGATCGATCAACAACTTTCTAAGTTTTATTTTAACTTGAGCCTAGCCGAACAAATACTGCATTAAATGCCGAAAGCCAAGAAAATACGGGCGTCGCTAACTCCAGACCAACTCGCCTTTTATAAACAAAAAATTATCAGTGATACCCGTAAGGTCAAAGAATGGGTCAGCTTCTTTAAAAACCTGACACTTCTTGATAAGCTTGATGATCTTAATCACACCATCTTTAAATGGATCACCATTACGGGAATCGTAGGTATCATTGGTTCGATCATTTTCATGGTTGTTCAAAAAGAGAATTGGATCATTGCCCTGATAGGTCTGTCGATAGCGATAACAGGTTTTGGCTTTTGGAGGATCCGAAAACTTGATGAAGAAGACCTTAATAACTACCTGAGATTATTCTTTTTCCCGATCCTGCAGGTCTTAATGGATAAAGCGGGTGGTAATGCCAGACTTGCGGCCACGTTGGATTTTCGGGATTCTCGGGACACTTCACCCAGGAGGAGTACAGTTATGGGAGGCAGGGAACAGAAATTGTATTCGCCGACTTATATCCTGGCCAGAACACAATTGCTAGATGGTGTCAAGTTGAACTTCGCAATGCAAGATGAAATTAAAGATCAAAATTGGACAAAGACCAACTATCGAGGTAAAGTCAAATACAAATCAAAAACCAAGACCACTCATCATTTACTGATCAGGATGTCTTTCCCTGCAGATAAGTATACTTGGAATGGAGATACTACCGAAGATCTGGTAATCGAACAAAATGGAGAACAATTTGAAGCAAAAAAGAAGGTAAAGATCAAGCAATTGGGGGACGAAGTTTTATCAGTAAAGCATTTCTTTGATGCGATTCAATCCGTTTACGCAAAGTTTACGCCCCAAGGAGAACAACCGGTTCGGGAACGAGAAGGTGATAGCGAGGAAATCTACGATGATGGAGATGCGGTAGTGGCTGCTTATGTGTGGCATGGCGCTTATTTCAACCGGTATGATTACGATTCAATGGATTATCAGGATTCTTCGGATATGTCCTACGAGGACGATGAAGGAACTGTCTTTGATAGCTAATTGGCGGTGAGACTACTCTGGCTTACGGAAAACTATCCGCCGCAACGTGGAGGTATGGCGCAATCGTGTGACCGAATTGTAGATGGCTTGAGGAAGGCTGGATATATCATAGAAGTCATTCATTTTACGAGCCAAAAACAACCGATGGTAAGGGTACAGCAACAAGGGGGAGGACGGACGCCAGTTTATTACTATGAAAGTGAGGCACATACGCTGAATGTCACCTGGACCTATCTCAAAACATTAGGCGATTTTGATTACATCGTGGCATTTGGAGGTTACCTTTCTATGATTGGTGCCCCGATTTTTAAAAAGTGGCTAGGAATTGAACTGATCACTTTTCTTCGGGGCAATGATTTTGATACATCTATTTTTACTCCACGGAAAAGAGACACGCTGGAATATGCGTTGAAGGAATCAAGAAAGGTATTTTCAGTTTCCAGAGAAAAAGCGTGGAAGGTCAATCAGTGGTTGCCAGAAGTTGAAGTGCATTTTGTGCCGAATGGGATCGCAATTTCCGATTGGGATCCTGCTCCCGGAGAGCTGGACTTTGCGCGCAGATGGAAGCAAGAACTATCAGCGCAACTGACCTTAGGTTTTATGGGACAGCTGAAAGCCAAGAAAGGAATAGACTTCTTCTTGGAAGCATTTAGTAAGACCAACCTCAAAGAGCAATTCCATTTCCTGTTCATTGGTGACATTGACCCGGATCTGCTAGAAGACTTGACCCATAATGAAATTCATTTCACACACATGGCCTTTTTGGATCGGTACGAGTTAATGAAACATTACCTCTGTTGCGATGCGGTGATGATTCCCTCATTTTATGAAGGGATGCCCAATGTCATGCTGGAAGCAGGTGCACTAGGCATCCCCGTGATTGCGTCAGCAGTAGATGGTATGAAAGACCTGTTAGAACATAATAAAGATGGCCTCCTATTTAAAGCCGGTGATCTTGACGCCTGTCGCAGGGTACTATATGATTTTGCTGCCCATGAATTTCGAGAAGAAATGGGGAAGGCACTTCAACAAAAGATTCTAAATCAATATACCTCGGAACATGAGACCGAAGAATACATCAAACATTTGCAGTAAATCATTTTGGGCGGCTGTTATCCTCCTTGTTTCCACTATGGGTTGTTCCGGTGAACGTTCGGCGAAACAAACCGCAGGAGTTGCGACAACCACTCCGCGAGAAGAGGCCTCTGCACAACTAGCTGAATATTACATCACTTCTTTAGACAATGCCCTGATCGGTAAAATTGCCCTCGATGAGAATGAAGTACGTGTTGCGATTGAAGGTAAGGAACTATGGGGCATTCAATCTCGGGAGGATAAACGGAAGTACAGGAATAGCTCCGATCAGGTGGCTTTTGTGATCAAGTATTCGGATGCAGGATTCAAACTGAGAGACGCGCAAGAGGAATTGATCTGGAAAGTAAAACATTATGAAGATTACCTTAAGATCAGTGATAATGAAGAAATGCAAAATGCCTTTCGAGTAGGCTTTTCGGATTCAGATAAACTAAAAGTGAAAATAGACGGGGAAGAACAATATGTGGCCATATTTGATCCGAAATCGGCACAATTCAAAATGGGAAATTATAACCTGAGGAATTTTAAAAACTCTCTGGCTTCAGGGATGCTATTGATTGAAGAAATTCCACTCAAGGAGCGCGTGATTTTGGCTGCGGAAGTCTTGAAATCCGGACAGTGATTGTCTTTTATGCGCTCGGGGGAGGTTGGGGTCATTTTACACGGGTTCACTCCTTTATTCAACAAGCAGGTTTTGATGTTCCTAAAAAGGTCATCGTCGCTAACCCAAAAGCAGCTACTTATTTCGATACGGATGAATTGATTGTCGTACCGGAATTGGCTCAAAAGGATGCTGTGGCATTGCGATCCTTTCTTTTAGAAATCTCCAGAAGCAATGACATTGAAAAATGGTACATCGATACGTTCCCTGTGGGAATCCTAGGAGAACTGGAGGTAGGTATTTTTCAAGGGGCTGAAGTGAATTTACTGGCCCGTCGATTGATTTGGGAAAATTATCTCCCAATGATTCAAGCGCCTATTCAATTCACAAATGTCTATCGGTTTGAATCGCTGGAGGCGGAATATCAGGAATATCTAGACAAGCATAGCCGGGCAATTACTTCAGTTGATTTTTCAGCTTCTTCATTCGCGGAAGAAAACAGGCACCCTTTAGGTCAATCAGAGCAACCCATCTGGTTAGTGGTTCATAGTAGTTCGGAAGAAGAATTAGCATTACTGATTGACCATGCGTTTGATCTGGCATTTATAGAAAAGAAACGTCCCCGAATAATTGTTTTATCTGATTTTGAGGCTTCAGTCCCTAAAGGTAGTCACCTGCTTTTAGGTGAAAATCCGAGGGATTGGTATGGTCTCGCTGAGCGAATTTTTACAGCGGCTGGCTTCAATACCTGGTACGAACTGGCCCACTATCGGGAGAAACATATTTGCCTGCCATTCAAACGAAAATATGACGATCAATTCTGGCGTAGCAGGCAGGGATAAGTACTGCAATCGTTGCGGTAAATTATAGCTACGCATCGGCAATTTATTTTATAATTTTGCTCCCCATGACAAAGCACGACCTAAACCCTGAAAGAATCAAAGCAGTGCTATTGCTTGAAGATGGTTCTTTTTTCGAAGGCTATGCCATTGGTAAGATCGGCACTTCAGGTGGCGAGATTTGTTTCAACACGGGAATGACCGGATATCAGGAGATCTACACAGATCCTTCTTATTATGGTCAGATCATCATCAACACCACAGCACATATAGGAAATTACGGTGTTCATCCTGAAGAGGACGAATCAGCACATCCTATGATCAAAGGGTTGGTGGTCAATGAGTTTACTCAAAGACACAGTCGTTTGACCTCTGAGGAGTCATTAGATGACTATCTGAAAAGACATGATACGGTAGGAATTGCGGGTATTGATACCAGAAAACTGGTCCGTCATGTACGCAAGTCCGGTGCGATGAACGCGATCATTTCCTCGGAGCTGGATGAAGTTGAAGCGTTGAAGTCCAAACTTGCGGAGGTACCCAACATGGAGCAATTGGAGTTGTCTTCCAAAGTAACCACTGCAGAACCTTACGATCTCAATGAAGACGCAGATGGGTTGAAAATTGCGGTGTTGGACTTAGGTGTGAAACGATCCATCTTGAAAAACTTCGTCAAAAGAAATTGTAAAGTACGCGTATTCCCTGCCAAAACTTCCTATGAGGACTTGAAGGCCTGGAAACCTGATGGATATTTCTTATCAAACGGACCAGGAGATCCAGGTGTAATGGATTATGCCGTGGATACGGTAAAAGCCATTCTTGATGATGATCAGCCTACTTTTGGTATTTGCTTAGGAAATCAGATCCTGGCACGCGCGGTAGGAATCGGTACTTATAAAATGCACCATGGTCACCGGGGATTAAATCACCCTGTAAAGAATTTGAAAAGAGGCCTGGGTGAGATCACTTCCCAAAATCACGGTTTTGCTGTGAACATGGAAGAACTGGAAGCATCTGGTCGGGCCGAATTGACCCACATTGACCTCAATGATAATACTGTGGAAGGCCTTCGGGTCTTAGACAAGCCGGCGTTTTCTGTACAATATCACCCCGAGTCTTCGCCAGGCCCACATGATTCTACCTACTTATTTGATGATTTTATAAACTTAATAACAGAAAACAAATCATGAGTATCATAGAAAGCGTGCATGCCAGACAGATTCTGGATTCGCGGGGAAATCCTACTGTAGAAGTAGATGTGGTTACTGAAAATGGCATTCTTGGTCGTGCAGCGGTACCATCAGGGGCTTCTACCGGGGAAAATGAGGCTGTAGAGCTAAGAGACGGTGATAAGTCCAAATACCTGGGCAAAGGCGTACTCAAAGCAGTTGAGAATGTGAATGAGATCATCGCACCTGAGATCGTCGGATACTCTGCATTGGATCAGAAACTGATCGATGACCTGATGATCGAACTGGATGGTACTGAAAACAAAAGTAAGCTGGGTGCCAATGCAATCCTTGGCGTTTCTTTGGCAGTAGCTAAAGCGGCGGCAGAGGAGTCTGGTCAGTCTTTGTTCAGATACCTGGGGGGTGTAAATGCGCACACCTTGCCTGTTCCTATGATGAACATCATCAATGGCGGATCGCATTCTGACGCACCGATTGCATTTCAGGAATTCATGATCCGCCCTGTCGGAGCACCTACGTTTTCTGAGGCATTGCGGATGGGAGCTGAGATTTTCCATCACCTGAAAAAGATTTTGAAAGACAAAGGCTTGAGTACTGCTGTTGGTGACGAAGGTGGGTTTGCTCCTAACTTCACTGGTGGTACCGAAGAGGCCCTGGATAGTGTATTGAAAGCCATTGACAATGCCGGATACAAAGCTGGTTCGGACATTACCATTGCAATGGACTGTGCATCTTCTGAGTTTTTCGAAGATGGCCAATACAACTACAAGAAGTTCGAAGGAGATAGCGGAAGTGTAAGGTCTATCGAAGAGCAAGTAGATTACCTGGCTTCACTTACTGAAAAATACCCAATCGACAGCATCGAGGACGGTTGTGATGAGAACGACTGGAAAGGGTGGGCATTGCTTACTGAGAAAATCGGCGACAAGTGTCAGTTAGTAGGAGATGACCTGTTGGTTACCAACGTGAAGTTCCTGAAAAGAGGAATCGAGGAAAAATGTGGTAACTCAATCCTGATCAAAGTAAATCAGATCGGTACCTTGAGTGAGACCCTTGCTGCGATCGAAATGGCCCATAAAGCCGGCTGGACTGCTGTGGTTTCTCACCGTTCTGGTGAAACAGAGGACAATACGATTGCTGATATTGCCGTTGCTACGAATGCGGGGCAGATCAAGACCGGATCACTTTCAAGATCGGATCGTATGGCGAAATACAATCAATTGCTCAGAATTGAGGAGGAATTGGGCGAGATCGCACACTACCCTTCTAAATAGACTTATTGAAACGTCAAAAAATGAGAGCCGGCGTAAGTCGGCTCTTTTTTTTACCTTTATGGCAGCATGAGAAATATTTTAGATCGCATACCATCTTATTTGAAAAATTTTTACGTGCTAACCGCCCTGGTTTTTGTGGTGTGGATGGTATTTTTTGATTCCAATGATTTCATCTCTCAGGTCAAGCTCAGCTCCCAACAAGCTGAATTAGAAGAAGCTAAGTCCTTTTATGAAGAGAAGATCGTAGAAGTAAAGGAAGATCGGGATGCCTTGTTGAACAACAACGAACTGCTTGAAAAGATTGCCAGAGAGAAATATTTCATGCAAAAACCGAACGAGGACGTCTTTATCGTCGTTGAAGAGTGAGGAAATAAAGTGACTTGCACGATTATTGTAGGCCATTCCACATTTTAAAGTAATTCCTAATTTCAGATGAAACGAATCCTATTCCTCGGAGCATTCTTCTTATTGGCATTTTCTTCTTTCAGCCAACAATGGAACATCACGGATAAACTTTATGTCGGTGGTGGTGTTGGTTTGAACCTTAATTCCAATGTGACCAGTTACAGTGTCTCGCCTTATGCTGGCTATAAATTGACGGATCGGCTTTCAGCTGGTTTGCGATTCACCTATCAACACACAAGGTTTTCTCAAACGGATTTTCGCATCAATAGCGTTGGTGTTGGCCCGTTCACCCGTTTTCAAATCAACGAAAAGTTCTTTGCCTACACGGAATACGAATACCTTAACTTCAAGGTGACCAATCCTTCATTGAGTAATGAGGCAGCCAGGGAAGGCTTCAATAGCTTTTTTGTAGGAGGAGGGATGTCTCAACCCATCGGAAGAAATGCTTCTTTCAATGTGATATTCTTGTATAACCTTTTGTACAATGACGGCACTAATTCTCCTTATAATAGCCCGATTGTGATCAGAGGAGGAATTGATTTAGGCTTCTTTAATTGATATAAATTTCTTTCCAGTCACCATAGATCCAATTACCCGGATCAGAACGATTATTGCTTAAGAAGAATGCTTCAAATGCCTGGATCATTTCAAATTTAGAAATGTAGCCATCATCATTTAGGTCCAACAAGGCGAAATTATCCTCGATCTCATCCAGGTTCAGGCCATAGGCTCGGATCATGTTCAGGTACTCTTCCCGAGAGATATAACCATCGCCATCCTGATCAAACAATGAGAAGATATATCGTGCAGTTGTGGAGATGTATCTGGAAGGGCGGGAAAGAACGATATTCATAAAGAAGTCAATCCATTCTTCTCGGGTCAGCGTGGTTTCTTCCTTGCCAATATCTGTGGTGATTTGAATGAATAAGCGGTAAGACCTGGAAGAGAGATTGGTTTTCTGATCGGCACGATTAAATAGGACCAGATTGCTGATACGGTCCGCCACCAGTAGAAAATCCGATGGTTGCAAAACTCCATTACGATCTGTATCCAGCACACTAAAAAAGTAGTGCCATTTTTGTTCTAATAAGCCATCTGTCATCTTTCTGATGGTGGTTAGGTAGGTATAACTGGGTTGTAGGCGCTAAAAGCAACCATCCAAATTATTGATCAGAAAGATAAGAAATAAAGTTTAAACGACAATCGATTGTAAGTTTGGAATCAGGCCTTTTTACAGTGTAATGCCGAATCGTTCTTCAAGCGAATTCAGGTCTTTTACAACGGCTGGTAGCAACTCTATGCCATGTTTACGTCGGTGCGCCTCCATGGCTCTTTCGGGATCACCCGGTACCAATACCTTTTCCTGACCTGGTACAGTCTTAGCGGACCGAAACCTTTTTAACCAGTTGTCCATATGATCTTTAAATTCCTGAACTGGCCGGAATCCATCTACACGTAGCGCGCCAAAGAAATGACCAATGCCCTGCCCAACAGGATCATTAGGTGGGTCGAGGAACGCTACGAAAGGAGGAACCCAGGGGCCGTAATTGGCACCGGAAAGTACAGCGGATAGAATATCCACCATGCCGCCGAGGCCATACCCTTTATGGGAGCCATGTTCTTTATCTCCACCTAGAGGTAAAAGCGAACCTCCGGCTTTTACATCTCCAGGGTCGGTACTGGAAAAGCCTTCTTTATTTTGGATCCACCCGGCAGGAGCCTCATCACCTTTACGTTGGAGGACTTCCAATTTTCCATTAGCGGCGGTTGTGGTTGCCATGTCCAAAACAAATGGCAGCTCTTCGCCGGCAGGGATGGCCGCAGCAATCGGATTGGTACCCAGCAATCGATCATTGGCGAACGTGGGCGAAACCAGAGGACTTGCATTAGTCATGGCGAAACCAATACAATCATCTTCCAACGCCATCATGGCGTGATAACCTGCGATGCCAAAGTGATTGGAGTTTTTAACGGATACCCAGCCACTCCCAACATTCTTTGCTTTAGCAATGGCTAATTCCATGGCTTGGGGCCCAACAACTAACCCAAGCCCTTCGTCACCATTAATGACCGCTGTACTTGGGGTTTCGTGTTCTACCTTAATAGCTGGAGTAGCATTGATCCTTTGTTTGTCATACAGTCGAATGTATCCGATCAATCTGGCAATGCCATGTGAATCAATACCTCTAAGATCTGCATTGACCAGTACTTTGGCCGCGAGGGCAGCGTCTGTTTCGGGACATCCGATTTTGATGAAAACGGAACGAGCAAATTCGTATAAAGTGTCGTAGCTAACCGTCATTATAATTATTCTCCCTGATGAGCCTGAATCATTTGTAATAGAAGTCCTTCTTTCAGCGCAAAAGAAGAGACACGTATTGTATTTAGGTTGAGTGTATCGATCACAAAAGATACGAGAATCGAAGCAACCACTATCATGTCCACCCGCATTTCAATCATGCCAGGTATCTGAAGTCTTTGCTTCCTGTTTTTTTGGACCAATTCCTGGTGTATCTTCCGATAAGCTTCCATGGTAAGCGGAGGCTCAGTTGCTGTACTGGATTGTTGCTGACCATTGGACTGCAGATAAATGTCGCTAAGGGTATCAAAAGTTCCTGAAGAACCAATCAGTACCTCAGGCTTCAATTCTTGGGCCTTTTCAATCAGTTCCTGTAAAGAACGTTCCAGATACTCTTCTAATTCCTGATGAGCGGAGGTGCTTATCGGATCGATTTGATGGAATTTTTCAAATAACCGCTGGCCACCGATCTCAAAACTTTGTTTCCAGAAAATCTCATCGTGAGTGCCAATGATAAATTCGATACTACCTCCCCCAATGTCCATGATCAAAGCCGGATGCTGTCCGATGTTTAGCGCTTCTTTTACACCATTATAAATGAGTTCAGCTTCTTCCAGTCCGGAAATGATCCTTGGGTTGATGGCTGCTTTCCGAAGGATACTGGAGGCCACTGCTGCACCATTTTTGGCATTGCGAAGTGCACTGGTAGCGGTGGCCTGTACATGTTGTACTTGATGTGCATCGATCTTTTTTCTAAAATCGACCATGGCATCTACAGCTCGCTGGTGAGCTTCGGGTGTGATGAAACCTTCATTGATCCCTTTTTCGCCGATTTTCACCGCTTGCCTTTCCCGCAGGATCAATTCATACTTTCCTTTAGTGATCTGAGCAATGATCAAGTGGAAAGTATTGGTACCCATATCAATTACCGCAACTTTCAATGCCGATTAGCCTCCGAATTTTGACCGGCGCAAGATATAAACAAATGTTTAACCCTTCTTTGTCAAGTAGAAAATATCAGGAATCTCTTTTTAGTACTTTTTTCAAAACTGTCATAAACATAGCACGGAAGACTGTAGAAGCTTGTTCTTAGGTCAATACTTGCCCCTATCTTTGAGTCAACAATCATTCCTATGCAATACGAGAAACCCAAAGGCCCCTCTTTTATCGTTCCAACCACGGAAAAAATTGCCCGGCTTGAGCAATTGAATCAGGAAGCGTTGAAAGGTGGGGGAGAGCAAAGAATCCAAAAACAACATGAAAAAGGAAAACTGACTGCCAGAGAACGACTGGAAGTATTGCTTGACGAAGGTACTTTTGAGGAGACAGGAAAACTGGTAAAGCATCGTTCCAGTGATTTTGGCCTGGATAAGCAGCGCATCCTGGGAGACGGTGTGGTGACTGGTTATGGTAAAATCGACGGTCGATTGGTTTATGTCTTCAGTCAGGATTTTACCGTTTTCGGAGGATCATTATCAGAGACGCATGCGGAGAAGATTGTGAAACTCATGGACATGGCCATGAAGAATGGTGCTCCGGTTATCGGGTTGAATGATTCAGGAGGAGCCAGGATCCAGGAAGGCGTGGTTTCTCTGGGAGGGTATGCGGATATTTTCTATCGCAATACCCTGGCATCGGGTTTGGTGCCGCAGATTTCTGCAATCATGGGACCTTGTGCAGGAGGAGCTGTTTATTCTCCTGCGATCACGGATTTTATTTTCATGGTGCAGGACTCCAGTTACATGTTCGTAACCGGACCAAATGTGGTAAAAACAGTGACACAGGAAGAAGTTTCTTCAGAGGCACTTGGTGGAGCGAGTACGCACGCATCCAAAAGTGGTGTCAGCCATTTTACCGCTTCTAATGAAATAGAATGTCTGCGCAACATCCGAAAGCTTATGGGCTACATCCCGTCCAATTGTGATGATGAGCTTCCGGTATTGGACTATCAAGCTGAAAATGAGCTCAGAGAAGCACTTGACGATATTATCCCTGATCAATCCAGTCAGCCTTATGACATGAAAGATGTGATTGGGCATTTGGTCGATGAAGATTCATTTTATGAAGTACATGCTGACTTTGCGGAGAACATCGTAGTGGGTTTTGCCCGATTGGCCGGAAAGAGCGTTGGAGTCGTAGGCAATCAGCCACTTAGCATGGCAGGTGTGCTGGACATAGATAGCAGTACCAAAGCTGCAAGGTTTGTGCGGTTTTGCGATTCTTTTAATATTCCATTGTTGGTATTGGTAGATGTGCCAGGTTTCTTACCAGGAACTGATCAGGAGTGGAACGGTATCATTAGCAATGGTGCCAAATTGTTATACGCTTTCAGTGAAGCAACAGTGCCACGGATCAGCGTCATCACGCGTAAGGCGTATGGCGGTGCTTATGATGTGATGAACTCCAAACACATAGGAGCAGACCTTAATTATGCCTGGCCAACAGCGGAGATCGCGGTGATGGGGGCGCAAGGTGCTTCGGAGATCATTTTCAAAAAGGAAATTTCTGGCTCAGAAGATCCGGCGAAAACACATCAGGAAAAAGTGGATGATTACACGCAGAAGTTTGCTAATCCGTACATTGCTGCAGCCCGAGGATTTGTAGACGAAGTAATTTTCCCAAGAGAGACCCGCCAAAAGTTGATCAATGCCTTTGAAATGTTAGAGAATAAGGCAGATCGTATTCCACGAAAAAAACACGGAAATATTCCTTTATAGTGAAGCATAAGAAAATTGCAATTGTCACCGCCGCCAGTAAAGGAATGGGGGCTGCCGCCGCGCGAGCATTGGCCAAAGATGGTTACCGCCTGGTATTGATGTCTCGAACCGAGGCCATCTATGAGATCGCCGATGAATTGAGCGCACGACCGTTGATGGGGTCTGTCGAAAAAACCGAAGACCTCAAGCGCGCCGTGGACCTGGCCTATGAAAAGTACGGCCGCATTGATGTTGTAGTAAACAATACCGGTCATTCTGCTAAAGGAGAGTTGCTTGAGATCTCGGATCAGGATTGGGCCAAAGGATTTGAATTGTTACTCATGAATGTAATTCGCGTGTCCCGAATGGTCACGCCGATCATGAAAGAACAGGGTGGAGGAAGCTTGATCAACATTTCTACGTTTGCTGCGCAGGACCCTTCTTTGAAATTCCCGGTTTCATCAGTGGCAAGGGCATCGCTAACGGCTTTTTGTAAGCTATTTGCCAGAGAGTATGGTGCATTCAATATTCGGATGAACAATGTTTTGCCAGGGTTCATTTCCAGCTATCCCGCGGATGAAGAGACCATCAATACCATTCCTATGTTACGGCAAGGAAAACCACCGGAAGTCGCAGATCTCGTTGCATTTCTTGCTTCGGATAAGTCTTCCTACATCACTGGACAAGATATTTTGGTGGACGGGGGACTAGTCTGAAGTAAAAGTATCTTATTGAGTGCTAGCGTTCTTCTTTTGATTGAAACAGGAGATGACTTCTTCATGGCTGTATACTCTTCCACTTGCAATGTCATCCTCTCCTTCTTTGATGAATGCTTCATAGGTTGATTGATTTAATGCTTTTACATCGATAGCATAATCCATAACATTTTTAGCTTCCAAAACCTTATCATCTCCAAATTGATGTAGTTGATCTTTGATGCTATTCATTCTGTTTAGTTTATTTCAAATTAACAATTTCTCGGAGTTAGTCAGTACATGATTTTTTAGCAAAAGACGTTAATAGGGTATGAAAGCCATAACAACCTATTTCGTTTTTGTTTTTAGTTCATTTATCATTTCAGCTCAAGACCAACCACCACTTAACCCGGAGCCTAAGGTGAAATTGAAACGGTGGGAAATTGTACTTTCCACCAATGCCAAGTTTGCCCATTCCGATGGAGACAGAGCCCGTCAGGGCAGGAGTGCCTTACAAGTGGGATACCATTTGAATCGTGTGCTTATCGTAGGAGCGGAATCTTCCGTTGCTGCGAATGGCCGATCAGTTTTTGCCCAAGGTTACGTGAAGTTCCGCAAAGGTATCAATGATGATTTCTTTTGGTACGTCCAGGGAGATGCCGGTTATGAGTGGTCTACCTTCACCCGCTCTGATTACGATTTCATCGATGGAGAATTTGTGATAGTATCTGAAAGGGAAGGACGTAGAGATCGTTTCCGATCAGATGTAACCATCGGTTTTGAGTACCTCATCACGAAGCAGTGGGGTATCCTTACCAATCTGAATTTCATGGAAGGTGTAGGAGTAGGAATTCGTCACAACTTTTAAGACAACTCAACCAATGACCAAACAAATTAAATTAAGCAGTCTTTTATTGCTATTCGCGGTTTATGCGTTGGCACAAGCTTCTGAAACTACCCCATTACCCAAATGGGAGATTGTAGCCCTGGGTACGCCGGTATTTAATGATGATAGTTTTGATGAACAGGATGGCGCCCGTTTTTCCTTACAAGTCGGTAAAATCATCAATAGAAACCTATCTATTGGATTGCGTCCTTCCTATGAATTTCATGGGCACCGCGCGATCCGAGGAGCCTTGCAGGTTTATGGTAAATACCGAAAATGGGTCAACCCCAAAACCAATTGGTTTGTACAATCCGAGGTGGGGTATGGATTCGAAGAACGATATTCGGTTCAATTTTCTAGTTTCGGTATTGGGCAGGACCCGAGGATTACCCGTCAGCACCAGGGACTGTATTGGGAGACCCGAATAGATTTTGGGATCGGCCTTGAGTTTCATTTGTTCAAAGGCATTCAGGGGCTTTTGGTCCTGAATTCCGGACAAGGCATTGAAATGGGCTTAAGAAAGACGATTTGACACCAGATCCGGATTAATTAAAAAAAATTTAAACCTTAAAAAACAGAAGCAGCTCTCGGTCGGGAGCTGCTTTGCTTTTCTGGAATTGTGACTACTTTTTTTGCAGTTCGTTTATTGATTTTTTCAGCATTTCAATTTCTTCGGTTTGCTTTGTCAATTGACTGGTTAATGCTGCTGTGTTTTGGCGCATTTCCCTGGCTTCCTTGTCTTGTTGGATCAAGTGTAACGTCAACTCTTCGACTTTCTGTAAAAGCAAGATATTCATCTCCTTGAGGGCTAATCCATCTTGTGCCATTTCTGCGGCGGAAGGGACTTCAGGTAGGTGTTTATGTATTTTGATGAATGCTTCAGTTTCTTCCAAAGAACGCAGGTCGTAATCTTCTTCGAATACGAAATCTGCTCCATTCACATCCTCGAGAATAATTTCTTCTGCTATGATTTTTCCGTCCATCGTCATTTTATCCTGATCAAGGTATAAACGTGATTGTCCATTGATAAACCATTTATGATTATCAGCATTAATTTGATAGACGTCATTGGTAGAATCATCTCCGGTATATTTACCCGAAATGGACCTGAAGTAAGTGGATGCTCTGATACTTCCCAGCACGTCAAGGTCTGCAAAAGGAGTGGTTCTCCCGATACCTACTTTTCCTGACGTAAATAGAACATCCGTATCTGACCGATATGAGAACTTATTTTCACCGAGCGCATTTCTGACGTTGAATATTGTTTCATTGTTACTCAAGGTGCCAACTTCAAAAATCTCATTCGAACTGGAGTTGAAAATGTTCAACGCATCATCTCCTACAGCAGCTGTTTTTATAGAGAGGACATTGTCGGGAGCAGTAGTCCCTAGGCCGAGTTTTCCATCCAGCGTCATTTTATCCTGTTCAAGTGATAAAGGTGATTGACCATTGACAAACCATTTATGATCATTGGCATTAATTTGATAAAGATCATTGGTGGAATCATCTCCGGTATATTTCCCTGAAATGGATCGGAAGTAAGTAGATGCTCTGATGCTTCCCAGCACGTCAAGGTCTGCAAATGGCGTGGTTCGCCCGATGCCCACTTTTCCTGAAGTAAAAAGAACATCCGTATCCGACCGATATGAGAACTTGCTTTCACCAATCGCATTTCTGACGCTGAATATTGTTTCATTGTTTCCTAAGGTACCAACCTCAAAAATCTCATTTGAACTGGAGTTGAAAATGTTCAATGCATCTTCTCCAACTGCAGCCGTTTTTATGGAAAGCACATTATCGGGAGCAGTAGTTCCTAGACCGAGTTTTCCATTCGTCAAGGTCATTGGGTTTTGCCCATTGATGTACCACTTGTGATTCTCCGGATTAATTTGATAGACGTCATTGGTGGAGTCATCTCCGGTATATTTTCCCGAAATCGATCGGAAGTAAGTAGATGCTCTGATGCTACCCAATACGTCAAGATCCGCAAAAGGAGTGGTACGCCCTATCCCGACTTTTCCTGATATATAAAAAACATCTGTATCCGTTCGAAAGGACATCTGCGTAGTTCCTGAGGCATTTCTCAGTGCGAGTATCGTTTCATTATTACTTAGTGTCCCTAAGGTTAGAATTTCATTCGATGCCGAGTTGAAAATGTTAAAGGCATCCTGGCCGACCGTGGAAGTTTTCAGGGATAAAACATGGTTTGGGGTAGATGTTCCGATCCCCACATTCCCAGCATTAAAGTAAAGATCTCCACTGTTAGTTGACCAGCTTTGTGCGAGAAGCCCTGTACTGCATAATAGCAAGAAGAAAATGATATTGGCTTTTTTCATGAAATTGTTTTTTGAAATATTTAGTTCTTTCGGAAAACAGCCGTTAAAGAAGTTGTTAAGATAATCTTCGATGAATTAGTTGTTTCCTCTGTTGTCTATCAAAAATAGGTATAAATCGAAAAGTTAATGTCATCAACTAAACCATTGGATAATTTATTTTATCCATTGAATCACACTTTATGATTCAGGTGTTATCAGCGTTGATTAAATTTCGTACTTGATTAATCTGAAACAAGAACTTAATGGATAATAAAAGCAAGGAATTTCTCTACAACTATCTAAATAACGCTGCGCCTACAGGTTTTGAATCAAGTGGACAACAAATTTGGTTGGACTACCTCAAACCCTACATTCATGAGCATTTTACGGATGTTTACGGTACCGCCGTTGGGGTCATCAATCCTGATCATGAATACAAGGTAGTCATTGAAGGGCACGCGGATGAAATTTCATGGTTTGTTAATTATATCAATGACAAAGGATACATTTATGTCATTCGAAATGGTGGTTCAGATCACCAGATCGCTCCTTCCAAAAGGGTAAATATCCATACCAGGAGAGGTATTGTAAAAGGTATTTTCGGGTGGCCTGCCATTCACGTGAGAAAGGAGAAAGAAGATGCACCAACCCTTAAAAATATCTTCATCGACGTAGGAGCCAGCTCCAAAGAAGAAGTGGAGGAGATGGGCATCCACGTGGGTTCCGTGATCACTTTTGATGATGAGTTGATGGAGCTCAATGAAAAGTATCTGGTGGGAAGAGCCCTGGACAACCGCATGGGTGGATTCATGATTGCCGAAGTAGCCAGAAGGCTGAGCGAGAATGGAGTCGAACTTCCTTTTGGGTTATACATCGTCAATTCCGTACAGGAAGAGATTGGGTTACGCGGTGCCGAAATGATCTCCAGGACCATCGAGCCAAACGTGGCCATTGTTACAGATGTGACACACGATACGAATTCTCCGATGTACGATAAGATCAGGAGCGGTGATATTTCTGCTGGAAAAGGTCCCACCTTGTCGTATGCTCCTGCTGTTCAAAATAACCTGCGAGACCTGATTTTGTCAGTTGCGGAGGAAAAAGAAATTCCATTCCAGCGATTGGCTTCCTCACGTTTCACGGGAACAGATACTGATGCTTTCGCCTATTCGGGAAAAGGCGTGGCATCTGCGTTGATTTCTCTGCCGTTGAAGTACATGCACACTACTGTGGAGATGGTCGATAAAGCTGATGTGGAAAGTGTGATCAACCTGATCTATGAATCCTTGTTGAAAATTGAGAATGGACAAGACTTCCGATACATCAAGTAATTGGCGGGTCAAAGATCAGATGGGGCGTGAGATTGATTTACCTCACACGCCCCAACGTATCATCTCTCTGGTCCCATCGATTACAGAATACCTTGTGGATTTGGGCCTTGGTAGTCGTTTAGTCGGGCGGACCAAGTTTTGCATCCACCCGGAAGGAAAAGTCAAGAGTATCGAACGGATCGGTGGAACTAAGACCTTTAATTTTGAAAAGATAGATGCGCTACAGCCTGACCTGATCATCGGGAACAAAGAAGAAAATTACGAGGAGGGTATCAATCAACTGTCATCGCAATATCCGGTCTGGATGAGTGATATATTGAACCTTGAGCAGAATTTTGAAATGATGGTGGCGCTTGGTGATATAACAGGAAAGCGCGAGGAGGCGGCTTCCTGGATCCGTAGGGTTCGGCAAAATTTTGCTCGATACCATCGGAAATATTCCGGGCGTGTGATCTATATGATCTGGCAAAAACCGTACATGGTTGCTGGCCGTGGTACGTACATCAATTCAATATTGGAATACCTCGGATATGAAAATGTAGTCTTACAGAAACGATATCCGGAAATTGACGAGTACATCCTGCGTAAGCTCCAGGCAGATCGGGTTTTCTTAAGTTCTGAACCGTTTCCCTTCAAGGAAAGCCACAAAGAAGAGTTTAAAACGCTTTTTCCCGGATCACTGACCCAATTAGTGGATGGCGAGGCATTTTCCTGGTATGGAAGCCGACTCGCTAAAGTCGACTTTGAGTTCGGGTAGTAACTTATTTCAAAAATTCCATTGCATGCTTCACCATATCATTGGACCCTACGTAGAAAGGAGCCCTTTGATGAAATGAAGTAGGCTGTATTTCTACAATGCGTTGGTGACCATCCGTTGCCATGCCGCCCGCTTGTTCTGCGATAAACGCCAGGGCATTGCATTCGTAAAGTAATCGTAGCTTTCCGTCAGGAGCTTTGGTACTTCTTGGGTAAATGTAGATGCCACCTTTGAGCATATTTCTATGGAAGTCGGCAACCAATGAACCAATGTATCGAGCGGTCAAACCCTGCTTTTTACAATCTTCCAGGTATTGTATGGTCCCTGCTTCAAACTGATGCCAGGATCCTTCATTGATGGAGTAAATCTTTCCCGTTTCGGGGTAGGTCAATTGATTGTGTGACAATACAAATTCTCCTAATGAAGGTTCCAATGTGAAGCCGTGAACGCCATTTCCAGTGGTGTAAACCAACATCGTAGACGAACCATACAAAATATAACCGGCTGCTACTTGTTCGGTGCCTGGTTGGAGCACATCTTCATCGGTAACCGGCCCACCTACTGGAGAGATCCTGCGATAAATGGAAAAGATGGTTCCGATAGACACATTCACATCAATGTTTGAAGACCCATCGAGTGGATCCATGGCCACCACATATCGGCAGTTGGGATTGAGATGAACTATTTCCTGCTCTTCTTCGGAAATGATCGCACAGGTCATCCCTCCATTTCGCAAAGCACGTGTAAAACGGATGTTGGCAATTACATCCAGTTTTTGTTGGTCTTCACCTTGTACGTTTTTCGCACCATAAGCACCTGCAATGTCCAGTAAACCTGATTTATTTACTTCACGGTTGATAATCTTTCCAGCAAGTGCAATGTCCCTAAGCAGTTGGCTTAATTCTCCTGTTGACTCTGGGTGCTCGTCTTCTTTTTTCTTAATAAAACGATCAAGAGTAGTTCCGATTGGGAGTCCCAGGCTAATTTTGTTCATACAGATATAGAGTTCGTCTCTTCAACTTTTGAAGTGCGAAAATAGGCCAAAATAGTGAAGTAAAACGTTTGCATAGTGCGAATTTTCAAATTCGGCGGAGCTTCCGTCAAGAATGCAGCGGCCATTAGAAACCTGCAGGACATTCTTTCCAATTACGCTGATGAAAAGTTATTTGTTGTGGTATCCGCTATGGGTAAAACAACGAATAAATTAGAGCACCTGGCAAAGCTTGGGTTCGCACAAAAGCCTTATGAAATGGCCATTCATGAAATCGAGCAGGAACATATTGAAATATCGGAGGAGCTATTGGGAGAAGTACCAGCTCCCATTAAAAAGTTGTTTGCATCTCTGGCAAATACGGTAGCCCGAGGGATGGAGTCTTGGCCGGAGTATTACGATCAGGTCGTTTCGCATGGAGAGTTACTGTCAACTTCATTGATCGTTCAATTTCTAAAACGGACGATGCCTGTTGAATGGCTGGATGCGAGGGATTTTATTGCTACTTCGGAACATTATATGCAGGCTAAGGTTGACATTCAGGCAACCAAAGAAAATATTTCAGCCATACTAGCATCAGAAAAAACCTTCCTGACCCAGGGATTCATTGGAAGATCTGCCAATGGAAAATCAACCACCCTTGGAAGAGAGGGGTCTGATTATTCGGCAGCGCTTTTTGCCAACTTTCTGCAAGCAGATGAATTGGTGGTATGGAAGGATGTCCCGGGAATCATGACGGCCGATCCCAAGTTGTCTAGCGAGGTGAAGCAATACGATCGCTTGACTTATCGCCGGGCGGTAGAAATGACCTACTATGGAGCCAAAGTGATCCATCCCAAAACCATGGGGCCGCTGGCGAAAGCCAATATTCCGATGACGGTGCGTTCCTTCCTCGATCTGAATCAAAAAGGGACTTTGATCACTTCCGATGAAGCATTAGCGGAAGAAGTATTACCATCTATGGTTTACAGGTACGATCAGGTGTTAGTTTCTCTACGAATTCCAGATGGCAGTACCATCGATCATTTATTGATGTCGGAGGTCATGCAGGATTTAAGTCAGTTGGAGGTACAGATCAATCTTATGCAGCATTCGGCACTGTCATTTTCTTTTTGTCTGGATGAAGACAAAGCACAATTGGAGAATATGAGAGGACTTCTTGGTCGTAAATACAGCGTGCTGGAAAACAATGGGTTGCATCTGGTAACTTTCATGAATTATGAAAAAGGTAAAGGACAGACCATGCCTGCCATGAAAGAAATATTTTTGGAGCAAAGGACCCGACATCACCATCGTATCCTTTATCGGCCTTAGGTATATTTCCTGATCACTTTTTCAACACCTGTCAAATAAGAGGTGCCAAACAGATTGACGTGTACCAGTAACGGATAGAGGTTGTGAATTTCAACACGTTCCTGAAATCCAGGTGCCAGTGGCCAGGTGCGCTGGTAGCTTGCGTAAAACTCCGGAGAAAAGCCTCCGAACAGATGGGTAAAAGCTAGTTCGATTTCCCGGTTGCCAAAGTAAATAGCAGGATCAATGAGTACTGCTTGCCCATTTGGTCCGCTCAAAAAGTTTCCACTCCAAAGGTCACCATGGATCAAGGAAGGAGGTTCTTCAGGGAGTAATGCTGGTAGTTCGTTATAAAACTTGTGGAAACGCTTGAGGAAATCATCAGAGATGAGTTGATTATCACGAGCCAACGTGGCTTGAGGCTCCAAACGATTTTCAATGAAGAATTCGATCCAATCAGTCTTAAAATCATTTTTTTGAGGCAGTTCTCCAATGTAATTATCAAAGGTCAGGCCGAACTTTTGATTGGCGGGGGTAGTCCGATGAAGTTTGGCCAGGTTTGCCCCCAACTTTTCCCAGAACTCATGGCTTACGGGTTTTGGCTGGATGAACTCCATTAGCAGGTATGCCCGGTTTTCATGTGTCCCAATTTGCAGTACTTCAGGAACATCAAGTGTGCCTGTCTCTCGCAGTATGCTGAGTGAATCAGCTTCTTTTTTGAACTGAATTTCGAATTTGGCCTGATTGTGCTTCAGGAAGAAGTCACCTGCTCGAGAAACTATTTTGTAGGATTCATTGATGCATCCACCGGTCAGCCGCTGTACTTGAAGGATGGAAGTACTTTTTCCCAGGTATTGACAAAGAATGGTACCTGCAAAAGACCTAAGTACTTCCTCACGCATTAGCTAGCATGAAAGAAAGGTTTGATTTCGCGCTGGATAAAAGCGTCGATCGAGCGGTCCAGGATCTGATAAACCTCCTCGAAATCAGACAGGTCTCCGTAATATGGATCGGGTACGGCAGCACCGGCGTGCCCTTCATCATAATCCCGCATCATCAGGATGTTAGTCGTGCGGAATTTCTGTTTGAGATCAGCTTGATTGGAACTGTCCATCGCTATGATATGATCGAATTCCTCGTCATCATTAGCTGAAACTTGTCGTGCCCGATGGCTGGTGAAGATGTTGTTGGATTCAAGTACCTGAAGAGTTCGGTGATCTGGTCTTTCTCCGATATGGTAGGCGGCTGTCCCGGCAGAGTCTGTTTCCACCTTATTTTCCCACCCAAACTCTTCGATCTTATGCTGGAAAATGGCTTCGGCCATGGGCGATCTACATATATTTCCAAGACATACAAATAAAATCTTCATTTTTTTTAAATCGAGGGGTTACCTTTTTATTCCAGGGAGTATTAACCTATGCATAACACAAATTTTATTCATACACCTGTTTGACATCTTAAAAGAAAGTCCCGATCTCAGATCGGGACTTTTCTTTTTTATTTCACTTGAAATTTAGCGCTATCGTGTCTGTGCTTAACGAACACTAATTCCTACGCCAAGTGTCAATGTGTTGTATTCCTGGATAGCATATTCTCCATGAAGGGTCAATACCAATAACTTTAATCGAGCACCAATGTTGGCTCTTGCTCCACTTGAGCTGAAATCAAAACTTACCGGATCAACCAATGGGGCACTTCCTGACTGAATGTCATAAGATCCTCTCAAGGCGAAATCCGTATTGGAGCTGATGAATCCTACGCCGCCATAAACAGTAAGTAAAGCAAGCTTTT
Source organism: Cytophagales bacterium (assembly GCA_033344775.1). Taxonomy (NCBI): domain Bacteria; kingdom Pseudomonadati; phylum Bacteroidota; class Cytophagia; order Cytophagales; species Cytophagales bacterium. Next base: position 1,303,556 of record JAWPMT010000004.1, on the reverse strand, counting down.
TAGAGATCACCGCCTGGAAGGTAGTTCCGCTCACGTTCAATTCACCCATCTGATCAGGATTGTCCGCATCAATAGCGAAGGAAGATTTGATGCTCGTATAACCGATGAAAGCAGACAAGTCGAATGGTAGAAGCTTCATGCCGGGGATCCACTGCTTGAAATCATGCATTACACCAATACCAAATACATTGAATTTGAATTCCTCTCCTGGATCACCAATGGTTTGTTCGGGAACGAATCGCAATTTTAATTCCGTGTTTTTGACCAAACCTATGCCTAATTGGATCATTCCTGAAGGGACAGCATTAGGTAAGCTAGTCTCATCAATTCCTAATCCAGTAGGAGAGGTGATACGAAGTACTTGCGACCCATCATCAGGATCCAGAAAGGTCAGTTCTGGAATTTCGTCAGCGTCCAGATTAGGTCCGAAAATGGTCGGCAGTTGATTGTCCGATGGATTGGATAACCGTACGTTATTGTAACTCGCATCATTAAAGGTAAAAAATCGTGATGCATCAGGGACATACGCCATGTTTACTGTGGCTGTGATATCGAATCCGAATAATTTGTGAGGCTTGGCAGTATTGTACCAGCCACTATTAAGGCCATAACCAAAACCTACAAAGGCAGGCTCCATATAACCTCTAAGCAACGTGTTTGCATCGTCAACTCCACCTTCCAAAAAAGTACCCAGGTCAATTTGACTAAAACCTGAAAAGGAGATAGAAACGAAAGAAAGTATTATTAATAATTTTTTCATGATTTTCAGATTGGCGGTGAATTAAAGATCTCTTGCTTTTAGCGTTACATCAAAATACAGCGTGAAGTCAAAGATCAAGTCCTCTCCACTATCAGGGATATCACTCAAATCGAATACTACGGAAGCATCGATGCGGTCAGAGTTGAATAACTCATTCACGATAGAAGTTCTTTGAGCTTCTGTAAGTGTGATAGGGGTTTTACTCTGGTTGGCCAGTGTATTGGTTTGTCTAAATATTTCTAAAGGAGACCCCCCAACATTGATAGTAATGGTCAACTCATCCAGAGGAACTTCTTCGGAAGCACTGATATTCTGGATCTCGTATGCGAGCTCGTTCACAATGATGTTGTCTTGACCGCCAAGTTCATCTAGCGCATCATCAAAAGCTCCCACTTCATTGAGGTTATAATTGAATTCCTCACTTGGTGGATTTATATCCAGGAGATTGGCGATTTCAGAAGGTACGGTTGGGATTTCTATTGTGACCGGTACTGTCACAGGAAACTCCGTCGATACATTAAAGCCAATTCCTGCATCGCCACAGGACAGCATTAAGATCGCACAGCTTACGGTTAGTGCCATGCGATTAAAAATTCGTAAAGGGTTTTTCATAATCGTTGGTAGTGTCATTAAATGGCTTTTTCATGCCAAGGCGTAAAAATAGGTGCTTGATCCACGCAAACTTTTATTAAAAATCGAATTTTTTTTGGTGATATACTAATTTCCTACGTTAAACCCATACATAGTTTTTGTGCGGATTTTGCTGAAATAACCGCAGAAACGCTGGAAATCTATTTTTTTTGTACCGGTGTACCACTTCTTTTACAATGCATTCATTTCCATTTTTCAATGGGTGATCTTCGTTTGGGGGCAATTCAACTCGAAGGTGAAGCGCTCCATTGAAGGGCGTAAAAGAACAATCCCACAGTTTCAGCAGTTTCGAGCTAACTATAAAGGAAAAGTTTTATGGGTCCATGCTGCCTCTTTGGGAGAATTTGAACAGGGTAGGCCTGTGATGGAAAAATGGCGTGAAAACTTCGCTGATTATGGTATTGTGCTCACTTTTTTTTCTCCATCTGGATATGAAATCCGAAAAGACTATCCGCATGCGGATTTGGTTACCTATCTACCTCTGGATACGCCAGGGAAAGCTAAATCTTTTTTGGAGGTATTGAAGCCGGAAGTTGCTTTGTTCATCAAGTATGAGTTTTGGTTCAATCTGTTGAATGAAGCTGTTAAGCGACAGGTGAAAGTGGTTTTTATCTCTACAATATTTCGAAAAGATCAGGTTTATTTTCATCGAGGGAGTGCCCTGTTTCTTCCTCTTTTACGGAAGATCCAACACTTTTTTGTGCAGAACGAACAAAGTAAGACCTTGTTGGAACAGCATGGTATCGAAGCTGTAACTGTTGCTGGAGATACGAGATTGGATCGCGTGCTGTCAATCAAAGAAACGCCTTTTAGTTACCCATTGATTGAGGAATTTGTTGCTGGAAAACCTGCGATCATCTTAGGTAGTACCTGGTATTCCGATATTGAATTCTTAGCGCCTGTTTTGCCAAAACTTAGAGAGTGTTTCTGCTTGATTTTTGCTCCTCATCACATTGACGAAAGAAGCATTGAGCAAATTGTGGAATTGGATCCTGAAGGGACTACTTTGCTGTCGAAAGGTGATGTCTCAGGTTCATCCCATACCCTGATCATTGATGAAATTGGCTCGCTTGCCAAGATCTACAGATATGGACGTTATGTTTATGTCGGTGGGGCCCTTCATGAGGGATTACACAATATTTTAGAGCCCGCAGTTTATGGGTTGCCGATCTTTTTTGCCCGTCACACAGGCAATGCCAAGTTTCAGGAAGCCCTTGCGATGGAAGTTTCCGGGGGAGCATTAAGTCTCGAAGCACCGGAAGAAATGCTGCAAAAGATCGAACAACTGGAAGCGGATGATGAAGCGTATATATCTACGGGGCAAAAAGCTTCGACCTATGTAGAAGAACAAGCTGGGGCCACAGACCTTATCTTTGACTACCTAAAAGCACTTGCGTGAATGAATGAAGGAATAGTGATGAAGTCGACTGGCTCGTGGTACTGGGTCCGAACGCTGGAAGGAGAGGTCATCAAATGTCGGTTGAGAGGTAAAAACAAACTAGTCGATAAAAAGATTACGAATCCTATTGCTGTGGGAGATCGTGCTTTACTGGAATTCACGGAAACGCAAGACTGGGTGATCAAAAAGATCCTGGATCGATCAAACTATGTCATCCGGGAATCACCCCGCAAGCGTGGACACCATCATTTGATTGCGGCTAATATTGATCAGGCGATGCTCATCACTTCTTTACGACAACCCAAAACTTCGCTAGGCTTTATCGATCGATTTCTGGTGACTTTAGAAGCATTCAGGATTCCGGGTATCATTGTGATCAATAAGACGGATCTGTACAACGAAGCGGAGATGGAGGCGCTGGAACTTACCGCGGCTTTGTATCATCATATTGGTTATCCGACTGTTTTCACTTCTTTTCAGGAGGGAGAAATGGGCCATCTCGATTCCTACTTCAAGGATAAAACTACGCTGTTGTCAGGTCATTCTGGTACCGGTAAATCAACCCTGGTGAATCTAATGATCGATGAAGTACATCAGAAAACCATGGAAGTCTCGGAATTTGCAGATAAGGGGGTACACACCACCACTTTTGCGGAGATGTTTGAATTAGAACAAGGAGGATTCATCATTGATACACCTGGGATTAAAGAGCTTGGTCTGGCAGAGATTGAGCACAGTGAGCTTTCGCATTATTTTCCCGAAATGAGGCAATACATTGGGCAATGTCGCTTCAATAACTGTATGCATACGGGCGAACCCGGCTGTGCTGTCATGGAAGCCCTGGAAGAAGGAGAAATCCCGGAAAGTCGCTTTGAAAGCTACCTCAGTATGCTGGAAAATGATGATAATAGGAGGTGAGGGCTATCCGGAAATGTTTCTGATAAAAGACAATGTTATCTTTTGCGGCTCCTTCGCTGCAGTGAAATAACACCAAACCGTTATCCTTTCATTGGCAAATTCATTACTTACATGAAGTTTTTTGATACGTTCATGAAGTTGTAGGTGAAATAGTCTGGTAATTAGCGGAACTTGTGAGTGTATTACACAAAACCGCATGTTACCGACCAAATCAACTAATGTAATCAAGCCCCCTTTGGTGTTATCACCAAAAGGTTTTTTTGAAAGGCCCTCTTTTGTGTCTCGACAAAAGATTTTATTCCTGCTAAGTCTCTTATTGATAACCAACCTCACCACTGCCCAAACCACCACCCAGAACTACGTCCAGACCCTGACGGCACGAGATACGATCTCTGGTGCACTGATCCATGAGCAGAACTATCCTCAAATGGTGCAAACGGATGTGGTGTACGTCGATGGACTGGGCAGGACCATCCAGGCAGTGATGCAAGGTGCTTCTCCTGCCGGCAAGGACCTGGTGAAGATGCACACCTACGATCCTATCGGTCGGCAGGACAAAGACTACCTGCCCTTTGAAGCGAGTTCGACTTCAGGAGCTTATCAAATTAATGTGGGCGCTGGACAGCAAGGATTCTATGCCAATCCACCTACAGGTGTAGCCACTAATAGCTATCCCTACAGCCAAACCCTGTTCGAAAGCTCACCATTGAACCGACCACTGGAAACCAGCGCTTCTGGTACAGCCTGGAGAAGTTCTTTGCATGGAGGAACACATACGGTAGATTATGCCTATCGATTCAATACAGTCGCTGACGAAATTCGATTGATCACCGTGGATCAGTCTTTAGGTCAGACCATGACGGCCACTACCGATTATGCCGCCAATCAACTTCGAGGCACAATGATTACCGATGAAGATGGCAAAAAGAGGTTGGAGTTTACCGACAAAGCCGGCAAGGTCATATGTAAGATCAATGCAATAGGTACTGCTGATGAGACACATACCTACTATGTCTATGACAATCGCGACCTGCTGACTTTTGTAATCCCACCACAAGCCGTTGTAGAAATAGGTACCAACTGGAACCTTCTCAACGATGCTACCTTCCGCAAGCAATGGCTATTTCGCTATCAATACGATCATCGCAACCGCATGATCGAAAAACAAGTGCCCGGCGCAGAGAAAGTAGAGATGGTCTATGATAAAAGAGATCGACTGGTCATGACCCTGGATGGCAACCGAAGAAATGTAGCGACTGTTTCAGGAACTAATTCGTCTGGCAATGTTGAATATGTGGAAAACGGAGAGCTCATTGTCGAGAACTACCAGGGCAAAAGCTATGTCCGCGCTCCCGGAGCCAAGATTCGATTCAAAAAGCCAGACATCTACATCACCAAGGCACAAGACTTTACCGCAAGAAAAGCCACCAGTGCCATCACCAATGAAAACCAATGGCTATATACCAAGTATGATGCCCTGAACCGGCCTGTCATGACCGGGATCAAATCCTTAGCCCTCAACCGACAGGAGGTACAAACCCTCATTGATACCAACAGCAACTATGACTTCAGTGTGGACTATATCGGAAATGCTAATGGCAACATCCATGGCTATGATGATACCAGCTATCCCCAAGCCTCAGGAACACAAGTACTCACTGTAACCTACTACGACAACTACGATTTTGTGACTGATTTCACCTGGGGAGCCAACTACACCCATTCCGGTCATTATTCAAATACCATAGGACTGGTGACCGGAAGCCTCACCCTGCTATTGGATGATCAAAGTACTTCAACCCAGGCTAAACACCTGAAGTCAGTCACTTACTATGATGACCGATTACGGCCCAAAGCCCAAATGGCAGAAAACTATTTCGGAAAAGTAGATGAGATCGTGACCACTTACAAAAATGACGTAGTGCCACTGGTTGCAAGTACCAAGACAAAACATCGAAAGGATGGATCGACCACTACCGTCGATGAAACATTCACCTATGACCACCGGGATCGGTTACTTACCCATACACATGCTGTTGTAGGAAATGGTACAAAAACGCTGGCTAGCAATACCTACAATGCCCTTGGGCAGTTGATCGAGAAAGACCTGCATGATGATGGGGCACCGGCACAGTCGGTGGATTATCGTTATAATGAGAGAGGTTGGCTCACAACCATCAATGGAGGGTCTGGCACATTCGATGATGGCAATGATCAATTTGGGATGGAATTAAAATACGATGATGCTCCAAATCCTCAGTACAATGGAAATATTGCACAGTGGTTCTGGAAAACAAATGGCGGAGGCCAAAATGAAAACGAGCAATTGTATCAATATTCCTATGATGCCTTGAATAGAATTACTAATGCCGGCTATGGAAGTACAGATAAAAATGGGTATTTTGCTGTAGGAGGTATCTCCTATGATTTGAATGGCAACTTATTGAGCCTGACGAGAAGAAGCGACTTCATTAAAATTGATGAGTTGGACTATTATTATGAAGGGAATCAATTGATTCAGGTAGAAGATAGTCGAAGTGCGACCAAAGGCTTTAAGGATCTGGACTCTCCAGTAGGAACCATAGAGTATACCTATGATGACAATGGCAACATGATTACGGATACCAACAAAGGCATCACCAACATCCAATACAACTACCTGAACCTGCCCCAGCAAGTCACGCTCACAGATAACACCAAGATCCACTACACCTATGATGCGGCCGGCATCAAGCACCGCAAGACAGTAGATGATGGTTCCCCGGAAACAACGACATATTCCAGTGGCTTCCACTACAAAGACAATGCTATACAATTTGTCCAGCATGCCGAAGGCAGGGCCAGATACAACAGCGGTTCATGGTTATACGAATACAACCTCACTGACCACTTAGGTAATGTGCGAGTATCCGTCAATGAATCGGGGAGTGTGGTACAGAGACAAGACTACTATCCTTTCGGCCTCACGTTTAATAGTTCGGCGGATAGTCCAGAAAATCTGTATAAGTACAACGGGTTCGAAGAACAGAAAGAGACAGGATGGTACGATTACTTAGCCCGTAAATATGACCCAGAGCTCGGGCGCTTTACGAGTGTTGATCCGGCAGCTGATCTGATGAGAAGGCAAGGGCCTTACAATTATGCTTTCAATAATCCGATTAGGTTCATTGATCCTGATGGGATGATGCCTCAGGAGTCTGCGGCTTATGATGTTACCAATCAAACAACCAGTGTGAAATCGACGGAATATAATGGTAAACAAGTTACTCAAGTCACTTCAACTTCAACACAGACTAGTGCTGGGGAATTCAAAATCACGAAAAATAATGGTCCAACTCCTGTAGGTAATATCAGAAGAACTATTTCTACAACTACTGTTTATATTAATGGAGACGGTGAAGTTGTAAATAGCGATTTTTCTCAGTCTACTTCAATCAAGAAGGATGGAGAAGACAGTTTTAACGAAATATCTAGTCAAGGAGGCACAGTTGAAGTTAGTAGTGGTACGGTTGAGTTGGATGATGGTTCAACATTTGATGTCGGGCCAAATTTTAGTTCAGATGTCGAAGGAATTGCCAACTTTAACGCAACTAACGATATTGATTTTCCTAGAGCCGCGGCTCAAGATGAACTAGACCAAACAAATACTGCCTTAGGCATAATAGGGTTAACTCCGCAAGGAAAAGGCGCAATTGGTGTTCTGTCATTTATCACTTCACAGACACTGCCAAGTAGTAAAGAAATAGCAAAAGATGGCTTTCAAATACAGTCTTCTCAAGCTGGGAATGTTGGCCCAGTTGGTCTAGGTGAACCTCCTGTTGTTAGTAGAGGTATTGTGTCCAAACATTTAAAATAGCTATTAAATGAAAAAAATACTGATTGTTATATTAATAATAGCTGGTTGTTCCTCAACTAAGAATGATGATAACTCTCTGAAAGAAGAAGAATTAATCAAAAATGGATACAAGAGATGGCAATCTTTCAATATCTACTTTAAGAAAAAGGATGAATTGACCATCTTCTTTACGCTGGAAGAGAAATCTGATCAAGTAGTAAAAAAACATTTTTACTTGGAAATCGATCAACAAGACACATCAAACTTTAGAAGAAATTATATATTGCTTTCACCTGAAGATAGTCCAGACACATCGTACTATGCATATAGCAATGCTTCTGATATGCTATATAAACTAGATACAATTGGTGGATTTATCGCCTTAACCCAAATAAAAAAGAGCTTTACACTAAAAGAAATGCCCTAATAATTCTTGATAAGAGTGGAATCATAGGACGTCAGTAGAATGACTATAGAAATGACTGGTTCCGATGAACTTAGAAGTAATCTTTCCGAAAATTTATCTGCCGCAAAGAACAATGGAAACTGGACAGATGGAGTTGAGTAGAATTTGAAATAATGCGGCAGGTATTTGATGAAGGGGGCAAAATTCGCCGATGGGAATACATAAGAATATTTGTTATCGAATTTACAAGTGGATATCATTCCTTGGGATGGATAGTTCTCTACACCAGACTAGTTTCATATTTATGATTGCTTTTAGTTTCAGTAATCTATTACTATTAAGTTGGCTAGGCAGTTTTATTTTTGGAATTCAAAATCCAACGAAAAATTGGTCATACCTTGAGGTAATGATGTCGATGGTAATTCTGGGAATACCTCATTATTATGCCTATCTGGCGAAATCAAAGTATAGAGAGCTTATCTCAATTTATCAGGGAGAGAATAATAGCGAATTTATTGCTGGAAATATCATAGCAGCCACTTACGTAGTTTTGAGCTTTATATCCCCTGTTTTTGTAGCATATTATGGTCAATAGGTCAAAAATTCAGAAATTCAAACAAGAAGTTCAATCGGTTCATAAGTAGTTCACTAACTAAAATGAACCACTTATCAGCCTTTGCAAGCTAGAAACTCTCTTTGCAGTCGCTCGGCTTCTAAGACCGAGTGATGTCTATTTTTAGGGCTTTCAGCCCGACGATTACGATCTGCATTATGACTATTTTGGGAATCAGTTGAGTCATGTTGAAGATGGGACCAACAACACACAAGGATTTAAGGACGTAACATCTGCAGTGGGAACACAAGAATACAGCTACGACGCGAACGGAAATATGATCAGTGATACCAATAATTACGAACATGTTAGCCTCAACCCCTCCGAATACCCCTCAACAAAGCAAAAACATTCCACCGCAACCGACTGAACAGCAACCAAAACCTGGAAGCCAAATCGGGCGGCTGTATTGAACTTAGAAGCTCATAAAACTCCTTGGCAGCGCTACGGCTTCCGGTAAGGCACGCGATTTTCAACTCGTATTGTATGCGTTCCGCAAGTGCGATATCTTCAGCTTCGTTTTGATTGAGGGCTTTGATCTTTTTGCACACCGTTAAAGTAGAATCGATCAAAGGGCTATCACGGACATGGAATTTAGAAGAAAGCGATCCGCTTGTTTTTCTGATCCGGGTGAGCGGTTCGTTAACAAAATCGTATTTCCAGTTCCTTGCTGAACGCACCCAAAAATCAAAATCTTCATAGGCCAGGGCTTCATTATACCCCCCCAATTCCATTAAGACCTCCTTTCGGATCATCATGGTAGGTGGCGCGATAAAATATCGACGAACCAGTTCGGCATATACTTCCCCCTTTGTGGGAGAAAAGCTACTAAAATGATCGCCTAAAGGTTTTCCCTGCTCATCGATGTAGGTGGCATCCGAATAAAGTACCCCATAATCATTCGGAAGCCTTTCAAAAGCTGCGACCTGTTTTGTAATGCGGTCCGCTTTAAGTTCATCATCACAAGAGAGGTCGATGATGTATTTGCCAGTTGCTTTTTTCAATCCCTGATTAAAAGCTTTGCAATTTCCAATATTTTGAGGAAGGTCCAGAAATAGAATCTCAGGATGATCTTTTAATATTCCTTGTATTACGTCAGTGCTATTATCAGGACTAGCATCATTGATAATGATGACCTCAATATTGGGATAAGTTTGATTCAGTACCGAAAGTATGCTACTTCGTACAAAAGCTGCGTGGTTGTAACACAAACAGATGACACTGACTTTTGGTAAAGAAGTGTTATCCTTAGCCATGAGCGTTACTCGGCCGTAAGGGCTTCATAATCCGAAATGATGGTATAGAGGAGTTTTACATCCGGTAAGTCCGTCGTGATTTGTAAGATTTCCTTGATCTTATTGGCTAGTTCGGTCACTCCTTCGCCATTGTGGCCATCGCGCCTTGTTTGCAGAGCTTTGCGGATCAGGTTGATCTGTTTATCGTTCAATCGCCTTACTTGCGGGAATTGTACTTCATGAGATTCTTTTTTTACAGCCTTAATGTCGCTGAACTGTACCCTCCGTGTGGCTTTCACAACCGTAGTACCCGCTACAAGATCACCCAATCGTTGACCATTCTTGGTAAGAATAATGGTCACAATCGCTACGGCGCCATTCATCATGATGTCGACTGGCCGGATCAGCCATCTCAATAAGTAATTGGCAAATGTGGGAGATCCACCATTCAGCCGCACGACTTTGATATTCCTGACTTTTTTACCTGGAGATTGACCATTGCTAAGCGTTTCAAAGGCTAGACTATAGAACATCATAGGTATTAAAATTACCGCGACCATTACTTCGTCACTGATCCCGATAATACCAAGGGCAAGGATGGCATAGGCCAGGATGATGGCTCCGTCAATAAGGAAAGCTAAAATACGATCGCCAAGACCAGCCAATTCCAGCTGTATTTCTATGTTCTGATTAGTAATAAATTTGGCCATGAGCAATGAGCGTGCTAATTTCCGATTTACAAAGCTAAGGTAACATGCGGCAGGCCGTATTTGTCAAACAGAACGAAGAAAAATGGAAATCCTACGAAGCCAGGTCCCAGCAATTGCAGGGCGTGTCTACGGATGAGGTTGCTGAGATGTATGTGCACCTTACGGAAGACCTGGCTTATGCCAAAGCCAAATATCCGGATACCCAGTTGTATCAATACCTTGCGGAACTGACCCTCAAAGTTCATCACCATCTCTATCGGAACAAGCCCGAGCAAAAGAGTAGATTCGTTACTTTCTGGACCCGGGAACTTCCTCAAGTGCTTTATGAGTCCAGGGAAAACTTGTTGTACGCCTTTCTGATTATGGCTGTCGGTGTTGCTATTGGCGCCCTATCTGCTTCCAATGATGCTGGTTTTGCCCGGTTGATCCTGGGAGATCCGTATGTGGAAATGACCTATGAAAACATAGAGACTGGAGATCCTATGGCGGTTTATAAAGGGCATTCAGAGTCGTCCATGTTTTTTATGATCACCATCAATAACATCCGTGTTTCTTTCTTTGCTTTTGCTGCCGGATTGATGTTTAGCCTCGGCACAGCCTATGTACTCTTTACCAACGGCGTGATGATTGGTGTTTTTCATTACCTGTTTTTTTCACGAGGGTTGTTTGATGAAACCATATTAACCATTTGGATCCATGGAACATTGGAAATATCCGCGATCATTATTGCAGGAGCCGCGGGTTTATCGATGGGTAATGGCTTGCTTTTTCCAGGAAATTACCCCAGAATGCATGCCTTCAAAGTAGGAGCCAGGCGAGGGCTGAAAATCATTCTCAGTCTGGTGCCTTTCTTTATCGTAGCTGGCTTTCTGGAATCAGTCGTTACCCGAAACACTCATTGGCCTCTTTGGGCAAAACTTTTGATCATTGGCATTTCTTTGATCATTGTTATTTTCTACCTTGTAGGACTTCCTATGATGAGGAAGCATAAGATGGAGGAAGAACCGAGTGAATAACATTTATTTAATCCTTAAAACAACATGTCACAACGAATAGAATATTATCGAATCCGGGATTTTAGTCAGAAGTTCAATGCCACGATTGAATACTTACGACAACACTTCCTGTCCTTGTTTATATTGATCCTTGTGGTTACGGTGCCATTTACCGTGGTAGGAGGATTCATTCAGTATTACTTTTTTGCGGAGTTGCAAGGGATGACGTTTGGCGCTAACGATCCGTTCGAGATATTCAACCTGATCGGGGAAGCGGTACCCGTATTTCTGCTGTCCATGACTCTTTCTCTGGTCTTGAATTCAGCATTGTTTGGCTCAATATTCACCTACATGCGGATGACAGAAAACAATGAACAGGAAGTGCGTCCCCTTGAAGTGATAGAAAAACTAGTTCCAAAATTGGCTGGAATTGTAGTCATTTCTGTTGCTACCTCCATTATTTCCGTGATGGGTATGTTCTTTTTCCTTATTCCGGGTATCTACCTGGCTGTGGTCTTTTCACTGACCGCTCCAGTATACGTGTTTGAAGACATCTCCATAGGAGAGGCGATAAGTAAGCCGTTTACGCTCATCCGTGGAAAGTGGTGGAGTACTTTCGGATTGCTGGTTGTCACGATCATGTTAGTTTCTATACTCACTTTTGCAATTGCTCTACCTATTGGGATTGTTATTGGAGTAAACGAAGTGTTTGGTTCGGAGGATTTGTTGAGTGACCAAAGTGCCCAGTTTTGGCAAGTAGTCAGTAGCTCAGTGATCAACTCTTTGTCTTATGTATTATTCACCTTGCCCAGTATCGCACTGGCGTTTCAGTATTTCAACTTGACCGAAAGGACAGAAGGCCGCGGCCTTAAATCCGAAATCGAAGGATTTGAAAACATCAAATAGCGTTTTTCTTTTTTGTGGACTGGTGTTGTTCCTTTTCTGGGGCCATCCTGCATATGCTAATAATACTGTTTCAGACAGTCTTGCTCAACAAACAGTCACAGTTGCTCCGGCGTTACGTCAATTCGACCAGGAAGCCTTGGCGGATTATAAGGAAGATTCAGCATTTGATTATTCTTCAGAAATGGCTGCCGGACCATCCTGGTTTGGAATTTTTCTGTTTTGGCTGTTGAGTCAACTGGCGGAGATCCTCGGAGAAGAGAATGCAGCGTGGTTAATGGATAACTTGTTCAAACTGGTGGTTATTCTCATAGTCATCTTTGGAGTGGTATTGATCATTCGAATGCGCTACGGCCCTTTGATGATAGGGACTGGTGAAAAGGGAGGCCCGATTCCAGTGGTAGCTGAACTCGAAGAGGAAAAGGACTATGAACAGCTTTTTCAACAGACTTTGAGTGCTGGTGACCGTAAACTAGCCGCCCGGTACCTGTATATCAAGACCCTGCAAGCCATGCATCGAAAGGGAGTGGTCAAACTCATGAAGTGGAAAACCGTACTGGAATATACCGAAGAACTCCCTTCTGAAAAACGGCCACTATTCCAGAAAATCGGATTGCTATTCGAGTCAACATGGTATGGGGACTATGAACCAACGGAACAAGATTTTGAAGCGGGAATTTCATCATCAAATCAATTGATCAATTGAGTAAAGAACGCTGGATATACATCTTCATCGGAGTACTGTTCTTACTATACGTGCTGATACAATACTATTCCCCAACTCCAAGGGTTTGGGCGCCGACCTATGATGTAAAGGACAAAGAGCCATATGGTGCTTTCATTTTAGGTGAGCGACTACCCGATCTATTTACAGGAGAAGTGACTTTTTCCAGTACCACTTTGTATCAGGAAAAAGAAAGGCAAGGAAATGTGTTGATCTTAACAGAAGAATTTGCTCCGAGCGAGACAGATTTAAATGCAATACATGAACGACTGGAACAAGGTCATTCTGTATTGATCGCAGCAACCCAATTCTCAGGGCGTATGCAGGATAGCCTTAATGTGAGGACCAACGTCAAGGGGCAGCGATTGATTCCAATCTATTCCGATACATTGGAACTGCATTTCAATGACGAGAGTCATGGTTATAGCTCGGCCCTGGTTTATGGGGAATTTACGAGGCTGGGAGAGGATTGGGAAACGTTAGCCAAAGCCGGTCGACCAGTATTAATCCGAAGGAACATCGGAAATGGACAGTTGATCTTGTGCTCGGCTCCCTTATTGTTTAGCAACTATGGGATGTTACAGAATTCAGCATTTGCAGCATTTGCCTTAAGTCAATTGGATGAGCGTGGTGTACACTATACGCAGTATTATCATGCCGGAAGAAGAGAAAATACATCGCCATTCCGATATGTTTTGACAGAGCGGGCGCTTACCTGGGCCTTGTACCTGACGCTGGTGACTTTGATATGTTTTTTGATCATCAATAGCCGTAGAAAACAGCGGCCTACTCCTGTGCTTGCTCCTCCGGAAAATACCACCGTGCATTTCATCAAGACCATGGGAGCATTGTTTTTTCGGGAAAAAAAGCATGCGAAAGCTGCTCAAAAATTGGCGGCCTATTTCTTTCTGGACCTGCAAAAGCGCTATTTTGTTAAACCCGCTTTTACGGAAAAATATTATCAATTCATCACATCCAAGACGGGATTGGACAAAGCAGAAGTAATCAGGACTTTTGAGCAGATTGAGGCTTTACCCAAGACAACTTATATGGCCAGTGAAGACCTTAGAAATTTTCAGGACCGATTGCGGAAATTTAATTATCAACGTTGAAGAACAAGGAAATTATGGATCTATCCACCTTTTCACAGAAAACCGAAACCATCAAGGCTGAAGCAGCCAAGGCGCTTATTGGACAGCAGAAAATGCTTGATTTGTTGCTGACCGCCTTATTTGCCAGAGGCCATGTGCTGATCGAAGGGGTACCCGGTGTTGCAAAGACCCTCACTTCAAGATTGATGGCCGCCATCACGGAATCGGATTTTAAGAGGATACAATTTACTCCGGACCTGATGCCTTCAGATATCCTGGGCACTTCCATCTTTAATCTGAAGGAGCAGAACTTTGAATATAAGAAAGGGCCGGTTTTTGCCAACCTGGTGCTTATCGATGAGATTAACCGCGCACCTGCGAAAACCCAGGCATCATTGTTCGAAGTAATGGAAGAGAAGCAGGTCACGAATGATGGTATTGTCTATCCTATGGAAGGTATTTTCATGGTCATTGCCACCCAAAACCCTGTAGAGCAGGAGGGAACGTATAAGTTGCCTGAAGCCCAACTGGACCGTTTCCTGTTCAAGATCAATGTTGATTATCCTACCTTAGAAGAAGAACAACAGATCCTGGAATTGATCAACAAACAAGATGGCTTCAAAAAACTGGCGTTTATTGAAAAGGTACTGTCCAAAGAAGAAGTAGCTGGTATACAGGAGTTCATAGGTGGAATCCTGATCAAGCCAGATTTATTGAAATACATCGCGACATTGGTGCAGCATACCCGTGAACATCCGAGTTTGTATTTAGGTGCTTCACCAAGAGCATCGATTGATCTGATGAACGCTTCACGGGCTTTTGCGGCTATTAAAGGAAGAGATTATACGACGCCTGAAGATATTCAGTATTTATTAAGGCCAGTCATCGAACATAGGGTGGTACTTACTCCTGAAGCAGAATTACAAGGAGTCACGCTTGAGGAGATCAGCAGGCAGATCATTCAACAAGTAGAGGTGCCGAAATAGATCCTGGGATTAACAGAGAAGTGAGTTGAAATTTTTTCCGACACGTAGGTTTTATTTTTTGCAGATAGTACTGATCGTACTGTTCGTGCTCGGCTATTATTTTCCGGTCATTTACAGCGTCGCTCAATTACTGTTTGCTGTTGATATGGTCGTGTTGGTCATTGACTTTTGGCTGCTGTTTGGTCAAAAAGGGTATGTGGAGGTGCAGCGTCATGCACAAGATCGCCTCTCCAATGGAGATGTCAATACCATTAATCTGTCCATTCAAAGCCATTATCGGATCCCGGTCTCCCTTGTGATCCTTGATGAATTACCCGATCAATTACAGATCAGGGATTTTGAGATGACATTGGATTTGAAACCAGGAGTTTTGTGTGACCTATCGTACGATATCATTCCAAAGACCCGCGGCGAATACCACTTTGGTGTCACCAACGTTTTGGTCAGTAGTCTCCTTGGGATGATACAGAAACGAGAAAAGGCCGGCGAGGAAGTGACCATTAGGGTTTATCCTTCTTTTATCCATATCAACCAATTGGAATTGGCGGCCATTTCCCAGCAGTTACAAGTGCAGGGGCAAAAGCGCGTACAGAAAGTGGGTAACAGTCAGGAATTTGATAGCATTCGCAGTTATGTGCTAGGAGATGATCCACGCCATATCAACTGGAAGGCTACCGCTAGAAAGAATACCCTGCAGGTCAACCATTTTACCGATGAAAAATCGCAGGGCGTTTATTGTTTGCTCGACAAAAGTCGTTCCATGCAGATGCCCTTTGAAGGCATGACCCTGCTGGATTATGCCATCAATGCGACCCTGGTTTTGAGTCATGTGGCCCTCCGAAAAGGGGACCGGGCAGGGTTGATCTCCTTTGAGGGAGAGCCTTCATCCTTTGTGAAAGCCAACCGTCAGGCCAACCAGATCCATAAATTGATGGAAGCCTTGTATCACGAGCAAACCTCTTTTTCGGAAGTGGATTATACTTCGCTCTATACCTTTTGCCACAAAAACATCAATCAGCGAAGTTTATGCTTACTGTTCACCAACTTTGAATCGAAGCATTCGCTGGAGCGTCAATTACCTTACCTGAAAATGCTCAACCGTCAGCACCTTTTGCTGGTAATCTTTTTTCGAAATACCGAAGTAGACCTGGTAATGGAGGAGGAATCCTCTTCGATTGAAGGTATCTATCAAAAGGCCATTGCAGCTCAAATGATCCGGGAAAAGGAATTGATCCATGAAAAACTACACCATGCGGGTATCCTAAGCTTATACACCACACCACAAAACCTGAGCGTGGAAGTCTTGAATCGCTACATTCAAATTAAGAATCGTAGGGTTTTATAAGTCGAGCAATAATTCCGGAAACATCTGGGAATAGTGAAAGTCTTGGCCCAAAAGAATAAAGCCAACCCGCAATAAAGAACCACCCAAAATGGTTCACCATGCCTTCGGCAGGAAATCCAGAATCAAGAGATAACAATTTCAGGTGTAGGTAAACTCAATAACCGATTAACATTTTTACTTCTTGAATAATCAGATGAAAAATTAATACCAGCGTTATCAGATTTTAGGAGTGATGGCGTAAAACGTTCAAGGACTACTGTCCATCCGATTCATTGATTAGCGAGAATTCGTGTCGCTCAAAAATATTGGTTGGCGTCACCTTAAAGTGCTTCTGGATGTTTCCGCTGGTAAAGGTGACGTCCATGTCATCTACACCAAATACGTAAACATTCGATTCTATGTTGAGGTGTGCATTGTGGGATAGCGACTTCTTGATGAGACTCCAAGAACTGGTGATCAACTCGCGCTCTTCCTTGCTTAATCCACGAAGATCTGTTGTTACTTCGCTGGTGGACACGTAAGTTTCATGCAGTTGAATTTGCATTTCACCCATGCCTGTTAAGTCCAGGTGTTTATCTGCTTGATAAGCGATGTGCTCTTGTAGAAGAGTATGCGTTTCAGAGGCCAGCATTTTTGCCTTGGCTTCTTCGGAAGGGATTTGCTGATGGAAACGATCTTCCAGCCATTCATCACTCACTTCCAATGAAGCAAAAAGTAACGTGTCGTATATGCTTAGATTGTAGAAACTCACTGGAAGCATCAGCAGGGTGAAAGATTGATGTTCACTAAAGTGGGTTACATAAATGTCTATGTCTTCACCAACACTGACGTCCTTCTTTTTGAATTTCACATTGTCTACATCGACATTGTGACCATTCTTTAACAATATGTTTAGGAACTCGTTGGATTTTGCCAATCGATGCACAACGATTTCTACATCCTCAAGGTGATTTTTTTTGATCAGTGCTTTGATGTTTTCGGACCTTTCCTGTTTCGTTTGGGCAATCAGAGCAATGTTTAGGAAACACATCACACCTGCCATAAGCAGCTTTCCTCTCGTGTCCATGGTATTAAATGTCTAAGTGTTGAGCTATTAAGCCAAATTTAAATAAATATTATACTCCCTCCAGATGATTGCGATGACACGTACTGAAATCTCGTTCAATCGGCATAAAATGTGGATAATGACTGAAATAGAAACATTGAGGAGGTCTTTTATCCCCGTCCGCAGATCTCTTTGTAAGGACAAAAACGACATTTGCTTTCGTCTTCCACCTGATTGAAAGGCACCTCAGCATCATAGATCTCTGTTAGTAATTCTGTTACGATCTCCTCGAAAGACTCCAGATAATCTCGGAACTCATTGACCGAATGAGCACTTCGTCCCGCTTTTTCTACCAGCTGCCAACTGAATTTATCGTCAAACAAGTCCCGGCTATTAAATAGGCCTGGTTCAATCTGTGTGTATTCTCCTTTGTAGGTTTTGTAAAACAAGTAGCTGTAGAAAAAGACCTGAAATGCGGCTTTATTGCGCTTGGGATCATCTCGATCGATCATGGACGATACACTACCGAATTCTTTGGCATCTTTTCCGGTTTTGTAATCAATGACCCGGACCTTCCCTTGCTTCTGATCCAGTCGGTCGATCTTCCCTTTGATCCCAATGGTGAGGGTTTTTCCATTGACGGTCACCGGGTAGTCCAAAGTATATCCGTCTTTGGTACTGGTTTCCAGGCCAATGATCTTGAAAGGTGCATACTGCTGATCGAAGTGCAGGATTTTTAGGGCGGTCTTTCTAATGATTTCTGCCGCGATGATGTTTCGCCCCTCCAGTTTGAACTTGGTCTCGTTCTTTACATCGTAGTGTTTGATGAAGGCTTTATTGATCGCTCCATCTACACCACTTTCCAGTCCGAAGAAGTCATTGGGTTCTATGATTGGACGTTTGTTTTTCTTGATGAATTGCTTGTAAAGGATCTCCATGGCATCATGCAGGATGTTGCCGAAGACCATAGGGCTTAATTCTTCCTGCAATTCATCAGGCTCATAAAGCTCTTGTACATATTTGAAATAAAACCGCAATCGACAATACAGATACGTGTCCAGGGCTGAAGGAGTTAGCCGAGGTGTCCATTCTCCAGGCCTTACCTGGAATCGGCCCAATTTGAACATGACTTCAGGTGACTTTTCGATATTAATGGGCTGTGCAGGCGTAATCGCTATGGGATTGGCCAGGATCTGATAATCTATCTCATGTTCGGTTTCAAATCCCAGCTGTCGGATGTAGCGACTGATTTCTCCATTCACATTGAACTCCGATACGGTATTGTAGTAAAACCAAACTTGTTTGGACCGCTGCAATAATCGGTAAAACAAATAGGCATAGATCGAGTCCTGATGTTCAAAGACTGGAAGGTCAAAAGCCTTTCGGATATTGTAGGGAATGAACGATCCTTTTTTCGGAGGAGCTGGCCAGCTACCCTCGTTCATGTTCAGAATAAATACATTTTCAAAATCCAGGTTCCTTGTTTCCAGTACCCCCATGATCTGTAGCCCTTCCAGAGGTTCTCCACCGAAAGGAATTTTCAGACTTCTGGATAGTCTCCGGAACAGCTTGATCAGGAAGTCATAACTCAACTGCTCGGCTTTTTGACCGATCATTTCTTCCAGTTTTGCGGTGTGTTGATAGAACCGGCTGATGAACTCTAATTCCAGGTCATTTCCCTGATCCTTCCAGCAATGGTGCAATTCTTTGAGAATGTCCAATAAATAGACCAGCGGTTTGATCGGTTTGGCAAAGATCAGCTCGAATAAGCGCTTAGGAAGTTTGAGCTCGGATTGATAGACAAAGATCAGGTTGCGTTTGGTAATGTCTTCAGTGATCATTTCTCCCGCTTCTTCAGCGATAGGCAGGATGAGTGGGTGTCCCAGAATCTCAATCACCGGCCGGTGATAAAAAGAGCTTCCATTAACCACATTTTCCCGGGCGGAACTTTGTAATTGGAGCAAGCTCTCCAGCAAACTGAACACAGGCGTGTCTTTCATCGGATAGCCCATGGTAATGTTCAGTTGTTCGATGCTCGGAGGTATCGCATGAAGCAATGGAAACAACATGTACTCGTTGGGGATTACAATCACCGTTTGCTCCGGTACAAAATCTGGTGAAGAAGCCAATGTTTCCAGGTGCTCCGCCATGGCTTTTACTTGTCCCACTTCTAATGAAACACCGATCGCTTTAAACTTCTTCGGTGCAGCGATGGCTTTGGGTGGCGCTTCAGGGAATGTCTTGCCGAGTAGCGTGTCTTTTCGATATAGCCTTAAGAAATGCCCGGCCTCCTGCTTATCATCTTCGAGGTAATGCGCATCCAGGTCCCAGAGAATTTCCGTATTGTTCTTTTCGACCAGCAGTTTGATGATTCGTTCTTCCGCACTGGTCAGGGCATTGAATCCGGCAAGGATCAATCGTCCTTGAATGGTCACTTGATCGTTTTTCAAAGCTTCCCAAAACAGACGATAGATTTGACCACCATAGCCTTTGCCTGATTCGGACAAATGCGTCTTGAATTGATGGTAAATGGGCTTTAGTATTTTCCAGGTTTCCAGAAAAGCCATTTGCGTTTTTGAAGCATCAGGAAGGAATGTGCTCCAGAACGACCGAATGACTTTCAGTTCTTCTTCATCAAGAAAATAGAATTCCTCATCCAATTCTTTCTGACTCTTGATCGAAGTGAACAGCTGATCCGCTTCAACCAGATACTGATCAATTTCATCGAAATCGCGTAGGATCATTTCACCCCAGAAAAAGAAACGGTCAAATGATTCTTCTCGGGGCTGTTGGGCTTTGTAGACATCATACAGTCTCAAGATTGCTTCCAGAGTATCGATCTTTTCCAGCTCGGAATGAAACAGTATGAAATCCTCCAGACTTGTAACTCGAGGCATCCAGATGGGCTTGTCAATCAGTTGCCCAATGGCTTTTCGGAAAAATAGTCCTGCCCTTCGGTTCGGAAAGATGATCGTTACCTGATCAAGATGATCCTTGTGTTGGGTCAGCACATGTTGAGCTACTTCCTGAAGGAATGTTTGCATGCCGCCAAATTAAGATTTATGCGGCGAACGGCCCATGATTATTAGTATTAGGCGATAATTATTTTAGTTACCCTCAGGAGTACGGTTTTCCTCTCCTTGCGAAAATATCCGGTCAAGCACCAGGCCAAGTTTTATGGTCACGTTTAATTGAAGTCGATTAGGCCCAAAAGAGTTTTCCTGCCAGAAACGTCCTCTTTCAACCAAACTTCCGTCATTGATCTGAGATCGGTCCAGTCGGTGATCGCCTACGCCAACCCCGAGGACGGCATCATAGTAAAACCAATCGCTGATGAAGGATTTAGCCCCCAGGATCAGCTGAGCTTCGTGATACCTTGAAGTCAAGCGCCCGGTGTATTCCATGTACCGTTCACAATCTCGGGATTGCAAACCCAGACAATTGAACCCTAGGACATAGGTATCCTCGATCTGGGTATGACGATATTGATAGGATACACCAATAAAAACCAATCGATCTTCACCTTCTTTGATGTATTGCCGTAGTTCACCGTAATGCTTCCTACTATTGACAAATGGTTCGTCAGATAATCTACCTGCACCGATGAATCCAATTTCTCCTGTTATCGAAAACTCACCAGGAATAGGAAAGTATTCCACACCCAAATTTTGAGAAGGATAATTAGGGTGGATCAATGCAGTGGTGCGATGAAATACATTCCATCGGTCTTTTTGCGCTAGTATTAGCCCAGGGAGACCAATTAGTAGCATCATTAACAGGGTCTTTCTCATCGCAATCGGCTTAAAATGCTCAAACCATTTTCCTCGATGAGGAACTGATCAACGGAGTTAACTCCTACACTGATCAACACTGAGTCGAGGGCAATCAGGTCGCTGGAAAAAGAACCGCTTGGGGTATCGATCAACTCTGGTGAGAACTTATCTGTGATATCGAATTGGCGAATACCTGCAATACCATCGCTCACAAAGAGCTTATTCCCGTTGATGGCCAAGCCTCGTGGACTTGACAAGTCTATCTCGTTCATGGGAATGGGATTGGTAGGATCAGAGATGTCCAGGACCACCAATTGATCAGAGCGATCAGGGCCGCAGCCATTGCCGGATCGGATAGTGAAATAAGCCACGCCATCTCTGGCAATTACCGGATCACAAGCGGTTTGATGGAGGTATTCGGAGAGAAAAACCGGATCGGTAGGGATTTCACTTACATCGTAAACAGAAACGCCGTTTTGCCGCCCGAATAAGAGATAGTTTTGATAGCCAAAAATAGTTTCGCTATCCGTAGGAATTTCTATCCGATTTTCCAGTACGATCTCACTGCTATCGCTGACATTGTAGATGGTAAGGTCTTTGAAACTCAGCGCATACAAATAATCTCCGATCATGGTAAAACCCGTATTAGAACCAGAAACTGCCGAGAACCCATCTCCGGATCCCAGATAGATGGAATCTCCATCTTCGCTACAGCCGATCACCATGATTGCTAGCGCGAGGCATAGGTATTTCATTGATTTGATCATCTTCTTTTGTAGCATTTTGGGTCCATTAATGTAGTTGTTCTCCAGAATACGACGGGTCCTCTTTCAGGGTCCGGGCATTCGTAGTATACGTCATTTTCACTGGGGAATTCACTCAAGTCAAGCTGGTCAAAATTCATCAAACTTCTGACACGAGAAACCTCAACAAGTGTATCGATGGTCACTTTTAAGGAAACCAAATCAGGGCCATTGTCTAAATAGATCAACCCGTTTCGGATGGTGACGTCATTGTTGTCAAGCACCTCCAGGAAAAATAAATTGACCGGATTGGCAGGATCAGAGTTATCATAAACATGGATGCCTTGCTGCCTTTCGGTCACAAGCAGGATCGGCCCATAGGAAAGGATCTTACCTGGATTGATCAGATCGCGACTTCCGGTTTTTTCGATGATCAGGTCTTCTTCATAGACAGGCTGCATGCCTTCAACTGCACCCCTGTCAAAAGTTGGGACCGGACCAACGTAGCAACCCATCAGGAACCCCAAATAAGCCAATAAGCAAACAAAAACGCTGGTCTTAATTCTTTTCATTCGATGTTTTGAGCTGAATTCAATATAAAACTAAAGCCTCATCCGCCAAATATCAGGGACTAGCTTGATTTTTAACATCATTTCAATTTGTTACTAGATTGTAGAACAAAAATGATATACTTGCCGTACATTAGTTCTACAATCTAGTATTAAATCAATGAAAGAAACACGACTTGGCGAATTTGAAGAAGTGATTTTATTACTGGTAGGTATCCTGGATCAGCAAGCTTATGCCTTCAACATTGCAGAGGAGTTTGAGAAGCAATCCGGTCGCCCAGTGGCCATTGGTGCGGTTCATTCCACACTGAATCGGTTGGAAAAGAAAGGATTTCTAACCTCCGCCATGGGTGGAGCCACCAAAGAAAGAGGTGGACGAAGAAAGCGCATTTACACCATCACCGCTTACGGTCAGCAGATCCTTCAGGATGCCAAAAACTTCAGAATTTCGCTTTGGAGTCAATACCCTGCCTTGCAGGGAGGACTTAAGTTTTCAGTTTAAAAGCCTCCCATGCACCCTTCCAATATCCAACCTCCAAGACTTGCTGCACAACTGCTAAAGTGGTTGCTCAAGGAAGAATTGCTGGAAGAGATATCGGGCGATCTACTAGAACGATACGAAATAAAAATTCAACAATATCCGTCCTGGCGTGCGCGTCTGCACTATTGGTATCAGGTCATTCATTACCTGCGTCCGTTCGCCATTCGGCAACCTTTGGTCTTCAACTCAACATTTTTCATCATGTTCAAAAACTATTTATTGATTGCCACACGCAATCTGACAAAGCACAAATTTCATAGCAGCATCAACATCCTGAGTCTGGCAATTGGAATAGCGGCCTGTCTGGTGATTTATCTTTTCATCGCTGACGAACGAAGCTTCGATTCCATTCACCAGAAAAACATCTACCGCTTGTGTGAGGTGCAAAGTTTCCCCGGAACCAATACCCAAAATGTGGCTTTATCCATGTCAGCGATGGGCCCAACTTTGAATGCGGAGTATCCAGCACTCAAGCAGTTCACCCGCTATTGGAACAGGGGTAAACGCATCTTTGAAATTGATGAAAAGCAAATCGCTATTGAAAGTGTAGCGTTTGTGGACAGTACATTCTTTCATGTTTTTGATTTTCCCTTGCTTTCAGGAGATAAGTCCGAAGTATTGGTGGAACCTAAAAGTCTGGTGGTTAGTGAGGAATCCGCCATGAAACTTTTGGGTAAACTGGACGTGATCGGGGAGAGCGTCATACTATGGGACCAGTCTTTTAAAATAACTGGTGTCATGCAGGATATCCCTGAAAACGCTCATTTGCAATTTGATGTACTCGTTTCCATTGCGACACAGTTGGAGGACAATCCGGACTTCAACAACCAATGGGGATCGAATTTTCTGATCACTTACTTCGAAATTGATGAGGGAGCAGACATTGAGCAACTGGAGACGCAATTTGCAGAAATACTGCCCGAGAGATCCGGCTGGGCCGAAATGAATGATATGATCATTACCTATTTGCAACCACTTTCGGAGGTGCATTTAGGCTCCACAGATACACAACACGATTACCAGAACTATCGCAAATTCAATGGTGCTTATCTGGATATCTTTTCATTGGTGGGCATTTTTATTTTGGTGATTGCAGGTGTAAACTTCATGAACCTTTCCACTGCACGGGCCAGTAAACGTGCCAAGGAGGTAGGCATCCGAAAATCAGTCGGCGCTTATAAGCCACAATTGTTTTGGCAGTTCATTGTTGAGTCTACTTTGCTGGCAATGGGAGCGCTGGTCTTAGGTGTGCTGATTGATGTCATTGCCTTGCCGTTCCTTAATGTAGCGGTAGATCGTCAACTATCCTTAATGACCATATTGACAGATCCCATGTTGTTGTTGATGGTATTAGCGGTGGTCATCGCTCTGGGGATGCTGGCCGGGCTATATCCTTCTCTGCACTTGTCCTCTTTCAAGCCAGCTGTGGTACTCAAAGGAAGTGCCATGACTGATCGAAAGTCTATACTTCGAAGCTCTTTGGTGGTTACTCAATTTAGTCTGGTCCTGGCAATGATTGTGGCCACATTCATTGTATTGAATCAACTCAATTTCATGCGGAGTAAAGACATTGGTTTTGATACTGAACAAATGTTGTTGATCGAAATGGGGGGCAGCTCCAATGAGAAATTTGATGTGATCAAATCCGAGATCAAAGCATTAAGTCACGTGAGCGGCGTGACCGCCTCTGGTCAGCGGTTGGGAAACAACCTTCATCAATGGGGCTTTAAAGTTGCTGCAGATACAGGAGTCATTGACATGACGACCTCCAATACCTGGGTGGACTATGACTACCTCGAAGTATACGGTATTGAATTGCTGGCAGGAAGGGGCTTTTCTAAAGACCATGCACGTGATGATGGACTTTCATTTGTGATCAATGAGTCATTGGCGAAGGAATTGCCTTTTGAAGATCCGCTGGGTAAAAGTGTAGGTCATGGATTTTACCCAAACGATTCACTAGGTACGGTGATCGGAATTACCAGGGACTTTAATTACAATTCCCTGCATCATGAAGTCAATACTTTGTCACTGGTGGTTCATGAAGAATGGGGTTTCGATGAGATGTCTGTGAAAATCACTGGAAATGTTGATGCAGCGGTTAGAGAAGTAGAAGAAATTTGGAGAACTCACGTGCCGGAATATCCATTCAGCTACACATTCCTGGACGATCACTTTGATGAATTGTATAAATCCGATCAGCAGATGAGCACGGTCGTCTCCATCATTGCCGTTCTCTCGATTCTGATCGGTAGTTTGGGCTTATTCGGCTTGTCTGCTATTTCTGTTGAGAGACGTATCAAAGAAGTAGGGGTAAGAAAAGTACTGGGAGCATCCATTAGCCAGATACTGGTGATCCTTTCTTCGCATTTTGCCTGGCTGATCCTGATTTCCTTTCTCATCGCGGCTCCGGCAACGTATTACTTCTTGTTCCAATGGCTGGAAAACTTTGCATTCCGAGTGGAGATCAACCCGATGATCTTCCTACTGGGAGGCTTCCTGGCATTTGCCATCGCCATGCTGACCATTAGCTTTCACACTTTGCGTGCGGCGAATACCAATCCGGTGAGGTCGTTGAGGTACGAATAGGTATCCTATTTGTTCCCTCTTGCCATCGTTTGAGTCCTCTCAAACGATCATACCCTCAGAGTCATTCTTTGTAGACTCTGGGGGAATGGATCAAGCCATTTCCGACAATTCCAGCCACCGCATTTCCTTTTCTTCCAGTTCTTCGTCAATGGCGGTGACTCTTTCCGACCATTGCTGTAGTTCTTCAAAGCCGCCCGAACCACTGTTCATTTGTTCAACCAACTGGCTCTTCTCAGACTCCAGTTTAGCAATTTTAGCTTCCAGTTCTTCCAGCTCTTTTTTCTCTTTGAAAGAAAGTTTACGTGTCTGTTCTTTTGGCTTAGCCGCTTCTTTCTTAGGTGTTTCTTTTTTCGACTCGGCTTTCTTTTCCTGAGCTATGCTTTCTCGGTAGTCGGTGTAGTTGCCTGGAAAATCCCTAATCAGGCCTTGCCCTTCAAAAACGAATAAGTGATCCACCAATCGATCCATAAAATACCGGTCGTGAGAAACGATCAATAAACAACCATCATATTTTTCCAGATAGTCTTCCAGCACATTTAGTGTCATGATGTCCAGGTCATTGGTCGGCTCATCGAGGATAATGAAGTTAGGATTCTCCATCAAGACGCGAAGTAGTTGTAACCTTCGGCGTTCGCCGCCACTAAGTTTACCTACCAGGCTGTATTGTAATTCCGGGGAAAACAAGAATTGATGCAGTAACTGAGAAGCCGTAACTTCTGACCCATCAGCAAGTTTGATGTATTCGGCCACTTCCTGTACAATGTCAATCACCCGCTTGCTCAGATCGAACGATTGTTCTTCCTGCGTATAGAAGCCAATTTTAGTATTGAGTCCCTGATCCAATTCGCCTTCGTCCGGTGGGAAGTCACCCGCTATGAGTTTCAGGAATGTTGATTTTCCTACACCATTGGGACCGACAATGCCAATCCGATCACCACGCTTAAAGACATATTCAAATTGATCGACAAATGGCTGTCCATCGAAGCTTTTGGTGATTTTCTGCAACTCCAGGATCTTTTTGCCCTGTCTGTTGGCTTTTAGTTTGACTTCTAGCTCCGCACTATCTACTTTTTTCGAAACGGTCTCTTTCAGGTCATGGAATGCATCAATACGGTATTTGGCTTTGGTGCCTCGTGCTTTGGGTTGGCGCCGCATCCATTCCAGTTCCTTCTTCATCAGGTTCCTGGCCTTGGTAATAGTGACCTGTTCCATGGTTTGCCGCTCTTCTTTCTTCTGCAGAAAGTAACTGTAGTTGCCCGTGTATTTGAAGATCTGCCCCTGATCGATCTCCAGGATTTCGTTGGTCACCCGATCCAGGAAGTAGCGATCGTGTGTTACCATGAGTAGCGTCAGATTTTGCGTTGCCAGATAGTTTTCCAGCCACTCGATGATTTCCAGGTCCAGGTGGTTGGTTGGCTCATCGAGGATCAGAAAGTCGGGTTGTGTAACCAGTACTTTTGCCAAAGCCACTCTTTTCCGCTGACCACCCGACATGGCGCCCAGTTTTTGTCCAAAATCATGAATGCCCAACTTGCCTAGGATCTGCTTGACATCACTTTCGTAATCCCAGGCTCCTTTAGCATCCATTTGCTCAATGATTGGCGTAAGGTCGGGTGCATTTTCAGGATCTGATTCCAGTTTTTGGAGGGCGAGCTCATAGTCTTTGATGAGCTTCAAAACTGCATCTTCTCCTTCAAATATGGATTCTTCTACCGTGTCTTCATCTTCCAGAACGGGTGTTTGAGCCAACATGGCCACTTTGATGTCTTTGCGAAAAGAAACTTCTCCTTGATCCTGGGTCTCGAAACCGGCGATGATCTTGAGCAGGGTAGATTTACCACAACCATTCACACCCACCAACGCTACTTTTCGCCCCTGATCGATCCCGAAAGTCAGTTTTTCAAACAGTTGACGCTCATCAAAGCTTTTTGCGAGATTTTCTGCCGACAGGTAGTTCATGCGGCGAAATTACTAAAGGCTTTCTTCAAATTTGATGCTTGGGTCGAGGTTCATTACTCTGCTAGCCATTCCAAAACTCGGGCATTAAGGTCCATGGAATTATTGAGCAACTCATCAGGACTAACTTTCTCACCGAAGGAGTTCTGCTCCCGATCAGCCATGATCGCTGTGGTAAGATTGAAAATGGCTCCGTTGGACAATTCAAAAGCAGTGTTTCCAGTAGACAGTCCACAACTTCTTTGACCGAAAATCCGTGTATTGGCTCTACCAATGAATGAGATGGCCGTGGCTTCTCCTGCGCTGGCTGTTTCACTGTCAATGATTACGGCAATTTTAAGCTCTGGATTGATGACTTCAGCGGGTTCCGAAACGGCGGCAAAGACATTGCTGCGATCTCCAATATAGGCATCACCGTCTTCATAACCCCATAGGATAGGGCCATCGTTCGGGTCGAGGAAGTATCCATGAATATCGTTGCCTAATAACGGACCAACGCTCGCCAGCATTATGGGGAATGAACCTCCTAAATTTTCTGTCAGGTCGAGCACCCATGCGGTTACACCCCTATCCCGGCCTTCTTTCAAGGTATTCTTGATCTCATCCAAATAGTTCTGTTTTTCTTCTTCAGGTGATCGCGTGGCAATAGCTCTTATAGCAACATATCCTATTTCATCCGGTAGGTTTTCTATGAACAATTGTGAAGGGATGCATGTGATGAATGATTCCCGATAGAGCCAGTTTCCAAATCTGTAGGAGCTATGACTGTCTGATAATACCCGAAGTAAAACCCTTACGGCTGGTTGGAAGCCACTACGATCATATTCACTGTTGACAGATCGGTAGTATTTTCCCAATTGATATCTGCGCTGTACAGGGCATGCTCCTGAGCGATATCCAGCATTTCAATCAATATGTCCCGGGAGGTTTCATCTACTTCAAATGAAGTGTCATCACAGGCAATAACCACACCGCATAGTAGACATAGGAGCCAAATTCTTTTCATGTCAGGAAGGTTTCCATTCCCGATATCAAGCATCATGCCAGCTTAGCGCTAAGTAAATACGTAAGCCCAATAGATGAGGACAAACTGCAATGGCAATCTCACCCATAATCCCCAAATCGGTATTTTCATGCCGGCACCTTTTTGTTGTAAGTGATAGATATTGGCGGGAAAAACAGCAATGAGCAAAGCGATGATCCCCCAGGCGGCCCATGGACTGAATGGAGTAAATAGCAGTACACCCAAGATAATCTCTGCTCCTCCGGAAATCACATTGATTAATGGTTTGTTTTTCAAAAACGGTGGTGTGATCTTATAATAGAACTTTGGGTTGACGAAGTGATTTATGCCAGCCAGGATGTAGAGGACGGCCATGATGTATTTGCTTATTTCCATGTGAGGGTCAATGATGTAAGTCAGTCCTTAAATATACGATTCAAATGCATCCGTAAGATTGAAGAGGGTTTCAGAAAATCAATGGATTTTATCAAAAGGCCGGACTATCTAGCCTTTATGAAAACAGCAAGTTCGTAGGGCCGATTTGAATTTTGAGCTGTCTTTTGGAGTATAAAAGCGACTCATGCCTAGTGAAAGCAACGGAATTGACGTTGTAATGAGTAAAGCAGAAAAGTAACAATCAATTAGGTAAGTACACCATATTTTTCATTCACCTTTACATTTAAAGGTTTTGATGTAGCTTCGTAGCCTTATTGCAAAATAAGCTACTCTTGGATTTCACTTCATTTGGATTAGACGATAGACTCGTAGACGGCATCAACGCCATTGGCTTTACCGAAGCTACACCCATTCAGCAAAAGGCGATCCCCAAAATCATCGATGGGAAAGATATTATTGCCTCTGCTCAAACCGGAACGGGTAAAACTGCAGCTTTTTTATTGCCACTCATCCATAAAATCATTTCGGAGGGCGATTCTGATACAACGATCAAAGCACTGGTCATTGTGCCAACTCGAGAGCTTGCCATACAAATCGATCAGCAGCTTGAAGGATTGTCTTATTTCACCCCGATCAGTTCTATTGCGATCTACGGTGGGAACGATGGCGATAGTTTTAGCCGAGAGAAAAAAGCCATTGTAGAAGGAGCTGATTTTATCATCGGGACACCAGGTAGGCTAATTGCACATTTGTCCATGCCCTATATGGAGCTGAATAAGTTGAAGTATCTGGTGCTGGATGAAGCAGATCGAATGCTGGACATGGGCTTTAATCAGGACATTACCAGGATCATCTCACATACACCCAAAGAACGACAGACGTTACTATTTTCGGCTACTATGCCTCCGAAGATTCGCGCGTTGATGGATGCCGTATTGACGGATCATGAAGAAATTAAAATAGCTGTTTCCAAACCAGCGGAGAAAGTGGTGCAAGCTGCTTTTTCGGTATATGAGGATCAGAAGATCCCCCTGATGAAATTTTTACTGACCAGGAAAAAGCTAAGTAGCGTTATTGTTTTTTCTTCGACGAAAGAGGGAGCCAAGGAGCTTAATCGCGCCTTGCAAAAACTGGATCTTATGAGCGAAGGCATTCATTCTGATTTGGATCAGGAAAAGCGTGAGGAAATACTCACCGCCTTCAAGAACAAGAAACTCAATATCCTTGTGGCTACGGATATCCTTTCCCGTGGGATTGATATCGAGGACATAGAACTGGTTGTTAATTATGATGTACCTAATGATGGCGAGGATTACATTCACCGCATAGGAAGGACCGCCAGAGCCGCCTCACAAGGAGCAGCATTTACGTTGATCAGCGAAAAGGAGCAAACGAAATTTGCCAAGATTGAAAAACTGCTTGGCCGTGATGTGATCAAGGCGAAACTGCCCGCAGAAATTGGAGAAGGACCGGTTTATAATCCAAAGCCTTTTCGGGGAGGACGTAGAAAACCATCCCGATCCAGAGGAAAAAAATAGTTCTTGCTGTAAATACAGAATTTTGTAGGTTTTTTGCCTTAAATTTTCTATATTCGCGTCTTGAAAGTTCGGCAATTAGCTGTAGTGTCATTCTCCTCTTGCCAACCTAACAGACCTACTTTTATTGCTGTTTTCATTAGTGGATGTTTCAGACTTAAGCCCATTTTTTCCTTAAGGCATAAAAGTCAAAATCCAATTTTAAGCTGATAGGCATGAACTATTACATGGTTATTAGCATTATTAGACATTAAAATAAGTAGGCGTATCGCAAACGTAGGGAACCATTTAATCGCAGCGGCAAATTCAAAAAATTGCCCTAATCGAACAAAAAACAGCTTATCAGTCCGAATCACAGGAGAGGTCCCCACCAACAACGCATTTAAATTATTGAATAAAAACTCAGCCATGAAAGGTATTGATATGCTTTCATGGGCCGGGAATTTCAATTGGCGCATTCACAAGGCATTAGAAATAGCTGCTCAGGTGGCTGAAGAGCTGGACACTATCGGACGAGATCATGTCGGAGGGTGCTCTTCATTTTTAAACAGGGTTTCGGTGGCCAGACCGTAATTCAGACGAATAGATAGGATATGGGAAGATCGCAGAATAGCTTTATTAAAGCTCAGAAACAGAAGGAAAAGTTGAGGAAGCGGCACGAGAAAGAGCTGAAGAAGAAAGAACGGCAGGAAAATAATGCCAAGGGCGGAAGCCTCGAAGATATGATGGCATATATCGACGAAAACGGAAATATTACCAATACGCCACCAGAGCCTGTGGTAGAACCCAAAAAAGGGGAGAAGTAATTTTCCATCGTTGGCCAATGAGACCTGGATCTCAGTTGGTTTACGACCACTTAAGAAAATAAAAATATACCTTCGGAAGAAGGCATTTGAAAGAGTTTGGTTTTAATAAACAATCATTATGGCAAGACCATTATCAGCCCCAATTAAATTAAAAGCGGGCTATTACATTGAGCTGAGAAGGCAAGGGGAGAACAAAGGAGTGAAGATCAGAAGTGAAAATATCACTCAATTGTACGAGTCGATCAAAAGATATGAAGGTTTTTACAACGTCGTGTATTACGGTGAAGTGAAGAACGGAAAAGTGATCGACAACAAGCTTCCTAAGAGAAATTAGGAATAAATATCCTTCAATATAACGTGCCAGCTGCGACTTACGTAGCTGGCATTTTTTTGTTTAAAATCGGATCGCCAATAGAAGGCCCGACGAACCAAATACAGGTCAAAGCAGTTAGGAATCTGATTGATTATTAATTATTAATGAGTTACCTGGTTAGAAAGTGAGGTCGCAATTTGCGTCCATCAAGTTTTGGTACAGTCATTAGGTCAATTTGATTACCTTGGCGAAAATTTAAAAAAACCTTGCCCGTGATTATGAAAACCCCTTACAGGTTTTCGAAAGATAGTGATGCCGAGTTTGAAAGCATTCTGAAATTTCGAGTAAACGAGTACTTCCGCGTCAATAACGTGAGCAAGCATGGTAATGCACAGCTGGTTCTAAAAACAGCGATCATGCTTTCGGTTTTTCTTACCCCACTGGTCTTGCTTTTGAGTGGCGTAGCTTCCAATCCGTGGTTCTTTTTTGGACTCTGGGTCCTAATGGGTGTGGGTAAATCGGGCTTAGGACTAAATGTCATGCATGATGCCATTCATGGCGCCTATTCTAAAAATGCCAAAGTGAACAAGGCCATGGGCATGGTACTCAACCTCATTGGTGGACATACGGAGATTTGGCGACTCCAGCACAATGTGCTACATCATACCTTCACCAATATCGATGGAGGTGACGAAGATATCTTCATTACACCAATATTGCGATTCTCTCCAAATCAGAAACTGATGGGCATACATCGGTTCCAGCACATCTATGCATGGGTGCTTTACGGCATGATGACCATGAGTAAATTGGTCAATGATGTGCTACGTGCATTTCGATACCGAAAAATGGGTCTCATCAAGAGTCGTCAGGAGTTTTCAAAATTGATCACGGATCTGGCCATCTGGAAAGCCGGATACCTTACGGTGATGTTGATTTTACCGATTGTATTGCTTTCGACGCCCTGGTGGTGGGTGCTGTTGGGCTTTGGCTTGATGCATTTTATTACGGGATTTGCCTTATCGGTGGTCTTCCAAAGTGCACACGTGATGCCTGAATGTGAATTTCCGTTACCTGATGCCGAAGGGCAAATGGACAATAACTTTGTCGTACATCAATTGGCCACAACGACCAACTTTGCTACCGGCAACCGCATATTGTCCTGGTTGATTGGTGGATTGAACTTTCAGGTAGAGCATCACCTGTTTCCGACCATCTGTCACGTGCATTATCACAAGATCTCCAAGATCGTTGCGGCGACAGCAAGGGAATTTGACATCCAGTACAACAGTCAGAGAACATTCCTTTTAGCGATCCTGAACCACGGCCGTATGTTGGCGTCATTGGGTAAAGTGGAACCTCAATTAGAGCCAGCAGGATAATTGTTATAAGTTACTATCAATGGTAATTGTCCGCTTATAAGGGGACAAAAGGGCTGTATTGCAAAAACTGTTTTACCTGATTGCGTCTTTTCTTGATTTTTCTTCCTAAAATCACGTTGTAATCATTTTTAGTTTCATACTTACAACGATGAACAAGCGCTCATTTTTTAAAAAGGCTTCAGCGGCGGTGGCCGCGATAGGATTAGCTCCAATAGCAGTAGAAGCAAAAAATACCCTTCCAGGCAGATTTGTGCACATGGTTTTTTTCTGGATGAATGATCCCGATGATGAAAAGACCATCGAGCAATTCATGAAAGGTACAGAAGCCTTCTTCAAGAAAGTAGAGACGATCAAAACTTACCATATCGGAGAACCGGCAGGAACACCCCGCGATGTTGTAGATGGCAGCTATCAGGTTTCACTGGTTGTGACCTTCGACAGTAAAGAAGATCAGGATATTTATCAAGCGCATCAGGCGCATTTAGAATACATCGAGGAATACAAGCACTTGTGGAAAAGAGTTCAGGTTTACGATTCCTGGGCATGAACATCATGAAGTCTTTTCTATTCGCGCTTCTGATCCTCATCCCCTCGTTTTTGTGGTCACAAGGCTTTATTGATATTGCTCGACTGGATGCTACTCGTGGGCTGATGGGCAATGACTATGATGAGTTGAATGGACTTAATCTGGCGCTGCAATTCCCGATCCTACTCCCTTCCAAGGACGCCATATTAACAGGTTTTTCAATGGAAGGAACAGGTGTCGAAGATGTCTTCTCCGATTACAAAGCCAGAAACATAACGCTCAGCCTTGGGGCGAATATCAATCTGAAGGAAGGTCGTCCATTGACTGTTGCTACCTTCCATCGCATGAACAGTGATCAGTTTACGATTAATGGATCAGCATATCAGTTTGCACTAGTGGCCTTGTATACTTATAAAAAGACAGAGAATGCCGAGTTTCGTTTAGGATTCTATACGAATACAGAGTTTATGGGACAGTTAGTAACGCCATTGTTCGGCATTGACTGGAAGATCAGCCCTAAAGTTCGTTTTTATGGCGTACTTCCGGCTACAGGAACTTTATCCTTTCAACAAAACGACAAATGGTACATCGGTGCGGATTTTTTAGGCGTTTTTCAGACTTACAGGCAACCTGCAGATGGTGATTTCTATTTGCAGCGGGCGGTGAACTTATTGAGCTTTTTCTCAGATTACTACCTCACTGATAACATCGTTTTCAATGCCAAAATTGGCTTTCTATTAGGCAGTGGCTATAAATTATTCGAAGAAGGAGATCAGGTCGACTGGGCACTGAACCTGGTAAAATTTGGTGACGATCGAACCGAACTGGACCGCATCAAAACAGACGGCCTCGTTGCTAAAGCCGGACTTGTATTCCGCTTCAATTTGGAGAAGAAGTAGATCAACTTTCCTATTCCCCTCTTGGGAGGGGTCAGGGGTGGGTTACGTCTGTCATCCACAGCCTTTCCTTTGAAGACGTTTCCATGCCGTTTGTCTTAGTTGTGCTTCCCGCTGGTGGATATTGTGGCCACAATTCCTTAAGACCCCTAAATACTTATTAAATTGAGGAGGATTAACTCTTGAAAATTCAATGGCTACTTTCAATATCAAAGTAAATGGAGCCTCCAGAAAGGTGAACGTAGATGAAGATACTCCCATGTTGTGGGTACTTCGTGACGAGCTTGATCTGGTAGGAACAAAATTTGGCTGCGGGATTGCACAATGCGGTGCATGTACCATTCATTTAAACGGAACGGCCGTCAGGTCATGTCAACTGCCGGTGGCTGCAGTTGGAGATGGTGAGATCAAGACGATCGAAGGACTTTCAGAAAAAGCAGAGAAAGCTGAACATGCAGTGCAGCAAGCCTGGTTGGAGCATGATGTTCCTCAATGCGGTTACTGTCAGGCAGGTCAGATTATGAATGCTGCTTCTTTTTTAGCCACAAATCCGAATCCTTCGGATGAGCAGATCGAAAATGCCATGAACGGTAACCTTTGCCGGTGTGGAACTTACACGAGGATCAAAGCTGCGATCAAAACAGCGGCATCTAAAATGAGTTAATCACCGAAAACCTGGAATCATGACATTAATCAAAGAGAAATATAATCGTCGATCTTTCATGAAAGTGTCCACCATGGCTGGTGGAGGGATCATGTTAGGTGTAAGCTGGCTACAAAGCTGCGCTCCGGAACAAGCCGAAGTGCTTGGTATTCCCGAGACCTGGGTCGACATGAATGCATTCATCAAAATTGGTGACAATGGCGTCGTTACCATCTATTCGCCTAATCCTGAGATCGGACAAAATGTGAAAACGTCTATGCCGATGATCATAGCGGAGGAATTGGACGTTGATTGGAAAAATGTGGTGGTGGAACAAGCACCCTA
Organism: Cytophagales bacterium; assembly: GCA_033344775.1. Lineage (NCBI taxonomy): Bacteria > Pseudomonadati > Bacteroidota > Cytophagia > Cytophagales > Cytophagales bacterium. The sequence continues at coordinate 1,267,924 of JAWPMT010000004.1, read as the reverse complement.
CGACATTTCCAAATACACCCGTCAGTTGGCCGGAGGTAGCCAGTCCATTCGTCAAGGCTGGACCAGTTTGCGGACTGCAGGTGCGACCGTAAGACGCATGTTAATGGAAGCAGCCGCGAAAGAATGGCAAGTTCCTGTGGGTGAGTTGACGACCGAGAATGGTGTGATCAAACACAGCTCAGGAAAATCAATCGGTTATGGAGCAGTAGCTTCGGCGGCTTCAGGAATGGAAGTTCCTCAAGATGTTAAACTGAAAGACCCCAAGGATTTTAAGATCATTGGCCAGTCCAAGAAAAATGTTGATGCACCTAAGATCGTTACCGGACAGCCTTTATATGGTATCGATATCAAACGAGAAGGCATGCAAATCGCAGCTATTGTGCATCCGCCGGCGTTTGGAATGAAGGTGAAATCTGTGGATGATACTGCCGCCCGAGCGGTATCGGGTATCACTGATGTCGTAATTGTAAATACCGAACCTGCTGAGAAGCAATGGTCTGATACCAATGCATTCACAGAATTGGTTGCAGTTGTAGGTAAGTCTACCTGGCAAGTGATGAAGGCTAAGAAAGCCTTGAAAATTGAATGGACACAGGACACGCCTGCTGAAAGCACCATTGATCACAACCAGAAACTCGCCAGTGCTTTGGCAAAAAGTTCTGAAGCAGCTCGCGAAAATGGTAACCCTGGTCGCGCATTTGCGAATGCTGCTCAGGTCGTAGAAAGAGAATATTCAGCACCGTTCCTGGCACACAATACCATGGAGCCTATGAACTTCTTTGCCGATGTGAAGGAAGGAAGTGCTGAGTTGGTCGGACCAATCCAGACACCAGAATACCTGAGTAAAAGTGCGGCTAGTCTGCTTGGAATTCCTGAAGAAAACATTTCCATAGACATGACCCGAATGGGGGGAGGATTTGGACGTAGACTTTACGGACACTTCGCATTGGAAGCGGCTGCTATCTCTCAAAAAGTTGGAACACCGATTAAGATGGTTTACACCAGAGAGGATGATATGGCGCAGGGTACTTATCGACCTGCTTACCAGGTGAAATACCGTGCAGCTTTAGATGCGAACAATAAAATGACCGCTTTACATGTGAAAGGATCGGGTATTCATGGAAGTCCGGTGTTTGCCGATCGTTTCCCTGCAGGTTCCGTGGATAACTACCTGGCGGAAAATGAAGGTGTTGAATCCAACATTTCGGCAGGAGCATGGAGAGCACCTCGTTCTAACTTCATGGCAGGTATCGAAAATGCCTTCCTCGATGAAGTAGCTGAAGCGGCTGGTAAAGATCCGATCGATTTCCGGCTGGAACTGTTTGATCGTGCGATCAACGATCCGATTGGAGAGAGAAATGATTACGATCCTAAACGATATGCGGGCGTTTTGGAAGAAGTGAAGAAGAAGGCCAACTGGGGTACGGCAACACCCGGCGTTCATCGTGGTGTCTCTGCTTACTATTGCCATAATTCCTATGTGGCTCAGGTGCTGGACATTGAGATGAAGAACGGAACACCTCGTGTGAAAAAAGTTTGGTGTGTGGTGGATTGTGGTGTGGTAGTAAACCCCGGAGCTGCCAAGAACCAGATCGAAGGAGGAATCGTCGATGGCATCGGACATGCGATGTACGGTCAACTGACATTCAAAGATGGGGCTCCTGAGCAGCAGAACTTTGATCGTTACCGATTGATCCGTCAGCGAGAGGCGCCACTGGAGATTGAGACTTTCTTCATCAATAATGGAATTGATCCTACTGGATTGGGAGAACCATCGTTGCCACCAATCATGGGGGCACTAGCCAATGCTTTGTACAAAGCCACAGGTGAAAGGTTCTACAATCAGCCATTCATTCAGAATGAGATCAAATTAGGATAAGCGTTTAATAACCAACCAATTACTAGACCCAGGCTGTAACGCCTGGGTTTTTTGTTTTGCGACTCCCTCTTAACTTCTAGCTCAATATTTTTTATCCGAAGGACTGCTGCCTGTCACTAGAAATTCCTTGCTGTTCTCTGTCATTCACAAGGGCATAGCAGATGTCATAGTTGACCAATTAGGAGGCTATCTTCAGGAAAGAGGAGGCATGTTGCTGATCACGGAAGTGAACTACTGCAGTAGAAAATAGTTGATTGGAAGGTGTAAAGTCTCCCATTTTTTTGCTTACTTCATGTTGTATAATTCAGCATAGATATGAAAGCAACTGCAATACCCGCACACGAAGACCGATTTGTCCGTTCTGGTGAAGATAGTGCCAAAAAAAGTTTTGTATTCACACCCAAAACATTGGATATTCCCGGTACGGATGAATCATTTGAAGTAATCGAGTGCAAGCCAGAAACCGGAGACAAGTCCTTCTATTACGAGGAAGAAACACCCAAGGAAAGGATCACCATTCACTTTACGGCTGGTTATCTGAAGGGAGATATCGCTGCATTGACCACTCCTGATAATCATGTTTCTGTTCCATATGTGATTGCTAGAAATGGAAATATCTATGAATTGTTTGACCCAACCTTATGGAGCTATCACCTGGGTAAAGGTGCATTAGGCGGCAATACTACAGGAAGTAAAGCTTCTATTGGTATAGAGCTGTCTAATATCGGGCCGCTGACCTTGACGGGAAATGAACTGGAAACTTCTTATGCCGGTGATATTTATTGCTCACTGGATGAATCGGAGTTTTATGTAGAAACAGAAGAATTTCGGGGCAGAACTTATTTCGCAACTCATACAGATGCCCAATACAATAGCCTTTTGCAATTGCTGAAGTACCTGACAGCAAGGTTTGATATTCCTTATGCCTTCCTGCCAGAACCTCAGCGCTATGAGCCTAGCTTAGAAGCCGCACAATTCAAGGGTATCAATACCCACATCAATTCAAGGGAGTCTGGTAAGTGGGACATTGGACCTGGTTTTGATTGGGATCGAATCGCGGAAGGTGCCGAGATTGTTGATGTTTCCGTACCTGACCTAGGAGATAATACTAATTACGTTGTACAAGCTGGCGAGTCACTGACCGCCATTGCCAATAAGTTCAATGTAACCGTAGATGCCTTGAAAGCAGCGAATGAATCCAAATTGCAAACCTGGGGCTCTGTACAAGGCTTCAATGCCGATGAGGAGATAGAGATTCCTTCTTGAAATAATTAACATTAAATGTCATGCCGGTTTTTTTAGTCTTAAGTTTTATCAGACTAAAAAATACCGGTATCTCTTTTGATGCTTATTGCAGCATTATAGCAACAACCACGTCGCACTTTCCACTTCATTGATCAGACACTCAATAACTCCATGATCCTCATAAATCTGAACGTCATTCATGATAAGTGGGAATGCCCGCCGATCAATGACCTTGCCGGTCTTCGAAATTTCCATGGCATTTCCTTTAAACGAAATCTGGCCTTCATTTTTAGGTAAGAAAACACTTGGCTGAGTTGAGATATTTACCACCAAGGGTTCAATGTCCGTGATCAGCTCATGAATCAAGTATCCGTTCCGTAATTTGAGTTTCCTTGGGCTACTCATGATCCCACTCCAATTTCTGTTGTGTGGTTCATTGGGGGTCAACCAATTGGTGCACCGGGCCATCATGACGTTTTCAGAACCTATTCCTTCAAAGGTGATGCCTGCGTAAAAATTCTGTCCAATGACAATGAAATCAGTTTTATCAGCTCGCCAGATTACGAAAATCCAATGGATGCAAATGTTGACAATGTTTATCTGTTGGATTTGATGGCTGAAGATGGTGCAGGGAATAGTACTATGCTGGAGTTGTCGATTACCGTTCTGGATGTGGCTGAATCTGCTCCTGAAATCACTTCAAGTTCGGCGATAGCGGTGGCTGAAAATACGGAAGGAGTAGTGTATGTCGCAACTGCAAATGAGACGGTGATCTTCACGTTGGGAACGTCGAAAGATGAGGCACAATTTGCACTTACGAATGGGACTGAGATCAGCTTCGGAACCACTCCTGATTTTGAGACTCCTCTGGATGCTGATAAAGACAATGTTTATGAGGTAGACTTGAATGCAACAAATGGCGGTGGCCTGTCATCAACATTAGAATTCACCTTCACCGTACGTGATATGGATGAGGTAGCACCTTCCATTACTTCTGGGTTGACAGCTTCTTTTGAAGAAAATGGAACAGGCGTAGCATATAGCATTACCGCTGATGAGAGTGCTACGTTCTCTTTAGGAACAAGTAAAGACGAAGCACTATTCCTACTGGAAAATGAGAACGAGATCAGCTTTACCACCATCCCGGATTTTGAAACTCCTGGAGATTCTGATGGGGATAATGTTTACCTTTTGGATATCTCGGCCATCGATGTGGCAGGGAACTCAACTACGATTGAATTGTCAATTAGCGTTACGGATGTCAATGAAGATGTATTGTCAACCATAATACCTGTTCGGAGTTTGAAGGTGTACCCTAATCCGGCTACCAATATCCTTTCGTTTGAAGCAGATCAAGCGGAAAAAGTAACTGTGGCTGATTTAACGGGCCGAGTGATGTTTATTCCTGCCGGAGAAGATGAGCAATTGCTGGATATTTCTGATTTAGCAGAAGGAGTCTATGTCCTTCGCATTGAGACAGCAAACCGTATTTATCATCAGAGATTCACAAAAAGATAAAGCCACAACAACCTCCCGGGTTGAGTATACAGCTCGGGATCGGTTATAAATTTCATGCATCAAAAAAGCCGCTCCCCAATGGAAGCGGCTTTCGTATTTTTAGGATTTTTCTCGTCAGAATATTGCTTCTCAAAGCTCGAAATGACGAGAAAAAATCAACTAAAACTAGCTTTCAAATACTCTCTGTTCATTCTTGCGATGTTCTCTAGTGAGATGCCTTTAGGACACTCTACTTCGCAAGCTCCGGTGTTGGTGCAGTTACCAAAACCTTCTTCATCCATTTGGTTCACCATGTGCTGTACTCGCTCTTTGGCTTCCACCTGGCCTTGAGGTAACAGAGCAAATTGAGATACTTTGGCAGAGACGAATAGCATGGCAGAGGCATTCTTACAAGTTGCTACGCAAGCGCCACAGCCAATGCAAGTCGCTGCATCAAATGCCTTGTCTGCATCTTCCTTTGGAATGGGAATGGCGTTGGCATCCTGGGTATTTCCAGACGTATTTACACCGATGAATCCTCCTGTGGCCATGATACGGTCGAATGCACTTCGATCTACGACCAGGTCTTTGATTACCGGGAAGGCTTTTGCTCTCCAAGGTTCGATAAAGATCGTATCACCGTCTTTGAATTCACGCATATGTAACTGACAGGTTGTGATTTCTCTGCCCGGACCGTGTGCTTCTCCATTGATCATCATGGAGCAACTTCCACAAATTCCTTCACGACAGTCATGATCAAAAGCAACAGGCTCCTTTCCCTCATCAATCAACTGCTCATTCAGGATATCCATCATTTCCAGGAAAGAACTATCCGTAGAAATATCTTTTACCTGATATTCCTCCATTTGGCCCTTGTCCTTGTCATTTTTCTGTCTCCAAACTTTTAAAGTAAGGTTTAATCCTTTTCCTGACATAGTGCTATTATTTGTATGACCGTGTTTTCAATTCAATGTTTTCGTAATTCAGCGCCTCTTTATGCAAGACCGCTTCAGCAGGTTCCCCTTTAAATTCCCAGGCGGAAACGTGGGTGAAGTTACCATCGTTTCTTACCGCTTCTCCTTCCTCCGTTTGGTGCTCTTCACGGAAGTGGCCCCCACAAGATTCTTCTCTTTCCAGTGCATCCCTTGCGAACAGCTCTCCTAATTCAAGGAAGTCTGCGACTCGGCCTGCTTTTTCCAGTTCAAGGTTCATGCCTTCAGCTACACCCGGAACTTTTACCTCTTTCCAGAACTCATCTCTTAGTTCTTTGATTTTGGCAATGGCATCCTCAAGACCGGCCTTATTCCTGGCCATTCCTACCTGATTCCACATGATCTTACCCAGTTTCTTGTGATAATAATCCACTGAGTGCGACCCTTTGTTATTCAGGAAGAAATCGATTTGATCTTTCACTGCTTTTTCTGCTGCTTCAAATTCAGGGGAATCCGTAGAGATGGCACCCGTTCTAATGTCATCTGCCAAATAATCACCAATGGTATAAGGCAAGACGAAGTAACCATCAGCTAGTCCCTGCATCAAAGCAGAAGCTCCCAATCGGTTAGCACCATGGTCTGAGAAGTTAGCTTCCCCTATTGCGTAGCAACCGTTGATGGTGGTCATCAGGTTGTAATCCACCCAAACACCACCCATGGTATAGTGTACCGCTGGATAGATTTTCATTGGTGTTTTATATGGGTTGTCCGCAGTGATCTTTTCATACATCTGGAACAGGTTGCCATACTTGGCCCTCACCATATTCTCACCGAGTTCTTTTACGCGTTCTTGTGAAGCATTGTGTTCCCCGTTGATGTTGGCTTGCTCTTGTCCGTAGCGCATGATCGCGGCCGAAAAATCCAGATAAACTGCTTCTCCGGTCTCATTTGTTCCTACTCCGAAACCAGCGTCACAACGTTCTTTTGCAGCTCTTGACGCTACATCACGTGGAACCAGGTTTCCAAAAGATGGATATCGACGCTCCAGGAAGTAATCTCTGTTTTCTTCCGCAATCTCAGTAGGTTTCAGGTTGCCCGCACGAACGGCTTCAGCGTCTTCTTTCTTAGCAGGGACCCAAATTCGTCCGTCATTTCTCAGTGATTCACTCATCAGAGTCAGCTTAGACTGCTGATCTCCGTGCTGTGGAATACATGTGGGGTGAATTTGCGTGAAGCAAGGGTTCGCAAAGTAGGCGCCTTTCTTGTGGATTTTCCAACCGGCCGAAACATTCGATCCCATTGCATTAGTCGACAAGAAAAAGACGTTGCCATATCCTCCAGATGCGATCACCACCGCATGTGCTGAATGTCTTTCGATTTCTCCATTTACCAGATTTCTGGCAATGATGCCTCGTGCTTTCCCATCGACAATGACCAAATCCATCATCTCGTGACGGTTGTACATCGTGATCTTACCCTTCCCGATTTGCCGAGACATAGCAGAATAACATCCTAGCAAGAGTTGCTGTCCGGTTTGTCCTTTGGCATAGAAGGTTCTGGATACCTGGACTCCACCAAAAGAACGGTTGTCCAACAACCCACCGTAATCCCTAGCAAAAGGAACACCTTGTGCCACACATTGGTCGATGATGTTGGTCGATACTTCTGCCAATCGATGGACGTTCGCCTCTCTTGAACGATAGTCACCCCCTTTTACTGTATCATAAAACAGTCGGTGGGTAGAGTCACCGTCACCCTGATAGTTTTTTGCCGCATTGATACCTCCCTGAGCAGCAATAGAGTGTGCCCGACGGGGAGAATCCTGATAGCAAAATGCTTTTACGTTGTAGCCCAACTCAGCCAATGTAGCTGCTGCTGAACCTCCGGCCAGTCCTGTTCCCACCACGATGACATCAATCAGTCTTTTGTTCGCAGGGTTGACCAGCTTAATGCTATTTTTATAATTGGTCCATTTATCCTTCAGTGGACCATCTGGGATTTTGGAATCTAAAGTGCTCATAGTTTAATGTCCGCTGAAATGGTGAAACAATGCGATGAAGATGAATCCTACAGGGATCACGATCGCGTAAAGCTTTCCTAGTTTTTGAATGACCGGCGTGTATTTGTTGTGATTTACACCCACACTTTGGAATGCCGATTGGAATCCGTGTAACAAATGCAATGACAACAAGACAAAAGACACACAGTAGATGGCCACTCGGATGGGGTCATGAAACTTCTCTACCATTTCGTGGTAGTACCGCAGTTTACCATTGATCATACCACTCATATCACCTTGAATGAATTTTGTATTGATCTCAGGGATCCAGAAATCATAGAAGTGAAGTCCCAGGAACGCCAGGATCACCACGCCACTCAGGATCATGTTTCGAGAAAACCAGCTCGCGTTTGCCGCACCATTATACTGGGCGTACTTCACATTTCGAGCTTGTTTGTTTTTGATGTCCAGTACGAATCCCATGATGAAATGGAAAACGACACCAAAGATCAAAACGGGCTGTAGGGCAAACTGAACCAACGGATTAGTGCCCATAAAATGGGACAAATCATTGAAGACTTGTTCGCTAAATACAGAGGTGAAATTGATGGCAAAGTGCTGCAGCAGGAATATAATCAGGAACAAGGCCGAAGCTGCCATCGCATACTTTCGTCCTATGGAACTCCCGAAGAATTTTTTGGTCCAACTCATAGGTTTTTTCTAATTCTCAAGCAATTTCGTCAAAGGTAAGTCCCGATGATCTCCTAAACCAATCCGAGGGGATATTTTGAAATAGTCTAAATAACCTCCGCCTTCTTTCCTTACTCCTCGACTATCATTGGACAAACCAAATGATTTTTGTTTTTGTTAAGAAAAAGCCGATTTATTTCATTCAGACATTGATTTTGGCAGGATATGTGCTGTGAAATAGTCCTGACCTCTCACCCAAACACCTAAATTGATGATGAAGAAAATTACGCTATTGGAATTTTGGCGACACTTATTCATTAAGTCCTGCCTGACTCTTTTCCTGTTTGCACTCCTTATTTCAGACCTTGAAGCCTCTCATATCAGAGCCGGTGAGATCATCGCAACGAGAATTGATCCCTTCGAACGTACCTATGAATTTACCTTTATTGGTTATCGTGATGACCTTACGAGTGTGAGATTTGGGAATGGTATTTTTCGCTTCGGCGATGGTGAAATTGAGGAAATTCCGACGATCTTCAATGAGGTACAAATAAGAGAGAATTTATTTCGTGTAGAATTTAGATTGGTTCATACCTATCGAGGAAATGGAGCTTACACAGTTTCATATGAGGAAGAGTACAGAAATAGAGGGATAGCCAATATGAATGATAGTGGAAACACACTGTTCTATGTTGAGTCTCAAATTGTAATAGACGGATTAGTCGGGTTGAACAGTACCCCCAGGTTTACTTATCCACCCATTGACGATGGTACTATCGGATTGGCCTATCACCATAATCCAGTAGCTTTTGATCCGGATGACGATAGTTTGAGTTATGAATTGGTCACCCCTCAGCAGGCAAGAGGTATGTCTGTGACGAATTATCGACTACCAAATGCACCGGAGTTTTATGTGGACATTCCCTTTTTTGATGGGAATGAAGGTGGTGGTAGTGAACCTTCATTTTCTATTGATCAGGATGGGAATTTGATTTGGGACGCACCCGGAGATTTCCTTAACCTGGCTGGAGGAAATGAGTGCCCTCCCGGAGTGGAAAGGTGTGCCGAATACAATGTGGCCTTTAAGGTGACAGAGTGGAAAAAATTAGGTGCGGAATACGTTCCTTATGGCTACGTGATCAGAGACATGCAGATTACGATCAGTGAAGGGGATAATACACCGCCGGAGTTGAAATTTCCAGCAGACATATGTGTAGAAGCAGGAACTAATATTTCCGAGATCATATCCGCCACCGATGTAGATGGACATCAAGTAGAACTGAGTGCCTTTGGTGCTCCCTTTCAAGTGCCCGGTCCTGCAACCGTTTCTCCTTTTCCATTTGAATACCAGGATAGTCCTGCAGAAATGACCTTTGCCTGGAATACCCTTTGTGGACATGTAAAAGGAAGTCCTTACATCGTCGGGTTCAGGGCCAATGACCTGCCCGAGGAAGATGGTGAACGCGTTGGTCCTTCCCTAAGTGATGTAGGGTTTTGGTCCATTACCGTGGTTGGTCCGGCACCACAAGGTTTGGTGTTGCAGAATAATCAGGAGGGTATATCCGTGGATTGGGAATCCTATTTCTGCTCAAATGCTGATAATATTCAGGTTTGGCGACGTATCGGGCCCTATGCGTTTGAGCCGGATGAATGTGAAGTGGGGATTCCGGAAGGAGCAGGCTATCGCCTGGTAGGTCAGGTTACAGGAACAGAAAATTCATTTTTCGACCAGTCGAATGTGGCCGCAGGAGCGCTATACTGTTATCGATTAGTGGCCTCTTTTCCTCAGGAGGGTATCAGCTATGCCTCTGAGGAAGTGTGCATCACCGTTCCATTGAATACGCCAATCATTACTAATGTGGACGTTGCTAATACCTCAGTAACAGATGGAGAGATCATTGTGAAGTGGTTGCCTTCGGAGACAGATAATGGTTCTTTTCATAAGGTATTGCGGTTCGATAACTTAAATGGAAAAGGAACTCCTGTGGAAGTTGCAAGCGGTTTAACGCAGCTGGAATTTGTAGATCAAGGATTGAATACGGATCGAAACCAATACAGCTATCAGGTGTTGAGTGGAACCGATTCAGCAACGGTAGCTTCACAAGTTCATTTGGATTTACAACCCGGAATCGAGCAAATTGAGCTCACATGGGTGGCCAATGTTCCCTGGACTAATCAAAGCCAGCGTTTCCCGTATCACTACGTTTATAGGAATCAAATCAATGAAGCGGATCCTGATCAGGTGGTACTTGTTGATTCGATACGCGCTGACCTTGTTCAGCTGCAATATCTCGATAACGGAGCCATTGGCAACACCCCTTTGCAATCAGATTCAACTTATTGCTACTTCGTAACCACGCAAGGGACGTATGAGAACAGTCCGGGACTTCCCGAACCTTTATTGAATCGATCTCAATTAGCATGCTCCAAACCCAATGACATTACACCACCCTGCGAACCATCCTTCCCTCAAATTGTGAATTTGAAATCTTGTGAGGAGAACCCACTTTTTGCCACTTGTCCCAATGAATATTTCAATGAGTTGACCTGGGACATGGGTGCAGAAGCCGAAGGTTGTGATGAGGAGGTGAGACTTTATAACGTGTACTTTTCACAATCAGGATTAGTCAATGAATATGAAGTGGTGGCAACCGTAAATACCAATGCATTCATTCATCAAGATTTAAGTTCCTTTAAAGGTTGTTACCGAATTTCGGCAGTGGATAGGTCGGGCAATGAAAGCGAATTGTCGGAGGAAGTGTGTAACGATAATTGCTCTTCTCTAGAGCTACCAAATGTCTTTACGCCCAATTCGGATGGGAAAAACGATACATTTATTCCATTTGCGTCGTTCATTGAAGACAATGAGTCGCGAGATGAGTTTTGCGACCTGTTCATTGATCGGGTGGAATTTCAGGTGTTTGACCGCACGGGTAAGGAAGTATTTGCCATGAACTCAGATAATCCTGAAAATAGCAAGTTCATTCAGTGGGATGGTCGATCCAATAATGGAAATTCTTTACCCACAGGCATCTATTATTATCAAGCCAACGTACAGTTTGATGTACTTGCCAGTTCCGAGTCACATAAAATTTTCAACGGCTGGGTACAGATATTGAAGTGATTGATTGTTGTTAGATCAGGGCCGGAAATGGATATCAGTATAAATATTTAAAACATGTTTCTATATCGATTTTAGAAAAATCAATTGTATTTGCCCCACCCCCTAAAGGGTGTTCAATTGATTTTCGACCTGTCCCTTCAGGGAACTAAAGGGTAAAACAGGAAAATTGATATCGAATAACAATATTGATTATGTACTGGTTTCGATGGATATAATTTTGCAGTTATCGAACTTAATTCGCCAAATTGCATTAATACATCAGAGGCACTTTGTTGTTAATCCTATTAAGTTACTGATTTCGCACCAGTGAAGTAGGGTAAACGTAAATGTGAGAGTAGAATCATTAATAGATGAATTTTATCAAAATCCGTATTAAAAAGAGAATCGCCAGCCTACTTGCCTTATTATTATGCACGGCATTCGTGACGGAGCTAAGGGCCACCCACATTCGGGCGGGGGAGATCATTGCCCGAAGGATCGATAACCTGGCATTGACCTTTGAGTTTACATTTATCGGATATAGGGATACCGAGTCTGGAATACAATTTGGTAATGGAATTTTTGATTTTGGAGATGGCAATTTTAGTGAAGCGGATTTCCGGATCACAGAGATACAGATTGCTCCGAACATTGTTCGTGCCGAATTTCGAGTCATACATACTTATCAGGCACCTTCAGCTTATACTGTAAGCTATCAGGAAGATTTTAGAAATGCCGGGATTGCCAACATGGCCAATTCCGTAAATACGGCCTTTTACGTCGAGACTCAGATTGTAATCGATCCTTTGATCGGTATCAATAATACGCCTGTGCTTACTGTTCCGCCAATTGATGATGGTTTGACCGGCGTACGATTTGTACACAATCCCGGGGCCTTTGACGAAGATGGGGATAGCCTTGTATTCAGATTGGTTCGACCTAAGCAAGCGAGAGACGTGATCGTAACTGATTACCGTTTCCCAGCGGATCCTTCTTTTTACAACGAACCAGCCTGGGCTATTGCGAGTGAGGGAGGTGACGAAGCTACATTTACCATAGATGAAATAACCGGTACACTCACCTGGGATGCGCCGGGAGACTTTTTGAATCTCTCGGGAAGCGATTGCCCGGAAGGAGCAACGAATTGTGCAGAATACAACATTGCTTTTGTCGTAGAGGAATGGCGAAATATTCTCGGAACACCGGTCCGGCTGGGCTTCGTGACCAGGGATATGCAAATCATCATTACCGATGGCGATAATGAGCGACCTGAATTAGAAGTTCCTGATCCGATATGCGTTGAGGCGGGAGAATTGGTGGAAGAAACCATCTTCGGCACCGATCCTGATGGCCATCAAGTTCGTCTGGAAGCTTTTGGTGGTCCGTTTGAAGTGCTTTCTCCTGCATCGGTCATTCCTGATCCGCCATTGTTTCAGACCCCACCTGCAGAATTGGATTTCTCATGGAGTACGGTTTGTGGGCACGTAAGAGACGCACCTTACACCGTACAATTCAAAGTGACTGATGATCCTGTCAATCAATTTGGTGAGAAAGTAGGACCATCACTGGTTGAATTTGGCTCATGGGAAATCACGGTAGTCGGTCCGGCACCAACGGGACTGGGAGCAGTTGCAGGTTCTGGAAGGTCTATCCAGCTTGATTGGGACAGTTATTCCTGTCCCAATGCACAGACCATTCAGGTTTGGCGTAGGGTGGGAGACTTTGGATTCGTCGCCGATGATTGTTTGGTGGGTATTCCTGAAAACTCAGGATATCAGCTCATAGAAGAAATACCTGCATTTAATACCAGTTATCTGGATGATGATAGAGGTAGAGGCCTTGCTCCTGGGGCGAAATACTGCTATCGCCTGGTGGCAAAATTTCCATTGCCTGAAGGTGGTACGAGTTACGCTTCTGAAGAGATTTGTTTAACGCTGGAAGCCGACAGTCCGGTCATGACCAATGTGGATGTGAATCGGACCGGAGAAGATGGAGAGATCATTGTACGATGGACGCCTCCTTATGAGATCAACGATGGGCAATTTCCACCACCTTATCGATATGATCTGTTCAGAGCTCCTGGATTAGGCTTGACAGGAACGCCAGAATTAATAGCCAGCAATCTGACCGACACGTCTTTTGCTGATTCAGGCATCAATACGTTGATTCGTGGCTATAGCTATCGCGTGGCCTTGTTTGATGGTGGTGGGACTTTTGTGGATTCTTCAGCTATTGCTTCTTCCGTTCGTTTGGAACTTTCTCCGAGTGTCAATTCCATTGAAATGGATTGGTCGGCGAATGTCCCATGGAGCAACAATATTCAGGATTATCCTTATCACTACATTTATAGAAACAACGTGCTTTCGGACGCCACAGAGATTGTGCTAATCGATTCAGTTCGTGTAGCAGGTGGAGGCTTTACTTATTTAGATGATGGCTCTTTTAATGGAGTTGCACTGGATGAAGACACGGAATATTGTTATTTCGTAACGACCTTCGGAGCATACGACAACAGCCCGCTCATCCCGGAACCTTTGATCAACAGATCTCAAATTCTTTGTGCACAGCCCAGTGATATCATTCCTCCATGTGAGCCAATATCGGTGCGCTTAAATGACAATGTAGATTGTGAGTCCCGATTATTGGGGGCTTCCTGTACACGAAACAGTTTCGAGAACAACCTGGCCTGGGAGGCTGATCCGGCCGAAGGGTGTGACGATGATATTGAAAGTTACAATATCTATTTTTCGCCTACGGGACTAGAAGAAGATTATGCTGTAGTAGCCAATGTCGTGGATCAATTCTTTACCCATGACAACCTGAGTTCTTTCAAGGGATGCTATCGCATTTCTGCGCTGGATCGTTCAGGAAACGAGAGTGAATTGACTGAAGAGATATGTGTCGACAATTGTCCGAATTTTACATTACCCAATGTGTTCACGCCGAACAATGATGGGAAAAACGACCTGTTTACACCTTTCTTTAGCAATCCCTCATCTCCAATCAGTGGATTTGATAACAATGATTGTCCGAGATTCATCGAGCAGGTGGTGTTTATGGTTTTTGATCGAAATGGTAAGACCATTTTTGATTACGATAGTTCCGAAGATGCCGAGACCGGTATTTTGATCAATTGGAATGGAAAATCTAATGATGGCAGTGATCTGCCTGCTGGGGTATATTTCTATTCTGCAGAAGTGCAATATGATGTGCTTGCTGCCAGTGAAGATCAGATCACATTGAATGGATGGGTTCAAATTCTTAGGTGATGGCTGATAAGGAACAAGTCATTTTGTTTGATGGAGTTTGTAACCTCTGCAATTCGTCGGTCAACTTTGTGATTGATCGTGACACACAGCAGCATTTCAAGTTTGCGTCTCTACAATCTGATTTTGGACAGGATCAAGTGCAAAAAATAGGAGACGATCCGAGCCAATTGAATTCCATTGTGTTGATTGAAGGGGATCGCTTTTATAGAAAAAGTACGGCTGCTTTACGTGTGGCTCGAAAGCTTTCCGGTGGCTGGCCAATGCTGTATGCTTTCATCATTATTCCTCCTTTTCTCCGCGATCTGATCTACGATTTCATCGCCAAAAACCGCTACCGTTGGTTTGGCAAAGAAGATGCTTGTCGCATTCCCACTCCCGAGTTATCGCATCGATTTTTGTAATTTCCGTAAGACGGCTCGTTACGATCCGCTAGCGAAAAATCGGTGATCAGAGACCTACTAATTTTTCGTTGCCTAATTTTGCGCAAAATTTTATGATTCGCTTTGAAAGGCGATTAAGAACAAGATCAATATGAAAGCATTTGTATTTCCGGGTCAAGGGGCGCAATCACCAGGAATGGGAAAGGAATTGTATGAAAGCAGTGAAGCTGCTAAAAAACACTTTGATCAGGCAAATGAGATCCTAGGTTTCAACATTACTCAGGTGATGTTTGAAGGAACCAAGGAAGAATTGATGCAGACCAAAGTGACGCAACCTGCTGTTTTTCTACACAGTGTTATCAATGCGATGGTCAAAGAAGGATTCGAACCTGAAATGGTTGCCGGACACTCTTTAGGAGAATTCTCTGCCTTAGTTGCTGCAGGTGCCTTGCCTTTCGAAGATGGTCTGAAGCTTGTGTCTCAAAGAGCCATGGCCATGCAAAAAGCGTGTGAATTGGAGCCTTCTACGATGGCTGCCGTATTAGCATTGGCTGATGATGTAGTGGAGCAAATTTGTGCTGAAGTGGAGGGAATCGTTGTTCCGGCGAATTATAACTGTCCGGGACAATTGGTGATTTCCGGGGCGGTACCGGCTGTCGAAGAAGCTTGTGAAAAATTGAAAGCTGCCGGAGCAAAACGAGCGATGCTATTGCCTGTAGGTGGTGCTTTTCATTCGCCTTTGATGGAACCTGCCAGGGAAGAATTGGCTTCAGCGATAGAAGCGACCAGTTTTTCTGTGCCTACCTGCCCGGTTTATCAGAACGTTGATACGATCGGACATACGGATATCGTTGAGATTAAAGCCAATTTGATCAAACAACTCACTGCGCCAGTCAAATGGACGCAGAGTGTACAGCAAATGATCAATGATGGCGCGACTGAATTTATTGAGTCAGGTCCCGGAAAAGTACTTCAGGGTCTCGTGAAGAAAATTGACCGGGGCATGACCGTATCAAGCTTTTAATCATGAAACATTTAAAAAGACCGTTTTTCCTGGGAATGTTTTTCCTTTCAGTGCTGGTAGTAGCACCTACTATGCAGAGCTGCAAAAGAAACCCTTCCCGTCAGTACAAAGGCAAAATCAAACGAGGTAAGCCAATTCCTTGTCCGGTAAAAGATTGCTAGTGAATAAGATTGCTGTTGCTATCGATGGATTTTCGGGTTGTGGGAAGAGTTCCACGGCACGTGAATTGGCCAAAGCCCTGAACTATCTCTACATAGATTCGGGAGCGATGTATCGAGGAGTAACGTATTTACTGACAGATGCTGGAATTGATCCGTCGGATCATGCGGGGGTGTCACAAGTGCTAGATCAACTGGACTTACATTTTGAGACCAACGAAGAAGGAATAGCACATCTGCACAATGGCAATCAGGATTTGGAGCCTTTTTTAAGAACCATGGACGTAAATAACCGGGTAAGTGAAGTGAGTGCGATCCCTGAAGTTCGCACCAGATTGGTCCGTCAGCAGCAGGAGTTAGGGAAAGCTGGTGGCATTGTAATGGATGGTAGGGATATTGGCACTGTCGTGTTTCCGGATGCCGAGCTGAAGCTTTTTTTAACTGCGGACCTTAACGTCCGGGCGGAGCGAAGAAAGAGAGAATTGGAAGGTAAAGGAATAAACGCTACTTTAGATGAGATAATAAGGAACTTTAATGAACGTGATAAGTTAGACTCAAAGAGAGAAGTCAGTCCGTTGACGAAGGCAAAAGATGCCATCGAATTAGACACTTCTTTCCTTACTTTCGAAGAGCAGATCAATAGGGTATTAACAATGGCGGAGGAAAAAATTTATGGAGATTGAGATTGATCAGAATTCAGGTTATTGTTTTGGGGTAGAGTTTGCCATTCAGATGGCGGAAGATGAGATGGCCGAGGGCCATGGCCTGTATTGTCTTGGAGATATCGTGCACAATCGCATGGAAGTGGAGCGGTTGCATCAAAAGGGGTTGCGGGTGATTGATCGGGAGGAGTTGACCGAAATCAAAGATGCCAAGGTGTTGATCCGAGCCCATGGGGAACCACCTGAAACTTATAAAATCGCGCTTGAAAACAACCTGGAACTCATTGACGCCAGTTGTCCGGTCGTATTGAAACTTCAGAATCGTGTCAAGCACGCTTATGATGAAGTGGTCAATAGAAAAGGGCAAATTGTTATATATGGTAAGCCGGGGCACGCAGAAGTGATTGGCCTCACAGGTCAGACAGCAAATGAAGCGATTATCGTATTCGAGGAGAAAGACCTGGAACAAATCGACTTTGACCGACCTATTATTTTGTTCAGTCAGACGACAAAAAGTACCAAAGGTTTCTATAACCTGAAGGCACAGATTGAAGAGCGCATCAAAAACACCAAAGGGGAATTATTCGATGGGGACTTCAAGGCCAATGATAGCATTTGCCGACAGGTATCCAACCGGGAACCACAAATGCAGAAGTTTTCTCAAAAACACGATGTGGTATTATTTGTGGCTGGGAAAAAGAGTTCCAACGGAAAAGCGCTATACGGCGTATGCAAGCAGTTCAACGAGCGATCTTATTTCATCGAAAGTGAGAAAGACCTGAACATGAATTGGTTGAGGGAAAACGACTCTATTGGCATCTGTGGAGCTACATCCACGCCTCGTTGGCTAATGGAGCAGGTAGCCGCTCATATTGAAGCCCAAATGGAGCCTTCAGAAATGCTCTGAAAGGCCCGTTTGCAGGGTGTTGCAACCAGTTTTCATGATTTCCATCAAACATTTTATTTCAAGGCATTGTTAATGTAGTTTTGCATCGGTTTTTGAAAAGACACCAATAGTAGAACATGTCGCAGACCATCAAACTGAAGAAAGGTTTTGACATCAATTTGGCAGGGAAGGCTACAAATACGACCCACAATATTGATCAACCGGAGACTTTCGCACTTAAACCCACCGATTTTCACGGTATTACCCGACCTAAGCTTCTTATTAAAGAGGGAGACAATGTAAAAGCAGGTACGCCCATCATGTATGATGCGGTCATGGAATCTGTTGTTTTCTCGGCTCCTGTAAGCGGAGAGGTAGTTGAGGTGAAAAGAGGGGCAAAGAGAAAGTTACTCGAAATTAAAATTCTGGCCGATAAGGAAGTAGAATTCGAGGCATACGCCAAGCACTCTATTTCTGATATTGCTTCTCTGTCCCGAGAAGAAGCGGTAGATAAATTGAGCAAAGGCGGTGCCTGGGTAAACCTGACCCAACGGCCTTTTGGTACCATCGCTAATCCTGCTGATAGCCCAAAGGCGATCTTTATTTCAGGATTTGATACGCATCCTTTAGCTCCTGATCTTGATTACGCACTAGCTGGTGAAGAGCAGAGCTTTCAGGCGGGACTTGATGTGTTGAAAAAACTAACTGATGGTAAAGTACACCTGAATGTGGATGGAAGCGGCGAAGTACTTCGTATTTACTCTGCTGTTTCAGGTGTAGAAATCAATAAGTTTAGCGGACCTCACCCGGCGGGTAATGTTGGTGTTCAGATCCATCACCTGGATCCGATCAACAAAGGAGACATTGCCTGGACTTGTACGCCTCACGGTGTGGTTCAAATCGGTAAATTCTTCCTGGAAGGAAAATATGATACTTCTAAGCTGGTTGCCGTTACAGGTTCTTCAGTGAAGAATACCGGATATGTGAAGACATATTCTGGCGCATTAGTAGGCAAACTGGTTGCCGATAATGTTGAAGGAGATCATAACCGATTCATTTCTGGCAATGTATTCACAGGAGAGTCTGTAGGTGAAGAGGGATATCTTGGATTTCAGCATACGCAAATCACGGTGATCCCTGAAGGTGATGAAGAGGAGTTCCTTGGTTGGTTGAAGCCTACGACCAAAAAATTAAGTTTCCACAAATCGATTGGTTTGCTTTCTTTCCTGAACAAGAAAGAATTCACAGTGGATACAAATACACACGGGGAGGAAAGAGGTTTCGTGATGACCGGAGCATTTGAGAAGGTCATGCCAATGGACGTATTACCTACCTATTTATTTAAGGCGATTCTGGCCAATGATTACGACGAAATCGAGGCCTTAGGCATATTTGAGTTGTTGGAAGAAGATATAGCTCTTTGCGAATTCATCGATGTATCGAAGAATGACTTGCAGCACATCTTAAGAGAAGGGATAGAATTAATTAGAAATAGCTGATCATGAAATTTCTACAGAACGCATTTGATAGTGTAAAGCCGCACTTTGAAAAAGGAGGGAAGTGGGAAAAATACTACACCCTTTACGAAGGCCACCGCACCATTTTCTTCAGACCTGATTTGGTAACCAAGAAAACAGGGGTTCAGGTACGGGATGCAGGTGATTTGAAAAGAATGATGATCACCGTGGTACTGGCATTGATGCCTTGCCTGATCTTCGGAATGTGGAATGTTGGACATCAGCATTTCCTGGCAACAGGTGTAGCAGACGCTACAATTATTGACAAGTTTTTGATTGGCGCATTGAAAGTGATCCCTATACTCGTTGTGAGTTACGGAGTAGGACTATCAGTAGAATTTACTTTCTGTGTTATTCGTAATCACCCCATTGAAGAAGGATATCTGGTCACCGGGATGTTGATTCCTTTGGTGATGCCAGCATCGATTCCATTGTGGCAGGTTGCTTTGGCGACTGTATTCGCTGTAATCATCGGAAAAGAGGTATTCGGAGGAACAGGGATGAACATTTTAAATGTAGCCCTACTAGCAAGAGCATTCCTCTATTTCGCCTACCCATCTCAGATCTCAGGTGATGTGTGGACCTATTTGGGCGATGCGCAAGCTGTTGATGGCTTCTCAGGAGCGACTGTATTGGCTTATGGAGCAGAAGCTGCTGCAAATGGTACAGATATGGTTACCGCAGTTGCGGGACACTGGTCTGCAGGCATGTTTGATTTTATGAACATGTTCATCGGAGCAATCCCAGGTAGTATTGGAGAGACTTCTACACTCGTGTGTCTGCTAGGCGCAGCGATCTTGATCGGAACAGGTGTTGGAAGCTGGAAAATTATTGTTTCTGTTTTCGGTGGAGCATGGGCCATGGGCCTTTTGTTCAACGCAGTTGGCGGAGATAACTCATTCATGATGATGCCTGCACATCACCACCTGGTGATCGGAGGTTTGGCTTTCGGTGCAGTCTTCATGGCGACAGATCCGGTATCTGCTGCTCATACTGAGCTAGGGAAATGGATCTACGGGTTTTTAATTGGAGTAATTACAGTATTGATCAGAGTGGTGAATCCTGCATATCCGGAAGGGATCATGCTGGCGATCTTGTTCATGAATGTATTTGCGCCATTGATCGATTACTTTGTAGTAGAGGCAAACAAGAAAAGAAGATTACAACGTGCAACAGTCTAACGCTTACATCATCATTTTCACGGGCATATTGACCGTGATTTTGGCAACGTTACTTTCTGGTACCAGTGTTTTACTCAAAGACAAGCAGGACCAGCAAGTGAAACTGGATACCCAAAAGAAGATTTTGGGTGCGGTAATGGATATCTCGGACATCATTGATGATCCGGCAGCCGTTGAGAAATTGTACAGTGAGCGAATCAGCTCCATCGTGGTAGACCATCAGGGCAATGAGATCAAAGAAGATGCAAAAGGTCCTTTGGTTGCTGAGAAAGTAAACATTCAGAAATTTTACAAAGCGGATCCTACCGAACGTCAATACCCGGTATTCATGTTCAAAGGAAACAATGGTCAGGTTGAGTCCTACATCTTCCCTATGTTTGGTGCGGGACTGTGGGATTGGATCTCCGGTTATATCGCTTTGGAGAACGACTTAAATACGATCGTGGGTGTGGCCTTTGACCACAAACAAGAGACGCCAGGACTTGGTGCAAGAATCACCGATCAGGTAGTACGAGATCGATTCAAGAGCAAGAAGATTTTCGATGGTAGTGAGCTGGTCTCTGTTACCATGGTAAAAGGTGAAGGGAATGCCGGTCTAACGGATTATGAAGTAGATGGCCTTTCCGGAGCTACGATGACAGCCAAGGGCGTCAACAAAATGTTGGAGCACTACCTCGGTTGTTACACACCTTTCATTGAGAAAGTAAAGTCAGGTCAGAAATTAGCAACAAACTAATCAGAGGGAGATGAGCACGGATACTTTAGAATTAGAAAAGGAAGTAGTCAAAGAGCCTGCTGAGCCTTTATTGTCCAAGCGAAGAAAGAAGTTCGTAACGGACCCGCTTAATGAAGATAACCCGATCACTGTACAGGTATTGGGGATCTGTTCGGCCCTGGCCGTTACCGTGAAATTGCAACCTACCATTGTGATGTCTATTGCTGTGGTTTTTGTAATCGTATTCTCTAACCTGATCGTGTCTTCCATTCGTAATCTGATCCCGAATCGGGTACGGATTATCGTACAGCTGGCTATCATCGCAACCCTGGTAACCCTGGTAAGTGAGGTGTTGAAAGCATACGCTTATGACATGTACAAAATCCTGGGCGCTTACGTAGGACTGATCATTACAAACTGTATCGTGATGGGACGGCTGGAAGCTTTCGCCATGGCCAACAAGCCCTATGATAGTGTACTCGATGGATTGGGTAGTGGATTTGGTTATGCATGGATCATCCTGGCAGTAGCCTTCTTCAGAGAGTTGTTTGGCTCAGGAAGTATCCTGGACGTGAAAATATACGAGCCTATCGGAAATGCATTGGGAATAACCTTGCAGACTAATGGCTTGATGGTAGATTCAATTGGAGCCTTCATGATCCTGGGAATTATCATATGGATTCAAAGAACTAAAACCGGATACGTAGAAGATCATTAATTATGGAAGCATTTAACATTGCCCTTCGAGGCATCTTTATCGATAACATGATCTTTGCCTATTTCTTAGGCATGTGTTCATTCCTTGCGGTATCTAAGAAAGTGAAGACGGCCATTGGTCTTGGAGCTGCCGTAGTATTCGTATTGACCATCACTGTGCCTTTGAACTGGCTTCTTCAGGAGTCTGTATTGAAAGAAGGTGCGCTATCGTGGTTAGGAGCCAGTTTTGCTGATGTAGATCTTACCTTCTTACAGTTCATCATTTTCATTGCGGTAATCGCAGCGATGGTACAGCTGGTAGAAATGATCATCGAGAAAGCATCTCCTGCACTTTACGGATCACTGGGTATCTTCCTTCCTCTGATCGCTGTGAACTGCGCCATTTTGGGATCATCCCTTTTCATGGTACAGAGAGACTACACCATCGTGGAAGCGACAGCATACGGATTCGGTTCCGGAACAGGTTTCATGATGGCAATCGTAGCATTGGCAGCCATTCGTGAGCGCTTGAAGTACTCAAATGTACCTAAAGGACTTAGAGGACTTGGCTTGACCATGCTCATCACTGGATTGATGGGATTGGCCTTCAAATCCTTTATCGGAATTGCCCTGTAAGCAACTTACAGATTAAGAAATGAGAAAGCCCCGCAGCAATGTGGGGCTTTTTTTGTGGTCTGTAATAGATCTCTTAACTCTTCGACCTATTAGGTCTTATTCAGTGAGGTCACTGGACCCTCAGAAAAAGACCGCCATGTTTTTCAAAATCATCGCCATGTTTTCTTGAAGGGACGGTGATCATATTGAGAATGTCCACCAATCTGAAAGGTCTGATCAATAAAATGAGGAGATTCATACTCTCGTCGCTCGGAATCGTGGTATTTGAATCCCAACAGGAATGGTATAGGTGAGTATCAATTACCAGTTCAATGTAGTATATCGAAAAAACACTTTTGTTGATTTTAAAACCGCTCCATACGTATTATTTCATGTTTCTATTTGTCTAGATAGAATTGTAGAGAGCCTCATAACAAAGGATAGCGATGATTGATCATGAAGTCTGACTCACCTCACCCGTTCCCTCAACTCCAAAATCAATCTACTCAACACCGTATCGGCGAAGTAGTGGCGGGTGAGGTTTCGGTCAAGACCTCCTATCTGGATTTTGTTGGCAATCACCGTTGGTGATTCAGAGGGTTTAAGGTGAAGGTAAAGAGCGTAGAAACAATAGGGTATGGTCACTTCTTCTTCTGGGTAGGGTTCTGCGTATCCAGTGGTGCCTATGCCAATGTTGGATCCAAAAATTCTGGAGACATGGGTGGCCATTTCTATTGCCACTTTCTTAGAAACACAATTGACACTCTGTGCATGGAATTCATCGACACACAGAAATTTCACCTTTTGCTCGAGGTTATAAGTGGTGATTCCGCCTTCCAGAAACCCTGAAGCCCCTGATATCTCACCTAATTTGGCCTGTACCAATCCACATGTCAGGCTTTCCGCCACAGCAATGGTCAGTTTATTTCCAATCAGTAAATCTTTCAGTTCCGCAAATCTGGTCATGATGGGCGTGTTTCCTTCATTCAATTTATAGCTTGCTACAGCAGCTTTCCAAATGTGTTGCTTGATATTTTCGAAATTGAAAAGAACGCATGGAATGATGTAATAGGGTGTCCGGTTCCTTTAATTGGCTGAACATATTCGAACGGTAATTTCATTGTGAATTAGGTGAAATGTGCTTTTAAATGATTCAGCTTATGATTCTTAGCTTTGGCAAAGAATTTGTTCTACAGAATTTGAAATAATAGGTATGCGAAAGACTTACATCGGTGAACTGGAAGAAATTGTGCTGTTAATGATCGTGCTGCTGCAGGAGGAAGCTTATGGGGTTTCGATCACACAGGAGATCAAAGGGCAGCTAGACAGGGACATTAGTGTAAGTGCGGTTCACGCCACGCTTCACCGGCTCGGGGAGAAGGGTTATGTGACTTCTTTCTTTGGTGGAGCAACTGCGGAAAGGGGTGGGCGCCGTAAACGTTATTTTAAGATCACAGTATCCGGCAGTAAGGTGTTGCGAAAACTCCGCGAAGAGCGAGAACTTATCTGGAAGCAAATTCCACCAAATGCCCTGCCAGTATGAATAATTCCCACAACTCACCGCCCAAGTGGATTGCGCAGACGATAAAGCTATTGTGCAAACAAGCTTTTCACGAGGAGATACTAGGAGACTTATATGAGTTTTATGACCTGTGGATTAGCAAATACGGAGAAACTAAGGCTCGTAGACTCTATGTGTGGCATGCTATTAAATTTCTCCGGCTTTATGCCCTAAAATCATTGTTCCTAAAACAAAAAACCACAAGCCTTATGATCAATCATCATTTTCGAATCGCCTGGAGAGGTCTCATTAATGGAAGAGGTAATAGCTTAGTAAATATCGTTGGA
The DNA here is from genome assembly GCA_033344775.1 of Cytophagales bacterium. NCBI lineage: Bacteria > Pseudomonadati > Bacteroidota > Cytophagia > Cytophagales > Cytophagales bacterium. The sequence continues at coordinate 1,243,628 of JAWPMT010000004.1, read as the reverse complement.
CTTAGTCTGGCGTTTGCCAGTAGCTTACTCATCTATTTGTGGAGTTATGGAGAACTGAATAAGGATCGGTTCCATGAAGCGAATGATCGGATATATGGAGTCTATAGTCGGGTGATTTACCCAGGAGGAATTCAAACATCCATAAATACACCGGCGAAGCTGCCTGCTGAATTAAAAACAGCAATTCCGGAAATTGAATATGCAACTGGCTTTGCAAAGAGTTTTAGACTAAGCCTACAGGGTGTGACGGCCGAGACTTTCCAAAAAGGCGACATTATTTTGAAGATGAAAGGATCACGTGCAAGTCCGCAGTTCTTCAATATTTTCAGTTTTAAGATTCTTCAAGGTAATAAAGAGAATGCACTATTAAAGCCGGAGGCCATTGCTATTTCCCGAAGGATGGCTGAGATTTTTTTTGGTAGCGCGGAAGCTGCCATCAATCAATCCATACGTTATAAAAATGAGCGAAACCTGAACGTTACCCTGGTATTTGAAGACGTGGGAGACGATTCTTCCTTGCAATTTGATTACCTGACTAATTGGGATGCCTGGGTGGATATGGATGAGTTCAAGCCATCCTGGAGACATTTTGGAACCCAGACGTACCTCAAATTGAAGACCGGTGCAGATCCAGTTGCTGCAAAAGATAAAATCCAGGATTTTTTAAAGGGCTATATCAGTTTTGAAGAGAACGAGCGAGGTGAGTTAGGACTTCAGTTATTCAGCGAACAATACCTCTACGGGAATTTTGAAAATGGACAACCAGCAGCAGGAAAGATCAAATCTGTACGGTTTTTTCTTGGGTTAGCGACATTCATCCTGATGATTGCCATCATCAATTTTGTGAACTTGATGACTGCTCAGGCTCGAGAACGAGCCAAGGAAGTCAGTTTACGGAAAGTTGTGGGAGCCAGTAGAAGTAACCTGATGCATCAATTTCTCTTGGAGGCAATGCTTACTTCTATTGTCAGTTCATTTATAGGTGTATTGCTCGCTGCGTTGGCGCTTCCTTTAATGGCCGAAATTAGCCAAACGTCATTAAGGTTTCCGTTGGGTGATTGGAATTTTATCCTGCTCCTTGTCGGAGTGGTATTATGTTCGGGACTATTGGCTGGTGCGTACCCGGCCTTAGTGTTGTCCAGATTCAGGTTTGTGGCGCTAGTTGACCGCTCGAGTACAAAAAGCTCGGGATTGGGAGGACTAAGGAAGGGGTTGGTCGTTTTTCAGTTCAGTTTGTCTTTATTTCTCACGGTCGCTACGTTAGTGTTCAACAATCAATTGGATTACCTGCTGAATAAAAGCCTGGGATTTGACCGGGAACACTTGATTTACGTTCCCATTGAAGGTGCTTTAAAATCGGACTACCGGACTTTCCGCGAAGAAGCGGTGAAGGTGCCGGGCGTCTTGAAAATTGATCGCAGTAGTCAGACCCCACATAAAATGGGTTTCAGTGGGCAGTTTTTTAATTGGGAGGGAAAGGAGGAGAGCGATAATGTCGTCTTTACACCTTCATCAGTAGGGTTTGATTTTGTAGAAACCATGGGGATCGAACTTGTGGAAGGTAGGGATTTTGACCGTTCCAGGCCTGCGGATATCAATAATTTCCTGATCAATGAGACCGCTGCCAGAGCCATGGGTGGCAATGTGCTGAACAAGGATGCCACCATTTTTGGTAAGGAAGGTAAAGTTATTGGGGTGTTCAAAGATTTCCATTTCAATTCACTGCATAGTTTCATTCAGCCTATGGTACTGGATGTAAAAGAAGGACTCAATTTTGGTACGATCACTATTCAATTGAACTCAGATCAGGTGAATTCTACTTTGCAAAGACTAGAAAAGCTACACGCGGAATTGAACCCTGGTCATGCGTTCGATTATTCGTTTGTAAAAGGAGTCTACGAAGAAGAATACCAATCGGAACAGCTTGTAGCGGCGCTAGTACCCTTCTTTTCTGGCCTTGCAATTTTTATATCGTGCCTTGGACTATTTGGTTTAGTGACCTTTACCTTACAAAGTAGAGTAAAAGAACTTGGTATACGAAAAGTACTAGGGGCCTCATTCTCCCAACTGGTCAGGTTGATATCCAGAGATTTTGCCATGCTATTGATCGTTGCTGCCATTTTGGCTTTGCCATTAAGCTTCTTTGCCATGCAAGATTGGTTAGCAGGCTATGCTTACAGTATTGAGTTAGACCTTTGGGTTTTTGCTGCTGCCACGATATTATCCACGGTCATCGCCTTTGCCATCATATTCGGCAAAGTGGCAAAATCAGCCATGTCCAATCCGGTTGATAGCCTCAGGAGTGAGTAGCACTCTGCTTTTACGGGGTTTTGAAGTTTATATTATTCTGCCCTCAAAGAATCAACTGGGTTAGCTTGAGCAGCGACAAGGGTCCGGTGACTTACCGTGAGTATAGCAATCAAAATCAGGATACATCCGGGAATGATGTAGAGATCAGGACCGGGGTTCGTCCTGAAGGCATAGTTTTCCAGCCATTTATCTCCAATAAATGAAATCAATGGAAGTGCGAGGATAATGGCAAGTGCCAATAATCGGAAGTATTCTTTTGACAGTAAGATCATAAGTTGTGTCAAGGAAGCTCCCAACACTTTTCGAATGCCTATTTCTTTCACTTTTAGGGTCACCGCGTATGAGATCATGGCAAACAGGCCGATACAAGCGATGAGGATCGCCAAGACCGTTAAGGACAGAAACAGATTCCTGAATTGAAGTTCCGACTGATACTGCTGATTGAATTGAACATCCATAAAGAAGTATTCAAATGGATTTCCAGGATATAATTGATCATAGATCTCTTGAATTTGCGGAATGGTCTTTTCCAGGTTGAGTGCATTTAATTTCATCGAAAGGTATCCGGGTGTGGAACCTGTTAGCCAAATGATCCAAGGGAAATGATCTTCTTTAAGCGAATGCCAATGAAAGTCTTTGACTACTCCCACAATTTTGAGTGGTTTCCTGAAGTACAATTGATCGCCAACGGCTTCTTCGGGAGAATCAAATCCAAAAGCCTGGACCGCCTTTTCATTGAGTATAATTGCCCGACTGTCAAATAGATCTGGTGTGAATTCTTTTCCGGCAATCAACTTCAGATTATAGGTCTTTATGAAGTCAAGTCCTGTTTGTACGAGTCTTACGGTTTGGTTTTCACTTTCTGGTGATCCCCATCGTCGGATGTCATCCTGAAGATCAAAATTAGGATCGCCGGGTACATACCAGGAGCCTGTTATTGAACCGACAGCCGGTATTTTCTGTACTTCATCCCGAAAGATCTTGTACATTTTTCGGTTGTACTTTTTAAAAGCCTGTAATCCTTCATAGTCAGTCAGTTGAGGCCCTCCGTCCAAGACTTCAATATGTTTGGGGCCATGAACAACCAATACCTGATCTATGTCCATGCCCAGGTCCTCATTTTGCATGTAATCAATTTGTTTATAGATCAGGAAGGTCCCTGCGATCAACAGAATGGAGATCAGGAATTGGAAGGTAACCAGCACCTGACGTAAGTTGTATTTAGGAGAAATCAGATTCGTTTTGCCCGATAACATGCTAATGGGTTGATGTCCGGACATAATAAATGCAGGGTAAATACCAGAAATCAGTGCACCGCCCAACAGGGAAAGGCTTGTTATGAGCCAGAATTCGAATTTAGAGAACAGCGTGAAGGATAGTTCTTTCCCAAGTAGATCTCCGAGAATTTCCAGCGCGAGGAAGCTTATCCCTAGTCCACAAATAGCTGCCAGCAAGTTGATGGTAACCGCTTCGGAAAGAAATTGAAACACCAATTCGGCTCTATTGGCACCCATTGATTTTCTTATCCCAACTTCTCCGGCTCGTTTCATGGATTGAGCGGTTGAGAGATTGATATAATTGAACCACGCAATGACCAAAATGATTGCGGCAATGATCAAGTAGCTGTTCAGGTCTGAAGGATTCCCTTTGTTAGTTACATAGTCGCCATTGGCATAGCGATTATTATCAAGATGAATGTCTGATATTGGTTGTAGTGACGAGCTTTCCGTGAGCATCAATTCAGGATTCCATTCGGGTTTGTGCCGATGAATGATCTCATCGATTCGCTGTTGAATGATCGTTTTGTCTGCGTGAGGAGATAGTTCAAAGTAATTCACAAACCAGGGGATATGCGGATTGCGCTTGACAGCTCCCATCCAACCGTATGTTATGAAATTCTTGATGGGAAATAGAAAGTCAAATTGTAAATGGCTGTTTTCTGGTTGATCTGCAATTACTCCGGTGACCAGATAGTCACCATGTGAGGCACCACCACCAATGCTAAGCGTTTGCCCGATTGGGTTGCTATTTCCGAAATGCCTTTTCGAAATTCGTTCAGAGATCACCACATTGAATAGATCGTCCAGTGCATGACTGGGATCCCCCAATTGTAGCTTCAGGTGAAAGAAATCAAGGAAATTCCGGTCTACATAGTAAATCTCGCTTGGGTCCATGCTGATTGGCCTTTGATCATAGCGAGAAACAAAAGCACCTTCATCGGGGACATATAACCGGGTAAATGAGGCAATTCCTTGAATTTCTTCGCTAGCAATCGTGCCAAGTGAATGAGCAGTTAACAAATCTCTGTCTTCCAGCGAACCTTCCAGGCTTCTTTCCAATGTAAGTCTATAAATGTGTGGATGGTCACGCAGGCTAGGGTCGTGATTGAATTCAGAGAAAATATACTGAGCCAGGGCCAAACAGATGCCCATGCCCACTGCCAGACTGGAAATATTGACGAGGGAATATCCTTTATCCTTTGAGAGGTTGCGGCAAGAGATCACGAAGTAATGCTTAAACATTGACCAGTTATTCATAGGCCTTACTTCTTTTCCCATGAAGCCAACTGAAAGGTGTAGCATGTCTATCCAATACATGAGTGAGGCATAGAGTCGTCCTTTACTGGCAATCCTATCCTGATATACTTCTTGTAAATCGCCTTCTATTTCTTCGAGCAGGTACTTACTTAAAAATTTGTTTAATAACCAATGTGCTAAAAACGGAGGCTGATGTGGTTGTTTTAGATTCATATCAGTATTTAGTTGTTCAAAACATGTATTCCCAGTCGTATTCTATTTGTTATACAATGTATGTTATACAAAATTATAAATAATCACAAGAATTCCAAATTCCTCTTAAAGCTGTTACGTAAGTGCTTGTCATTTGCCGATGACCTACATTAATTCATCGAAGAATGAATCGTTTGAAATTGAAAATTGTCAGCTTTACGCTAGTTTCGTTTTTGCTATAAATACCAACCAATCTTAAATCCCCTATGTTAAAACAGTTCTCACATTCGGCGCTCACTCCAGAAGAATTAGTAACGATGGCAGAGCGGCTGATCCATTGTGTAGCTAAGTCTGAACATAAAGAGATACTTACGAATCGGATTGCGAAGACAACTGACGCAGCCAACTACCTCACCGAAGCATTGAATGAGAGTCTTTCGAGTGTTCATGCTTCACGGGTACAACAAGCGGACCTTGAACGGGATGATGCTTTCCAGGCCTTTAAATACGGAGCACTTTCTGCGTCTTATCGTTCCGAATTAACGATTAAGAAGGCCGGAGAGACTTTGGTGGAGATTGTAAGAAAACAAGGGTTTAGCCTTTACAACCTGGGGTACATTGCCCAGAGTGAAGCCATGCGTACGCTCATGACGGATCTGGAACAATGCCAGGGGGAGATCATGGTGACGGGCATTGCCGATTTGCAAGAGGAGATGATGGAAGCCAATGATCGTTTCAATCAGATCTATCATGAAAAACTGGATGAGAATTCCGATCAGGAAACGCCTCAAATAGTAGTTGGTAAAGGAGAATTATCAAAGCAGATCACCCTGTTCCTGAACCATGTGGAATTGTTGGAAGAGGATCACTTAGGTGGGGTAAGTGAATTGGTCGAGAACATCAATGAACTGATCCAGGACATGGTGACCCAGGCAAGGGACAGGCAGCGAGGTTAGTTCGCCACCTGTCCATAAACAGTAGTTAGGTTAATCCTATTGCTGTTCTTCAATTTCGGTTTGCAATGCCAACAAACCATTCAATACCTTCATTTCATCTCGTATGCCTTTCCGAATGGAGAAGCCAAAAATGGCTGCAGCGGGTAAATAGGAGAGACCGATCAAAATCACCATTCCACGGGTCATATACTGGACAAATTCCGGGATCAAAAAATAGAAACCGACGGTATATCCGATCAGGATGCTGATCGTTACTGGTCCGTGAATGTGCTTTCTGTAGGAATAATAACTCAGGAAACCACTATTGTATGCTTTCGCCGAATGGCTGATTTCAATGCGATTGGCTCGAACAATACTGTATATTTCAATGAGAATTCTGATAGCCAGGCCACCAACCATTAAAGTGATCCCGAGATGGCTTGTGGTCAGTTGGAAGTGGTAGGCATAGAAGAAATAGACGGAAAGGCCGATCAAAGTAATGGCCAGAATGATCATGTTCTTGAGTTGCATGATCACCGTACTTCTCAACTGCTGTTGGGATAGTGTAATCAGGTTTTTGGCACTTTTTGAAGGAGTCGATTCTTTCTGCCTGGCTTCCTTCCATTGGCCTTTATATTCGTCTAAAATGTCAGTCATGATGTAATAATTTTTTTAAGTTCTTTTTAATGCGGTGGATCTTCACCCTGAGGTTCCCTTCACTCATGCCCATCACTTCAGCGATCTCCGGATATTCCAATTCATCGAGCACCATCATGATGATCAGGCGATCTACTTTACTCAATTGACCAATGGCCTGATAAAGCTCCTGGTAAGGCTTATCTTGAGTCTTATGTGTTGGTTCCTCATCCGAAAGAGTTTGGTAGTCACTTAGGGAAGTTTGATGCCTGGCCTGATCACTGCGAATGAATTTGAGGCAGGTATTTACGGTAATGCGATAGATCCATGTTTTATAACTGGAGGCACCCCGAAATTTGTCGAGGGACCTCCAGATGTTGATGAATGTTTCCTGTGTTAGGTCTTGTGCCAGATCCTCCTGTCCTTTCATGAATCCCCTACACATCTGATGGACCATGGCATGGTATTCCGTGTGAAGGGATTCGAATCTTTTGCGATTATTGGACATTCGCTAACAGGTATCCATTGATTTGCTCGTAAAACCATTCCGGCTGATCAAACATGATGAAATGTTTGCTGTTGTCGGCCAGATTGATGGTTTTATTTTCCAGCTTTTCATATTGGGTTTCAAAGGTCTTTTGAGTGATTTCTTTACTCGGGAAAGTAGCTCCAAGGATCAGCGTATGGGTTGTGATTTCCGGCAATGAAGGACGCAGGTCCAGCTTTAGCAGATCGGTGTATCCATACACATACGTTTCACGGTCGGAGTTGATAGACCAGCTAGCCATTTCTTCCATTCTACCTTGATCATTGGTCATGTTGCTCGCCATGCCGATGGCAACCTGACTGAATTCATCTTTATTCATCGCCAGCATGCGATTGTTATAAGGGCTATCATATTGTAAAGCGTTGGCCGGAACCCCGGGCATCATCAGTTCACGCATACAAGGTAAAGCATCGACGATAATCAGGCCAGTCACTTGCTTGTCTAGTGCTGCAGCGAGTTCCACGGCAAGATTCCCACCCATGCTGTGTCCAATGACCGTAAGGTTAGTCAATTCAGTCTCGTTGATATATTTGAGCAATTGATCTTTGATAGGACTGTACCAGGGTGTGCCAATGGGTTCCATGCCATTGAATCCTGCGTAGGACACGACGTGGGTTTCATAGGAATGATTCAGGTTCGCGATGGTTTCATTCCAGACTGATCCCGGAGTGGTGAATCCTGGTAGGAACAGAATGGCATCGCCTTGTCCCTGCTTTTCAACCTGAATGGCGTTTTGACTGAATCCAACTACTGCGAGTAAGATTCCGATGATGATTAAGCATGTCTTTTTCATAATTGATCAGTTTTGAATGTTCTTGACTTAGGGGAAAAGGACCGTCATTACGAGCTAGTGAAGTAATCTATGTTGGTATTTCGAGCAGGTTTAAGGAGATTAGATTGCTTCATCCTTCGCAATGACGAATTCTTAAGTCAAGGACATATAGCTTTTGATTAATATTTCACCTTTGATCCATAAAGGCCTCAGCTGTTACAGGAGTCAGAAAAAAAATGTTAATTCACTTATGGAAGCCGCCCAATATAGATTCATCGTATCTCAGAAGAAAGGCAATGTCAAAGCAGTGGCCTTATTCATGGTTGTTTTTACGATCGTGATGTTGGTAATGGTAGATTATTTGGGTAAAAGAGATTTGGGTGAGTCGGCAGAACTGACTGTGATCTCCATCGTGGTGTTCGGTCAGTAATTGGTCTTGCTACCAGCATTACTTGGTATCAGCAGGGGAGAAGCGTCCATAAGTTTAACAAAGGACCACCTGGTCATTAAGCTGGACAAGCCCAAAATGTTGTTGAGTTTTACGGAACTTCAGGTGCCCTTTGGTACGATCAAATCCTATGATCTGGCAGTTGAAGGCAATTCCGGCCTGGTGATCAGATTAGAAGAGGGGAAACAGAGCTTCAATCTGCATGAGATCAAAGGTCAGGAGACGTTCGCAGCAGACGTTGATCAAATTCTTCAGACAATTGAATGCTACAATGCTAATAGGGATGAGGTCCATCAGATACCCTATAGGAGTGTCTATGCTTCTGGTGGAATGCGATTGGTCGCTGGTATTTATCTACTCGTCGTTCTCATTTTTGGAGTTGTGCTATTCACCCAGCCCCAAGCCGAGCTCACCTATCAAGCAATCTTCTACCTAGCGATTGGGATTCCGTTTCTTTGGCTGGTAGTGAGGGGGGTGAGGAAGAAATAGTCACTTTTCAAGTCACATTTTTTCTAGAAACGGTTTTAAGGGAACTGTCATTATTGACTGTCTTTACAGTGAAAACCTGCAGAACTAACTTATGAAACAATTGTGCTCACCGAACAGGTACGTTCCTAAATGCGTATTCCTCTCCATCATTCTCGGTCTTATTATTCTAAACTCTTGTAAAGAAGAAGAGCTTCCTGCTGATAGGCGTCATGTTTATGAAGAAGGTTCCTTTTGTGAAAGAACTTTCGAGGATACACAACTTGTAGAGGAGGAGTTAAACCAGTTAATTTATCCATTAGAAGGGTCCAGCCCTGGTTTATCTATGGATGCTTTGGTAGCTATAGGGGAGGCTGTCGGCGATACTCCTTTAGTTGGTTTGGGTGAAGCAACCCATGGCACCAAAGAGCATTTCGAAATGAAGGATCGACTTTTTCGTTACCTGGTAGAAAACCATGGTTTCCGGGCGATGGGTTTTGAGGCTACCTGGGGTGGTGCTTTGTACGTCAATGACTATGTGGTGAATGGAAATGGAACTGCAAAAGATGCCATCGGCAGGATGCAATTCTGGACCTGGTACACAGAAGAAGTTCAAGCGCTTGTGGAGTGGATGCGCGACTATAATTTGGACAAATCAGATGACGAGAAGGTATATTTTTATGGTTTCGACATGCAATCTGGTGTAGAAGAACCCGAATGGATTGAACGATATCTACTTCAAAATCAACCGGCGCTGGTACAGCAAATCCTGCCTAATATTAGGGAGGTGCTAGATATCATTGCCGCACGTAATTATCAGAGCTTAACCAATGCCCAGCGTAACAATTACCGTTCTGGAATTAGGGCTGCACAGACGATTTTTGAGGCGAATTCAGCGTCATTGATTGCCAGTTCATCTCAGTCGGAGTATGATTTAATGTTAAAAGCTTTCGATGTTTTATTACAGTTTGAGGATTATTCACGACCTGAGCCAGATCGGATCAGAGATGATTACATGGCTGAGAATAGTGAATGGATTCGTGAATACCTTGGGGAGGATACAAAAGTAGCCTTGTGGGCTCACAATGGACATGTGACCAAGGATGAATCTTACCCGACACAAGGACAGTTTCTGGAGGCTTCGGTCGGTGAGGCTTATAAGAATATCGGTTTTAGCTTCAATACAGGAAAGTTTCAGGCATTGGATGGCGATTGGCGTTTGAATACAGAAAATGAAGTCACTGAAATTCGATGTAATACCGTAAATGAAGTATTTGAAGCATTGACCGATGCAAATTTCTACCTGGTCATGGCTGACTTAACTTCAACCATCCATGCGAAGGAATATTTCAGTGAAGATCGAGATGTGCTAAGTATTGGCGCCTTGTATGATGAGGCCAACCCCAATTCTTATTATCGTCGATATAATCTGGCAGAAGCCTATGATGTAATTGTCCATTTTGAAGTTTCAACCTCAGCTGTACCGCTAAGATGAAAAAGCTCAACATACTATCGATTATTTGCGTCTTCATTTTATTCGGTTGTTCTGAAGACCTTAGTGATTATTCAGAGCCGGAGGGCCTTTATGTAGGGTATTCCTTTGAATCAAGACCAGACGAATTTTACATTTATCGAGGAGCCAATTACGACGTGGAATGGACACAGGAAGATTCATTTGATGGGACAGGTTCACTGAAAATAGCAAGCGATAATGAGGAGGGTCAAATTTTTGCCTACTGGACCTTACGACTTTACGACCTCCCCGTAGACAAGACAATTAAGATACGCGTACGGGTCAAAACCAAAGATCTCAATGGAGATGGCTGGACCATTTCAATGGGGACCCGATCTCAGGACGAATCGATCGTTGAGTTTACAGGATTAGGAGATAAGGGAGCCACCGATGGTTGGGAAGAATACGGCCTTAGCTTGATTAATCCTATCCCCGAAGGTATCGACTACATGGATTTTTACCTACTGCTATTAGAGGAGACTAGCGGTACAGTCTATTTTGATAAAATGGAGGTCATTGCTGAATAGGGGCTGGCATTTAGCTTGTTTAGATAAATCCTTAATAAGTAGCTTTTAGCCCAGGATGTAGTTCAAACCAAATTGAATGACTAAGGTCATCAGGTGTTTCTACAATGGTGCCGTAGGGATGTTATTGTTTGCTAGCTCCATTTCATCTGCCATGTATGATATAAGCGTTGAAGCTTTGTCTACTACTTTTGAAACCTTGCCAGTCTTGTCTATGACTAGGTGTATCGGATAAATCGAGAACCCAAGTTTTCGCTCAATTAGGTCTTCTTGATCTGGAATAACCTGATAGTTAAAGTCTCTTTTGCTTATAAACTTCTCCAGTTCGGTAGCTGAGTCCGTTGCGAGACTCAGGAATAAGATATCATCTCTTTCCTTATAATTTTCAACGAACTCATTTAATTCAGGGAATTCCAGAATGCAGGCTTTACACCTGATGAACCATGTTTTTACGACCAAGAATTTCCCTTTTGTAGATGCAGTGGTATAGGTATTCCCGTTCAAGTCCGTGAACTCAAATTCAGGAAACGCCATACCTTCCATTTCAAAGTATTTGAGACTTGTACGAGCCACATTTTTAATGGTAGATTTAATACTATCATCGGCCTTGTTTCCTAGCTTAAATAATTGGTATGTTTGAATTTCCTCATTAGATCCTACTCTCAGAGGGATGTAATTTTCGGTGACCAGTTTTATCAGAAAAAGTTGTTTTGAAATGGTATCCAAATCCTCGTTTATTCCAATGAAATTGGAAGACAGCTTAATATTCGTTGTATGATATGTCCACCATTTACGAAAATCAGATTGAATTTCCTCCGTATTGACTTTTGGATCCTGCATGCCAACTTCTTCAGACTTTGGCACTTGCTTATTGCTTTCTTGTTCGTTGCAGGCAAAGAGTATAAGTGAAAGGATGAATAATGGCAGGATGGTGGAAGTTTTCATTTGTTGTATTGGTCGATTACGTCTTACTAAACTTTGTTGGTTATAGTCTGATGTAACAAAACACTTCGCTATGGAGATTCCTTTATTATTGAAAGTAATATTAATAACAGCGAACTCGACCATGATCTGTAAAAACAACTTTAGTCTGTATTCCTAACTTTACCTTATGCGCATCGCCCCCTACACCACCTACGGTACCGGTAACTCCGTACTGTTCACTTTCCATGGCTATGGGATGGATGGTCGACAGTTTCAGGTGCTGAGAGAATCGCTTTGTGTGGACTATCAGATTGTTGGATTCCATCTGCCTTATCATCAAAAGGGGGCTGACGATCATGAAGGCTGGTTGAAATCAGTGATTGAGACCGTCAAACAGGTTGTAGCAGAACAGGGTGCAGATCATTTCTCGATTGCCGGTTATTCCATTGGAGTTAAAGTTGTATTGGCTTTACTTCCTTATTTTGATAGACAGGTTAAGGATGTATTTCTGTTTGCACCATATGGATTGGTTCGGCATTGGGGAATAGCCTTTCTGGAAAGTGGCTTTGGAAGAGGGTTGTTTCGTTTGATTGCTGGGTCGATGTTGCCAATCAGGATCATCAATGGGGTTCGTGGTTTAGGAATCATTAGTTATGCAGATCATGATATTCTCATAAGAGAACTAGCCACAATGGAGAAACGTCAAAACCTGCGCAAGACTTTTCTATTAATGAGTGAACTGAATTTGGACCAACATAGGGTCCTCAAATCTTTAAGTAGCATAAGAGGAAGGGTCCAGTTGGTCTTCGGGAAACAGGATAACATTTTTCCTTTATCAGGATTGAAAGGAACCAATGAATTGGATAACCTGGATATTTTGGAAGTGGACGAGGGGCACTGGTTGATGACGGAGAAGTTGGATGCTAGATTAGTAGCTTTTAGAGAAAAGATTTTGATGAATGAGTATTATTCTTCAATCAAACCCTAAGTCCCCTAAATGAGACTTTGCTACTCTCCTCTTTAGGGTTAAGGGGTATATTTGAAGGGACTTCAAAATCTTTTTTTAGTAATAGAATTAGAAAATCCGAGATTCTTCATTGCAAGTACTAGTGCTTTGCTAAATAGGCTTGGACGTACATAACCGATGATCATACCTACCTCCACAGAATGGACCAAACGCCTCTATCATTTCATAGAGTCCCGATGGGTATTGCCGCGTAAGTTCCGGAAAGTCCATGTTCATGGAGTAGAGTTGAAGCCTGATCATTCTGTTCTTTTATTGCAAAACCACATGTCATGGTGGGATGGTTTTTTGGGGAGTCACCTGTGCTATGAACATTTTCATAAAAGCTTTCATGTCATGGTTCAGGAGGAACAGCTCAGGAAATTTCCCTTTTTTCGGTACAAAGGCGCTTTTTCGGTGAAGAAAAACTCAAGAGAAGCATTTGACTCACTGGCCTATGCCGCTGAATTGCTGAATGAATCAAGAAACCTGGTGTTGATCTTTCCACAAGGGAGGTTGCAGAGTATGCACGTGCCGGACATAGCTTTTGAACAAGGTGTGTTCAGGTTACTCCAGCAAATTCAAGGTCCCTGTCAGGTTATTTATTGTTCGTCAGTCATTGAGTATTTGGAGAGTTTTAAACCTTCAATTCATTTGCATCTCATGGATTGTGGTGTGGCCAGTGAATTAGATATGGAGAAGCTTCCCGAACAAGTGTCTGCTTTTCATCGAGAGGCATTACAGAAACAGGTGAGAAAGTAATTTGCATTTTACTTATGTTGCCGGATTGCTGCATCAAACGTGATCATAATTGAATTACAATGACGGCAACATAATTTCTCGTCTTTGCAAGTAAGACAAGTCTTATGCGGCAATCTTTGACGAGAACTAAGCTTCTGTACTCCTAATATCTTTCACAAAGACTTCAATGACATTCCCTAACTTGTAGTTAAACAAATCCAAAACTCATGCAAAGACGATCATTCCTTACCGCCCTGCCGTTGATCTCCTCGCCGATGTTGCTGGAGGCTGCAGGTCAGCCTCTTGAGCCAATCCAGTCAGATTCGCCCTATTTTATCGGTCCAAAGCCTGGGTACACGCCACACATTGGTGTGCTAGTGGGCAAAATGAATTACATCCGCAATACGGTATTGTATTTGGTGGAGGGAATGTCTACCAGGGATCTGGATTATTTGCATGACGAAAATTCCAATACCATCGGCGCGATGTTGTTGCACCTTGCTGTAACGGAAAAATATTATCAGGAAGAAAGCCTTTCTGGTAAATTTTCAGGTTTTAAGGATGACCTTGGGGAAGCGGCTAGTGATTTGGGTGACAGAGGAAGATCTATGATCAAAGGAAATCCACTGAACTTTTATTTGGATGCTTTGGCTGAGGTAAGGGAAACTTCATTAGTGGGTTTGAAGGAGAAGGATGATGAATGGCTCATGGAAATAATCGATGAAGAAAATCAGGTCAATACCTATTTTGCCTGGTTTCACGTATGTGAACATGAAGCGAATCATCGCGGATTAATTGCCTATTTGAAAAAACGGATTTCATGAAGGAACAAAAGACAGCTGAAGCAGACGAAGTGATCGATAGATCAGGTCACAAATGGTGGCTAAAAACCGGGATGACCTGGGGGGTATTGATGTGGGTTGCCATGTCTATTCTTTTGCCGATGCGGACAAGCATCAACTTTTCGGTACACTTCGTCTTGATCAACCTGCTAATATGCCTCGTATGTGGATTGATTTTTGGTTTTGGTATGAAGTTGATCAAAACATATTTGAAACCACCAGGTAATAAGGAAACTCGAGTAATTCCAGAAGATTAAGTACCGCATCTGAATTATTAAAATTCCGGGCTTTTTTACCACTTTGTATAATGTCATGAACTTTCTGACGTTATTCTGCCTGTATTCGCCTTTAGGTCCTTCAGAACCCTAATTCCTACTTTTTTTGCGTTTGAGGTAGGGCTTTTTACTGGAACAACTGTAAGTCAAAAGGAAGGATGCTATTCAAGATTTCTGATTACCACAAAACCTACCTCTACCTTGAGAACGCTACTTATTGTTCTGTTTTTATTACCCACTTTTTGCTTTGCGCAGAAATTCACCATCAGCGGATATGTCCGGGATGCAGAAACCGGTGAAAACCTTATCGGTGCGACTGTTTATGATTTAAAATCCAAGAGTGGCACCGTGACCAATATCTATGGATTTTTTAGCCTGACTTTACCTTCAGACAGTGTGGCCTTACGAACTTCTTTTGTAGGCTATCAAGTCCAGGAAAGTGCCTTTTACTTGAGTAAAGATCAAGTAATGGATTTTTCCCTTGAATCTGGCGAATTACTGGATGAAGTTGTAGTCACAGCTGAAGAAGCCATTGAATTACTTCCACAAATGAGCACGGTAACCGTTCCGATGGAGCAATTGAAACAGGTGCCGGTATTACTGGGAGAAACCGACATTTTGAAAACCATTCAATTACTGCCCGGAATTCAAGGGGGGAATGAAGGTGCTAGTGGTGTCTATGTACGTGGCGGCGGGCCGGACCAAAACCTGATTCTTATTGATGGTGTGCCGGTTTATAATGCCAATCATTTGTTTGGCTTTTTCTCGGTTTTTAATGCAGATGCCATTAACAATGTTTCAGTCGTGAAGGGAGGATTTCCTGCTCGATATGGTGGGCGATTATCTTCGGTGATTGATATTTCGATGAAAGAAGGGAACAACCAAAAAATTTCAGGCAAAGGATCTGTTGGGTTGATTTCCTCCAAGTTCACTTTAGAAGGTCCGATTAAGAATGAGAATACTTCTTTCATTCTGTCCGCAAGAAGAACCTACATTGATATATTGACCCGACCTATCATAAAAGCTTCCTCCGATGGTGATGTGATCGCTGGTTATTTTTTCGAGGATTTCAACGCCAAGATCAACCACCGGTTTTCGAGAAAGGACCGCTTGTATTTGAGTTTCTATGGAGGAAAGGACAAGTTTTACTTTAGAGATCGGTACGCCAGTATCACCAGTAACGATGAGGTGCTGGAAGAATCAGAGGACGAGGGTGGATTGAAATGGGGGAACCTGATCAGTGCCATAAGGTGGAATCATCTTTATTCGCCCAAGCTATTCAGCAACGTTACCGCAACATTCAGCCGATATCGTTTCGATGTTTTTTCCAATTTCAAACAAACTGCGGTAGGAGAACCTACAGAGGAAGAGCGCATTCGCTATTTATCTGGCATTGAGGACATGGCGATAAAGGTAGATTTTGATTACTTGCCGACAACTAATCACAATATCAAATTTGGCGCATCCGTAATCAATCATGCCTTTCGACCAGGTGTATTTTCTTACAAGTCTGAAGTAGAAGCAGATACCACTTTTGGAGCACGGACCATCAAAGCCAATGAATTATCTGCCTACATCGAGGATGATTTTCAGATAGGGGATAAACTACGCTTCAATGCCGGACTGCATGGGTCAATGTTTTTTGTTCGCGGAGAATCTTTTCTTTCTCTGCAACCCAGAATATCAGCCCGATACCTGCTGGGGCAGGACATCTCGTTGAAGGCTTCATATGCTGAAATGAGACAATTCATTCATTTGCTAAGCAATAGTGGTGTGGGATTACCTACGGATCTTTGGGTGCCGGCCACAGATCTGGTAAAGCCACAGGAATCCAGGCAGGTTGCCGTGGGAGTAGCCAAATCTATTCAGGGGTTTGAGATAAGTCTGGAGTCCTATTACAAGGAAATGGACAATCTGATTGAATACCTTGATGGCGCCTCCTTCTTCAATACGGATGATGATTGGGAAGATAAAGTAGCCGCCGGCTCGGGAACCAGTTACGGTACGGAGTTTTTGATACAGAAGAAAACAGGCAGACTCACCGGTTGGATAGGGTATACCTGGTCCAAGACCACTCGACAATTTGATGACCTCAACTTTGGGAAAGAGTATCCTTATAAATATGACCGACGCCATGACCTGAGTGTCGTTTCTGTTTATCAACTCAATGACCGAATCTCCATATCAGGTACCTGGGTTTACGGAACAGGCAATGCCATTTCTTTACCAGAATCTACATTTCAAAATTTCGATCCGACCTTTAATAGCTTTTTTTCTCAGGGACTTGATTATTATGGATCAAGAAACAACTACCGGATGCGGGATTACCACCGGTTGGATGTTGGAATTTCCATGTCCAAGCAGAAAAGAAGAGGGGTTCGTACCTGGTCTTTTGGTGCTTACAACCTTTACAGCCGAAGAAATCCATTTTATATCGACACACGATCGACAGGGGACGGACAGCAATTCGTACAGACCAGCCTGTTTCCAATTATCCCTTACTTGACTTATAGCTTCGAATTCTGATGAAAAAATTAATCTACATCTTAATATTGATCACTAGCGCCTGTGAATTGGTGATAGACGTTGATCAGCCTCCTTTTCAGCCTTCAATTGTAGTTGGCAGTTTCATTGGTACGGACACCACCATCACGGTCAATTTGAGCGAAGATCGAGATGTGCTTGAAAGGCCCAATGAGTTTAACCCCATTACAGGAGCTACGGTACGATTATTTCAAGGAAACCAGTTATTGGGCATGCTTGAGGAAGTTGAAATTCCGGAACCAATGGATGTTAATTCAAATGAATTAAGAGGGCGTTATGGCCTGGATTTTCGTCCGACAGCTGGCGTAGAATATAGACTCGAAGTAGAAAAAGAAGGATTTGCCTCCGTGCATGCTACGGATCGATTACCGGCTATTGCGCCTGAATTTGAGGTGGTGGATATGGAGCTGGATGATCTTTATGATTCTGAAATTGATCTTAGAATATTGGATCAACCTGGAAGAGATTATTATGAGGTGCGGGTATATCTATCAATTTCTCAAGTGGCTTCGGCTACTTTCGACGGAAATACTGAAGAATGGACTATTAATCGTATCGCCAGGTACACCCGTCCGATTGATATCTATACTGAAAATATTGCGGTAGAGGAGCACAATGTTTCTATATTCAGTGATCGATTATTTGATGGTCGTTCTTACGAACTGAGCTTAGAAACGTATATCTATATTCATGAACAAGATGAGCCCAAAATCGATCGCAATCCTGTCTTGACTGTTGAAGTGAGAAGAGTTTCGGAAGCGTATTACAATTATGTCAATTCAGCTGCATTGCAATGGTGGGTGGATGGAGACCCTTTCTCAGAGCCGGTTCAGGCATTCTCAAATGTGGAGAATGGAAGAGGAATTTTCGGTTCATATGTTTCCACCAGGCAGGATTTTCCACTGGATGTGGATTAGGAATCATGAGTGTGCTCCATGTTTTACAGGCCTTATTCAGGCAGTAGTATTCAAATAATTGCAAAAAAGAGCCTGATTTTATGAGATTTCTTAAAAAATCATCGTTTTCGGATTGTGCGATGTTAATTCTCTTGCACGTTATGAAAACCTGATTCACATTTGCGCCGTTAGTGAAACACTAAGTGGAAACAATCTTCACGATATCACCCGCATCTTTTTCTTCTCTCAGGAGACCATTCTTCCCGAGGCGGTAGCCTTGTATATTGCCTAAGACTGTCTACGTGACAAGTCGCCTCTCCACACCCTTATATTCTTTTTTCAACATTTTATCATCCAGGATCATGGATCAATTTGTGGTTTCACCCGCTACGGAGGACCATATCAAATACAGTGACGAGATCGTCCAGGTAATCGCTGACAGTGCCAAAAAACGAGGTACGGGTATTGCGAAGCGTACGCCCGAGTACATTACCCAAAAGATCACTGAAGGAAAGGCAGTCATTGCTTTGTCTAAAAGTGGCGTATTGGCAGGCTTTTGTTACATCGAGTCATGGGGTCATAATCGCTATGTCGCCAACTCGGGGCTGGTGGTTGCAGAACAATTTCGCAATGCAGGACTGGCCCACCGCATCAAAGAACGAGCATTCAAACTATCACGGACCAAATTTCCGGATGCCAAGCTATTTGGATTAACGACTAGTCTGGCGGTCATGAAGATCAATTCTGATCTGGGCTATCGTCCGGTCACTTTTTCCGAATTGACGGATGATGAGAAATTCTGGAAAGGCTGCCAAAGCTGTGTGAATTTCGAAATTCTTCAGAGCAAAGAGTATAAGAATTGCCTGTGTACAGGCATGCT
Source organism: Cytophagales bacterium (assembly GCA_033344775.1). Classification (NCBI taxonomy): domain Bacteria; kingdom Pseudomonadati; phylum Bacteroidota; class Cytophagia; order Cytophagales; species Cytophagales bacterium. The sequence continues at coordinate 1,224,644 of JAWPMT010000004.1, read as the reverse complement.
GTTTGATCCTGAGGAGAAAAAGAAAAAGCGGGACAAAAAGCGTCAGCAAATTAAAGAGAAATTAACCCAATGGGTAAAACCCAACCTAAAGAAACAAACCAAATGAAGAAAGTCATTTTAGCGTTCAGTGGTGGCCTGGATACCACATATTGTGCAATCTGGCTCCGTCAGCAGGGATATGAAGTCTGGACTGCTTCCGTCAACACCGGAGGATTCGATGAACAAGAAGTGAGCCGACTCGCTGAACGAGCCAAGGAGTTAGGCATTGAAAACCATGTGATGTTGGATGTGCAGGAGGAGTATTATCAGGACTGTATCCGCTACCTCATCGCCGGGAATGTGTTGAAGAACAATACTTATCCATTATCAGTCTCTGCGGAGCGCGTCTTCCAGGCTACGGCCATTGCGAAGTACGCCAAGGAAACCAATGCCGATGCGATTGCACATGGAAGTACGGGTGCTGGGAATGATCAGGTACGTTTCGATATGGTCTTCAACACCATTTATCCTGAAGCGGAGATCATTACTCCAATCCGAGACCACAAGTTGTCACGAGAAGAAGAGATTGAGTTCCTAAAAACCGAAGGAGTATCTGGAAATTGGGAGAAAGCCCTTTACTCCATTAATGAAGGCTTGTGGGGGACATCCGTAGGAGGGAAAGAAACCCTGACTTCTGATCAGTATTTGCCTGAAGATGCTTTCCCAACCCAATTGAAAGATCAGGATCCAATAGAAGTTACCATTAGCTTCGAAAAGGGCCAGCCAGTTGCTTTGAACGGAAAAAAATACGCTCCAGTAGATTGCATCAAAGCGCTGAATGAAATGGCAGCCCCTTATGCGATAGGTCGGGACATCCATGTAGGGGATACGATCATAGGCATTAAAGGGCGAGTCGGTTTTGAGGCAGCGGCTCCGGTGATTTTAGTCAAAGCCCACCACTTGCTGGAGAAGCATACGCTGACCAAGCATCAGCTTTTGATGAAAGATCAATGGTCCATTTCCTACGGGAATTTCTTGCACGAAGGTTTGTTTTTGGAACCTGTATTGCGCGACATTGAAGCGTATCTGGATAGTTCGCAACAGAAAGTGAGTGGAGAAGTGACTCTTGAATTGCTACCTTATCACTTCATACTGAAAGGAATAAACTCTCCCAACGACCTGATGCAATCCGAACACGGGAAATACGGAGAAATGAACAATGGCTGGTCCGGTCAGGACGTCCGGGGGTTTTCAAAGATATTCGGTAATCAGGCGATGATCTACCACAAACTGCACGGAAGCCATGAGTAAGATCAAAGTAGGAATTTATGGTGCAGCCGGGTACACGGCTGGAGAGTTGATCCGATTGCTGGTGCATCATCCGGAAGTGGAGTTGGTTTTTGCGCAAAGTGAAAGCCAGGCTGGGAAACAAATTGTAGCGCTACACAAGGACCTGATCGGTGATATCGATTTGACCTTTTCTAAAGAGTTGCGACTAGATCGTATTGATGTACTGTTTTTATGCAAAGGTCACGGGGAGTCTACCGATTTTGTGAAGGAAAATACGGATGCTCTGACGGGTGTCAAGCTGGTAGACCTGAGCCATGATTTTCGAGCACGTGGCAACGATGAAAATTTCATTTACGGCTTGCCGGAAATCAACAAGGCAGGTATTGAAAAAGCCAGTCGAGTGGCCAATCCAGGATGTTTTGCCACGGCCATTCAATTGGGACTCATTCCTGCGGCCCATCACCAACTCATCGACTCTACGATCAATGTATCCGGAATTACGGGAAGTACCGGAGCGGGCCAAAAATTGACAGAAACGTCCCACTTTTCATGGCGAAATGGTAACATGAGCGTCTATAAAGCTTTCAAACACCAACACCTTGCCGAGATCGGAGAAAGCTTGGTGCAAATGGATGGTGGTTTTGATGAAGCGATCCATTTCATCCCCTATCGGGGGAATTTCACCCGAGGCATCATCATTACTTCATACTTTTCATGTGATGCGGATGAGCAGGTGATCAAAGCCTATTACAAGGAATTCTATGCGGATCATCCATTCGTGCATGTGGTGGAAACCAATCCTGATGTCAAGCAGGTGGTCAATACGAATAAGGCCCTGATCTATCTGGAGAAGCATGATGATCAATTAATGGTTATTTCTGTCCTTGATAACTTGTTGAAAGGTGCCTCGGGGCAAGCTCTACAAAATATGAATCTCATGTTTGGTCTGGAAGAAAAGACAGGACTGAACCTAAAATCCATTGCTTTTTAATCATGGAAAAACTAACCATCATCGGGGCAGGGAATCTCGGTATCGCGATCGCTAAAGGCGTTGTGAATGCAGGCCTACTTGAAGCAAGTAATGTTGTGCTAACCCGTAGAAATCTACAGCATCTGGATGCGTTGAAACAAGAGGGGTTTCAGGTGTCAGACAATAATCTAACAGCCATAGAAAGGGCAACCTTTGTGGTCCTATGTGTACAACCCAAACAATTGGAAAGCGTACTGGAAGAGATCAATCCAGCGCTTGTTGATCAAGTATTGGTTTCTGTGATCACGGGAGTTTCAGTGGAACTTATCGCCGCGAAGGTGGATTCCGGAACAGCCATCGTTCGGGCGATGCCCAATACGGCGGTAGCCATTGGCGAGTCCATGACTTGTATTTGTAGCTCCAACGAAGTTTCGAAAGCAGTTGAACAGCAAGTGGTACAAATATTCGAATCTTTAGGCGAAGTACTCGTCATTGAAGAGCGATTGATGAAAGCCGCTACGGTATTGGGGGCCAGTGGGATAGCCTTTTTTATGAGATACCTGCGAGCCGCCACGCAAGGAGGAATAGAGATGGGCTTCCATCCCGAAGAAGCTCAGCAAATTGCAGTACAAACTGCCAAAGGGGCTGCTAGCCTCATCATCTCTCAGGGCAATCATCCCGAAGTAGAGATCGATCGGGTGACTACCCCTCAGGGTTGTACCATTGCTGGCCTCAATGAAATGGAACATCAGGGTTTCAGTTCCGCCCTCATCAAAGGCCTCTTGACCTCTTTTGAAAAGATCAACAGCATTAGTTCATGAAAAAACGTGTCAGATTGAGCTTGTCGAAATCGGCGAGTTTTTTAGAAGAATATTTGATCAATCAGAAATTGAATCATGAATCCAATTGACGTTTATCCGGTCTACGATATCACTCCTCATAAAGCAGAAGGAGCTTATGTTTGGGATGATCAGGGCACGAAATACCTGGATTTCTACGGAGGGCATGCTGTAATTTCTATCGGTCACACCCATCCCCACTATGTCCAGCGGATCAATGATCAGTTGGGGAGACTCGGTTTTTACTCGAACTCCATCAGGATGCCTATTCAGCAAGAGCTTGCTACAAAACTTGGTGAGCTTTCGGGATATGCTGATTATGACGTGTTTTTCTGTAATTCCGGAGCGGAGGCCACAGAAAATGCGATCAAGGCTGCGGGATTTAGTCAGCCTGAAAAGTCGAAGATCATCGTATTTGAGAAAGGATTTCATGGGCGTACCTCCATGGCCGTGAGCTGCACGGACAACAAGAAAGTACAGACCCAGTTCGATAATCATCAGGACATTATTAGACTACCATTGAATGACCTTGAATCTCTTAAGGCAAATTTCAATGATCAGATCTGCGCAGTGATGGTCGAAGGTATGCTCGGGATTGGAGGAATTCATGTGCCATCGAAGGAATTTTTAGCAGCCATCCGAAGCCTATGTGATGAACACGGGGCTGTCATGATCCTGGATGAGATCCAGTCCGGATACGGTCGTAGCGGGGTATTTTTTGCACATCAATTGCAGGATGTGAAAGCGGATGTCGTCACCATGGCTAAAGGAATGGGCAATGGTTTCCCGATAGGCGGTGTGTTGGTCAGTCCTGAAATGACCCGTTGGAAAGGGATGCTAGGTAGTACGTTCGGAGGAAATCACCTGGCTTGCGCTGCTGGTTTGGCTGTGTTGGAAGTAATGGAAAAAGAAAATTTACTGACGAATGCACAGGAAAAAGGAGCGTACCTGAAACAGGAATTGTCCAAGATTGAGCAGGTGAAAGAAATTCGAGGAGCAGGGCTGATGCTGGGGCTGGTCATGGATCAGCCGGTTGCTGACATCCGCAAGTCCCTTGTTTTTGACCATCAGGTCTTTACAGGTTCGTCTTCCGAGCCTAATGTATTGCGATTATTACCCCCGTTAAGTATTGATGATCACGATTGTGATCAGTTTTTAGAAGCTTTTCGAAAAGTACTGGCTTCATAATTTGTTAACTCAATGAGAAATTTTCTATCTGTCAACGATGCACCGAATGTGCCCGAATTAGTAGCGAAAGCTGCTCAAATGAAAGCCAACCCCTTTGGATTTGAAGCATTAGGAAGGCGGAAAACATTGGGATTACTTTTCTTCAATCCCAGTTTGCGGACTCGCATCAGTACAGTTAAGGCAGCTCAGAACCTGGGTATGGAGACCATCGTGATGAATGTTACACAGGATTCCTGGCAGCTGGAAACGGAAGACGGAGCGGTGATGGATGGAGGAAAAGCGGAACACGTCAAGGAAGCTGCCGCGGTGATTGGAAGTTATTGTGATGTTCTGGCGGTACGGTCCTTTCCGGGGTTAGTAGATCGAGAGGAAGACTATCAGGAAAAGATCCTGCAGGCATTTGTGCAATATTCGGGTAAGCCGGTCATCAACATGGAGTCTGCTACGTTGCACCCACTCCAGTCATTGACGGATCTGTTGACCATCGAAGAATTCAAAAAAGTGGAAAGAGCCAAAATAGTCTTGAGTTGGGCGCCTCATGTGAAGCCGCTACCACAGGCGGTTTCCAATTCGTTTGCTCAATGGGTAAACCACACCAATCATGAGTTGGTCATTGCTGCACCTGAAGGAATGGAGTTGTCAACTGAATATGCTGGGAAAGCGGAAGTGCTAAATGATCAGGCTGTGGCATTGGATGGTGCTCATTTTGTCTATGCCAAGAACTGGAGCAGCTACCAGCATTATGGGCAAATAGCGGATCATCCGGATTGGATCATTGATCAAACAAAAATGAACCTGACGCAGGAGGCATTTTTCATGCATTGTTTGCCTGTACGTCGAAATGTGGTCGTGAGTGATGAGGTCATGGACAGTGATCAGGCCATCCATATTCAACAAGCTTCAAATCGTACCTGGGCGGCGCAGGCCGTTCTCCATTCCATACTTGAAAAACTATGAGTACCGAACCAATATACATCGTAAAAACCGGAGGAGCGATCCTTGAAGATAGTTACAAGTCACAACAGTTACTAAATGCTTTTTCGGAGGTGGAAGGACCCAAGATCCTGGTGCACGGCGGAGGTCGCAGAGCTTCCTCTTTGGCAGAAAAACTGGGTGTAAAAGCACCGTTGATCGAAGGGCGTAGAATCACGGATGATGACATGCTTGAGGTGGCGGTGATGGTCTATGGAGGACTCATGAATAAGCAACTTGTCGCTGAATTGCAGGCAAGAGGTGTAAATGCCCTCGGACTTACTGGTGCAGACGGTAACTTGATCAAGGCGCATAAAAGAGCGGTCAAGGCGGGTATTGATTATGGATGGGCAGGTGATGTGGATCAGGTGAATACCGAATTCCTGAGTTTGCTTTTTGAGCGTGGATTTGCACCCGTTCTAGCTGCTATTACACATGATAAGATGGGGCAATTATTGAATACCAATGCGGATACCATTGCCACCCAGGTGGGCTTAGCCCTGGCTAAATCTCATGAGGTTCATCTCATTTTCCTTTTTGAGCAGCCGGGTGTAATGGAAAGTCTGGAGAATCCTGATTCATTGATCACAAGTATCAATGCTCGATCTTATCGCAAGTTGAAAGAAGCTAAAAAGATCCATAGTGGAATGATCCCGAAATTAGACAATGCATTTGCTGCGCTGGACAAGGGAGTGAAAAGCGTCAGAATAGGACAGTATGATCGCCTGGGCGATATCATCAATAATCAACAAAACTTTACCCTTATTTCCTCATGAAACAATTGTATGACGATTCGTTGGCCCTATTGAAGCAACTGATAGCCACGCCAAGCATGAGTAAGGAAGAGGATGAAACGGCTCAAATTCTGGCCGAATTTCTTAAAGGGCATGGAGTGGAATTTCATCGTTCTGGGAATAATATCTGGGCTCAAAATAAAGAATATCAGGAAGGAAAATTGACCATTTTGCTCAATTCCCATCACGATACGGTAAAACCCAATAAAGGCTATACCAAGAATCCATTTACACCTGTCATAGAAGAAGGTAAGCTTTATGGATTGGGAAGCAATGATGCCGGAGGATGTCTAGTCAGCTTGATCGCTACTTTCCTTCATTTTTATGAGCAGGAGATTCCTTTTAACCTGGTGCTTGCCGCTACAGCGGAAGAAGAGAATTCCGGTCGGGGAGGAGTTGAGTCCATTTTGTCGGAATTGGGGCAATTGGATTACGGGATCATCGGGGAACCTACTGAAATGAACATGGCCGTTGCTGAAAAAGGCCTGATGGTCCTGGATTGTAAAGCCCAGGGTGTAGCCGGACATGCAGCACGAGACATTGGGAAAAATGCCATTTATGAGGCTTTAAAAGACATTGAATGGTTCCGAACCTATCAATATCCGGTGACTTCCGAATATTTGGGGCCCATCAAAATGTCGGTCACACAGATCCAATCCGGGTACCAACACAATGTGATTCCTGATAGTTGCGAATTTGTGGTGGATGTGAGAACTACTGATGCTTATACCAATGAGGAGGTTTTATCCACGGTACAGGAGCATGTGTCCTGCGAAGTAAAGGCCAGGTCTACGCGATTACGCCCTTCACAGATGCCTGAAGGAAGTCCAATTCGAAATGCTGGGGAGGTGTTGGGAATTAAGGTTTTTGGTTCACCTACCACATCGGATCAGGCGGTGATCCCTATTCCTACCATCAAAATGGGACCAGGACGATCAGAGCGTTCCCATACTCCGGACGAATTTATTTACCTGCAGGAAATTGAGAACGGAATCGTTGGGTATATTCGATTGTTGGAAGAATTGAAGAGTAATGTGTAAAGTGCAGCCTAGAACGAAATCAATCAGAATGTTATTTTGGGGTAAATGCCGCCATCAACTTAACGTCATTCCGGGCGATAGTCCCGGAATCTCAATCAATAGAAGTATAAATAATTTTGAGATTCCTGTCTGCGCAGGAATGACGGATAATTTTTTTGGTTAAGTTGAAGACAATGTTGTTCAATGAGATGATGGGATCGTAAATCCTCACTTTTGAAAGCAGATCTAGATTTTTAAATTATCGACCATGAAACTTTGGCAAAAAGGAGAAGACATTAACGAACTGTTTGAACGGTTCACTATAGGACAAGACCAGGAACTGGACCTTTATCTGGCGGCCTATGATGTCCAGGGATGTATTGCACATGCACGGATGCTGGGAAAGATTGGCATTCTGACAGAGCTGGAGGTCAGTGGTCTGGTAAATGAGCTGGAAGTAATTGGTGAGGTCATTGCTCATGGTGATTTCAAAATAGAAGCTGGAATTGAGGATGTTCATTCTCAAATTGAGCTGATGCTAACTCAAAAGTTAGGAGACCTGGGAAAAAAAATCCATACTGGACGTTCTAGAAATGATCAGGTACTGACCGCCTTGAAACTATTTGCGCGTGCGGAGCTTCGGCAAGTAGCCGATCGAATGATTTTTCTATTCGATACGCTGTTGACAAAAAGTGAACAGTATAAAAACGTATTGATGCCAGGCTACACACACATGCAAATTGCTATGCCGTCTTCTTTTGGTTTATGGTTTGGTGCTTATGCTGAAAGCCTGGTGGATGACATGATCATGCTCAAAAGTGCGCACCAGATCACCAATAAAAACCCACTCGGCTCTGCTGCAGGATATGGTTCTTCATTTCCAGTTGATCGGGATTTTACTACTGAGGACTTGTCTTTTCAGGAGCCCAATCACAATGTGGTATATGCGCAAATGACCCGCGGCAAAATGGAGAAGTCCGTAGCAATGGCCATAAGTTCGATTGCCGGAACCCTGGGAAAACTGGCCATGGATATTTGCATGTTCAGTGGACAGAATTTTGACTTCTTCAAAGTTCCGGTACAATTCACAACAGGTAGTAGCATCATGCCTCACAAGCACAATCCTGATGGTTTCGAATTGCTGCGTGGCAAAGCCAATCAATTGCAAGCATTGCCTTATGAATTGACCTTGATTACCAATAACCTGCCTTCCGGTTATCATCGTGATCTGCAACAGCTGAAAGAACGTTTCATTCCAGCATTTGATCAAGTGAAAGATTGCTTGGACATGGCCTCTTTGATGCTTAAGGATATCGCTGTGGCCGATGGTATTGTAGATGACCCTAAATACGACTTAATTTTCAGTGTCGAACTGGTAAATGAATTGGTACAGGATGGAACTCCATTTAGAGATGCTTATCAACAAGTCGGTAAACTCATTGCTGAAGGAAAATATGATCCTCCGAAAAAACTCAATCATACCCATTTGGGTAGTATTGGGAACCTGGGCAACGACCGCATCCGCCAGAGCTTCATGAATGAGTTTGCGTATTTTGAGAGAGTAGGCTAAAATTGTCCTCCTCGAACGATGTTCCTTAGAAAGCTCTTTTCCTCAAAAAATAAGTTGATGTGGGTCATGATCGACCTACTGATCGTAATCATTGGGGTGTATTGTGCTTTTCTGATTCAACAATCTGCGGAGCAGAGAAAAGACAATGAAAGCCGTGATCGGGTGCTTACGGCGCTAAAGTTTGAATTGGAGACCTTTCGATTCACCATGAGCCGCGTCAATCGGTCCATGATCGCAAGAACGGAAAGGCTGGAAAAAATTCAGGCGAGAGGCTCTTACAGCAACTATTCAAAATTCCGATTTATCGAGCCACAATACGATTATCAGGCCATTGAGTATGCGCTGAATATGCAAGACATTGCTATTGTAGATTTTGAACTGACCGAAGCGCTGCAAACTCTTTGGGTTCAGATCAAACGTGTTGAGCATGTGGAACAGTTGCTTACAGCTACCTCGGAGAAGTACCGGTCTATTCCTCCAGGTTTAGATCAAAAGTCAAACGAATATCAATTGTTATGGTCTGAGAATATTGATCACTTTAGCTGGTACATCTTTTACATGAACGATCGTGCTTCAACTTCGGAACAGGTGGTAATAGCCGCCAATGCGGCTTTGAGCGTGCTAAATGATCAACTAGGGGAACAAAAGAGGCTAGCATCGGAGTATGAGATCATTCAAAAGCGGATTCATCAGGTCGCATCAAGTGAAGATGAAGCGGTTGGATTGGCAAAGGTTTTCTATCCTCACATTCCTGAAGAGGACATACGAAAGATCTATCGCGAGACAAATCAATAAGGATTCATCTTAAAAGTGATCCACTATTTACTTCAGGTAGAATAATTACCTAAGACTAACGTTTCATCATTAGTCCATCCAATTAGCAATCACCGTGATGATACCTTACTTCGCCCGAATGAGGTGTCTATTGCATTGATCAATTCCAATTAGAAAGAAAACCAAAAAAAAACGCAACCTAATTGCATTGCATTGCGTAATGATAGTAATACTATCGAAAATAATTGAAAGACTGTTTTTATGTGTAGGGGTGCTATAGTGATGTTTTTGATGTGGAGTGCTACGATTGGAGTAGCCCAAAGCAACCTTTTGATTGAGGATGAATTTGATCTAATTCTCGAGGACTGGTTTGAGAGATCTGAAACCTTACGTTCCTATGAAGGAGTAGGTAATTACTGCGTCAATAAGCGCTATCGAGAGTCTGTGAACCTGATGTTGGAGGCATTGCATCATTACGACTCTATTGTGATGGATCGCCTTGATGATCCATTGTTCGTCGCAACGCATGATTCGAAAGAGCAAAAGAAGACTTTAAAAGATATCAATAAGCTCGAATCGGAATATGGGATGAAGGATTTTATCCAACACATGCGTACCGCGTGTAAGGATCGTGCAGCAATTGAAAAAGATCGGGAAAAACTCAGGAATGGATTAGGTTCAGAGACCTATGATGGCAAGATTCTTGTACTGGAAACCGACCAGCATCGGTATTTAAATCATATTGATAAGTTGGTGGATCGCATCAGTGATCACCTTCATGTACTACACATTGAAGACTAATCCAATATTTAAATTGAGTATGAATTCTCATCGTCTGTTAGTTTATGCATTAGCCTTGTCCCTGCTGGTATTCCCTGCAGTTGGGCATGCATATAGCTACGAGATATTTGCCGATGAAACGCAGGAAGAGGTGGAGCGTATCGTCGAAACAAAAGACGAAAGATTACTTGCTCGATCAGCACCGAACAACTTCATTTCATTTCCGAAAGCCTTCTCCGTTTGGAAATGGGATTGCATCGTTCAAGAGGAGAAGCCATACGTCGTTTCTAAGAAATTTTTGGTTTTACGCGTACTTAGACTGTAGCCAAAAGCTACTTCTAAGCTAGCATAGACAGACAAAACCATTAAGAATTTCAAAGAAACAAAAGATGTTAACACAAGAAGTAACAAGAGTACACCGATCCAGAATCATTGAATTGTCCTTTAGACAAGATGATGTGCTTTCTAATGAGGCTGCGAAATCCAATAGAAAAGAAGCTTTGCTTCGGGCCATGAATCTGGGAAACAATTTCAAACAAGCAGTCACCTTACAGTTCAGGACCTTTGATGGTTCACTTAGGGAGACGGAAGCCACTGTATGGGCAGTGACGGATAAAAACGTGGAATTGAAAGGTGGGAAGATCATCCCGATGGCAGCCATATTTCACGTTGAACTTTGATACCACTCCGTATAGATGAAAGATATGAATTCACAATGGTCTGAATTTACGGTCAAGGAAATGGTAGAATGTGCTACGATAGCCGTAGGGATTCTATTGGGAGTTTTAATTAATTGAACTTTAGTAGTAAAGTGTTCTTCATATTAGATTGGAAAAGCGGCTTTTGGAATTAGGCCGCTTTTTTAATGCATTGATTTGAGTAATAAGAATCATCCGAATTCCTGTTTAGGAATGTCATTCTTCATTGATCAAAAAGTTATTCAGTTAATTGGTTTTTCTACTTCGAAAAAGTGATTACTTGGTTCGGGATTTCCTGCTGGAGGTGTGGTGAACTAACTCGAGTATTTCTTTATTGCAAGTTGGCAGGCAGTCAGGCTTCTGCAAAACGAAAAAGGCCGATACCCTGACGGATACCGACCTCTTTTCGCAATCAAAATTGATTATCTTAAATACTTAATTCAAATATGAATGGTACCTTAATTCTTGAATAAATCGCTTTGCCATTCTCATTCTTGGCAGGTGTAAATCGGAACTTATCGACGTTCTCAATGATGTACTCCTCCAGTTTAACGTGCGAGGATTGTTCGACTCTGTATTTTTTAACAGCGCCTTTTGTGTCCAGCCAGAAAGAAACCATTACCTCCCCTTCAATACCTAACGCTCTTAATTCTTTAGGATAAGGATTTGCCTTCAGGACCTCTTCTACATTAACAACCTTCGCACTTTCTTTTTCACCTTCGTTCTTCTTGTTTTCAATCCCATTGGCGAAAGAAACACTGATAGCGAGACAGACGATAATGATTGTGCTGAGTAGTTTCATATGCTAAAATTATGTTAATGTTAATGCTAAGTTAAGCAAACAAATCCAATTTGTTAACATTGGCGTAACATTAAATTCAATGTAGATTAATCTTTCCAATTAAAAAGTTCCTTTACATCAAGGAAATGCTCTTTTAATGATAATATAACGTTTGATGAAAGGTTTGTATTTAGCATAAACACTTGTCATAACTTTCACTACGGGATTGAACCTCAATTCCACTACTAATCACTCTGAAGAAGAATGTTTGTTTAATGCTTTTGGATATATTTTTGAATTAATTCCTTCGAATGGGTTTTTAATACCCGGAGCATTTGGGTTTCTTGTGACATTCGATTAACAATTACGTAACATAGGTGAGCGACACAGAAAACTTTTTCAGTCAAGACAAGTCCTTTGTGGTGTATCGCGCTTCTGCGGGTTCGGGCAAGACGTTTACCTTGACGTTGGAATATTTGAAGTTGGCCCTGGAACAGCCTCAGGCATTTCGTAAAATACTTGGGGTGACCTTCACCAATAAGGCTACGGAGGAAATGAAGACCCGTATCCTACAGGTATTGAAAGATATCAGCTCCGGCGAGGATCATCCAATGGTGCCTTTGCTCTTAGAAGCATTGGACCTTCCGGATCGGCAAGCACTCAAATTAAGAGGGCAGGAGGCGCTGATCCAGATCTTGCATCACTATGGTCAGTTTTCGATTGTAACCATAGATAGTTTTTTCCATCAGGTCATTCGATCTTTTGCCAGAGAAATGGGTTTGCAAGGCACTTTTGCGATCGATCTGGACATTGATAAAGTCATACAGGAGGTGATCGACCTCATGCTGGCCGAGGTAGGTAACGAAGATAAAAAAGAACTACGGGGCTGGCTGACGCAATTTGCAGAGTCAAAAGTAGAAGAAGGCAAAGCCTGGGACTTCAGAGGAGACATCACCGCATTGGCCCGTGAGCTGATGAAAGATCATTTCAAGCCATTTGCACGTCAGGTACTGGCTCTGGGAGAGGAAAAAGGCTTTTTCGGCAAGCTGATCAAAGACCTGCATCAGGAACAACGTGCATTTGAGAGGAAATGCGATCAATATTGTCAGACTGGTCTGGAGGCCATTCAGTCGGCTGGGGGAATTGATCAGTTCAGTCGCAAAGCCAGCGGACCAGCAGGATTATTCCTCAAAGTCAGTCAAAAGGACTACACGATTTCTGATGGTCGTCGAAATGCATTGGGTGAACCCACCAAGTGGCTGACCAAAGACGGAATGAAAAATGCCGCATTGCAGGATACACTCACGACCAGGATCCTGCCGGTTTATAAAGATCTGATCCATTACATTGATGAGCAGATGGAAGAATACCAATCCATCGGAGAGGTTTTACGGCATTTCTATGCTTTTGGTATCTTGACAGCACTCGATAAAAAATTGCAGGACTATCGGGATGAAAAGGATGTGATGCTTATTGCAGACTTGCCGGACTTCCTACGGCTGATCATTGACGAAAGTGACACGCCCTATATCTATGAGAAAATCGGGGGGTATTATAGCAACTATCTGATTGATGAGTTTCAAGATACCTCAGGATTTCAATGGAACAATTTCAAACCTCTGGTCAAGAATAGTGCCGATACGGGGGATAAAAGCCTGGTGGTCGGGGATACGAAGCAATCGATCTATCGTTGGCGTGGCGGCAATTGGAAGCTACTCAATGGAAGTGTAGCTCAGGATGTGGGCGAGCATCATGTACGCTTCGAAGGGTTAGGAGTCAATTGGCGCAGCGCGGCGGAGATTGTACAATTCAACAACTGGTTTTTCGGGAATCTGAAAACTTTTGCAGAAGCCTATTTTGGAGAAGTGCCTGATGAAGGCCAGGCTTTGTTGGAGCAGGTGATTGCTGTGTATGACGGGGTATCGCAGGAGGTCGCTCGAAAAGAAGTAGCGGGCCTGGTGCAGATCCAGTACCTGGAAGAAGAAAACTGGCAAGAGACTTCTATTGCCAAAACCATCGCATTGGTAGAAGACCTACAGCGTCAGGGATATCAACTTCGGGACATGGCTATCCTGACCCGAACACAGCGTGAAGGAAAACGAATAGCAGATGCCTTCATGCTACATAAATCCTCGTCCGAAGCTGATGATGAGTTGAAGTACGATGTAGTAAGTTCTGAAGCATTGTATCTCTACTCCAGCCATGCTGTGAAGTTCCTGATCAGCATGATCACCTGGCTGAATCAGGAGAAAAACACAATTGCCCTGGCGGAATGGGTACATGAGTACCGCAGATTTGTAAAACATTCCGAAACCGGATTACATGAAATATTTGGAAACGTAAACGAATGGGCACAGGTGGTTCCTCCTGCTTTTGTTGAACAAAAGAATTACCTCAAAAGGCTGCCACTGTATGAATTAGTGGAGTCCCTCGTTCGGATTTTTGAGTTAAATGAACTGCACGAAGAATACACTTACATTCAGGGATTTCAGGATGCGGTGCTCGACTATTCCAAAAATGAGCGTGGAGATATCCCGTCCTTCCTGATCTGGTGGGACAATGTGCGGAAAGAACGTGCCATTCAGGTAGCCGATCAAAATGATGCGATCAAGATCTTAACACTGCACAAATCCAAAGGTCTGGAATTTCCGATTGTCATCATTCCGTTCCTTAATTGGAAATTGGATCATGATGCTTACTCGAAAGATGAAATCTTATGGGTTCAACCTCCTGAACATGAGATATTGGAACGCCTTCCCGTAGTGCCACTGAAATATTCTAGCAAAATGGAATCCACGTATTGGCATGAGGCTTATTGGGAAGAAAAGATTAATGCCTTTCTGGATAGTGTGAATCTGCTCTATGTCGCTTTTACTCGATCCGTGGATGCCTTGTATGTCTTTGGGGAGATGCCCAAGACCGCCCGAATTGCACATATAGGGCAATTGACGAAACAAATTCTGGATGGGGCAGAAGCCTGGAATGAAGGCACCCTGACCTATACCAGGGGAACATTGCCCACCAGAGAGGTGGAACCTTCCATTTCGCTTGAGTATGGTTTGATCGCCTATCCTTCTCATTCCTGGCGCGGAAAAGTAGCAGTACAAATGAAAGGCGCAGCTGAGTTAAGTGATCGAGATTTTGAAGCCCAAAAAGCGGGGATAGACTGGCATTCGGAACTTGCCAGAATCGAGACTTATGCTGAAGGGGAACAATACGATGTTTCAGCACCTGTTTTGACCTTGATCCAATCATCAGCATGTCGTCCATTCTTCGAAAAGGTAGACGAGGTAAAAATGGAAGTGCCGGTTCTTTTACCTGGAGGTGTATATTATCGGATTGATCGATTAATTCGAAAAGGGGATACCTGGTATGTCATTGATTTCAAGACGGGTGAGCCCAAAAATGCCGATCAACACCAAGTTCGTCGCTACATGGAAATTCTACAATCCATGGGATTTAATGACCTTAAAGGCGTGTTGATCTATCTTGATCCGATCGATGTAAAAGAAGTGGCCTGAAACTTCCAGACCTTTCCTTCTCCTTATCTGATTTCAAAAGTTAGCGGAGCATATTGTGTTGAGCGAAGACCAACCAGGCCGTATACGGTTTCACCTCGTTGAACGGTCTTGTTCAAAATATCTTTGGTTTCTAGTTCATTGAGGAATTTACTGTTGGCAGAACCTGCCATGATCATATTGCCTGCGGCAATCGGAATCCCAATAGGATAGATGGTTGTTTCACAGTCACCATTTTCGCAGGATTGAGTATTGAACGATAAGAGAAAATACAAAAGATAAATTGGTACATTCTGTTTTAGAAAGCTTTGTGTTGATTTCGGGTCTAACGGCAAAACGACTTCATTATTGGCAATAATATTCACGTCTTTCGCAAGTGTTAAAGGTTGATCACTATTGTTGGTAATGCTTAGACCGATTAACTGGACCTCTTTTTTGGTTTCTCGCTTTGCGTACTTTTTATTTCCTGATTCTCGTAGTACATCGTACTTGTATTGAAAGGTAACACCATTGTGCTCATGGCTGCCGTTATAATTTAATCCATTCGGGTTGATGTTTCGATAGCTACTGGCACATGAGGCGAGTAAACCTGAGAGTAGCAGAAAAGCGATGCTTTGCTTGAACTTGTTGTGTTTCATTTCAAAGTTGTTATCGTGTTTGCAATTAGAAGGAAAGATAAGTTCGTCTTTTATCTTGCCAATCCTTCAGTCTGTTTTCAATTGTTGTTCTTACGGCAATAATAAAAACAAAATGGGATTTTGATTCCGGTTGCAGGAGATTAATTCGATATGGTCCGATTTTTGGTAAATTCAGATACAGATTAGAACCAACCAGTTTTATTCCCCACCGTATTTATCTAATATTATGACCTCATTCATTCGCCAACAAAACCTAGCTTGTTCTATGCCAAGACTTCACCGAATTTTTCTGATCGTATTTGCCTTTTCGCTGTTCTTGGATTTGCAAGCGCAAAACAACAGAAAGTTCTACGCCAAAAACGCAAAAGAAATTGATGAGAAGCGATACGATGATTATCGCGGCAGTCCTTACTTTTTTTCAGAGTTTGTTGAGGGTACGATTGTGGACAATGCAGATAATGAATATCCGAATGTTAGACTCAATCTGAATGGGTATACTGATGAATTAGAAGTGGAGGATGCTGGTTATTATGTGGCGTTGCAAGAGTCGTTTTACAAGAGCTTCACCGCAAAAGACAAAGACGGAACAGAATACCTGTTTAAGAGTAACCTGCATCCGAATTTCAAAGACAAGTTTTTTCAGGTTTTACATGAATCTGATGACGTGCTGCTGATCAAGGAATTCGACGTGATCCCCAATGAAAAGGTGATCAACAATGTGGGTGAAACCCTGACTGTTAAGATTTTCGGGGAGGTGAATGACTACATGCTTTTGACAGGACTCGGTAAACAAGACGTGACCAAGCTTAAGGTTTCTAAGAAAAAGCTGCCAGAAATTCTTGGCAAGAAAAAGGAACTTGCTGACTTTATCAAGTCTAACAAATTGTCTTTCAAGCAAGATGATGACCTGGTGACATTGATCAAACATTACGAGACATTACTCTGACTCAAATTCCCTGTTTTTGAATTTATGATTCGAACCGTATTGACAACCGCCATGTGTTGGGTAGTTTTATTCAACTCCTTTGCTCAGGTAGATCAGGTCAAAGTAGAGGCCTTCATTTCAAAGTATGCTACCTCCAGAGGCGTGAGTGAAGCGGAAGTCCGGGAGATCATCGGTCAGGCAGAATTTCAACTTTCTATCGTCGAGAAATTCAATCGGCCTGCGGAGAAGACGATGACCTGGAGCCGATATCGCAACATTTTCATGAAAGAAGAGCGCATTGAGTCAGGTCTGGCTTTCTGGAAAACACATGAAACAGCTTTGCAAAAAGTAAGTGCCGAAACAGGAGTACCGGAACATATCATTTTGGGCATCCTGGGCGTAGAATCTGCTTTTGGCGACAACAAAGGCTCTTATCGAGTGTTGGACGCACTGTATACGATCTCATTTGGGATTCCACGGCGGTCAAGCTACTTCACCAAAGAACTTGGAGAGTTTTTGGATCTGGTAAAAGCGGAAAAGCTTGACCCTTTGCAGGTATTGGGAGGTTACGCAGGTGCCATGGGTTATTGTCAGTTCATGCCCAGTAGCTATCGGGCTTATGCAAAAAGCTATGATGATGGCGGAACAAGAGATCTGATGGGTTCACCTGAGGATGCCATTGCCAGTGTGGCCAATTACCTTAAGGTACACCGATGGAAGGCTGATCAAAAAGTAGCTGTTCCTGCTGTTGCAAGTGCCAATGCTAATCCTCCCGCCAAGTTTTCTTCAAAGGTAAAATATGATGTGGCCCACTATCAAAACCTGGGCTTTGATCCCGAATGGGAATTGACCCCAACCCGAAAAGTTTCGCTGTTGGAATTCCAATTAGATGAAGGTAAAGAATACTGGTTTGGTCTCTACAACTTTTACGTAATCACCCGCTACAATCATAGCTCCATGTACGCATTGGTCGTCTATCAATTAGGCGAAGCGATCAACAAAAGAAGAGGTGGGTTGTAGTTGATAAATTATTCTAAAGGTGAAGGTCAACATGTGCGTTATGCCAGGCGACCGGTAAGGGAATTTTTCAACTGAAAATTCCGAAGGAAGTTGAAAAATTTCAGGTATCTCTCATTCGCACATTATGGTGGTTAAAAATTGATTTAAACAACTTTAATTCCTCCAATCAATCTCAATCGCCTGCTTCCCAATTAAAACAGTAGTAAAATCCGCATCCTTTTCACGCCAGATCTTCACCTTCTCACCCTTGATTCTTGAAATTTCACGTAGCACGACCCGGCTGGTATCTTGTTTATGATAGACCGCCATCAGGTCACCTTTATTTGCAGCGAGTTCATATGTATTCTTATTCGCGCTAACCATTTCTGGTTGAACCACCTCTTCACCAGCCAGGACTTTCAATAATCGACTGACCTGCGGGACTCCCTGACCGAGATGATTGTTTCCATAAGGATAGAGATTTCCAGATGCCACAATAGCTGCTTTGACTTCCCGGGCCGTGAGATCCGGATATAATTCCATGACACAGGCAGCTAACCCCGTGATCACTGGTGTGGCATAGGAGGTACCATAGCTGGAATAGCAGGATATGTCTGGTTTGGTGTAATTCAGGAAATCGGGACCAATGCTACTGTATTCCATGCGGTCCCAGACTTTGAGTTTCGTTGCCCCAACGGTCAATGCGCCTTTAGAATCGCCGGGGGTGGATAGTAATCGCCATTTTTTGTCATTACCTTCATTACCTGCGGCTACCACCACAAGCATGTTTTTCTCAAAGAAGGCATGGTCTACTGCTTTGGCAATCATCGAAGAGCCATCCATGTCTTCAGGGGTGTAATTTTCAGAGGGGTTTTTGTAACCCTTGGCATATCCTAATGAAATATTGACCAGTCGTACGCCGGCTTTTTCCATCTCTTCCAGTGCCTGGATCAACAGGTCTTCTTCCAGGCGCTTTTCATAAGCGCCATGATCCGTTCTGGCGAGATAGTAAGTCGCTTCGGTAGCCAGACCAAACTGGATTTTGGAAGCAGGATCAATCCCGCCAATCATTTTAAGCACACCAGTGCCATGTTGATCATCCAGATTGCCACTGCCTGCATAGTCGGGTAGGTCCGGTGTGATGTAATCTTTGTAACTGGCAATGTGGTCATTTTCAAACAAGTGATGTAGCGGTGGTGAATCCGGAGCATTAAGGAACCCTCCGTCGATCACGCCGATCTTTACGCCTTTCCCAGTAATGCCACGATCGATCAACAGCTGCCCTTCAATT
Source organism: Cytophagales bacterium (assembly GCA_033344775.1). Taxonomy (NCBI): domain Bacteria; kingdom Pseudomonadati; phylum Bacteroidota; class Cytophagia; order Cytophagales; species Cytophagales bacterium. Next base: position 1,205,619 of record JAWPMT010000004.1, on the reverse strand, counting down.
TGCTCAAGAGCAAAGCTTAAGTTTTTTTTCTTGGGTGCGATTGCCAGTGGTTCAAACTGAAGTACCTGTTCTTTTCGACTCAATCCCAGGTTAGAAACTTCAGCTTTTGTAAGCTCATATGAACAGGCCTTTAACCATTCGGAGCAATACCGAGGTGATTTGTTCAACCATATATCACGATCAACCCAATAGTAGGATTGTCCATAACCCAAATAGCCCCCCAGGCACAAGCTTAGAAAGAAGATCAGTCTCACACGCATATTCCGAAACAAGTTATACACGCAAGGTCAAGATTGGGTTACACTTTTAACAAGGTTTAATCATGGAAGTCAGTTTGACATAAACCCCATTACTTTTGAAGATCAATAATCATTCATGAGATACAAACCACTTTCGGCTTCTTTCTATCAGCGCAACCGGGCAAGATTACTCGAACGCCTTCCTAAAAACTGTGCAGTGTTGATCACCTCCAATGACATCATGCCTACCAATGCGGATGGGGTCATGCCTTTTCGCCAAAACAATGATTTGTTTTATCTGACGGGGATTGATCAGGAAGAAACAACCTTGCTATTGGCACCGCAATTTCCGGATGAGGATTTGCGAGAAGTTTTGTTCCTAAAGAAAACCAATGAGCACATCAAGGTTTGGGAAGGTCAGAAATTTACCCAGAAAGAAGGTGGCGAACTTTCTGGGATCTCAAAAGTGAAGTGGTCAGATACGTTTGAGTCTACGCTGGGGACTGTACTGCCACATGTAGAAGAGATTTATGTATATCGCAATGAGCAGGACCGTAGCGATAGTCCGGTTCAGACACGCAATGACAAACTCATTCAGGTATTAAAGCAAAACTATCCGCTGCATCCGTTGAGACGTTTAGCACCTGCGGTGAATGATCTGAGGACTTGCAAAACAACCGAAGAGATTGATGCCATTCGGGAAGCTTGTAAAATTACCGGAGCAGGTTTCGAAAGCGTGGCCAGGCAAATGAAACCTGGGATGCATGAGTATGAAATTGAAGCGATCTGGAGCTATGAGTTTTTGAGAAGAGGCTCACGGGGTTTTGCATACCAACCCATTGTTGCTTCCGGTGAAAATAGTTGTGTCCTGCACTATGTAGAGAATGACCAGGTCATGCAAGATGGTGAGGTGGTCTTGATGGATATCGGTGCCGAATATGGCAATTACAACGCTGATCTTACGCGCGTGCTTCCAACAAATGGTCGCTTTACTGATCGTCAGAAAGCAGTCTATGAAGCCGTACTTCGTGTGAAAAATGAAGCTACCAAACTGCTTGTTCCGGGTGGAAATTTGAAAGACTATCAAAAGTCAGTGGGCAAATTGATGGAATCAGAGCTTATCGGTTTAGGGCTGATCACTAAAGAAGAAGTAGCTAAACAGAATGAAGATAGTCCAATTTATCGGAATTACTTCATGCACGGCACATCGCATCATTTAGGGCTCGATGTGCATGATGTGCCTTCCAGGTATCAGGATTTCAAAACAGGTATGGTGTTTACCGTGGAGCCGGGTATCTATATCCCAGAAGAAAATCTGGGCATTCGATTGGAAGATGACGTGGTGATTACGGAGGGTACCCCACAAAACCTGATGCATGACATTCCAATTGAAGTAAATGACATTGAGGCGTTGATGAACGCTTAAATATATGGATCACCCCAAAGTCTCAATCATCATGGCGGTGAAGAACACCGCACCCTATCTTCCTGCTTGTATTGACAGCATTTTATTGCAATCTTATTCCAATTGGGAGCTGATTGCCATCAATGACCACTCAACCGATAAATCCCATTTTATTTTGGAATCTTATGCCGCGAAAGACGATCGTGTCAAAGTGGTCACTAGTAAAGGTCAACGTTTGATCCCTGCCCTTCAAACAGGAATACGTGTGGCAGCGGGAGAGCTGATCAACCGCATGGATTCGGATGATAAAATGCCAGCAGATAAACTGGAAGTACTTGTCAATGAGTGGTTGAAACACGGGAAAGGAACTGTGATTGCCGGAGGTACCGAGCATTTTGTGGATGAAGGAGAAGTTGGAGATGGCTTCCGTAGATATGAGCGGTGGCTCAATGAAGTGGCCGCGAATAGGCAGCATTTTCAGGAGATCTATCAGGAGTGTACCATTCCTTCACATAGTTGGATCATGCATCGCGAAGATTTTGACCTGGTAGGAGGGTTTGAGTCTCCGGTCTATCCTGAGGATTATGACCTGACTTTTCGGATCTATCGGCAAGGCTTGAAAGTCGAAGGGATTGATCATGTCCTGCATCATTGGCGAGATCGATCCGACAGGATTTCGCGTACCTGGGACGAATACAAAGACAATCGCTACTACGATCTGAAATTGCGGTTCTTTTATGAGTTGGATCGCGATAAGAACAGGCCTTTGGTGGTTTGGGGCGCCGGAAGAAATGGCAAGGACCTGGTGAAATTGATCCTGAAACAAAACGAAAGACAGGTGCATTGGGTATGTGACAATGAACAAAAAGTAGGTAAGGACATTTATGGGATCATCATGCAAGGCCTGGACGATGTACCTATGATCGAAAATCCTCAAATCCTAATAGCTGTGACCTCACCAGATGCGAAAAAAGAAATCAGGCAACAGTTAGAGATTTGGGGTAAGAAGCCGGTGAAAGATTATTGGTTTTTTGTTTGATGCTTCTAATTATTTAAGGATAATCCGGGATATTCAATCCCAAAATGATGTCTCTTTCAACGGAAGGAATCCCATTATCTTTTCTGATAACAACTATGCCCGATCCACCGCGATTCTTTCTGGACCTTCTTTTTTGTGGGGTTAGGAGCGGGTCATCTTCAAACAGGAAATCGTCGATGTAGTATTCGTTGATGTCAGGCTCTTTCACCGTGATGTGAATGTGTTCCGCTTCACGTCCGTTCGGATAGGCAGCGGGTCGAAAAGTGTAGAAAGTATATCTGCCATCATTGCCCGTTTTTACCCAGCCTCTTAAATAGCCGTGTCTCCGCCCCCAACCGCTTTCGTTACCTATCTTTTCGTAGATCCCGTCACGATTGGTGTGGTAAATGTAGAGGATCACATCTGCTGCAGGAGTCTGGCCATCTTTTTCATATACCGTTCCTGAAAGCTTTAGTTTAGGTTCCGTCTCAAGGAATTTCGGAAGTGTATCAACGTAATTTAAAAGTCGATCACCATATTCATGAATGGCTTCACAACCCTCGCATGGACCACCAACTAGTCGGGTCTGTGCGGTACAATAGGCATTGAGCAGACCTAAGGTCAGGATGCTAATGAAGACTTTCTTTGTGTCCATCAAATTAATTTAAGGCTTTCTAATGGTCTTTAAGCTGTGTATGAGACCAATAGCATGCTACAAATGACAGACTATCCAAATATGATCATATACTTCATTAGGTTAGATCTTTTTCATTGGCTGACTTTTTCCGTAAGTCACTGATCTCCAGAGCCATTCCAAAGGGCCGAATCGATATCGTGCCAGCCACGGTTGCGACCACAGAAATTGGGTTGCCCAAACGAAAAGAATGACCAAAACCTGTCCACTTCTTTCAACCTGACCAAATAGGCTAAGCCCAATCCCGTGAAAAATGAAAATGCATAGGATAGATTGTGAGATATAATTGGTGAGTGCCATTTGTCCTATCGCTGCAATTCTGTTTTTGAGTTGGTGGTACTTGTCAGATTTCGCGATCAACATCACAAGGCAGATGTATCCTAAACTTACAAATAAACTGCCCCAATAATTCCACTGTGAACCTAGAAACATGGAATACTCAAAACTCCATCCAACCTCAAAGTTTTTCATCATGCCATAAATCACGAGAGGAAACCCAATAATCCAACCCAGGAGGATTCCTCTTTGATAAAATGAAGTGCTTTTCTGGGCAGATAAAACACCCATTTTGTAAATCCCCATTCCGATCAGCATCAAGCCACCGGCACGCCAAAACATGAACGATAAGAATACCATGGTTTCTAGAAATAATGCACTTTCCGAGTTGTGACTGAGTTGTTGTGAGAGGGGACCATTGACTGTCTGGATTTCTAGCTGGATTTCGGCCTGAGAGGGCATCCAACTAGCCTTCGCTTCAATGACAGACTCAGCAGGCCAATTAGGGATGGAAGTGCCAAAGAACCAATAGATCAATGAATGTATGGAAAACAGGATCAATCCAAGGATAATCAGTGTGCCGGGTTTCTTCTTTCTAAACAGATAGACCAAAAAACTACAAAGCGCATACGTCACCAAAATATCGCCATACCAGATAAGATGGGCATGAAGAAGGCCAATGAGCAGTAAACCAAAATTTCGCTTGTAATGCAGTTCTGCGGAATTACCATATTTGGATTCGGCATTCTGGGTGACAAGCACAATCCCGGCACCAAAAAGAATTGAAAAAATGGTCATGAATTTTTGATCAGCCAGTACATGGCTAACCATCCAAACCCATCGATTGAATCCGGAGAAATCCCCATAACTGGAAGGGTTCATATAGGCAGCTCCCGGCATGGAAAAGCTTTGAATATTCATGATTAGAATGCCGAGGATCGCAAATCCTCTCAACAGATCCAATGATTGTATGCGGTTGTCTGAGCTTACAGGACGGATGATTGATTCCTTCATCACAGGGTTGGTTTAGAATTTGAAATCAATCTAGTGCAACTGGTACATGCCTTCAAGAATCAATCACTGAATTGTTATGAAACGGGGATGAGTTGAAGCGTTAAATTCTGGCTGGCATTAGTCATATTGGCCTTGATTGTCAGAAAGAAGGGATTAGATCAATACCGTACCTGACTCTGAAAATGAAATAATTCGTCATTTATTCCCCAAAACCAGCTCTTATCTTTGTCAGGTGAGTAAGACAAAAGTTATCATCGATTATCTGCAGGCCAATCATCATCGGCCTGTGAATGTAGATGAATTGGCTGATGTTGCTTGTCTTTCCAAAGTTCAACTGTTCAGGACCTTTAAATCTGAAACAGGCATTACTCCTGTTCAGTACCATGAATACTTAAGGATTCTGAAAAGTACCGAGTTACTGCAATCTGATGCACAAGTACGTCAGGTGGCCTATAAGCTTGGTTATGAAAACTATGAAACCTTTAGTCGAGCGTTTAAGAAACTCATGGAGATTTCACCAAGTGATATGCAGACCATCTATTACCGATTTGCGGATCAAGCGAACCTCGACTATGCTTTAGTGGTCAAGGAACAAGCTACGCTACTACAGATCGATGATAAGATCAAAGAATCATTCGGTGACAGGCGACATGAGTTAGATCTGGAAATCTACCGACTGATTTTTGAAACGAAAAAGAAATGGGTGCTTCATCGTGACCAAAGAACAGAGGACGCAATTCGCCGCATAGATCCTAAATAGTAAAGACTTTTTTGAATGAATATGTCAACTTCGGCAAAGGCTGTGGACAGGACCCGTATGTCCTTTTCGCTTCGAGATCAGCGGACGCTCAGTTATGCAATTTATGGGCCAGAAGAGGGAATACCCTTTATCATGTTTCACGGCACACCAGGTTCCAGGATTTCCATGGATGACGAGATTCTCCATGAGATTGGAGTAAAAATGATTTATCCC